>CAKVEW010000003.1 GCA_934746015.1 uncultured Clostridium sp.
GTTAAAAGTAGGTGATTAATATGATAAAGATATATAAATATAAACTTTATCCTAATAATAAACAAAATACTAGAATGTTTGACATAGCTTCTGCTACTAGATTTGCTTATAATTGGGCTTTATCATCTGCACTTACATATTTTGAAAATAATAAGAAAGCTAAAGTTGGAGAAGAAAATATAATTCAAATACATAAGGAATTAAAAGAATAATATAACAGGAAGTGCCTTAAGTTATTGAGTATTCCTTCTATGAATACTTTATATAAGTTAATATATGATTAAAATTTAAATATCTTTTTATAAAATAAAAAGTGCTAACTTATCCATGAATTACTAAGCATATAAAAACTAATAGAGGTTAATATAATAGTGTAAACATTAAAGCTTTCAAATGTGAGGAGTTACATTTAAAAGTGAGTTTACTAAACCAACAGCCAAAGGAGGAATTACAAATGGCAAAAACATTAGTTCCAGAAGCAAGAAAGGGATTAAGTGCATTCAAAAATGAAGTTGCATCAGAGTTAGGAGTTCCATTTAGCGATTATAATGGAGACTTAACTTCAAAACAATGTGGTTCCGTTGGTGGCGAAATGGTAAAAAGAATGGTAGAACAATACGAACATTCAATAAAATAGCCACAGGACCAAAAAACCTAAGGTATTAAAAACAGGATGGATATACCACCAAAGAATATCGTAGTTCTACCCTTCTAAAAGGGAGAAACCTAATTGATGTAAAGTTTTATATTTTACGTCAATGGGTTTCTTTCTTTTTTTTTGTTCAAATATTCTAAAAATAAAGAAAAATATACAAACTTAGATAGTTCAGCTATATATATTTATTCTGATAATACTAATAGTTAATTGACAATAATAATATTCAATACACTTTCATAATTCCGAATGAAAAGAGGAATTATTACCTTTAGTATGTAAGGCTATAGATATTATGTTCTGGCGACTTGGAGTTTACGACGGAGCAAAGAATATAATATCTATAGCCTGCCTGTTGTATAAGTAATTTAAAAATGATAAAATAGAACAAAAGTTCGCAAAGATTAAAGGTGATAATATGAGGAAGGTTAAGATATTACAAGCAGGAGATTTACATTTTGATACTCCTTTTAAAGATTTAGATAAAAATATATCTATTATTAGCAAAGAAGAATTACTGGAAGTATTTAGTAGGATAATAGATATAGCTGTGGAAAATTCTGTTGATATATTATTATTAACTGGGGATATTTTTGACAATTTAACTATAAATAAGAAAACACTTATATTTATTAAAAATCAAATTGAAAGAATAAATAATATAAGAGTATTTATATCACCTGGAAATCATGATCCCTATAATGAAAAATCTTTTTACAAGATGATAAATTGGCCAGAAAATGTTTATATATTTAAAGGAAGCATTGAAAGTGTAGTTTTAGAAGATTTAAATACTGTAGTTTGGGGAGCAGCCTTTAATGAATACCATGTAAGAAAAAGTATGCTTAAGAATGTTAATATTAAAGAAAATTATATTAACATAATGACAATACATGGTGATATTTCTAATACAGATGAGGGTAATGAATATAATCCAATGACTATAAAAGACATTGAAAACAGTAAATTAGATTATATCGCTATAGGACATAGGCATAATTTTAGTGGAATATTAAGAGAAAATAATACCTTCTATGCTTATGCAGGATGTCCACAAGGAAGAGGCTTTGATGAAACTGGAGATAAAGGTATTATACTAGGGGAAGTAACTAAGGGAGCAGTAGACTTAAATTTTATTAGAACATCAAAAAGAAATTATTATGTTGAAGAAATAGATATAAGTAACTCTGTAAGTTATGATGAAGTAAGAGCTAAAATCTTATCTGCCATTAATGAGGAAGAAAGAAAAAATAATTTATATAAGCTTATACTTAAAGGAGAAATAGAATCTTATATTAATCTTAATGAAGGTGTAATATTAGAAAAAATAAAAAATGATTTCTATTTTGTAAAGGTTATTGATAAGACAGAAGTTAAACTAGACTTTGATAAGATATCAGAAGACTATTCTATCAAAGGGGTTTATGCAAAAAAGCTATTAGAAAAAATGAAAGAGGAAGATTGTGATAAGGAGATTTTACAAATGGCTTTAAAACTAGGCATACAATCCTTATCTCATGAGGAAGTGAATTTAAATGATTATAAATAAAATTAATATAATTTCTTTTGCAGGATTAAAAGATAAGGAAATTAACTTTGAAGAAAAAATTAATTTAATTTATGGAGAAAATGAAAAGGGAAAAAGTACTATTCAAAACTTTATTAGAGTATGGCTTTATGGAATGAACTCTAAAAGGACTAAGGATTTGAAGAATAATGATAGAGTGAGGTTTGCTCCAATAGATGGGGAAAAAATAAGAGGGGAATTATATGTAACTCATAATAATAGAAAATATATAATTAAAAGAAGCTTTGGAGCAACTAAGAAGGAAGATATATCTGAAATATTAGATGCAGAAAGTGGAGAAATTGTTACAGAAATTCCTAAGGATGAACCAGGTAGATACTTTTTAAATGTAAATTCATCTACCTTCTTTAAGACTTTATTTATAAATCAATTAGGTGTTGCAATTTCTAAAGATAAAGAAGAAGAAATAATAGATAAAGCAGCTAACTTACTTAATAGTGATGATACTAATATATCTGCTCAAAAATCTATAGAAAGACTTGAAGCTATTAAAAAATCTATATCTACAGTTAGAAAAACTGGGGAATTAGATATATTAAGGAATAGGCTTAATGACCTTAATCAAGAAAAATATGAGGCATATAAACTATCAGAAGAAAATATAGATAAGGAAAATAATTTAATATTTTTAAGAGAAAAAAGAAATGATTTAAGAACAGAAATAAAAAATTTAGATATTTATAAAAAATACTTAAAAAAATCAAAATTACAAAAAGAATATGAAGAAATAACACAATATTTAAAGAAAAGAGAAGAGCTAAAGAAAAAGGAAAGATATATAGAAGAGAGTATTTCCTCTAGAAATGGAATTATAGATGAGGTTTTACTTAATGATATAAAAGATGAAAATTCCCTTTATTTTAGCCTTTTAGATATGAAGAGTGAAGAAGAAAAAAGTTTAAGTAAAAGTAAGGAAATTTACTCTGCTAAAAGAGAAGGCTATGAGAATCTTTTATTCATAGAAGAATTATCTAGTGAAGATAAAAATGCCTTTATGAAGGCAGTTATGGAGAAAGATAACTTAACAGAAAAAGTTAAAAAATATGAGGAATTAAATAAAGAAATAGATTTGATAAAGGAAGATATATCTAATAAGGAAAGATATATTGGAAGTGCAATAAACTTTAAAGGAATTAGGGAGAATATAAGCAACTTATTAGAAAAATATGAAGATAAACTAAAGGAACTTAAATTTAGAGCTGAAAGCTATAATAATAAATCAAATTTAGAAATAGAGAAATTAAAAAATAAGTTTAGAATTTTTTCATTAGCATCTCTTGTGAATATTGCTTTTTTAATACTTCTATTAATATTCTATAGAGAAAATAAGCTATTAGTTGGATTTACTGCTGGAATTTTAGTTCTTATATCATATAAAACAATATCTTTAAAAATTGAAATGGGAAGTGAAGGTAAATCATCTTTAAATATTAAATCCCTAGAAGAAGATATAAGTAATATAGAAAAAGAAATATTTAAACATACTAAGTTAGTTAAAGCAACATCATATGAGGATTTTATTAAAAAATTAAAACTATTTGATGATTATAATATGTATGTGGAAAAACAAAATATTAAAATATCAGAAAAAGAATCCCAAATTAAGTTTTTAAATATAGATGTAGTTAAAGAAAATTATAAAATTAATGAAGAAATTATAAATAATATTTTAAAAATAGCTAATACAGAAGATATAAACAAAGTAATAGGGATGATTTCTAAATATGAAGAAATAAGTAAAGAAGTATTATCTATAAAAATTGATATAGATAAAGAAGAAAAATCTATTGAAAAATTAGATAGAGAATTAAGTATTAGAGAAAAAAGAATAAGAGAAAAGCTAGAATATATAGGTTTAGAAAATATAGATCTATATGAGCTTGAAGAAAAATTATTAGAGATTAAAGAAAAAATTAAGCAAAGAGATGAGATTTTAAAAACTTTAGAAAATATAGAAGGGGCATACAATGCTTTAACTAAGGACAAAGATATAGAATCTATTAAAGAAGATTTGAAGGATATAATTAATGAAAATATTAATTATAGTTATTCATCAGAAGAAGAAATAGATAATCAAGTTTCTCTAAAGTCTCATGAATTAATTGAAGTTGAAAAGGAAATTAAGGATGTTGAAAACTATTTAAAGAATAGATTTTTAGGGAAAAGAACAATTCCTTTAATAGAGGAAGAAATTCAAGAGGTTAAAGAAAAGATAGAAAAAACAGAAAAGTTACTTAAATCAACAGAAATAGCAATAGAGGTTATGAATGAGTCAATTAGAGAAGTAAGAGGTAACTTTGGAAATATACTTAATTCAAATGTAATTGATTATTTTAAAACTTTAACAAATAAGGAATATGAAGATGTTATGGTATCTGATTCTTATGATATGAAAGTAAGAAAAGGAAGAGATATCTTACCAGGAGCAATATTAAGTAATGGAGCTAATGATCAATTATATTTATCATTAAGATTAGCTTTTATAAATATGATATATAGGGGGATGGATTTCCCAGTAATATTAGATGATACTTTTGTTCAATATGACGATATTAGAACAGAAAGAGCCTTAGAATTACTAATTGATTCTAATTTTAGTCAAACTCTTATATTTACTTGCCAAGGAAGGGAAAAAGAAATATTTACTAAAAAAAATATAGACTTTACTTATATTAATTTATAATAATGTTAATAATAGTATTGACATTATATATTGTAGACTATAAAATTAACCTATGAATAATGCAAATCATTTGCATAAATGAGGTGGAATAGTGAAGAAAAAAATAATAAGTTTAGGACTTATATTAGGAGTATTAGTTTCCTTTGCTGGGTGTGGTACTAAGAATTTAGAAGATAATAACGGAGAAAGATTAAGAGTTGGAGTTACTATAAATCCATTAAAGGATTTTGCAGAAGCTATTGGAGGAGATAAGGTAGAAGTATTTTCTATTATTCCAGATGGTAGTGACGCACATAGCTTTGATCCAAAACCAAAGGATTTAAAAGAGTTAATAAATACGAACATATTTATATATAATGGACTTCAAATGGAAGAATGGATAGATTCTGTTTTAGGAACTATTGAAGGAAGAGATGTTAAAGTTGTAGAAGCTAGCAAGGGAATTGATGTAATAAATATATCAGAAGAAGATATTCATGACCATGAAGATGAAGAAGAACATGATCATGACCATGGTGGAGTAGACCCTCATGTTTGGTTAAGTTTAGGTAATGCTGTTATAGAAGCTGAAAATATCAAAAATGCCTTTTCAGAGTTAGATCCAGAAAATAAGGATTATTATGAAGCAAATTTTGAAAAGTTAAAAAATGATTTCACTTCATTATATAATGAATATAAGGATAAATTTAAAGATTTAGAGAATAAGAATTTTGTTACTGGACATGCAGCTTTTGCTTACTTATGTAAGGATTTTGGATTAGAGCAAAAAAGTATAGCTGATGTCTTTGGGGAAGGTGAACTAACAGCTAAAAATTTAGAAGCATTAATAAATTATAGCAAAGAAAATGGAGTTAAAACAATCTTTAGTGAATCTACGGCTAGTGAAAAAGAAGCTGAGACTCTAGCAAAAGAAGTAGGTGCTAAGGTTGTGAAAGTATATAGCCTTGAAACAAAGGAAGATGACATGAGTTATTTAGAAGGTATGAAGTATAATTTAGAAACTATATACAATTCATTAAAGTAATAAATATATTATAGGATTTAGTAGGATATATATTGTATTGTGGCGACTTAGAACAAATGCGAGGTCGCAAACAATACAATATATATCCTACAATTTTTATGATAAAATATCTAATAAGGTGGTGTATATATGAATAGGGCATTAAAGTTTTATGAAGATGAGATTTTAAGTAGAAATAATGATATAAAAAGTTTAAATAATATAATAAACATTATTTCAATTATAAGATTAGCAATAGTTATATTAACTGTAGGGCTAGCTTATTATTTTTACAAGCAAGAAGATATAGTACTTTTGATAACATCTGTTATTATTGGATTTTTAATATTTATTATTGTAGCTATTTTCCATAATAGAAAGATAAAGAAAAAAAAGGAATGTGAACTTTATATTAATATTAATAAAAAAGGAATAGATAGAATAAATGGGAATTTTAAAGAACAAGAAGATAAAGGTGAAGAATTTTTAGATGATAAACACCCATTTGCTAGTGACTTAGATGTTTTTGGGAGGAATTCCTTATTTCAAATGATAAATTCTACAAAGACTAAGTTTGGAAGAGAAAAATTAAGTGAAATAATATCATTAAAATATGTGCCTAAAAAGAATGAAATAGTAGATAGGCAAGAAGCTATTAAGGAATTGGCGAAAAAAGTTAAATGGAGACAGGAATTAGAAGTAAGATCTACCTTTAAAAAAAGTGGAGTAAAGGATATTAATGAATTACTAGAATGGGCAGAATCTAAAAAAGAAATTAAGGCATTATTAAAAATAGTACCTTATATATTTATAGCTATTACAATTATATCAACTGTTTTAGTGGTTTTAGGAATTTTACCTATAAGCTATTTACTTCTAGTATTTATGATTAACTATTTAGTAGTAAAGATACTAACTAAAGATCTTGCAAGTACAATATCATTATTTAGTACTCATAAAAAAGATATTGAATCTTACACCAATATATTGAATTTAATAGAAAATGAAGAATTTGAAAGTGATTTATTAAAGGGACTAAAGAAAAAGCTATTCAATGAAAATAAAAGTGCAATAAAGGAAATGAAATCACTAAAATCATTAGTGGATTGGCTTGGAGATAGTAGTGGAAATGCATATTACTTGCTATTAAATGTAACTATATTATCAGATACATTTATTTTAAGAAATTTAGAAGAGTGGAGAAATATAAATGGCAAAAATCTTAAGGAATGGCTTGATATTATGGGAGAATTTGAAGCTTTATCAAGCATTTCAAATTTAGCCTTTGATTTTGAAAGTTGGTGTTTCCCAGAAATATGTAATGAAGATAAAGTAGAAGGGGAAGATATAGCACATCCAATGTTAGGAATAAAAGCTGTTTCTAATAGCTTTGCCTTGGATTCTAAAAATGGAGTAAGTAGGAAGGTGGCTTTAATTACAGGCTCAAATATGTCAGGGAAAAGTACCTTTTTAAGAACAATAGGAGTGAATTTATTACTAAGCTATATTGGAGCACCAGTTTGTGCTAAAAAGTTTAGTTGTAGTATTTTTAGTATTTATACTTGCATGAGGACTAAGGATAATTTAGAGGAAAGTATATCTTCTTTTTATGCTGAAATATTAAGAATAAAGATATTAATAGAAGCAGCTAAAAATGGAGAAAAAGTATTCTTCCTATTAGATGAAATTTTTAAAGGAACTAATTCAAGAGATAGACATGAGGGAGCTAAGGTTCTAATAAATCAATTAGTAAGCAATGGAGCAATGGGCCTAGTATCAACCCATGACTTAGAACTTTGTGATTTAGAAGAAAGTAGAAAATGGCTTAAGAATTATAATTTCCAAGAGTATTATGAAGATAATAAAATCAAGTTTGATTACAAATTAAGAGAAGGCAGAAGCAAGACCCAAAATGCAGTACATCTAATGAAACTTGCAGGTATAAACTTTGAGGATAATTAGTTAATATATATAAATAATATATGACATCGACTTGGAGCTTGCCAGGTGGCAAATAAATATAAAGTATAAATAACAGAATACAAAAAAAAGTATAAAGCAAAACATTTTCATAATTCCCAGTTAGGGAGGAATTATTACATTCAGTATATAAGGATATAAATAATATATGAGGGCGACTTGGAGCGAAGCGACGGAGCAACGAATATATTATTTATATCCTAATTTTTTTTGTGGAATAATAGTGAAAAATATTTGGAAAAATGGCATAATATACTTGTGAATATAAAAGTGTGAGAGGTATGAAATGGCATTTATAATAATTGATTTGGAATTCAATAATTTAGAAGGGATACATAAATATTATCCAGATATATTTACAAAGTATCCAAGCCTTGAAAAGGTTGATTTGGATAATGAAATAATAGAAATAGGGGCAATAAAACTAGATAATTATATGAAGCCACTTAATGAGTTTAAAGCATATATTAAACCATCTGTAATTCCAGTTTTAAATCCAAAGATTTCTGAAATAACTGGTATAACAAATGATGATTTAGAAAAGGGGCTAACATTTCAAGAGGGAATTGAAAAATTATCAGGACTAATTGATGAAGGAGATATTATATGCTCCTGGGCAAAAGATGATATTATTGAAATAATTAATAATGCAATACACTATAAATATGATGATTTAGATTGGCTAAAAAATTATTTAGACTTGCAAGAGTATTCTACTAAGATATTAGGAAAGAAAAAATCCTTGAGTTTAAAAAATGCTTTAGAAGAATTAAAGATTAAGGTAGATAGTAGTAAGCTACATGATGCTTTAAATGATGCTATTTATACTGCAGAGGTATTTAAGAGAATATATAACTCAAGAGTTCTCAAAAATTATATTATTAAAGATATATATAACATGCCAGCTATGGATATAAAAAATTTAACTGAATATAAGTTAGATATGGACAAACTGAATTGTAAATGCCCTAAATGTAATTTAGATATAGATTTTGAATATGACTTTATTCCAATGAAGTGGAGATTTATAGCTATTGGAAGATGTAAAAAGTGTAATAATAAAATTATAGATGAAGTTATAGTTAAGCAAACCTTTAGTGGAGAAGAAGTATATAATGAAGTTGCAACTATTATAGATGAAATTGAATATATTAATTATACCTATAAATTTAAGAGGATAAAAAAATAAATTAATTAACTATTAAGATTTTAAATAGTGCAAAACAATTACATTGAAAATGTGATAAAATTAATATATGACTTGGTTTAATTTAAAGTATTGGAGAAGATAAATTATGAATATTGCATTTTTTTTAACACCTAAAAATGAGGTGATATATGAATATTTAGATGCAACCATGAGACAAGTTATAGAAAGAATGGAGCATCACGGATATACTGCTATACCATTAATAAATAAAGAAGGTAAATATGTTGGAACATTAACAGAAGGAGATTTGCTTTGGAAACTTAAAAATACTCCTGATTTAAATTTTAGAAATACAGAAAATGTTAAAATTATAGACGTACCTAGAAAAAGAAAGCATAAAAGTGTTTCAATAAATGCTAATGTAGAAAGCTTAATTTCTTTAGCTACAACACAAAATTTTGTGCCTGTAGTTGATGATGAAGGTATTTTTATAGGCATAATTAAAAGAAGTGATATAATAAATTATTGTTATAGTGAAATGATGAAAAAACATATAGTTTAAGGTAAGAGGGAATAGTAGAGAGGAGGAAGATTATGATA
Organism: uncultured Clostridium sp.; assembly: GCA_934746015.1. Lineage (GTDB taxonomy): Bacteria > Bacillota > Clostridia > Clostridiales > Clostridiaceae > Clostridium. Next base: position 9,660 of record CAKVEW010000003.1, read on the forward strand.
ATTGTTATTTCTCCTGCAAAAACTTTAGATTTTGAGACAAAGGATGATAGTTTACCGATAAGTGAACCTAGGTTTTTAGATAAGTCGCAGGAAATAATAAATGAAATTGCTAATTACGATAGCTATTCTTTAGAAAAGCTTATGAAGATAAGCACAAAGTTAGCTGATTTAAATAGAGATAGATTTCAAAAATGGACAAAAAGCTTAGATACTGCAAAGCAAGCTATTCTTGCTTTTAAAGGTGATGTTTATAGAGGAATGGATGTAGGTAGTCTATCACATTCAGAACTTTTTTATGCTAATGAACATTTAAGAATATTGTCAGGATTATATGGAGTACTTAGACCTTTTGATGGAATTAATGAATATAGACTTGAAATGGGAACTAAGTTAAAGGTAAATGAGTCAAAGAATCTTTATGAATTTTGGGATAGAACACTAGAAGAAAGCTTAATAGAGGAATTAAAATCACATAAGAATAAAACCATAATTAACTTAGCATCAAATGAGTATTTCACTGCTATAGAGGGATTGAGAAAAAGTAATATGGTAGATGTTATAACTCCAATCTTTAAAGAGCTAAGAGGAGATGAATATAAGATTATATCCTTTAATGCAAAAAAAGCTAGAGGAATTATGACTAGATATATAATACAAAATGAAATTGAAGATATAGAAGAAATTAAAAAACTAGATATAGATGGATATTTATTTAATGAAGAAATGTCTACAGAAAAAGATCTAGTATTTATAAAAGAAAAATAGTTAGGGTTGCCAAAAGGCAACCTTTTTTTATGATTAAAATAATAAAATTTTCTATTAAAATATATTTTTGTCAGAGAATTGTAAGAAGTTCTATTTAAAATACAAAGTATAGTAAGAATATTTTTATGAGGTGATATAAAATGCGTATTTTAAAAACAGAAAATTTAGTGAAAATATATGGGCAAGAACCGAATATAGTTAAGGCTTTAGACAATGTAAGTATAGAAGTGGAAAATGGAGAATTTGTTGCTATCATAGGAACATCAGGTAGTGGTAAATCTACTTTATTAAATATGATTGGAGGATTAGATACACCAACAAGTGGAGAAACAATTATAAATGGGAAAAAGATTAGTAAAATGAAAGATGAAGAGCTTGCAGTCTTTAGAAGAAGAAATATAGGTTTCATATTTCAAAACTATAATTTAGTACCAATATTAAATGTTTATGAAAACATAGTACTTCCCATAGAATTAGATGGAGTAAAAATAGATAAAGAATATGTGAATTCAATAATTAATACATTAGGATTAAGTGAAAAGCTAACTAATATGCCTAATAATTTATCTGGAGGACAACAACAAAGAGTTGCAATAGCAAGGGCATTAGCTACAAAGCCAAGTCTTATTTTAGCTGATGAACCAACAGGTAATCTTGATAGTAAAACTAGTATGGATGTTATAGGACTTTTAAAAACAACTAGTAAAAAGTTTAATCAAACAATGATTATGATAACTCATAATGAAGAAATTGCTCAGCTTGCAGATAGAATTATAAGAATTGAAGATGGAAGAGTTTATGTGAGGGGTGGTAGGTAATGAAGTTTGAAAATAATAATAAAGAGGTTATTAAAAAGATAATCAATCGTTCTTTAAAAACAAATAAAGTAAGGAATCTATTTGCAATACTTGCTATAGTATTAACAACTTTTATGATATCCTCAGTTTTTAGTATAGGAATAAGCTTTGTTAAGAACTACAGAATAATGAATATTCGGTTAGCAGGGACAACAGCAAATGTTTCATTATCAAACCCAACAGAAGAACAGATAAGTAAATTAAAAACATTAGATATATTTAAAAATACAGGATCACAGATAAATGTTGGGAAGGTAAGTTTAGATACTTTAATTGAAAATAGAACAAGTGTAAGATTAGAATATCATGATAAAGATAACTATGAAAAGCAATTAATACCTGCATTAGGTGATATAAAAGGAAATTATCCAACTAGTACAAATGATATTATGATATCAAGATTGGCATTAGACCTACTTGGAAAAAGTGATGCAAATGTTGGAGATAAAATTAGTATTCCATGTAAAATAAATGATGAAGTTATCAATGAAGAGTTTACCATAAGTGGTATTTTTACTTATTATGGATTAGTAGAAGACACAGGATATATTTACCTTTCTGAAAACTTTATTAAAGAAAATAATTTATCAATAGAAAATAACGGAATGTTTTTAATGACTGTAAAGAATCAGTATAAATATGCTTCAGAAAATATATTAAAGGAGAAAGTTAATCTTAAAGATAATCAAAAATTTAATTATTCATATATAGCAGATGACTCCTTAGACACTGTTATTAGTACTGCTATTTTAGTTTTAGTGATAGTTACATTTATAATTTTAAGTGGATATTTATTAATTTATAATGTTTTATATATAGCAGTAACCAAAGAAATTAATTTTTATGGAAGATTAAAAACTTTAGGTGCATCTCCTAAACAAATAAAAAAGATAGTAAAAGGGCAAGCATTAAGGCTTTCTATAATTGGAATTCCAATAGGATTAGTATTTGGAGCAATAGTTTCATTTGTAGTAGTACCAGCATTTATGGGTATGCTTTCTTCAACAGCAATGCCTAGTGATGTATCATTTAATCCAGTAATATTTATTTTAGCAACACTATTTTCTTTAGTAACAGTATTAATAAGTTGTAGAAAACCGGCTAAAATAGCTAGTAGTATTTCACCAATTGAAGCTATGAGATATACAGGAAATACACCAAAAAAACAAAAGAAAAATAGAAATACAACTAATGGCGGAAAGCTCTATAAAATGGCTTGGTATAATGTTTTTAGAGATAAAAAAAGAGCTATACTAGTATTTTTATCATTATTTATGGGGATAATCACTTTCCTAAGCGTTAATACATTTGTTGATAGTATGAAGGTTGAAAATTATATAAATAGATATGTCCCTAATGATTTTGCACTTCAAAATACAGGTGCAATTGAAGGGAAAATGGATAATGATATTTTAAATAACATTAATAATATGCCTGGAGTAGAAAGTATAGATACCTTCAAATTAAGTACTCTTAGATTAACTATGAATGATGAAGTGTTATTACCTGCTTTAAAAGAAGCATATAATAGATTTGGATTAAGTGAGGACGAACTTAATAGTTTTATTAAAAATTCAAAGAGTAACCCAGAGTTAATGAATGCTAGTATAATTGGAGTTAGTGATAGTACTATTGAAAAAATGTATGTAGAAAATTCAGATAAATTTGATTTAGAAGCTTTTAAGAAAGGAAAGTTAATTCTTATAGGTAACTGGTATTATGGAGATAATTATAAAGAAATAAAGGGTAAGCTTAAAATTACTAATCCAAATACTAATAAATCATTAGAATATAATACTGAAGTAGTTAAATTAGATGTGGATATACCAGATGGGTTAGCAGCTCCATTAGGTATACCAACAATTTATATGAGTCAATCAGCTTTAGAAGATATAGATATGAATTCTTCAAATTATCTTTCTTATATAAATGTAGAAGAAAAGTATGAACCTAAAATTAAAGCCGATTTAGAAAGTATAGCAAAGAGTCAAGGATTATATTTAGAATCTAAAACTACTAAAACTGAAGAGTTTAATAAGGCGGCAATAGTGGAAAGAATTCTTGGCGGTGGAGTATCGCTGATTTTAATATTAATAGGTATATTAAATTTTGTTAATGTTATGATAACAGGAATTAATATGAGATTAAAAGAACTTGCTATAATGGAAAGTATAGGTATGACTAAGAAGCAAATTAAGAAGATGCTTGTCTTTGAAGGGGTATACTATTCAGGAGTAACAACAGTATTAATTTGTACTTTAGGAACTGGTATTATATTTGGAGTATCAGCTTTAGTTCATAATATGGCAGACTATGCAGTATTCTCATTTCCAACAGGTCCACTTATATTTTTGATAATTGTAATATTTATTATATGTTTAATAACTCCATCATTAGTTTTTAAAGTATGTTCAAAACAAAGTGTAACAGATAGAATTAGAGAAATAGAAGAATAGAATAAATGTGGTAAGTTAGCATAGCTTGCCACATTTTGATATAATAAAAATGGTGATAGAAATGGTGAGAATTTTAATAATTGAAGATGATAAGGCACTTAACAGGGGAGTATCCTTTGCACTAAAAAATGAAGGATATGAAACTGTATCTGCGTATAATAAAGAAGAAGGAAAACAAATAATATTAAATAATAGAATAGATTTTTTGCTTTTAGATATAAACTTACCAGATGGAAATGGATTAGATTTATGTAAGGAAATTAGAGAACATGTGAATTTCCCTATAGTATTTTTTACTGCAAATGATACAGAAGAGGATATGGTAAAGGGATTTGAAGCTGGTTGTGATGATTATATATCAAAGCCATTTTCAGTAGAATTGTTAAAATATAAAGTAAATGCCATTTTAAAAAGAAAGAGTAATAATCAAAATATTTTTGAATATAAAGATTTAAAAATAGATTTTGATAAGATGTTAGTTTGGATAAATGATAATAGAATTAATTTAACAGCAACAGAATACAAGTTATTAGAGATATTTGTTAAAAATAAAGGTAAAGTTGTAACTAAGGAAATACTTTTAGAAAAACTTTGGGATAACAATGGAAACTTTGTTGATGAAAATACATTAAGTGTGAATGTAAGAAGGCTTAGAAAGAAAATTGAAGAAGATCCTAAAAATCCACAATATATAGAAACTGTATTTGGTATTGGATATATTTTGGGAGAGTAATTTTATGAAGATTAAACTTGATAAGGTAAACAATATATTAAGTGGTACTAGTATATTATTAGCAATTATATTTAATATTTATATATATTTGATGGTAGAAAGTAAGAGAGTATTTTTTATAACTTTAATATTTTCATTATTAATTATTTCTCTATTTTTTGTTTATAAAATAATTTATAAAAAGCATATGGAGAATATATTTATACAACTATCTGATATGCTAGGAACTATTATAGATATGAAGGACGAAGAAGTATTTTCAACTATAGAAGATACATTGTTTTCTAAGCTTCAATATCAAACTATAAAACTTACTAATATATTAAAGGAAAAAAATAAGCAGATTGAAAGTGAAAAAAATGAAATTAAGTCATTAATTTCAGATATTGCTCACCAACTAAAAACACCTTTAACTAATTTAAAAATATATGGAGAACTTCTTAAGGATGAAAGCTTAAATAGTGAAGAAAGAAAAGAGTTCACTGATATAATGACTTTGTCTTTAGATAGGCTTACTTTTTTAGTAGAAAGTATGATTAAAATGTCTAGGTTAGAGAGTGGAGTAATAAATTTAAGAACAGAAATTAATGATTTAAATGATACAGTGATACTAGCAATAAGCCAAGTGCAAAAAAAGGCACGAGAGAAAAATATAAACATTGAACTTATTCAAAAAGATAAAATTAAAATTCTACATGATAAAAATTGGATTACAGAAGCTATTCTTAATATTTTGGAAAATGGAGTAAAATATACTCAGGTAAATGGAGAAATAAAAATAACAATACAAAGCTATGAAATGTTTGTAAGAATAGATATTGAAGATAACGGTATAGGAATAAAAGAAGAAGAAATACCCAAAATTTTTATGAGATTTTATAGAGGAAACAATGTAGGCAATACTGAAGGGATAGGTATAGGTCTATATTTAACAAGGATTATAATATCTAAGCATGGGGGATATATACAGGTTACATCTGGTAAAAGAGGAACTAAGTTTTCAATATTTTTACCTAATAATTATTTTAACAATAAATAATACAAAAATAGTAATGAAAAACTTAATATATTAAAAATTTAAATAATATGTAAAAAACATTTATTTACATATTTTAATATTTTAAAGAGGTGGTAAGGGTGAAACTTTGTATTGCAGTTACCGATATAGTTTTATAATTATTATAAATTTTTAGGAGGTTTTCAAATGACTATATCGGAGAAAATAATTTATCCTCGTAAGGGAGATAAGCAGACAGTTTATTTAAAAAATGTAATTACAAATCCCAATATTATTGTTGGTGAATATACTATGTATAATGATTTTGTAAATGATCCAACACTATTTGAAAAAAATAATGTTTTATATCACTATCCAATTAACCATGATAAGTTAATCATTGGAAAATTTTGTTCTATTGCATGTGGAGCAAAATTTTTATTCAATAGTTCAAATCATACTATGAGGTCTTTATCCACTTATCCATTTCCACTATTTTTTGATGAATGGGGATTGGATAAAGCAGATGTTACAGATTCATGGGATAATAAGGGGGATATTGTTATTGGAAATGATGTTTGGATTGGCTATGAAGCTGTGATTATGGCTGGTGTAACAATAGGAGATGGAGCAATTATAGGTACTCGTGCAGTAGTTACAAAAGATGTTCCACCATATACCATTGTGGGAGGAGTTCCAGCAAAGCCTATCCGAAATAGATTTTCAAATGAAGTTATTTCGTCATTACTTGAAATTAGGTGGTGGGATTGGCCTAATGAAAGAATTCGTAGAAACATATCTGCAATTAAATCAGGTTGTGTTAGTGAATTAAAGTGATGTTATATAGAATAGTTTTTGGAGATTAATAATACTAATAAATATTAAGAAATAAAGTGATTAATGAGATATAAAAACAGAAGGGAAAGTTTTAGGAATTAAAACTTTCCCTTATATAATTCTTTAATTCTTTCATTGCAAAAACTCCCAAGGAGTTTTCAACACAATTATCCATTACGTATTATCCATTGTGCGTAGCATTAAGCTTGTTCATAAGTTTCAACAATTAAATTGAATTCTTCTTCATCTGTAATTTCACCAAAGTCATCTGATGAAATACCAGGATAATAATAAAGAAGAAGTTTATCACTATTATCAAGTAAATTTTCAAGAGCTATATAAAGATTATCTTCTATACAATTTTCTATAGTTGCAAGAACTTTATACCTACTAGATTTTCCAGTGTTATTATTAGTTAAGTCTAAAATAAAATTCTTATGGAAGCGAACATTTAGTTTGGATTTATCACAAGCTTTAATATAAGAATTTATTCTGCATCCACTACAAGTTTTGAAATCACACTCTTTAATACAATTAAGACAAGCACATTTTGAGCAATCTTGAAATTGATTAAATATCTCTAAATTATCTTGCTTATATTGTTGTAAATTTAAGATGCTATCATCTTTTTTAAAAAGTTTGAATTTCTTATTTTTACTTGAGTATTCTGCATCATTTAACATTTCAATATACTTTTTTAATATTGGAAGTTTTGAATAATATTTTCTTCTTTTTAAAGTACTTAAATCTAGAAAAGGAGAAACTTCACTTATTGCATAAGTTATTTCAGTATAAGTTTTCCCAACTGTATCCCTTTCCTTATTAATGAAATCTATGGTACTAGACATTTAATCACCTAATTATTATTTTTATATTTTTCAAGTTCTAAATCTAAATCAACAGTATCTAAAGCTTCAAATTCACTTTCAAAACTATCTACATTTCTAAGCTCACCTAAGCCATTAGCTAAAGCTTCATGTTTTTGAATTTTTCTTTCTATACTATCTATTTCTATAGAATTAGATTTAGTTTTAACATTTGCAAGAACTTCATTTACCTTTTGACTAGCTTGAGCATTGCTGTATCTGGCAGCAGCTTCATCTCGATAACTTCTAGTCTTATCTATTTCAGCTTCTAAAGCAGCAAGATTTTTCTTAATTGTATCAGCTTGATTTCTTGCAGTTTCATAACTAGATTTTAAACTTTCTAGTTTCTTTTCAGATTCTATTTTTCTAGCTAATGCTTTCTTGGCTAGCTCCTCATTATTCTTAGATAAGGCTAATTTAACTTTATCATCATAGTCTTTAACTTCAACTTCACAATCTTCCATTTTCTTTTTTATTTCATGAGCATTACCTATTATTTGAGCTGAGTTTAATTTTGCAGTATTTAATTGCTTTTCCATATCCCTAATTTTTTGATCTAATAATTCTATTGGATTTTCCATCTCATCTAAAGTAGAATTGACCTTTGATTTTAATATATTTGACATTCTTGTAAAAATACCCATAAGTATCCTCCTAATTAATATTTTCTTTTCTTCAAATAAATTCTTATTACATTAACTATAATTACGAATATTACTCCCATTACAATTATAGATCCAAAGGATGTCCCCATCCCCCTAGAACTAAAACCTAAATGCCTCATAGCAGATATACCATAGAGTATGTCTCCTAAGGAGAAACCACTATCATAGTCATTGGAGCTATCATAATTTGATGATTTATTATTATCTTTATCTTGGGTTGTGTTATTTTTTTCTGAAGAACTATAAGATCCTGAAGAAAATCCCTTTGAAGTTCCGGATTTACCTTTATCTACAGTACTGTTATAAGAACCACTTTTAAAATTACCTGAATTAGTAGTAGTGCTGCTTTCACTTTTTGAACTAGTAGAAGAATTTTTTGAACTGCTAGTTGAAGAGCTAGAACTATTACTTTTAAAGGAACCACTTTTAAAACTACTAGTAGAACTCTTTACATTTGATTTTCCACCACTTGATTTAAAAGTACTAGAAGAACTTTTTGAACTACTAGAGCTTTTGAATCCGCTAGAACTTTTAAAACTACTAGATCCCTTAGATTTTGCAGATACTGTAATTTCCCCATGAGTTATATTATCAAAAATGGGGATGGTATCTATAAGAAAACTAGAAGTTAAAAAAACAAATATTAAAAATATACTAAAGATTATTTTTTTAAAGTTATTTTTTTTTATAAAGTTCACCTCCAAGAAAAGATTATGAATTTATTTTATATAAAAAAGATAAATTCTTCAAAATCTAATTAAGTTCAGATAAGGTAAAATTACATCATAAATAGACATATAGGCAATACTTGCAAGAAATATCGTAAACTACCTACTATTTACGAGTGATATTAACCGTTTAAAAGGCTATATTATAACCTTTATTTAAATTATTCTTTTTGTATTTAATTATAACATAAAAGAATATCTCTTAATCTATATAGGATTAATATTGATAAAAAAGTTATTAGACATAAAGGGTTGTAATCAATATCATATTAAATTAAAATTATAATAGTACACAACATAATTTAAGGAGTGAAATACATGGAAAATCAAAACTTAGAAGGAACTATGAGTGACTTATTAAAAGATTTTGACGTTAAAAGAATAAGAACTGGAGATATATTAGACGGTGAAGTAATTGATGTTAATGATAAAGAAGTTATGGTTAATATTAATTATGCCTTTGATGGAGTTATAGAAAAAAATGAATTAACTAACATAGATAAAGATCCTAGAGAAGTTGTAAGCATTGGAGATAAAATTAAAGTTTATGTTTTATCACCAAATGATGGAGAAGGATATGTTCAATTATCAAGAGTAAAGGCTTTGGAAATTACCGAAAAAGAAGATATAGAAAAAGCTTTTAATAATGAAGAAGTTATCAAGGTTTATGTAAAAGAAGAAGTTAAAGGTGGATTAATTGCTTATTATGGAAATATAAGAGTATTTATACCAGCATCTTTAGTTTCAAGAGAAAGAGTTAATTTAGTTGATTTTATAGGGAAAGAATTAGAAGTTAAAATAATTGAATTGGACTTTAAATCAAGAAAAATAGTTGCATCAAGAAGAATAATTGAAGATGAGATATTTGAAAAGAATAAAAAAGAATTATGGAAATCAATTAAGTCTGGTGAAAAGAGAACAGGAGTAGTTAGAAAGATAATCAAAGCAGGTGCATTAGTTGATATTGGTGGAGTAACTGGATTAATTCATTTAAATGATTTATCTTGGGGAAGAGTTAATAGAGCAGAAGATGTTGTTAAAGAAGGCGACAATGTAGAAGTATTTGTTGGAGAAGTAGATACTAAAAATCAAAGAGTATCTTTAATTTTAAAAGATATAAATGAAGATCCATGGGCTAAAAATGGAGAAAATCTAAAAATAGGTGATGTTTTAGATGGAAAGGTAGTAAATTTATTGAATTTTGGTGCCTTTGTAGAATTATTCCCTGGAGTTGAAGGTTTAGTTCATATAAATGAAATAACAGAAGAAAATATTGCAAAACCTTCAGATGTATTAAAATTAGGACAAAAAGTAAAGGTTAAAGTATTAGATGTTAATAAGGAAAACAAGAGAATTTCTTTAACTATAAAAGATGCAGAAGAAAAATCTAAGGAATATTTACAATATAATGATAATGATGAAGGTGTATCATTAGGAGATTTATTTAAAGGATTATTTTAAAATATAAAAGTTAATAATAGTGAATTAATGAAGGAACTCATCTTACTTTGAGTTCCTTTCCTTTGGTATATGAGGAGATAGATATTATATTCTGGCGACTTGGAGCCTACGAGGTCGCAAAGAATATAATATCTATCTCTTTTTTTATAATTGTTTATATATTAAAAGTTATATTAAGTATAAATAAATAATAGTATATACTATTATTTATTTTAGGAGAAGAAGAGATGAAAAAAGTTATTATAACAATTTTTATTATATTTTCGTTAAGCTTAATATTCATTAGTAAAGAAAAAAATAAGGAAGTTTCAGATATTAAAGAAATTATAAATTATTTATGTTCTGATGAAGTTAAAGATAGAGAGTATAAAAGTGATGGAAATAAAAAAGTAGAAGAGTATATTAATAATTTATATAAAGAAATAAATTTACAATATGTATTTGAAGAATCATATTTTAGCAGTTTTAGTTATAATGGAATGAAACTTAATAATATTATTGGAAAAATTAGTGGTAAAGATAATAAAAGAGCAATTATAATAACTGCTCATTTTGATGCTTGGTGTAATGGGGCAGTAGATAATGCATCAGGAGTTTCAGCTGTAATTGAGATAGCAAGAAATTTAAAAAGATTTTCAGAGACTAATAAACTTAATGTTGATGTAATATTTTTAATGGCAAATGCTGAAATGGCTGGATTTATAGGTAGCAAAGATTTTGTTGCAAAATTGCCATCATTAAGTTATGAGAGTGCGTATAATATTAATATAGACTGTATAGGAATAAAGGATTCCTATAATTCTAATGGATTAGGATTAAAGAATATAAGTAATATAGAAGAATCAGAAAAATTATATTCAGAAATAAAAGAAGTATTAGCAGAAGAGAACATTGACTACGTAGATGATTTTTCAACAAAAAAATCTAAATTATCATATGAACAAGGACAAGGTGTTAGTGATTATATTTCTTTTGAGGAAAAAGGATATCCTAATATTCATATTGCACAAAAGGGTCTCGGAAAATTTATATTGAATGAAAATGATGAGCCAAACTTATTGGATTATGGAAAAATTAATAAGCTATCAAAAGCACTATCTAAGTATATAGAAAAAGCTGATCTTTAAAGTAAACTATAGATAATTTTAATTATGTTTATATATTAATTGTATAAAAGTAATTAGGGGGAAAACTAGGGAATAGAAAAATAAAAGCCTAGATTTCCCCATTTTTATTAATATTAATAATTAACAAATTTGAGGAATTACCTTAGATAATTTATATGCAAGTAATTCATGGCTTTCCTTGCTTAGATGCATATAATCATATGGATACATCTTCATACCTTCAATAGAAGCTGAATCTAAGAAATGGCATTTATTTCTATCTGCGACTTCCTTGTACAGAGAAGCAAGTACTTTTGATTTTTCTGAACAGCCTTTTCCCATTTCACCTAAAACAAAAGTATTTTCATAACCGACTTCAATTGGAAGAGGTACAATTAATAGAATATTAGGAGTGTTTCGCCAAGCAGTAGTAGTTGAGATTGCTTTTTGAGTAAGGCGTTCTAATCCTTTTGCAATATTTTCAGGGGTAGCAGAGAAGCGTTCCTTAGTATCATTTGTTCCAAGCATAATTATTAATAAATCAATAGGCTCATGAGTTAATAAGCATGGAGAAATATATGAAATCCCATCTAGACCTTCAAAAAGTGGATCACTAAACACAGTTGTTCTTCCACTAAGGCCTTCTTCTTTTACAGAATAATCCTCCCCTAGATATTTAGATAAAAGACATGTCCATCTTTCTTCTTCTGTAAAACGTCCATTATTTGAAGAATTATATCCATGAGTATTAGAGTCCCCAAAACATAAAATAGTTTTCTTCATATATACCATAATTTATCCTCCTTTAGATTTATATATAAATAATAATCTGATAATAGCACATCTAATGGTAAAATAAAACAAATAATAAAAAATATTTTTTTTATGGGAATATATTGAAAAATATTTTCAGGTATGATATATTCTAATTGGAAAATATTTCAATGGTATTTTATAGAATTTAAAAGAAAGTTTATTATGGGAGGTATATTAAATGAAAAAGAAATTATTAGCTGCTCTGCTTGCTGGGTTAATGTCTATTTCTCTTCTATCCTGTGGGAAAAAAACTAGTGAAGATACAAAAGGAAATGAGGATGGGAAAACACAAATAACCTGGTGGGCATTTCCAACCTTTACTCAAGAAAATTCAAGTGACGCAGTAGGAACTTGGGAACAAAAAATAATTGCTGCATTTGAAAAAGAAAATCCAGACATAACTGTAAAATTAGAAACTATAGATTTCACTTCAGGTGCTGAAAAAATTACTACAGCTATTGAAGCAGGAACAATGGCAGATGTATTGTTTGACGCTCCTGGACGTATAATTAGCTATGGAAAAGCAGGAAAGCTAGTAGAGTTGAATGATATGTTTACAGATGAATTTGTAAAAGATGTTAATAATGATACATTACTACAAGCTTGTAAAGCTGGGGATAAAGCTTATATGTATCCAATAAGTTCTGGACCATTCTTTATGGCATTTAATAAAGAAATGCTAAAGGAAGCAGGAGTTCTTGACTTGGTAAAAGATGGCTGGAAAACAGATGATTTTGTAAAGGTTTTAGAAGCGCTAAAAGCTAAAAATTATAATCCTGGGTCATTATTCGCTAATGGACAAGGAGGAGACCAAGGACCACGTGCTTTCTTTGCAAATCTATATAGCAGTAGAATTACTGATGATTCTCTTTCAAAATATACTACAAATGATGATAAGTCTATAAAATCAATGACATTAATTCAAAACTTAATAAAAGATGGTTTATTAATGAACGGGTCTCAATATGATGGATCTGCTGATATTCAAAACTTTGCAAATGGACAAACAGCCTTTACAATTTTATGGTCATCAGCTCAACCAGGTACTCAAGCAAAGTTACTAGAAGCAAGTAAAGTTGACTATCTTGAAGTACCATTCCCATCAGATGATGGAGTACCAGAATTAGAATACTTAGTAAATGGATTCTGTGCATTTAATAATGGTGATGATGCTAAAATAAAAGCTTCTAAAAAATTCATACAATTCATTTGTGACGATAAAGAATGGGGTCCAAAGAATGTTGTAAGAACAGGAGCTTTCCCAGTTCGTACATCTTTTGGCGAATTATATAATGATGAAAGAATGAAGGAAATTGGCTCATGGAGCAAATATTATACTACTTACTATAATACAATTAATGGATTTGCTGAAATGAGAACTTTATGGTTCCCAATGGTTCAAGCAATATCTAATGGAGAAGTACAACCAAAAGAAGCTTTAGATGACTTTACAAATAAAGCAAATGAAACAATAAAAAAATAAATATATAAAATAGGTTCTTCTTGCACAGTATTAAATGTGCAGGAAGAATTCTTAATAAAAGAAAGTTCTTACGATGAGGGATTGGAGGGAAAGTATGAAAAAATTAAATAAAATACGTATGAGAGAAACAATTGTATCATACTATTTTCTTGCTCCAGTATTATTATTTTTTGTGGCATTTGTTCTTACTCCTATGGTAATGGGATTTGTAACAAGTTTCTTTAATTATACTATGACAGATTTCACTTTTATTGGAATAGATAATTATATACGTATGTTTAAGGATCAGGTTTTTATAAAATCATTAGTAAATACATTAATCATTGTAATAGGTTCTGTACCAATTGTTTTAATCTTTTCTTTATTTGTTGCATCACAGACCTATGAAAAAAATGCCTTTACACGTTCCTTTTTTAGATGTGTATTTTTCTTACCTGTTGTAACAGGGAGTGTAGCTGTAACTGTTGTATGGAAATGGATTTATGATCCATTATCAGGTATATTAAACTATATATTAAAATCAGGGAATATTATCCATCAAAATGTTAGTTGGTTAGGTGATAAGAGATATGCATTAATAGCAATTATAGTTATTTTACTTACAACCTCAGTTGGTCAGCCAATTATACTTTATATAGCTTCTTTGGGGAACATAGATAAATCTCTTATGGAGGCAGCACGAGTTGATGGTGCTAGTGAATTTCAGGTGTTTTGGAAAATAAAATGGCCAAGTTTATTACCTACAACACTTTATATAGTAGTTATTACAACAATTAATTCATTTCAGTGCTTTGCTTTGATTCAGTTATTAACATCTGGAGGACCAAATTATTCAACTAGTACAATTATGTATTACCTATATGAAAGAGCATTTAAACTTTCTGAATATGGTTATGCAAATACAATGGGAGTATTTTTAGCAGTTTTAATTGGATTAATAAGTTTTGCACAATTCAAGATTCTAGGCAATGATGTAGAGTATTAGGAAGGAGAGAATATAATGAAAAAGAACAAAGTGAGACCTTTTGGGGTGATTAGTATCATTCTTTTGAGCATCTTAACCATTATCTTTGTATTTCCTTTCTATTGGATTATGACAGGTGCCTTTAAGACTCAACCACATACAATTATAATTCCACCACAATGGTGGCCAACTGCTCCAACAATGGAGAACTTTCAAAAATTACTTATTCAAAATCCAGCAGGAAAGTGGCTATTAAATAGTATTACAATTTCATTAGTTACAATGCTTTTAGTATGTATAACATCTTCACTAGCAGGGTACGTACTAGCCAAAAAGAGATTTTATGGGCAAAAGATACTATTCTCTATATTTATTGCAGCAATGGCATTACCAAAGCAAGTAGTACTTGTTCCTCTAGTGAGAATTGTTAATTTTATGGGGATTCATGATACATTAGCTGCTGTAATCCTTCCGTTGATTGGATGGCCCTTTGGAGTATTTTTAATGAAGCAGTTTAGTGAAAATATTCCTGGAGAATTGTTAGAGTCAGCAAAGATTGATGGTTGTGGCGAATTTAAAACATTTATAAATATAGCATTCCCAATTATAAAACCAGGTTTTGCAGCATTGGCAATATTTACATTTATTAATACATGGAATGATTACTTTATGCAATTAGTAATGCTTTCATCAAGGGATAAACTTACAGTTTCACTTGGAGTAGCAACTATGCAAGCTGAAATGGCGACAAACTATGGATTAATTATGGCAGGTGCAGCATTATCGGCAATTCCAATAGTTGCTGTATTCATGATATTCCAAAAATCATTTACACAAGGTATTACAATGGGTGCTGTAAAAGGTTGATGTATATAAGTGGAACTATAGAAGCACAAAGACTTTTAATTAACTGGCTTGTGGAAGGTAGTTCCACTTTTAGATTTTTATCTGTAAATGAAAAGGAGATAAAGTATGGCAGGAAATACAGGATATTTAACAAGTAAAATATTTAATCCAGATAATATAATTATGAGTTTTTTTTCTAGAATCCTTGATGTAATAGTATTGAATTTTTTGTTTATTATTTGTTCTATTCCTATTTTAACAATTGGATCATCTTTAACTGCTATGTATTCAATAACATTAAAAATGGTAAAGAATGAAGAAACTCATATTATAAGAGGATTTTTCAAAGCATTTAAAGCAAATTTCAGACAAGGAACTATAGTTGGAATCATAGCAATTATAATAGGAATTTTTATTACAATAGATTTAAGAATTATATATATCATTAATAATGATAATTTGAAAATATTACAATTACTATGCTATATAGTAGCATTTTGGGGATATATTGTGTTTTTATATGCCTTTCCAATATTAGCGAGGTTTGTACACACAATAAAAGAAGTATTTAAGAATTCATTTATGGTTAGTATTATAAATTTCAAATGGACACTTGCACTTATATTACTCAATGCTCCCTTTGTGTTAATGCTATTTTATTCTGTAGTATCTATGCTTCTGCTTTTTACAATAATGATTATATTTGGATTTTCTGGTTTAGCAATGATTCAGTCATTCATTTTCCGAAAAATATTCGAAAAATATGAAGCTTCTGGGGAATTTTAAGAAATGAATATTAAATAAATGCATTACAGAAAGGAAAATAATATGGATAATAAAGTTGATAATTTAAAAGGCAAATTAATAGTGTCATGTCAAGCATTGCCTAATGAACCACTTCATTCGTCATTTATTATGGGAAGAATGGCACTTGCGGCAAAAGAGGGAGGAGCAGCTGGCATTCGTGCAAATACAAAAGAAGATATTTCAGAGATACAATCACAAGTTGGTCTTCCTATTATTGGAATTGTGAAAAGAGATTATAATGATTCTAAAGTTTATATAACTCCAACTATCAAAGAAATAGATGAATTAATGGAAGTGAATCCAGAGATTATAGCAATGGATGCTACTTCTGAATTAAGGCCAGAAGGAAAATCTTTAGATGAATTTTTTAAAGAAGTAAAGGGAAAATATCCAAATCAGCTTTTTATGGCAGATTGCTCTACAGTAGAAGAGGCTATACATGCAGATGAACTAGGATTTGATTTTATCGGTACAACAATGGTTGGTTATACGGAACAAAGTGCAAATCTTAGAATAGAAAATAATGATTTTGAAATTATTAGGGAAATTCTTTCAAAAGCTAAGCACCCAGTAATAGCAGAAGGTAATATAAATACACCAGAAAAAGTTAAACGTGTAATTGAACTAGGATGTTATAGTGTTGTGGTGGGATCTATTATAACAAGACCTCAGCTAATTACGAAGGCCTTTGTAGATGAGTTAGAAGATAAAAAATAAAATAGCCATATAGGCAGAAGGAGATTCTTATGAGAGAGTTAGATAAGTATAAAGGGGTTATTCCTGCATTTTATGCATGCTATGATGAAAATGGAGAAATAAGTCCAGAAAGAGTAAGATTACTTACTGAATTCTATATCAAAAAGGGTGTTAAAGGTGTTTATGTAAATGGATCTTCTGGAGAATGTATTTATCAAAGTATAGAAGATAGAAAGATTGTTCTTGAAAATGTAATGGCAGTTGGAAAAGGAAAATTTACAGTAATTGCTCATGTTGCTTGTAATAATACAAAGGATAGTATAGAACTTGCAAAACATGCGGAAGCTTTAGGTGTAGATGCAATTGCAGCAATTCCTCCGATATATTTTAAGCTTCCTGAGTATGCAATTGCAGCTTATTGGAATGATATTAGTAATGCTGCTCCAAATACAGATTTTATAATATATAATATTCCACAGCTTGCAGGAGTTTCTTTAACACAAGGACTTTATTCAGAGATGCGAAAGAATCCTAGAGTAATTGGTGTGAAAAATTCATCTATGGCTGTTCAGGATATTCAACTCTTTTGTGCAGCAGGCGGAGATGACTATATAGTATTTAATGGCCCTGATGAACAGTTTATTAGTGGACGTGCGATTGGTGCAGCAGGAGGAATTGGTGGTACATACGGTGTTATGCCAGAATTATTCCTAAAACTGAATGATCTTATAATTGAAAATAGAATAGAAGAAGCCAGAAAACTTCAGTATGATATAAATGAAATTATTTATAAAATGTGTTCATGTCATGGAAATATGTATGGAGTAATTAAGGAGATTCTTCGTATAAATGAAAACTTAGATATAGGAAGTGTAAGAGAACCCTTAGTAGCGATAAGTGATAAGGATATTACTACTATAAAAGAAGCCGCTACTATGATTAGAACAGCTACCGAAAAATATTGCTAAATAGAAAGCTCTTAGAAGAGGTGGAGTGGTGAAAAATTATGTGAGTATTGATATCGGAGGTACTGCAATAAAATATGGAGTTATTGCTGAGGATGGAACAATATTAATAAAAGATAATATGGACACAGAAGCATATAAGGGTGGCATAGAGATTTTAAATAAGGTTTCTAGAATTGTGGAAAACTATTTAGATAAATATAAATTGGAGGGAATATGCATTTCAACAGCAGGAATGGTAGATATTGAAAAAGGGGAAATTTTTTATTCCTCTCCATTAATACCTAGATATGCAGGGACAAAAATTAAAAAAGAATTAGAGGAAAGATTTATAATACCGTGTGAAGTTGAAAATGATGTTAATTGTGCAGGACTAGCAGAAAGAATTTCAGGAGCAGCTATATATAGTAAAATAACATTATGTATTACAATAGGGACTGGAATTGGGGGATGCATATTAATTGATGATAAAGTATTCCATGGTTTTAGTAATAGTGCCTGTGAAGTAGGATATATGCATATGTTTGGAAGTGAATTTCAAACATTGGGGGCAACAAGCATTCTAATAAAAAAAGTTGCTGAAAGAAAACAGTCTACAGAAGAAAATTGGAATGGATATAATATTTTTGAAGAAGCTAAAAAGGGTGATGAAATATGTATAACAGCAATAGATGAAATGGTAGAAGTTATTGCGATGGGAATAGCTAATATATGTTATATTATTAATCCAGAAATAATTGTTCTAGGAGGAGGAATTATGGCTCAAGAGATATATCTAAAACCTAGAATTAATAATGCTTTGAAAAAGTATCTTTTACCAATTATTGCTGAAAAAACAAGATTGGAATTTGCAAAGCATAAAAATGAAGCAGGAATGTTAGGGGCATTTTATAATTTTAAAAATAGACATAAATAAAAAATTCAGCCTAAGCTGAATTTTTTATTTATAGAATTTTCATACATATTGCTATTTTAAATAAGGCAAATATCTATAATTTTTCTATTTTAAGCATATTAGTTCCACCAGTAGTTGCACTAGGCATTCCAGCGGCAACTATAATATCATCACCTTTTTCAGCAAAGGATAAATTAGTTGCAACCTTTTTGGCTTCACTTAATATTTCATCAGTAGTGGTAAATACTTCGCATTTTGCTGGACATATACCAAAATTAAGGTTTAGACCACGTCTAACTTCATCATATGGAGTTATAGCTATAATTGGACATTTTGGTCTATACTTTGATATAAGCTTAGCTGTAGCACCACTATTAGTTGCTGCAACAACAGCTTTTGCATTTAAAAGGTTTGAACTTCTACATGCGGAATAGCTAATAGCTTCAGAAAATGAAGATAAAGAAGGTTCTTTTAATCTTTTATTTAAGTAGTTATAATCTAAATTTTCTTCAGTTTCGATTGCAATTTTAGACATCATTTCTGCAGCTTCTATAGGATAATTACCGCTAGCACTTTCTCCGCTTAACATAATTGCATCAGTTCCATCAAAGATAGCATTACAGATATCACAAGCTTCAGCTCTAGTTGGAAGGGAATTTCTTATCATAGAATCTAACATTTGAGTAGCTGTAATAACTATCTTACCAGCTTCATTACATTTTCTAATTATATTCTTTTGAATTATTGGAACCTTTTCAATTGGTATTTCAACTCCCATGTCTCCTCTAGCTACCATAATTCCGTCAGAAGCTTCTATAATTTCATCTATATTATCAACACCTTCTTGGTTTTCTATCTTAGCAATAATTTGAATATAGTCTCCACCATGTGCTTTTAAGACACTTCGTACATCCTCTATATCAGAAGCTTTTCTAATGAAAGAAGCAGCAACAAAATCTACTTTATTTTCACAACCAAAGATTAAATCTTCCTTATCTTTTTCTGTTATAGAAGGGAGATTAATTTTTACGTTAGGTACGTTGACTCCTTTATGATTTTTTATAGTTCCACCAACTGTAACTACGCATTTAATTTCCTTACCAATTACTTCTTTAATCTTAAATCTTAGTAATCCATCATCTACTAAAATTTCTCCTCCTACTTTTACATCCTTATATAAATCAATATAAGAAACAGTACATTTTTTGTCATCTCCTAATATTTCATCATCACAAATAAAGGAAAATTCATTGCCTGAGAATAGTTCAACACCATCATTTATAAAGTTATGAGTTCTGATTTTAGGACCCTTAATATCAAGGATAATTGCTGTTGGGGAATTAAGTTCCTCTCTTATTTTTTTTATAAGATTTATTTTATCTTTATGAGTTTCATGAGTTCCATGAGAAAAATTTAATCTTGCAGCACTCATTCCTATTTGAATAAATTTTCTTAGGATATTTTCGTTATCACTTGCAGGACCAATGGTAAAAATCATTTTTGTTTTTTGCATAACATCACCTCGAAAAAAAATATTGTGAATATTCTGAACAAATATAATGAAAAATATAATTTAAGTATCATATATACTATGATATACTTAATTTATAATATCATTCTAACATAATCTAGAAAAAAAGGAGAGAATATTATGAACATTTTACAAAACTTGGAACCTAAAAAGGTTTTCCAATATTTCGAAGATATATCACAAATTCCAAGAGGATCAGGAAATGAAAAAGCTATAAGCGATTATTTAGTAAGTGTAGCAAAAAGGCTTAACTTAGAAGTTTATCAAGATGAAGCTTTAAATGTAATAATTAAAAAACCAGGAACAAAGGGATATGAAAATTCACCGACTGTTATTCTTCAAGGACATATGGATATGGTATGTGAAAAGAATAAAGGAACAGACCATGATTTTGAAAAGGACCCTTTAAAACTAAGAGTTGTAGATGATATGGTTTATGCTACTGATACTACTTTAGGTTCAGATAATGGGATAGCAGTTGCATATTCATTAGCTATATTAGATTCAACAGATATTCCACATCCACCACTAGAAGTATTAATTACAACAGATGAAGAAACAGGAATGTCAGGAGCAATGGCAGTTTCAAAAGAGCATATAACTGGAAAAATATTATTAAATTTAGATAACGAAGAAGAAGGACATTTATTAGTAAGTTGTGCTGGTGGAATAAGAAGTAAACACTTATTAAAGGTAAACTTAGAAGAAATAGGGGACTACAATAACCTTTTACACATTGCAGTAAGAGGCTTAAAAGGTGGTCACTCAGGTATGGAAATTAATAAGGAAAGAGGAAATTCTAATAAGATTATGGGAAGAATTTTAAAATCCTTATTACCTATAGATTATAAATTAGCATCAGTACATGGTGGCTCTAAAAACAATGCGATTCCTAGAGAAGCAGATGCTATAATAGCTTTAAAATCAGAAGATGTTGAAAAAGCGAAAGAAATAATTAATTCATGGAATCCGATTTTAGCAAATGAATTAAAAACTCAAGATCCAGGAGTTAATGTTTCTATATTAGAAAATACTGAAAATATAGAAAAAGTATTTACTAGAGTTGATACAGAAAGAGCAGTAAACTTACTTTATTTAATGCCAAATGGAATAAATACTAATAGTGTTGAAATAGAAGGCTTAGTTGAAAGTTCTACTAATTTAGGAGTAGTAAAAACAGATGGAGATATAGTTGAATATGATAGTGCAATTAGAAGCTCAGTTGCATCTTTAAAGGATGAAATAGTTTTAAGATGTAAGACTATAGCTGATTTACTAGGAGCAGATTTTGAAACTACAGCTGGATATCCAGAATGGCAATATGATAGTGAATCAAAATTAAGAGTATTATGCCAAGATGTTTATAAGAGAATGTATGGAAAAGATGCTAAGATAGTAGCAATTCATGCTGGAGTTGAATGCGGATTATTTAATGAAAAGTTAGGAAAGCTTGATATGATAAGTTTTGGACCAGACCTTTATGATGTTCACACACCACAAGAGCATATGAGTATTTCATCAGTTAAAAATGTTTGGGAATACTTATTAGAAGTATTAAAAGAATTAAAATAAATATATAAATAAAAAAAGCTGGCTATAGTTTTATAGACCAGCTTTTTTAATGGATAATGCGTAATGCTTAATGCATAATTAAGGAATAAACTCCAAAGGAGCTTTGAAAAATGAAAAAATGAAAAAAATGAAGAGCTTCTTTGCAGAAGCAAAATCAGCATGAAAGAATTAAAGCTCAAATTTATTTAGAATTTATGTTTTTATAACTCATCTTTTCTTAGTTATTTCATAAATATTCATTAAAGATTACTTTTTCTGAATTGAACACTAAAAAATACCGTATATTCTATTTGAATAATACGGTATTTTCAATAATTTCATATTTTCAACATTTTAATATAGTCAATTAATTAGTCAATTAATTAGTCAATAAACTATAAACTTTATTTATAGAGTCTTTATCATCAAAATTATATGATATTTTAAACATTAATTCTGAAGTATCTTCATCTTGAAATACTTCTTTAAATTTTTCTTTATCATTAAGCATAACTCTTTTTATTTCGATAAATAATCCTGGCAAACTATATGCCCATTCATCATTTGGAATTCCATTTTTGTCACTTAAAGCAAAATATGATTCTCGAGCTGCTATTATACTTGCATATTGTTCGGCATAAATTGTTTCATTATCTATATTTCCACCATAGCTAACAAAATTTTGTATATTATTTCTTACCGCTTGAGTCAATTCTTCCTTATAATTATTTATCTTATTTTGTTGATAAAAATTATAAACTAATGAAAGTAAAAGTACTCCACCTATTAAACTAACTATAAATTTTGATTTGTTTTTCAATTTATACTCCTCCAACTCAATTTATTAAAAATTATTATACATATATTAGTCTTATCTTAGCCAGTTTATATTATAACATAATTATACATTTTTTTAAAATATTGTATTATTCAATTTTCAAAGATCAACCTTTATTATTTGATTCACAATAATTTCAGATTGTTCCTAAAGTTCTAATCGATAAATTGTAATTTGTTTTTTAGTTTTCTACTCTTTTATAAATTGTGCCATCCCACGCAGAATAAACTGCTATATATTCATAATTGGTATATTCTTTTATCTCATATATTTTTTTACCATTATCCGTCTTACAAATCAAAATATTTGAAATAGTATACTTATCATCAGGACTACCATAACAATACTCTTTTCCATTTAAATAAATTGATTCCCCTCGTTCTACAGCCTCATTTTTATAACTTTTGTTATGTAAAATTATATACCCAAATAAAGTTATAATGAAAACTATAACGATTCCTCCTAAAAGTAACATCCTTATTGTATGTCTTTTCTCTTCTCTATCCAAAATAATCTCCCTACAAATTCCTATTTGTCGAGCAGTTTAAAATTCAAACTAACTCAGCTTAAAATATAATTGTAAATTAATGTATATTTTTATTATACATTAATCATTAAGTAGATTTAAATAAAAATATTGAATTAATATTTTTTATTTGTTTAAAGAAATATGATAAATCAAAACTTAATTAAAACAGGGATATTAATTTTCATAACTCAGCTCCTCTGAGTTATTTCAAAAAATTCTTTCATTCTTTCATTCTTTCACTCTTTCATTTTTCTAAAATCTTCGAGGATTTTGAAATAAAATAATTGTTTTACATAATGAATATAATAGTGCTAATTAGAATATATATGAAGTATGGAAAGAGGGGGATGATAAAAATGAAGTACACAAAATATCAATACAAAAAGAAAAATAATGGCATCAAACTTTTAACATCTTTATTAATGACAACACTATCTGCAATATCTATAGGCTTACTAGCAGCTTGGTTGTTACTAAAAGTTATTCCTAATTTTAGCGGGTTAAAAGAAGTGAATAGTATACCACAAGTAGAGGAAAATAATAATAAAGGTAATACTTCCTCTAATGAAGAGATTGAAAGATTTAGCTTAATTCAATGTGGATATTTCTCAAAAGAAGAAAATGCTAAACAAGTTTTAGATAAAATAGATAGTGAATTTAATTCTTTTATAGTTAAAGATGCAGAGGGGAAATATAGAGTCCTTGCTGGAATTACAACAGAAGAAAACAGTAGTACACTTATGCAGAATTTAAAGGGAAAAGGAATAGAAAATATCAAGGTAAATTTAGAGCTGGATAAAAATAATAATATTGAAAGCCAAATTAGTGCTATTACAGCAGGTTATTTGGAAATATTAGATACAGCTGGGAAGGAAGAAGTAAAAGAAGTTAATACCAGTGACTTTAAATCATGGACTAATAATTTAGAAGAAATTTCTGATGGGGATAAAATTGAAGTCTTAAAGGAATATAAAGAACATATTAAAGCATTACCAGAGTCTATAAATAAGAATAATATTGTATCAGAATTAGAGTATATTTATTCAATATTGAGCAAAGTTTAATGATAAAAAAGTTTGCTGGAAAAATATTACAAAACTATTAAAAATAAATAAAAATTAAGTAAAGAAAGACAAAGTTACTTGTTTCAAATCTTATATAATGATACACTATATTAGATATAAGATAGAGATAATTAGCTTTGTCTTTATTTAGTTTTAAATCATGCTATTTTTTCAATAATATAAAAATAGGATGAAAAATAGGATGTGATAGGTTTGAAATATGTTTTAGCATCAGCATCTGAAAGAAGGCAAGAGCTCTTACATAGAATAATAAGTGACTTTGATATTGAAGTTAGTAACTTTGATGAAGATACTGTGTTATTTAATGGAGATGCAGAAGAATATGTAATCAATTTGGCTAAGGGAAAGGCTATTAGTACAAGAGAAAAGCTTCATGATGATTCTATAATTATTGCTGGAGACACTGTAGTTGTACTAAATGGAAAAATACTAGGAAAGCCAAAAGATGAAGAAGATGCATATAAAATGTTAAGAGAGTTAAGTGGTAAAACCCATAGAGTTTATTCAGGTATAGCTGTTATTAATATGTATAATAATAAGATTGAAGAATCTGCTATATATACTGAAGTGAAAATGGGGAATTTAACAGACAAAGAAATATTAGAGTACATAAAAACTGGTGAGCCGCTTGACAAAGCAGGTGCCTATGGAATACAAGGATATGGAGGCATTTTTGTAGAAGAAATTAAGGGGTGCTTTTATAATGTAGTTGGATTACCATTAAATCTTCTAAATAAAATGCTAAATAAGGTTAAAGAATAGAATTTTAGGGTATATTTATAAATAAAGTGACTATTTTTTTAGGAGTTTATTTATGAATAATAGTATAAAAGTTATAGATATACCAGAAGAGGAAAGACCAGTTGAAAAATTAATAATCAATGGGCCAGAAACTTTAACTAATGCAGAACTTCTCGCAGTAATTTTAAGAACTGGAACTAAGGGAGAAAATATTATTTCTTTAAGTACTAGAATTATATCAGAATTTAATGGACTAGATGGTTTGTTAGAAGCTGGAATAAATGAAATTACTAGCATAAAGGGAATTAAAAACATAAAGGCAAGCCAAATTCTAGCAATAGGTGAGCTTGTTAGAAGAATTAATATGTTAAGCTTAATTAGGGTAGGAAAGGTTATTTCCTCTCCAAGTGATATAGCAAGCCTAATAATGAAGGAAATGGTAGGTTTAAAGCAAGAAGTTTTAAAACTAATAATGTTAGATACTAAAAATAATATAATAGGAATAAAAGATGTTTTTAAAGGAAGTCTAAATACATCAATCGTACATCCTAGAGAGATTTTTAAAGAAGCTATAAAAAAGAGTAGTTCAAGTATAATAATTTGTCATAACCATCCTTCAGGAGATCCTACGCCAAGTAAAGAAGATATAAATATAACTATTAGATTAAAAGAATGTAGTAAAATAATAGGTATTGATTTATTAGACCATTTAATAGTTGGTAGAAATCAGTATGTTAGTTTAAAAGAAAAAGGAATAATATAAACGAAAGGGGAATTCAAATGGGATTTTTCAGTAGTAATAAGGATATGGGAATAGATTTAGGAACAGCAAATACGCTTGTTTTTGTTAAGGGAAAGGGTATAGTATTAAGCGAACCTTCAGTTGTAGCTATTAATAGCACAACAAGAAGACCACTTGCAGTAGGTACAGAGGCTAAGCTTATGATAGGAAGAACTCCAGGTAACATAGTAGCCATTAGACCTTTAAAAGATGGTGTTATAGCTGATTTTGATGTGGCACAAACTATGTTAAAGAAATTAATTGAAAAAGTAACTAGTAAGAGTGCCTTTACTAGTCCTAGAATAATAGTTTGTTATCCATCAGGAGTAACAGAAGTTGAAAGAAGAGCAATTGAAGAGGCTGCAAAGTTTGCAGGGGCTAGAGATGTTGTATTAATGGAAGAACCAATGGCAGCTGCTATAGGAGCAGGACTTCCAGTAGGAGAACCTACAGGTAGTATGATAGTTGATATTGGTGGCGGTACAACAGAAGTTGCTATAATATCTTTAGGTGGAATAGTTACAAGTAAGTCATTAAGAGTTGCTGGAGATGAATTAGACCAAGCAATCATAGCTTATATTAAGAAAGAATTCAACTTAATGATAGGTGAAAGAACAGCTGAACAAATTAAAATGGAATTAGGATCAGCTTATAAGATTGATGACGAAGAAAGAGAAATGGACATAAAGGGAAGAGATCTTATTACAGGACTTCCTAAGCCAGTAGTTGTTACTGAAACTCAAATAAGAGAAGCTTTAAAGGAACCTGTTTATGCTATCATAGAATCAATAAAAACAACATTAGAAAAGACACCACCTGAATTAGCAGCAGATATAATGGAAAAAGGAATAATGTTAGCTGGTGGAGGAGCATTACTTAGAGGCTTAGATGCACTTATTAACCATGAAACAAATATGCCTGTTCATATAGCAGAAGCACCACTTGATTGTGTTGTACTAGGTGCAGGTAAAGCATTAGAAAACTTCGATGAGTTAAGTAAGACGCAAAGAGGTCAATAATGAAGCGTCATAAGAATAAACTGGCAGCTACTGTAATAGTGCTGTCAGTTGCCTTTTTAGGCATAATTATTTATACAATGAATAATCAAAAAAAAGATGTTGTCTCAAGTGGTTTAGGTAGTGCAATAAATCCTCTACAAAAGGTAGTCTATACAATTGGTGATAGAATAAAAGGATCTTTAGATTTTTTCTTGAATTTTTCTAAGGTAAAGGATGAAAATAAAGACTTAACTAAGGAAAATGCTGAATTAAAAAATAAACTTTTAGAATATGATAAACTTAAAGAAGAAAATGATAGATTAAGAGAAGTTTTAAATTTTAAAAATTCAAAAGATAATTATGATTATATAGGAACTGAAATAATTGGATACAGCGGAGAAAGTTTTTCAGATGGATATATAATAGATAAAGGCGAAAATGATGGCTTAAAAAAAGACATGGTAGTGATTTCAGATAAGGGTTTAGTGGGACAGGTTACCAGCACAGGAAGTAATTGGGCTATAGTAGAAAGTTTATTAAATGAAAATATAGCTGTTTCAGTTATGGTTAATAGTACTAGGGAAACTACAGGAATATTAAAAGGATATGTAACTCGTACTAATAATGGCTTAACAAAAGTAACTAATTTACCATTAGATTCTGAAATAAAAGAAGGGGATGTAATATTAACTTCAGGGCTTGGACAAATATATCCTAAGGAAGTTAGAATTGGAGAGGTTATTTCTGTTGAAAGTGATGAAATAAGAGTTATGAAAACAGCAATAGTAAAACCTTATGTTGATTTTAATAAATTAGAAGAATTATTTGTTATTGTACCAAAGGAAACAAGAGAAGTTAAATATGATAAATAGAGGTAGAATATGAAAAAGTGGATTTTAGTTTTAATTTCATTAGTACTTTTGATACTTGATAATTCATTTATGCCTTTTTTAGCTATTAAGGGAGCTTTTCCAAGTTTACTTTTTATTTTTTCTATAGCCTATTCTATTATAAATGGAAAAAAAGAAGCAGTTTTCATGGGAGTTATTTCAGGGTTACTACAGGATATATATTTTTATGAAGGTCTTGGAGTAAATGCTTTAATTAATATGTTAATATGTTTGCTTGCAGCTTTTATAGGTGAAAATATATATAGAGAAAAGAAGCTTATACCAACAATATCTATGGCATTTTTATATATGTTAAAAGTAATATCATTATTTTTAGTATTAAGAATGGCTGGAAAGACCATAAATATTGAAGTTGGTATATATGCATCAATATATAGTGCAATAATAATGTTTTTAGGATATGATTTTGTTTTAAGGCTTTATGATAAAAATTATAAGAGGAAATCATGGAGGTTTAAATGATAGTAAATAAACCCAAAAAGAAAAAGAAAATTTCTAGATATACTGTTTTAAATATAATAATGATAGCTCTTTTTACAACATTTATTGCTAAGTTAGTTTATCTTCAAGTTTATAAACATGAAGATTATAAAGAAAGAGCAGATATTAGCTCAACAAGGCTTATTTCTGAAAATGCCCCTAGGGGGAAAATATATGATAGTGAAGGAAATGTTTTAGCAAGTAATATTCAAACCTACACTTTAACATATACTAAGCCTAGTGATGATAATGAAAATTTTTATGAAACTATGAATAAGGTATTTAATATACTTTCTGAAAATGGAGAAAAGTATGAAGATGACCTTATGTTAAAGGTAGATAGTAATGGAAAATTTTATTTCGATTTTAAAACAGACGATATAGATACAAAGAAAATTGTTGAAATTAGATTTAAAAGAGATAGAGGACTTAACGAAGAAGTAGAAAAAAACTTATTTAAAGATGAAGAGAAAAGCGATTTCACTGATGAAGAAATAGAACAAGTTAATAAAGAGTTATTAAATATATCAGCAGAAGAAACATTTTATAAGCTAATAAAAACTTATAGCCTTCAAGAAATTATGAATCCAGTTCCTACTATGGAAGAAGGAGAAAGTAAAAAGGCTTATAATGCTAGGCTTGAGGCTTATAATGATAAATATGATGAAATGTCTGGAGAAGAAATATTAGATGAACTTTTAACTAATTATTCTATTCAAGATGTAAGAAAATATATGGTTATTAAAGATGCTATTAAGATGCAAAGTTTTAAGGGATACAGGGCTGTAACAATTGCATCTAATATAAAAAAGGACACTGCTTTTATCGTATACCAAAAATTAAATGACTTACCAGGTATAGATGTAAGTATTGAGCCTATTAGATTTTATCCATATAATAGCTTAGCTTCAGGAGTAATAGGATATTTATCTTCTATAGATTCTTCAAAGGAAGATAATTATGAATTAAGAGGATATGATGTATCTTCTGATTTAATAGGGGTTGCAGGTATAGAAGCTGCTTTAGAAGATCAATTAAAGGGAACTAAAGGTGGAACTACTGTTAAAGTAAATTCTCAAGGAAGAGTTACAGAGGAATTATTTAAATTAGATTCTTACCCAGGAAATAATGTACATTTGACAATAAACAAGGATGTTCAATACGCTGCTGAACAATCAATGAAGGATACTATGGAGCGTATAAAGAGTATAGCTCCAAATGCAACTAGAGGTGCTGCAGTGGCAATTGAAGTTAAAACTGGTAGGATTATTGCTATGGTAAGTTATCCAGGATATGACCCTAATGTATTTTCTATTCCAGGAATGTTAACTGATGAATTATCTCAACAATATTTTAGTCCAGATATAGAAAGTTATGCAAAGGAATTTATACAAAGAACTGGTGCTACTGGAGGAATAGATTACTTGTTTCCTGTAAATGAAGAAACAGGTAAAAGAGAGGATGCCTTTGATACTTATCCTAAACCTTTTTTTAATTATGCAACACAAGGACAGCTTCCAGCAGGTTCTACATTTAAGCCTCTTACTGCTATTGCAGGATTAATGGAAGGTGTAGTTACTCAATATGAGACTATGAATGATACCTCTGGTACATGGAGCAATGATGAATTACCAGAAAAGAGGAGAAACTTTGAAGGGGTAGCAAACGGTGCAACTGATTTAAGAAAAGCCTTACAAGTATCATCAAACTATTATTTCTATGAGTTAGGATATAGATTGTATAAGCATAATGGTGGAGATATTAATGGTGGAAATATTGAAGCATTAGATACACTTGCTAAATATGCATGGAAGTTTGGACTTGGAGTAGAGCCAAGCAAGCAAAATTCTAAAACTATGTCTACAGGAATTCAAATTGAAGAGTCTTTTGGGCAAGTTTATAATTTTGAATCATGGAAAAATCAAGTAATAAATACTCCGATGTATGAAATAGTAAATGCTTTAAAAGCAGGAAATTATTATAGTTATTCTTTTGTTCCATTAAATATAGAAGATAGTGATAATGATCCAGATAATTTAAAAGAAGCAAAAACTGCTTTAAAAACTTATATGAAGGATACTTTAGCAAAAGTAGGAACAGATGAAGAGGTATCTGATAATACTAAATATGCTGAAAGTTTAGTTCCATATATTAAAAAGATTATGGATCTATCTGATGAGTTTAAAGCTTCAGTAGTTGAAACATCTCAAAGAAGAAAAGTAGATATTGATGAAGAAGCTGGAGTTATATCAGATGCAATTGCTTATTATATTATAAGTAATGCAGGTCTTCAAATTAAAACTCCAGGACAAATAGTATCTAGTGCTATTGGGCAAGGTATGAATAACTTCACTCCTGTTCAAATAGCAAATTATGTAGCTACATTAGCTAATGGAGGAACTAGACTTAAGCTTACTCTTGTAGATAAAATTACATCACCAACAGGTGAGGTTCTTCAAGAGTTTGAGCCAGAGGTAGTTGATAAATTAGATATACCAGAAGAATACCTTCAAGCTGTTAAAGAGGGTATGTATAGAGTTAATACAAGTCCTAGTAATGGAACTGCATATCAAAGTTTTGGTAATTTTCCAATTAAGGTTGCAGGTAAAACAGGTACAGCTGACTTTAGTACAGATGAAAATTATGTTATTCAAGGAAGAAAAGCCTATGGTAACTATATTAGTTTTGCACCTTTAGATGATCCTGAAATAGCTATATTCTCAACTATTTATGATGGTAGCAGAGGTAGTGAAGGAGCAACTATTCATAAGGCTATATATGAAGCATACTTTAAAGAAAAGCTATTAGAATTAGATCCTTCTTATGCTTCTAAATCAGAATCCTTTAGAAAATATATACTAGAATCACCACTAAAGGATAATAAGGATGATAGTATTAAATTAAGTAATTAATTAAAAATATAGTAATTAAAAGTAAAAAGCTGGGTTTTCTCAGCTTTTTTTATTCTATAAAAAATATTACTTTTCTCCGTTTTTTTTAATTTAATACAAAATTAGGTTGTTAAAGTACATATTATAATTGTATAATTATAAGTATCAAACATTTTTATTAATAAGTAAATGTAATTGGTGGAGGGTGACCAATGAAAGTACATAGTAACATTGAAATAAGAGGTACTAAAGATGGTATCAACGCAACCATAGATATGGATAAGTTTAACAACTTCGATGATATGTTAGAAGCTTTAATAAAAAAATTATCTGTTGGAAAGGGCTTTTATAAAGGAGCATCCCTAAAGATAGAAACAAATTTAAAATTATTAAATGAAGATGATGTATTAAAGCTAAAGGACGCCTTATTTGAAAAAATTCAAATTAAAGACTGTATTTTTGAAGATATCAAGAAGGTAGAATCTAAAGATAATAAAGAAAATAAAATATTTAATGGAATATATGAAGGAAAAACAAAGTTTATAAAGAAAACAATAAGAGGTGGACAACAAATTAAATATTATGGAAACATAGTAATTATAGGTGATATTAACAATGGGGCAGAAGTATATGCAGGAGGAAATATAATAGTTTTAGGGACTATTAGAGGCCAAGTGCATGCAGGGGTAGGTGGAAATAAAAAAGCTGTAATATCAGCATTTAATCTTCAGCCAGAAATACTTCAAATAGCTGATATAGTTACTATTGCTCCAGATGATGGTATTAAACCATCTTATCCAGAACTGGCAAAAATTAAAGAGAATACTATTGTGGTAGAACCATATTTACCAAAGAAATATATATAGTGTTGGAGGGAGATAAAAATGGGAATTTCTATTGTTATTACATCAGGTAAAGGTGGAGTTGGGAAAACAACAACTACAGCAAACATTGGAACTGCATTAGCGGCTTTAAATAAAAGAGTTGTAGTTGTAGATGGAGATACGGGTCTTAGAAATTTAGATGTATTAATGGGACTAGAGAATAGAATAGTGTATACAATTTCAGATGTTATAGAAAATAGATGTAGATTAAAGCAAGCATTAATTAAGGATAAAAGATATCAAAATCTTTGTTTATTACCAACGGCTCAAACTAAGGACAAGGATGACATAAGACCTCAAGATATGCTAAGGATAGTAAATGAGCTAAAAGAAGAATTTGATTATATTTTAATAGATTGTCCAGCTGGTATCGAACAAGGTTTTGAAAATTCAGTAGTGGGTGCTGACAGAGCAGTTGTAGTAGTTAATCCTGAAATAACTTCGGTTAGAGATGCAGATAGAGTTATTGGAAAGCTAGATGCAAAAGGATTAGAGGATCATGCAGTAATAATTAATAGATTAAATTATGAAATGACACAAAGAGGGGATATGCTTGATGTTCCTGATATAATTGAAACTTTATCAGTAGAATTATTAGGAGTAGTTCCTGATGATAAAAACATTACTGTTTCAACAAATAAAGGTGAACCTATAGTTTTAGATGATAAGTCAGTTTCTGGTCAAGCATTTAGAAATATAGCAAGAAGAATAATGGGAGAAGATGTGCCATTACTTGATTTAAAAACTGGGGGAGAAGGATTCTTCGCATCACTAAAAAAATTATTTAAGCGCTAAAAGGGGGAGTTGAGAGGTGGATTTTTTTAAAAAGTTTTCAAATAAGCCAACACCGAAGGAAGTGGCAAAGGATAGATTAAAATTAATATTAATACATGATAGAGGTGATTTGCCTCATGAAACCCTTGATAAAATAAGGATGGAGATATTAGAAGTTCTATCTAAATATATAGAAATAGATGCTGATGATGTTGAAATAGCTGTAAGTAAAAGTGAAAATTTAGAAGGCAATAATCCGGCACTAGTTGCCAATATACCTATTAAGAATATTAAAAACTAACAAGGGAAATTAATAATGCATAATGAGTAATGCATAATTAAGATGAAGACTCTTGCAGAGTTTTGAAAAAATGAAAGAATGAAAAGCCTCTTTGCTGAAGCAAAATCAGCATGAAAAAATGAAGGATTAAATTCCTAAGGAATTTATAATTTTCATAATTCATTAATAAGTTTATATTCAAAGTATATAAAAAGGTCTATTATTATTTTGCTCTAGGATTAAGCATAAAGATAAAAATAGGCCTTTTATTATTTCTGGAATAATTAGCCGATAATTAATTAATAAATTCTTAAATTTTATTAATTTATAGATATATTATAGAGAAATAATTTTTTTTTGGATATAATAAAATCTAGGCTTATAGATGGAGGTGTAATGCAAAAAAGATGATACCATTATCACATTTTAAAATAGATTTTAAAAAGCTTAAAGAAATAGATAAATTGATGTTGTTTTCTATGATAGCATTGATGATATTTGGAATAATAAATATATACTTAGCAAGTGCAGCTGAATATGGAACATTATTTTTAAAGAGACAATCTATCTGGTTTGTAGTTTGTTTAATTGCACTATATTTTGTTATTGCAATTGACTACACATTGCTAAAATACTATACTCCTTTATTTTATTGGGGTTCAATACTCTTGCTTATAGTAACAATGTTTATAGGTACGGATATAAATGGAGCAAGAGGATGGATAAGACTAGGGCCATTATCCTTTCAGCCAGCAGAACTAGCCAAGATAGCTACAATAATGATGTTAGGTAAAACTTTAGAAGATATGAATGGTACTATAAATGAATTGAAGAATTTCTTAACTATGGCATTTTATGCAGTAATTCCAGCAATTTTTATAGTTATTCAACCAGATATGGGAATGACCATGGTTTTATTCTTTATGGTAGTGGGTATATTCTTTATTGCTGGGTTAGATATAAAGATAATAGGTGGTGGATTACTATCTTTAATTGTTGCAATAGTTATAGTATGGAATTCAGGGATTATACATCCTTATCAAAAAACTAGAATTACTTCCTTTATGAACCCAGAGTCTGATTCTTCAGAATCAGGATATCAACTAAGACAATCCCTTATTAGTATAGGAAATGGTGGGGTTCTGGGATTACAAGGAAATTCAATAACTAAAGAAAATTCAGTAGGTTATGCTGCACAATATGTGCCAGAAGTTCAAACAGATTTTATTTTTGCAAGTATAGCTGAACAATGGGGATTTTTAGGTGCCTGCTTATTACTTTTGCTATACGGTATATTAATTTCAAGGATGATAGCAATTGCACGATCAGCAAAGGATCAATTTGGATCAACTATTTGCGTTGGATTAGTAGCCTACTTTTTATTTGCATTGCTCCAAAATATCGGAATGACAATTGGTCTTATGCCAATAACAGGTATAACATTACCTCTTATTAGTTATGGAGGAACTTCATTACTTACTACTGTTATGTCAATAGGATTAATATTAAATGTAGGTATGAGAAGGAAGAAGATATACTTCTAAGAAATGTAAAATGTAGAATTAATGATGTAATTTGTTCCAAATTACTAAAATAGAACTATTAAAAAAATCTGCTGTTAAGAGCAGATTTTTTTATAATTCTCTTAATGAAGTAATGCTGATGTTACCATTTATTTCTTGTGTATATGATATACCTAAATATGGTATAATCCAAAAGTACAATTTTATAGCTAAATGTGGGCTACTGGTATCATTAACCTCTTTCTAGAAGGGGGGTGATACTTAATGAGTAATGACGTTTTAATGTTACTATTTACTGGTGGATTATTTTTATTAGCACTATTAACATTTAAGGGAGTATCTTTAGCTAAGGTCAAAGATGTAAGTTCAACTAACAAAATTAAAATTTTGAGTTTCACTTATGTTACTTATAGATAAAATATCAAAAAAATAGTAGCCCCACACGCAATTTGGAAGCTACTATTTTTATTAACTAAAAATATAGTGATATCAGTTGCCTAAGCAACTAGAATTGTATATTAGTAGAGTGTTGACGCACTCTACTTTATTATTATCTGTATTTATTACTTATATTATATCAAATTTTTATAAAAAATAAACATAAAATTTTAATCAACCCAATTAATATATAACTTTCTAGTTATTAATTTTGTATCACTTTAGATTATCAAATAAAACTACTAGAACTTTGACAATTTAAACCTAATTTATTTCTGTAATTAATGTTAGCTCCTTTGGTAGATTAAAGATTTTATCTTTAATAAATAATGGGTATATGTATTCTGTTTGCAATTGATTAAATGTTAGCCATTCAAAAGTATTGTATTTATCCCCTTCCACCAAAGAGAATCTATCTCCTTTATCTAATAGGTCACTTCTTGTAATATCTATTAAGAAATATAAACATAATTCATGATATTGCTCTTTGTTAACATCTTCTCTAAAAAAATTCTGATTAAACCATAAAGGTCTAACTATATCAGAATCAATTTTTAATTCTTCTTTTAGTTCTCTTAGTATAGCTTGTTCGGCTGTTTCATGAAGCTTAACTCTACCACCTGGTAGATAGAAATAAGGAGAATGTTCATCTTTCATTGCTAATAACTTATTTTCATGGATTATGATTGCACATACGCGATAATTAAATCTTCCTTTTGATGTTTTAAATGTAATATCCAAGGTATTTAACCTCCTTTTATAATTAATAATATAACTACGGAATAATATATATCTATTATACATTATTTAGGCTATCATTTATGAAAATACAAATATTATGTTCTGGCTACTTAGAACTTACGAGGCTGCAAGGAATATACCATTTATTTCCTTGTTTTTTATGGAATAAAAGTGTTAGTAATTAAATATAAATACACTATTAAGAGTAGGGAGAGAGGTGTATGGTTAACAATTATAACGAAGCTTATAAAGAATATTATAATAAAGTTAGGAAAAAAGTTAATGGTAAGGGAAATAAGGGTGATAATGTACTTATGACTAAAGATTATATATATCCAAGTACTTCGAATGTAGGAAATTATACTTATGGAAAAGGTAGTTATCAAATTAACTCTAGTAAAAAGAAACATAAATATATGGAGGGATTTATTATTAGGCTTATAATAACTTTTATGTTATTTTTAGTAGTGTTTTCTTTAAAGGTACTTCCTAATAAGGAAGCAAAAGAAATTTATAAAATATGTAAGTCATCTATAAGTAGTAATTTTAATTACACAGAGTTGTTATCTGGAGTAGAGAAGTTTGGATTTGACTACAGTGGTGTTAAAAATAATATAGAAGAAAAATATAAAGAAGTTATAAATCAAATATCTAATATAAATTTAGATGATATAAATAAAGCGCTAAAGTTGTAAGGATAAAACATTAGAAATAGAAGGTGATTTTATAGACTTGTAGTAATTATTAGGGAGATATAAATGAATAGAGAAACAAAAAAGATTTTAGCAGAGATACTGTTAATATTACTTATATGTAGCTATAATAAAATGTTTATATTTGCATTTATATGGGTGTTTCTACATGAAATAGCACATATATTAATAGCATTAAAATATGGATGTAAGTTTTATAATATAGGGTTTCATATATTTGGATTAAATGCAGAGCTTTCAGAAATTAACACCTTAAAAGACAATGAGAAGATAGTAGTATATATAGCTGGAGCTTTATTTAATATAATAGCTGCAGTTACATTTTATTTTATTAGCTTTAAGTACAAAAATATTTTTGTGGAAACTAGTATTAATTTAAACATAGGGTTAGCATTTTTCAACCTGTTACCTGCTTATCCATTGGATGGATCTAGGATTTTAGAAATTATTTTATCAAAGAAAATATTATTTAAAAGAGCTCAAAGACTAATAAGTATAATTAGTTATATTATAGCAGGATTATTTATTATTTCAGGAGTTTGTATTTATATTTTTCTACATAGTTTAAATTTCAGTATAATTATAGGAGCTATAATTATAGTTTATATTACTAGAATGGAAGAACATACGTCTATGTATATAACAATGGGAAATATAGTTAAAAAAAGAAAAAAGCTTTTAAAGGATAATTATATTGAAAATAAGAGCATATCTGTTTATTACAAGCAAGGGCTTGTTAGTGTATTAGCTTTAGTGGATAGAAATAAGTTTAATACCTTTTATATTTTAAATGATGATATGAAACTTATTTATATATTACATGAAGATGAATTAATAGAAGCTTTAAAAAATTATGGGAATATGACTGTGGAAGAATATATTAAGAGAATGTAGAATGAAGAATGTAAAATTGATGTTGAAATTTTTTTAGGAGTTTCTTATAGAAATTTATTCTGGTAATTTAAAGAAAATTACTTGGATAATTCTATAGTGGACACTCTAAATTATTAACTTGGAGCTGTTGTAACAGCTCCTTTACCTTTGTTAGTAGATATGCTAGAATAGAAAAGATATTGGCGCTGTCGCTCAATGAAGAATGTAAAATGAAAAATGTAAAATTGATGATGAAACTCCTAAGGGAGTTCATTAAATAATGAAGAATGAAAAATGTAGAATGTAGAATTAATGTAGAAACTCCCAGGGGAGTTTCTGAAATTTCATAATTCTACATTTTACATTCTACATTTTACATTCAAGAAGCGTAGCTTCTTTAAATTCTCGTTCTAGGAGGAAGTATTATGAAAAAAATTACTGACCATATTCTATATAAGGTTGAAAAACCATCAAGATATGTTGGTGGAGAGTTAAATCAAGTAGTAAAAGATCCAAAAGATGTTGATATAAGATTTGCTTTTTGTTTCCCAGATGTATATGAAGTAGGAATGTCTCATTTAGGAACAAGAATACTTTATCATACTATAAATCAAAGAAAAGATACATATTGTGAAAGAGTTTTTGCACCATGGCCGGATATGGAAGCTGAACTTAGAAAAAATGAAATTCCATTAATGACTTTGGAAACTAAGGATCCGCTTACAGATTTTGATATATTAGGATTTACTCTTCAATATGAAATGAGTTATACAAATATATTAAATATGCTTGATATGGCAGGAATTACTTATAGAGCTTCAGAAAGAGGAGAAGATGAGCCAATAATTATGGCTGGTGGTCCTTGTGCATATAATCCTGAACCTCTATATGACATAGTTGATTTCTTTGAAATAGGTGAAGGTGAAGAAATCATGAATGATGTTCTTGATGTATATAAAAAGTACAAGGGAAAAGGAAAGAAAAAAGAATTCTTAAGAGAAATATCTAAAATTCAAGGAGTTTATGTGCCTTCATTATATGATGTTACTTATAATGAAGATGGAACAATAAAAGAATTTAAACCAAAATATGAAGATGTTCCAGCAAGAGTAAAAAAGAGAATTATTAATAATTTTGATAAAGTAGATTTTCCATTAGATATGATAGTTCCTTATTCTGAAATAGTACATGATAGAGTAGTCTTAGAAACTTCAAGAGGATGTACTAATGGATGTAGATTCTGTCAAGCAGGTATGATTTATAGACCAGTTAGAGAAAAGACAACTAATACTTTATTAGATCAAGCTGATAAAATGATTAAAGCTACAGGATATCAAGAAGTTTCACTTGCTTCTTTAAGTATTTGTGATTATTCAGATATACAAAATCTTGTTAGTACTTTAATTTTACAGCATGGAGATAAGAATGTTGGTGTTGCACTTCCATCTATAAGAGTTGATGCTTTTTCAGTTGATTTAATAAAAGAAATCCAAAAGGTTAGAAAAACAGGATTAACCTTTGCTCCAGAAGCTGGCTCTCAAAGAATGAGGGACATAATAAATAAGGGGTTAACTGAAGAAAGAATATTAGAAGCAACTAAAAGTGCCTTTGAATCAGGCTGGAGCACTATTAAGCTATACTTTATTCTAGGACTTCCTTATGAAGAATTAGAAGATGCTGCTGGAATTGGAGAATTAGCAGAAAAGATGGCTGCTGTTTATTATAATATTCATAAAGATAAGAGACAAAAGGGCTTGAAGATTAATGTAAGTACATCAATACTTGTACCAAAACCATTTACACCATTCCAATGGGCTCCAATGGCTAGACCAGAAGAGGTATGGAAGAAGATAGATGCAGTTAAGGGTGCTATAAAGACTAGAGCTATACATTATAATTATCATGAGCAAAAAACATCCTTTATGGAAGCTGTATTCGCAAGAGGAGATAGAAGAACTTGCGAGCTATTAATAAAGGCCTTTGAAAAGGGTGCAAAATTTGATGGATGGTCAGAGTACTTTAAGTATGATATATGGATGGAAGCTATGAAAGAATGCAATATAGATGAAGATTTCTATGTTTATAGAGATAGAAGCTATGATGAAATACTTCCTTGGGATTTCATAGATATTGGAGTTAATAGAAGATATTTAGAAGTTGAAAATGAAAAGGCAAAGAAAGCAGAACTTACACAAAACTGTAGAAAAGGTTGTACAGGTTGTGGAGTAAATGTTAACTTTAAAGAAGGGAAGTGTTTTGAAGGTGCGTTATGTAATTAAGTTCACAAAAGAATCAAGCATTAAATTTATATCTCATTTAGATTTAATGAGAACAATTCAAAGGGTAATAAGAAGAGCAGATCTTCCTATGGAATACTCTAAGGGATTTAATCCTCATATGGCAATGTCAATAGCACAACCTTTATCAGTTGGTGTTTATTCAGATGCTGAATATATGGATATAGTATTAGTTGAAGAACTAAATGAAGATGAAATAATAAATAGATTAAATGAAAAGACTGCATCAGGTATTAGATTTTTAGAAGCTAGAAAAGTAATTAATAAGGAAGGGGAAAAGAAACTTCCTCAAAGTATGGCTTTAGTAGATGCAGCTAGATTTACTATAAAGATGGTATGTACAGATGCAAATATAGTAGAAGAAAAAATGAAGGCTTTAGAAAAAGAAAGTCAATGGACTACTATAAAGAAAAGCAAAAAAGGTGAAAAAGAAGTAAATTTAAGAACTATGATTAAGGAAATGAAATATTGGATAAATGATGAGGAGTTAATTATCAATATAGTAGTTTCCTCAGGAAGTAGAGAACACTTATCACCAGATTTAGTAGCAAACTATATAAAAAATAATATTCCTGAAATAGAAGAAGATGCATTTGTAGATATAAAGAGAGAAGAGATGTATGTATTAGATAACAATAAATACATACCAATATATAAATTTATTTAGGGAAGTGTATTTTATGAGAGAAATTTTCATTGAAAGAGATGAATTGCTTTTAAGAATCGCCATAAAGGAAAATGGAAAGCTTGTAGAGTGCTTCTTTGAAGAAGTCTCTCAAGATCCTAAAATAGGAGAAATTTATAAGGGAAGAGTAAAGAATATAGTTCCTGCTATAAATTCTATTTTTGTGGATATTGGATTAGAAAAAGAAGCATATATGTACCTTAGTAATGAAATAAAAAATAAAGGCTTAAAAAAAGGCGATGAACTTTTAGTTGAAGTAATAAAGGAGCCTTTAAATAATAAAGGTGCTAAGGTAAGTAAAAATGTAAGTATTCCAGGCAGATTTATGGTATTAACTCTAGGGGAGAGCGGTATTAGCTTTTCAAAGAGAATTAATAGTCAGGAAGAAAAAGATAGAATTTCTAAGGCTATTAATGAAATAGATGGTTATGGCATAACTATGAGAACAGAAGCAGTGCATGCTGGTGATGAGGATTTATTAGAAGAAAAATTAAGGCTTTTATCAGAATTTGATACTCTTACAAAGAAGTTAAGGTATAGTCTTAACTTAGGAAAGGTATATGGAGAAAATATAATTTTAAATAAAGTAATTATGGAAAACCTAGGAACAGAGTGTAGGATAATTACTAATAATGATGAAGATTTAAAAGAAGTTTATTCCATAGTAGAAGCGAATAAAGATATAAGTATAGAAAAATATGATAATAGTTTAAGTTTATTTAATTATTATGGAATAGAAAAAGAAATTTTAAAACTACGCCATAAAAAAGTTGCCTTAAATTGTGGTGGGAATATAGTTATTGATAAAACAGAAGCTATGTATGTTATAGATGTTAATTCATCAAAGAATACTAAAGGTAGAAGCTTTGATAAAACAATATTGCAAACTAATTTAGAAGCTGCTAAAGAGATAGGAAGACAAATTAGATTAAGAAACTTAGCTGGTATTATAGTTATAGACTTTATAGATATGAGAGACTTTTCACAAAAAGCCTTAGTTATTGAAGCTCTAAAGGATTCATTAAAAGAAGATAAGGGAAATGTTAAGGTATTTCCTTTTACTGAATTAGATTTAATTCAAATTGCAAGAAAGAGAAGAGGAAAATCTATATATGAATATTTAGAGGAAGGCTGCAAAAGATGTAATAAGGAAGGCTTTGTTTTAAAGTTATCCTATATAGAAAAATTAATTAAAAATGATATAATTAAGGCAGAAGAAGAAAATTCTATTAAGGCTTTTTACATTGAGTTAGATAAAAATTATGAAGAAATAGTTAGAGGAGATGAATTCTCATTTTTATCTAATATACATTCATTAAATAATGAAATTTATTTAAATTTTGTAGATGGAATTGAGGGTTATAAAATAGAACCTTTAATATTTAACAGTCAAAAAGAAAACGTAAAAAATTATCTTATAAAAGCTTATGAAAAATATGAATAAATTGCTTTACAATCTACATAATAGTATGGTAAAATAGCAGATGTTAAACCGCGCATAAGAGGTTTTTATATAAACAAAGTTTAGAACTTTGTACCTCGGTTGGCGAAACCGTAATAAGAGGAGGTGTTTTTAATGTACGCAGTATTATCTACAGGAGGAAAACAATACAGAGTTCAAGAAGGAGACGTAATATTCGTTGAAAAACTTAACGCTGAAGTTGACTCAACAGTTGAATTAACAGAAGTATTAGCAGTTTCAAATGGTGATGCTTTAAAAGTTGGTACACCAGTTGTAGAAGGTGCTAAGGTTGTTGCTAAGGTTTTATCTCAAGGTAAAGCTAAGAAGATAACTGTTTTCAAGTATAAGGCTAAAAAGGACTACAGAAAGAAAACTGGTCACAGACAACCATACACTAAGTTAGTAATTGAAAAAATCGAAGCTTAATTATTATGATTGAGATTAGAATTTTAAAAAAAGAAAATTTAATACTTGGATTTAAGATAGAAGGTCATGCTTTATCTAAGGCTGAAATGGAGAAAAGTGGAGATGCTTATGATTTAATTTGCAATTCAGTTTCTGTATTATCTCAAAGTGCTTTAATAGGTATTAAAGAGATATTAAAGCTTAAGGTTAAGTATAATATCAATGATGGATTTTTACATATAAATTTATCAAATCTTAAAGATCAAGAAATAGAGAAAGCTCAAGTCTTACTTTTAACTTTTGAAAAAAGTATAGAAAGCTTGATGGAATCTCTTAAATTAACTTTTGGAAATAAGAAAGACAGTGAATATATAAGATTGTTGAAAGAG
Source organism: uncultured Clostridium sp. (assembly GCA_934746015.1). Classification (GTDB taxonomy): domain Bacteria; phylum Bacillota; class Clostridia; order Clostridiales; family Clostridiaceae; genus Clostridium. The sequence goes on from CAKVEW010000003.1 coordinate 52,403, forward strand.
GAGGTGCAATAGTATGTTAATAATGAACCTTCAATTATTTGCCCACAAAAAAGGGGTAGGTAGCTCAAAGAACGGTAGAGATTCAGAATCTAAGAGATTAGGAGTTAAAGCTGCTGACGGAGAGTTCGTTTTAGCTGGTAACATTTTAGTTAGACAAAGAGGAACAAAGATTCATCCAGGAACTAATGTTGGTAAGGGTGGAGATGACACTCTATTTGCTAAAGAAGACGGCGTTGTTAGATTTGAAAGAATGGGTAGAGATAAGAAAAAAGTTAGCATTTACCCAGTAAATCTTGAAGAAATAGCAGAATAATATTATTTTCACAAAGCACCCTAATTTAGGGTGCTTTATTTTATGAAAATATCAAATCTAAAAAAATGGGCAATTGACAATGAATAAGTTTGCCCATTGTACACTGTCAATTGTCCATTTTTTGTGCTTTAGCACAATGTAGAATGAAGAATATGTAATAGAAAAGATTTTGTGACAACTGTTAAAACTAAATTATATAGTTAAATTTAGTTTTCAATAACATAATTAAAATAACCTTAAGAAATTGATATTTATAGTTATGTTATAATAAACCTTAAGAAGATTGAAATAATAAGAATAAGGTAAGAATATTTTATGAAAGATAGGTGATTTTATGTTTATAGATAAGGCGAAAGTATTTGTTAAATCTGGAGATGGCGGAAACGGATGTGTATCCTTTAGAAGAGAAAAGTACATTCCATTAGGTGGTCCTGATGGAGGAGATGGTGGAAAAGGTGGAAGTGTAGTATTTGAAGTTGATCCAGGATTAACTACACTTTTAGATTTTAAATATAAAAAGAAGTTCGTGGCGGAAGCTGGTGGAAAAGGTGAAGGATCTAAGTGTTATGGAAAAGATGGAGATGATCTTCACGTTAAGGTTCCAATGGGAACAATTATTAGAGATTTTGAAACTAATAAGATTATAGCAGACCTTTCTCATAAGGATGATGTTTTTGTCCTTGCAAAAGGTGGAAAGGGTGGAAAAGGAAATTGTAAGTTCTGTACACCTACTAGGCAAGCACCTCATTTTGCAGAACCAGGTATGCCTGGAGAAGAAAGATGGATTACATTAGAGCTTAAGTTATTAGCTGACGTAGGATTAGTAGGGTTCCCAAATGTAGGAAAATCAACATTCCTTTCAACAGTTACAGCTGCTAAGCCAAAGATAGCAAACTATCACTTTACTACTTTAAAACCAAATTTAGGTGTAGTTAAATCAGAAGGAATGAATGCCTTTGTTATGGCAGATATCCCAGGAATAATTGAAGGAGCTGCTGAAGGTGTTGGATTAGGTCTAGACTTCTTAAGACATATAGAAAGAACTAGACTATTAATACATGTAGTTGATATATCAGGAATTGAAGGAAGAGACCCATTTGAAGATTTTGTTAAGATAAATGAAGAACTTAAAAAGTATTCAGTTAAGCTTTGGGATAGACCACAAATAGTTGTAGCTAATAAGGCAGATATGCTTTATGATGAAGAAGTTTATGAAGACTTTAAGAAAAAAGTAAATGAATTAGGATTTGACAAGGTATATAAGATGTCAGCTGCTACTAAATCAGGAGTAGATGAAATTATCAAGGAAGCAGGAAGAATGCTTACAGAAATCCCAATTACTGAGTTAGAAATTAGTGAAGAAGAAAGATATGTTCAAGAAGAAAAGAGATTTACATACGATGTTTCTGTTGAAGATGGAGAAGAAGGGAATAAGGTATATGTAGTTTATGGATCATTTGTAGATAGATTATTAAATTCAGTTAATATCCATGATGCAGATTCCTTAAGATATTTCCATAAGGTATTAAGAAATAAGGGCGTATTTGATACACTTAGAGAAATGGGAATTGAAGATGGTGACATGGTAAGACTTAATGATTTTGAATTTGAATATGTATTATAATTTAGGAGGAATAAGATGATAACAGGGAAACAAAGAGCTTATTTAAGAGGTCTTGCAAATAATATGGATCCAATATTTCAAATAGGAAAGAATGGAATAGAAGATGCTTTTTTAAATCAATTAGAAGAAGCTTTAGAAGCAAGAGAATTAATTAAGATAAAGGTGCTAGAAAATAGTGGATTAGCTGCAAGAGAAGCATCAAATGAAATATGTGAAAAAATTAATTGCGAAGGTATTCAAGCAATTGGTAGTAAAATAGTTTTATATAAAAAATCCTCAAAAAAACCAAAGATAGAATTACCTAGGTAATAATATGAGTAAAATTGGTATATTAGGAGGAACTTTTAATCCTATTCACTTAGCACATTTGTATATAGCATATGAGGCTAAGAGCCAATTAAACTTAGATAAAATAATATTTATGCCAGCAGGAAGTCCACCTCATAAAAAAGATAAAGAGGTATTAGAGGCTTCCTTAAGGTATAATATGGTTTGTGAAGCTATTAAAAATTATGAGGATTTTGAAATAAGCAATTACGAAATTGATAAAGCAGGGTATAGTTATACTTATGAAACTTTAGAAAACTTTAAATCAGAGGATAATGAATTATATTTTATTACAGGTGCTGATTGTCTTATGGATATTGAAAAATGGAAGAAGCCAGAAGAAATATTTAAGCTTTCAAAGTTAGTAGTATTTAACAGACCAGGTTACAGTAAGAAAAACTTAATAATTCAAAAAGATAAAATTGAAATGAAGTTTAACACAAATATAAAGTTTTTAGATATAATAGACTTAGAAATTTCATCCTCTATGATTAGGGAGAGAATAAATGAAGGTAAAAGAGTTGACTTTTTTCTTTCTAAAGAGGTTTTGAATTTTATTAAAGAGAATAATATATATAATTATTGTAACAATATTAAGCTCTAATAAAAGTGATATTTAAGGAGAGAATTATGATTAGTATAGATGAAATGAAAGTCTACCTTAAAAATAACTTAATTGAGAATAGATATATTCACGTATTAGGAGTAGTTGACACAGCCATAAGACTTGCAAAAATTAATGAGGTAGATGAAAAAAAAGCAGAGATTGCTGCTTTAGCACATGATATAGCTAAGAACATGACAATTTATGAATTAAAAGAAATTTTAGATAAAAACAATATAAAGCTATCTTATGATGAAGAAAACAATCAAGAACTTTGGCATAGTATGGTTGGTCCTATAGTGGCTAAAGAAATTTTTGGAATTGAAGATGAAGAAATTTTAAGTGCTATGAGATGGCATACTACTGGTAAAGAAAATATGAGTAAATTAGATAAAGTAATCTATATGGCAGATATGATAGAACCAAATAGAAATTTCCCAGGGGTGGATATTCTAAGAAGAGAAACCTTCAAAGATTTAGATAATGGTGTTCTTCAAGGTTTAAATCATACTATTAAGTACTTGTTAAATAAGGGTGTTGCTATTGATATAAATAGTATTAAGGCAAGAAATTATTTATTGCTGCATAAGTAATTATTTAAAGGGGATTTAAAGATGGGTAATATCAGGGAAGATGTTGGAAATAAAGAAAGAAGACCGATTACTAGAGAAGAAAGAATAAAAAGAAGAAAAGCAATAGAAGCTAAGAAAAGAAAAAGAAGAAGAAAGAGAATATTATTTTCTATAATTACTCTTATATTTGTTTTGATATTTGCTGGGGCAATATATGCATATTCTTTTATTTCAGGCCTAAAAACTAATAAATTAGGAAATGGAATAGCACCAGCATCTTCAAGTGACTCAATTAATATTTTAATTTTAGGTATGGATGTAGGAGACACTGATAATCAAGCCAATAAGGCTATAAGAAGAAGTGATACCATAATGGTATTTAACTATAATCCTAATACTAAGAAGGTTCATATAGTTTCGGTGCCAAGAGACACTATGATTGAAGTAGATGCATATTTAGATACAGGAGAATATCAAAGATATTGGAAAATTAATTCAGCCTATGCTTTAGGTGGAGAAGAAGAAATAACTACTCATGTTGAATCATTATTAGATATAAATATTAATTATATTGTAGAAGTAGATTATAATGCATTTAGAAGTGTTGTTGATGCCCTTGGTGGGGTTGATATGGCAATAGAGCAAGATATGTATTATGATGATGATATGCAAGATTTGCATATACACTTTACTGCTGGTGAAACAGTACATTTAGATGGGCAAAAGGCTGAAGAATTTTTTAGATGGAGAAAAAATAATGATGGTACAGGATTTGCAAATGGTGATTTAGACAGAATTAAAAACCAACAATTATTTATGAGTAAGTTACTAGATAAGGTGTTAAGCCCAAGCATAGTATTGAAGGTACCAAGTATACTTAAAGCCATTAGCGATAATGTTGATACTAATATTCCAGCCAATAAATTAATTTCATTAGGAATGAAGGTATTAAGATTAAATTCATCTGATATAGTTATGACAACACTTCAAGGTGTGCCAGAAAATATTTATGGCCAAGAATTTTTAGTATCTTATAAAGAAGATAATATTGATTTAATAAATTCTTTAAATGCTGATAATCCATCAGAAGCTGATAGCATAACATCTGTAAAAAGAGAAGGATTAAGTATTTTAGTGTTAAATGGAACTAAAATAGATGGCTTAGCTTCTAATGCTAGAGATAAGCTTCAAGCATTGGGTTACTCAAACATTGAAGTAGGTAATACTACGGCAGTTTCTAAAAGTATAATTCAAACAGATAATAAAGAATTAAAACAACTATTAAAAAGTGATATGGATATAGGAAAGTTTGAGAAAATAAGTAGATCAGAATATAAGGACTATGATGCAGTAATACTTTTAGGTGAAGACTACAATTTGTTTAATTAAGAATTAAAAATGAAAAATGTAGAATTGATGATGAAACTCCTTAGGGAGTTTCTAAATTAAATTTATTTTTAGTAATTTGGAATAAATTACAACAATAATTCCACATTTTACATTCTACATTCTACATTTTACATTTAAACTAGGAGGAATTATGAGTACTATTAAAAAAGTAGTTCCTAAGGAGTACCAGGGAAGAAAAATAAGAGAATATTTAAAAGAAGAGCTTGGACTTTCTTCTAGGCTAATTAGAGGAGCTTCAATAGATAAGAGAATATTTGCTAATAATAAAGCTATAAAAATGAATTATATTTTAAAGGGTAATGACCATATATTAATTAATTTAATGAAGGATGAAACCCAAAATATAGACCCAGAGAATATTCCTATAAATATTATTTATGAAGATGAAGATATCATAGTAGTAAGCAAGGAACCAAATATGGTAGTACATCCAACTAAAAGGCATCAAAGTGGAACACTAGCAAATGCTTTAATGTATTACTTTAAAGAAAGTAATCAAAAATGTATAGTTAGGCTAGTAAGTAGGCTAGATATGGATACTTCGGGACTAATAATAATTGCTAAAAATCAATATGCTCATATGGAATTATCTAAGGAAATGACTTTAAATAATGTAGAAAAGAGATATTTAGCTGTAGTCCATGGCCATATGGAAAACATGGAAGGAACTATAGATTTACCTATTTATAGACCAGAAGAAGAAGGTACTATAAGAAGGGTTATTGATGAAAGAGGACAAAGAAGTATAACTCATTATAAAGTTATAGAAAGATTTAAAGATTCTGATTTAGTAGAATGTTTATTAGAAACAGGAAGAACTCATCAAATAAGAGTTCATTTAAGTTCTTTAGGGCATCCTATTTGGGGAGATACCTTATATGGAAGTGAAGAAGATAATGAAATTATAAGAAGGCAAGCACTTCATGCCTATGGATTAGATTTTAAATCTCCAAGAACAAAGAAACCTCTATCATTAAGAGCTAGTTTGCCTAAGGATATTGAAAATTTAATTGATAAAATTAAGTAGTAAAAAAGAGCTGGAATTCCAGCTCTTTTTACTATATTATAAATTCTTTATCGATTGAATCTAGGACGACGCTTCCTTATATTTCTTCTCTTTCTAGAAACTATTATAAATCTTACTAGTACAAATAAGATAAGTATAATAATTAATATATAAATTATATTCGTTGGATTCTTAATTAGGTCTGATAAGTTTTCTTTAAGAATAATTTCAGTATTATATTCTCTATCAGCTCCACTTATTAAATCTATTGTAGATATTGTTTGTCCATCAATATTAATCTTTGCTTTATATAAGGTATCTCCCAATTTTATATTCTTTTTACTTATATCACTTTTATCATATTCAATTGAATATTTAGGTGCTTCTTCAGACTTAGCCTTAGTATAATAAAAATCAGTTTTAGCTAATAAAGGAATAGTAATATCATCATTAATTTTAAATGTATCTAAAGTTTCATTTTCACTAATTAATTTTATAGTTTCAAAGTTATCAAAACCATAATCAAATAATGGACCTATATTAGTATAAAAATTATCTTTATCTGTAGCATTTATAAATGATCCTATCATCATTTGATCGCCTTTTACAGCAGCAGCAGTATATGCGTGATTAGCTTCAGGAGTATATCCATTTTTCCCACAGTAAGCATTAGAATAAAAATAAGGGCTATATTCATTGAAAAGTTGGTTTCTATTTGTTGCCCATTTTTCACTACCATCAGAAAAAGGTTGATTTACATATTTATAGGATTCAGTTTTAGCTAGTCTTACAAAATCTTCGTTATGAGCAGCAGCTTTTGTCATAAGTGCTAGATCATAAGCAGTTGTTACATGTCCATCTTCATGAAGACCACTAGGATTTTTAAAGTTTGTATTTAAAGCTCCAAGTTCTTTTGCTTTAGCATTCATAAGCTTAGCAAATTCTTCATTAGAACCAGAAACATATTCAGCTAATGCTTCTGCACAATCATTTCCGGATTCGAGTAAAAGTCCAAGCATAAGCTCTTCAACAGTATAAACTTCCCCTGTTTGAATACCAATTGCAGAGCCATCCACTAAAGGCGGATTTTCCCCTATTGTAACTTTATCTGTTAATTTCACATTTTCAAGTACAACTAGTGCTGTCATTACCTTAGTTGTAGATGCAGGTTCGTATTGAATATGTTCATTTTTGGAATAAAGTATCTTACCTGTTCTTCCATCCATTAAAACTGCTCCTTCTGAATAAACTGGAGGCAGTTCAGTAGCCTTTACTTTAATTGAATTAACGCAAGTAAAAATACTACTTACAAATAAAGTAGATAGAAGAAATTTTTTAAATAAATTTTTCATAACAATTCTCCCACTTTAACTATTTCATATAGACAAAATTATTTTATCAAAAATATTAGAATCTTTCTATAATTTATAAATAATTAAACGTAAACAAATAAATTTTTAATAATTAGTTAATAATTATAAGGAATAATTATTTAATTGGAGGAAAAAATGGATAAAAAGATAAAAAATATATTAACTTTAAGAAATTGTATATTAATTATTTTAGGTTTATTTTGCATTATTACATCTTTTTATTTATACGGTAAAAATAAATCAAAGGTATTTAAAGATGAATATATGAAAAATATATTTGTAGAAGAGGAAGGTAAAGATAATGATTTAGAGGAAGAAAGTATTCAATCTAATGGAAGTAATGTAATTACTTCTAATAATAAAAATAAGATAATTGTAGAAATTAAGGGAGAAGTTAAAAAGCCAGATGTATATGAAGTTGATGAGGGAAGTATAATAAGAGATTTAATTAATATAGCTGGAGGACTAACAGAAAAGGCTAATATAAATAAAATAAATAGAGCAGAAAAATTAAGAGATAACCAGCTTATAATCATTCCTGATAATGAAAGTATTGTAAATGGAACTGTTATAAGTAATGAAGGTAATGTATCTAATGATGGAATTATAAATATAAATTCTGCATCTTTAAGTGATTTACAAAAGATAAATGGAGTAGGGGCAGTTAAGGCACAAAGTATAATAGATTATAGAGATAAAAATGGAGGCTTTAAATCCATAGAAGATATTAAAAATGTTGATGGTATTGGAGATAAAACCTTTGAGAAAATAAAAGACAAAATAAGTATTTGAAGAAATTTACAAATCATTAATACAAGCTAATATAGTTTATGATAAAATTGTCTTATATATTTTAAAGGGGGATTTTTTTATGGAAATAGTTTTAAGTACTCTTATGAATCTATTATTAAGTTTATTATTTGGAGCAGTTGGAATACTTATACTAGTTGTGGGATACAAAATATTTGATGCAATTATACCAGCTGATTTTAACAAGGAATTAGAAAAAGGTAATATTGCAGTAGCTATATTTTTAGCTGGAGCCTTAATTGGAATAGCCATTATAGTATCTCAAGTAGTAAAATAAATAGATATAACTCCATTTATTTTGCTTTTATATCTTAATTTTTTTGTAATATGACAGTTAGGTGTCAAGACCTTTCAATATAAGGTCTTTAGTGTTATAATAAGATGAATTTAGGAAAAAATATAAAAAGATGTTTTACAAAGGATGCATCCTAAGGAGGATATTATGATTAAAAGAATATTAGCGGTAATTTTAAGTGGAGTAACTATTTTATCTTTAGTAGCATGCAGTCCATCTTCGAAAAATGAAAAAAATGAAACAACAGTAGAGGAAAGTGCCAAAAGTGATGAGAGTGAAAAAACTTTTATAGGCGAAGGAGTATGGGCAAATGATTACACTATAGAAGAAGTATCTGAATTAAATGATGAAATAACATCTAGAATTGAAGAAGCAGCTAACTTTTATGGATTAGAGTACACAAAAGAAGAAAAAATTAAAGAGGAAAACAATGAAAGTGTTAATGAAAAATACATTTATTCTGATAATTTAGATCCAGAACCAAACAGAATGGAAAGTATGTATTATGGTTTTAAAACATATGGTACGGATATGGCAAAAGGAAGCCTAAATATGAAAATAGGATTTAAATTAGATTTAGATCAAATTAAAGATGAAGATAAATTTGATGTAAAAGAAACTTCTATAGCAATTTTTTCTGAAGCTATGACTAATGATGTTGATAGAGATTACTCTGAAATAAACGAAAAAATAATAGATATAGTTAAAAATAAAAATGCTAGTGGAACTATAGAAACTAATTTAAATGGATTAGTTGAAACAATAACAATTAAGGATGACTTTTTATTATATAAAATAGATTCAAAAACATATAATTTTAAAAATTAATTTAGGAGGATGCTACTTTGGAGAATAAAGAATTAAGTAATGAAGAAGGAACAAAAGAAGTTATGGAAGAAAATATGGTAATAGAAGAAGTAATTGAAGAAACGAAAAGAGAAGAGGATAGTAAGGCATTAAGGTTCTTTAAAAGGATTTTAGCAGGAGTAATAGATCAAATTATTAGTATTTCAGTAGCATTACTATTATTAATAGTTACAGACTTAATATTAAAGATATTTGGCTTTTATATTGCATCAAGAGAGCCTATGTTCTTAATAATGTACGTAATAGTAAATATAATATATGGACCAATTTGTGCATCAACTAAATTAAAAGATACTATTGGAAGAAAGACAATGTTAAAATAATTTTAATTAGGAGTTAACATGAAAAAAGGAAGTACTATTCAGGTTAAAATAGATAAAAGTGAGTTTCCATCAACAGGGATTGGAAGCTTAGAAGGTAAAAAAATATATGTAAAAGGTGCTTTTCCAGGGCAAACAGTAACTGGAAGAGTTAAAAAGAAAAGAGAAGCCTTTGCAGAGTTGAAGCTTATGTCTGTAGATGAAAGAGCAGATTATGAAATAAGCCCATCTTGTGAGAACTTTGGAATTTGTGGTGGTTGTACATCACAAAATTTAACTTATGAAAAACAATTAGAACTTTTAAGTGAAGAGTTTGAAGCTTTATTTGAAGAAGCCAACCTACCTCTTAATAATTACAAGGGGATAGTAGGTAGCAAGGAACAATGGGAATATAGAAATAAGATGGAATTTACCTTTGGAGATTTTGAAAAAGGTGGAGAATTAACTCTAGGAATGCATATGAAGGGAAAATCCTTTGGAATTATTACAGTAGATAAATGCTTAATAGTAGATGAAGATTTTAGAACTTTAATTAAGGCTACAGTAGATTATTTCAGAGCTAATGGTTTACCTTATTATAGAGTTATGAAAAGAGAAGGATATTTAAGACACCTAGTTATTAGAAAAGCAATTAACACTGGTGAATTAATGGTTAACTTAGTTACTACAACTCAAATAGACTTTGATTTATCTGAATATGTAGAGATATTAAAAAATCAAAATTATAAAGGTAATTTAGTATCAATTTTACATACAGAAAATAATTCGTTTTCAGATGCAGTAGTACCAGAAAAGGTTAATTTATTATTTGGCAAAGATTATATAACAGAAAATCTTTTAGGATTGAAATTTAAAATATCTCCTTTTTCATTCTTCCAAACTAATACTAAGGGAGCAGAAAGCCTGTATAGTATAGTTAGAGATTATCTAGGAGAATCAAAGGATAAGGTAGTATTCGACCTTTATTGTGGAACTGGAACTATAGGACAAATAGCAGCAGCTAATGCTAAAAAAGTTGTTGGAATTGAACTTATAGAAGAAGCAGTTGAAGCAGCAAAGGAAAATGCTAAACTAAATAACTTAAATAACTGCGAATTCCTAGCAGGAGATGTAGCAGAAATAATTAAAAATGTTAAAGATAAGCCAAATACAATAATATTAGATCCACCAAGAAGTGGGGTACATCCAAAAGCATTAGAATATGTAATTAAATTTAACGCCAAGGAAATAATTTATGTATCATGTAATCCAAAAACATTAGTAGAAAATTTAAATGTATTAATAGAAGCAGGATACAAAATAGTTGAAAGTTGTGTTAAAGACATGTTCCCTAACACACCTCACCTTGAGGCAGTTGTTAAACTTACGAAGTAAGTTGTTACAACTACCCATGCAAGGATTTACCAAGAAGACAAACAAAGTGCAGTCTGATTGGAATAAATCTACTGCAGAGGCAATTGTTAAGCTTACGAAGTAAGCTGTTACTATTGCCCCTACAAGGGATGCCCAAGAGGACAAACGGAGTGAAGTCTGATTGGAGGCAGCCTACTGAAGAGGCAGTTGTTAAACTGGCATTGAACGCTTGACATTGAACACTTAGTGAAGCCATAGCTGAACTTAGTGTGAAAGTCCATCTTATGTAGTGAAACGAAATAAGATGTTCATTTTAAAAACAGTAGCGAAGTATGAACTTAGCGAGAAAGCCCGCATTCCGTAGCTTTACGGAGGAATGTGTTCATTTAGTAAGCTGTTACTATTGCCCCTACAAGGGATGCCCAAGAAACCGAAGAAAGTGAAAGTTGATTGGATGCAGCCTGCTAAAGAGGCAAAGGAGTTAAGCCAGATAATTGCTTGGCTCCTTTTTGATTTCTCCTTGAATCTGAAAGCTTGAAAAAGCAAACTTTCTTCGGAGAGTACAGTAATAGAACTGTTTATAAGGTTTTAATAGATTTTAAATTAGAGGTTTGCCACCCGTTAAGGGGATATGCTGGTAAACCTTAATTATTTTTTACATAGTAAAAGCTTTAAATTAAATTTGAGTAGCATGTAATGATTATCCATGGTTGTTAAGATTATTAGTACTAAATAGTAAATATGACATTTCAACTTATGAAACTGTAATTATCAATATGGAGGAGGTTATATGAATATTAATGATATTAAATTTCGTACTGCTGAAGAAAATGATATTAATTATATAATGGAGATAGAGCAATCATCATTTTCTAAAACAGTATGTGAAAATAAAGATGTATTTCTGCAAAGAATTAAAACCTTTAAAGAAGGTTTTATAGTAATGGAATATTATAATAAAATTATTGGCTATATATGTTCAGAGCTATGGGAGTATAGAGAAGAAATCGATAAGGATAAATTCACATTAGGACATTTAATCAAGGATAGTCATAATGCAAATGGCGATGAAGTGTATATATCTTCATTTGCTATTCTTCCAGAAGTAAGAGGCTATGGATTAGGGGAAATGATGTTTGAGTTTTTTATAAAACATATTACTAAAGTAGTAAAATCGCAAAAATCAATAATTTTGATAGTTTCAGAAAAATGGACGAAGGCAAGAAAAATATATATAAATTATGGATTTCAAGAAGTTTCTATAATTAATGACTTTTTGATAATAAGGATATTGAGCCTTTTAAAGAAAAAGGAATTATAATGAGAAAGCTATTGTAAGAAGTGAATGCTATATTAAAAGGGGAGGAAAAAATGACAGTAGAATTAGAAAAATACTATAATAAGTTTTGTGAAGATAAAAGATTAACAAGAAGACATGGACAAGTTGAGTATATAACTTCTATGAAATATATTCATGAATATTTAAATAATAATAAGAACTTGAAAATATTAGATATTGGAGCTGGAACTGGAAGATACTCAGTAGCATTAGCTAATGAAGGCTATGATGTAACAGCAGTTGAACTTGTAAAACATAATTTAGGAGTTTTAAAATCTAAGGGAAGTACAGTAAAAGCCTTTCAAGGAACTGCTTTAAACTTAGCTAGATTTGAAGATAATACTTTTGATATGACATTAATTTTTGGACCTATGTATCACTTATATACCTTTGATGATAAAGTAAGGGCATTAGAAGAAGCGAAAAGAGTAACTAAGGTTGGAGGAAAAATATTGGTTGCTTATTGTATGAATGAATATAGTGTAATAACATATGGCTTTAAAGAAAATAATATAAAAAAGTGTATTGAAGATAGAAAGATAGATGAGAGCTTTCATGTTATATCAAATGCAGAAGATTTATATGATTATGTAAGACTTGAGGATATTAATGAAATAAATAAAGCTGCAGGAGTAAAGAGAATAAAAATAATTTCAGCAGATGGTCCAGCTAATTACATGAGACCAATTCTAAACGCTATGGATGAGGAAACCTTTAAAACTTTTATTGAGTATCATTTATCTACATGTGAAAGACAAGATTTATTAGGGGCAGGAGCACATACATTAGATATTTTAATAAATGAATAGGTTAAAATGTTTTTTATTTAGCAGATGCATACTAATACTGAAAAAATATGGCCATTTCATGATATTAATATAGGGCTGTTATCATGGATAAAAGAGTTAAGCAAAAAATGCTTAACTCTTTTTTGTTTAATTATTAGTATAAATAAATAGGAGTTTATAAAAAGTTTAATTTTTTTTTATATGAAATTTATGATTATAAAATATAATTTTTTTAAAGAATAAAATAGATGGGGTGATAAAGATGCTCAAGTTATTTTATTATGTTCTATGTAGTTTGACATTGCTTTATGGGTTATATTTTATTATTACAGCTATGTTCGCTTTTAAAAAGAATACAAAAGAAGAAATTAAAAGTAATAAGACAAATAATTTTGCGATTTTAATTGCAGCTAGAAATGAGCAATATGTTATTGGTAATTTAATAGATAGTTTAAAACATCAAAATTATCCTAGTGAAAGTTTTGAAGTTTATACTATTATAAATAATTGTACAGATAATACATTAACAATTGCTAAGGAACATGAAGCGAAAGTTATTGTTTGTAAAGATAAGATAAATTCCAAAGGTGATGCTTTAAATTATGCATTCAAGAAATTAAAAAACAATAAAAATATTGATGCTTATTTAATCTTTGATGCTGACAATATAGTTGACCCAAATTTTCTTATGGAAATGAATAAGGCAATTAATATGGGATACAATGTAGCACAAGGCTTTAGAGAAAGCAAGAATTTAAATGATAATTGGCTTTCAGGAAGTTATTCTCTATATTATTATTTACAAAATTTCTTCTTTAATAAAGCTAGAAATAATATTAACTTATCTTCTTCAATCAATGGTACAGCTTTTATGGTGAAAAAAAGTATTATTGACAGTAAGGGATTTAATGTTAAGACCTTAACTGAAGATGTAGAATTTACTGCAATATGCTCTTTAAACGATGAAAAAATTGCTTTTGTTGAAAATGCAATTACCTATGATGAACAACCAATAAGCTTTGCTGTATCCTTTAAACAAAGAAAAAGATGGACTAAAGGAGTATTACAATGTTTGAAATATTATCATAGACCTTTAATAAAGAAGGTTATAAAGGAAAAGAGTATATGTGCTTTAGATATATTGCTAATATTTTTTGCTCCAATAATTCAAATTGTTTCTTTTTCTTTAACGACAATTTTAATTCTTTTTCAAATGTATGGAATTAAATTAGATGATATATTTTCTTATTATTTTTTGCTTGGAATATTTTTCTTCCTTACAACTTATCTCATTGGTGTAATTATTAATATGTATATTATAAAATATAATAAACATAAAATTAAAGAATCAATTAGTGGAATATTCTTATTTAGTTTCTTTATATATACATGGGTCCCAATTAATTTCTTATGTTTGTTTAAAAAGAACATAGTTTGGGAGAGTGTAAGTCATACAAGGAATGTAAAAATAAATGAGCTTATAACTGAAAATAAATAAGTTTAAAATTTAGGAAGTGAAAAGAGTATGGAAACTATAGATCATAAGTCATTAGGATATATATTGTTAAATAAAAAAGATAGTTATAATTTAACCATATATGATAAAGCATTTATATTTGGATGTATTGAACCAGATATTAATTTTTTTACATATATGAAGGGAAGTATAAAATTTAAGAAGATGTTTCGTGGACATCAAAGAATTAATTCACTTGATTATATTTTGAGAGTTATAGATAAATTAAGTAGAAAAGATTACTTGTTTTTAATTGATTATTATAAATTAGGAAGGGTTATTCACTATATAGCAGATTCATTTACATTTCCACATACTAATGAATTTAAAGGAGATATTAAGGAACATGTAATCTATGAAAGAAAGTTACATCAATTTCTAGAAGAAAATAAATTAAAACTATCTAGTTATAAAAAATCTAATGAAGGCAATCTAAAAGAATACTTATTAAAAATGCAATATAAATATACTCAAAGTAAACCTAGAATAGAAAATGATTTAAACTATATTATTAATACATGTACCACAATTACAAGAGCTATCCTTCAGCATGAATACCAATACATTACTATCTCATTTATTCCTAAAATGAATTAGATGCAATTTATTAATTCATTAAATAGTTTAATTAAGGGTTCAAAGGAAGAATAAAAGTCTTTAAAAGGTAAATACCATAACTTAATATTTATGATATTAGGTATTTTTATAGTTATAGGATTACAAAAAGTAAAAAATTTATCTTTGTATAAAAAAGATAATAGGGGATGTTTGAATGAATAAAATTTTGTTTTTTATTAAGAAAAATTATCTTTGGATTATAGCAATAATATGTTTAATTTTAACACTTGCTTTAGCAGAAGATGTATTTGAACAAGAAATAATGAAATGTGATACTATTGCTTATAATTTTATTGTTAATAGTAGTAGAAGCGATACTTTAACAATGGTAATGAAATTAATAACTAATTTTGGTAGTGCATTAGTATTATTATCTATAAGTTTCCTATCTTTTATATTAGTTAAAAATAAAAGGAAGGGAATTTGTATAACTAGTAATTTAATTTTAATTTCAATTTTAAATCAAATAGTAAAATTAATAGTTCATAGATCAAGACCTGATGGATATAGATTAATTGCTGAAAGTGGGTATTCTTTTCCAAGTGGTCATTCTATGACTAGTATGGCATTTTATGGATTTTTAATTTATTTAACATATAAATTTATTAAGGGTAAAAGCTTGAAATGGTTTATTTGTATAGTGTTAAGCTTATTAATTATATTAATAGGATATAGCAGAATATATCTAGGAGTCCATTATGCAAGTGATGTAATAGCTGGAAATCTAATATCAATTTCATATTTGATTATCTATATAAAAGCAACAAGTAGACATATTGAAAAAAATGAGATATAAAAATAAAACCTAGTAATCAGTAAATTGATAGCTAGGTTCTATTTTTCCTAATATACAATAATTTCAGCAGATGGTCCAGCTAATTATATGAGAGCAATTCTAAACGCTATGGATGAGGAAACCTTTAAAACTCTTTTTTTAGTTGATATTTATTGAGAGGGAGTAGGATATTGCACAATATAAATAAAGGAAATTATGTATTAAATAAGTAATAATAATATACAATTAATAATTAATATCAAAAGTCAAATTATTTGAATATTGTATAAATTGTGATAAAATAAATATGTGGAGTTTCTATATTTTCTAAAATGAGGAAGGAGAAGAGAAGTATGAAACGAAAAAGCAATTATAAAAAATTGCTGTCTTTTCTTTTAGTATTTACTCTAATGCTATCCACAAGTATGACAACATTGGCAGCACCAGGAGAAAGTGTAGCAGAAAAGACAGCTATTACAAATGATGAAGAGGGTAATGTTGATACTACAAAAGAGAATAAAGAAGAAATTGTGACGGAGGATTCTTCTCAAAAAGAAACTGAAGTGACAAAAGAAGAAACAAAAGACATTAAGAATAATAAAACAGAAGAAGTAACAGTTGTTGACAAGGAAACAAAAGATGAAAAAATAGATGAAACAAAAAATAATAATAGCAATGCAATAGAAGAAGCTGAAAAGGTAACTTTATTAGAGAATTCTTCTAAAGAAAAATCTCTTGCAGTAAATGAGGAACTAAAGGATGGTATAAATGATATTACTGAAAGTGTAAGTAGAAAAACATTTAATATTGATGAAGGTAAATGTATAAATATTAATGGACCTTCAGCAGAAAAACCAATTGAATTTACTGACTGCGTTTTTAATATTTCTGGTAATACCTTTAAAATAAACGGAGAATTAATAACAAAAATTAATGTAAGTGGTTTAGTAACCTTTAATAATTGTAAATTTTATATTAATAGTGTTGAAGGTAGTACTAATGGTAATGATGCTGTTCTTTATTTGGGTGGAAATGGAAGTGAAATTGTATTTAATGAAAGTACAATTAAAGCAACAGACTGTAATGCCCAAGTAATTGGTTTATACGGAACAGCAAATGTAACTTTTAATAATAGTAATATTTCTACTACTGGTAATATTGGTCATTGGAGTTATGCTATGTATGGTGGAAGTGTTCTTAATTTGAATAATTCAACCATGAGTGCAACAGGAATGAAAAGAGCTAGTGGTGGAGGTAATATTAATGCATTTTATTCAGGAGATTTAAGAACTAACTACGATGCTGTTAATATAAAAGATTCTATAGTAGATTTTAGTGATAACAATGGCGGAGGATTTGCAATTAATAATATTAATATTCATGTTGATAACTCAACGATTAATGTAAACAACAACGCAGGAAATGCCACAAACTCTGGTGTTTGGTATGTTAATGATTCTGAAATCACAATGAATGGAAATAAAGGACATGGTTTCTCTCATATTGGTGATGAAATGACAAATACAAAATTAACAATTAAGCATAATGGATTTGCTGGATACTACCTTCAAGCATTTAATGCATCTTTCACAAATTGTGATGTAGATATTAGGTGTAATGGTGAAAGATTATTAAGCTATTCTGCTGGTGATGTATGGTTAAATGGTCATACAGCAACATTTAATGATTGTAAATCAGTATGGCTAGGAGGAGTAGGGCGTACAGGTGAAGTTATAGCAAATAATTGCCCTTACTTTGTAGCCTATGATTTATTTGAAAACAAGACAAAAGGAAATACCTCTCCAGTATTAGAAGGAGTTACATTAAGTGAACAAGATGAACATACTTTATTCTTAAACCCAAGTAAAGAATTTGATTATGCACGTGGTGATACAGAATTAAAAGACAGAAATAATAACGATGATGATTTATTCAATGATGTAAATAAAGAAATTTCTATAGGAAAAGATACTGCAAAAATTGGAACACTTACAACAGCTCAATTATCACATCATAAGTATGACTGGGAAAATGGTACAGTAACAGATAATGCTACTCCTGATACCTTTGGAGTTAAGGCTTATGAATGTATAGATTCTTGTTCTGAACATAAAGAATGGACAGGAACTCATGCTAGCAGTTTCAATTGTGATGGAACTTATGTATATGCACCTCTTGTAGGATTAACTTTTGATAGTAATGCTGGTAACGATGAAGTTAATAATATGCCAGAAGCTCAAACAACCATTAACTATGAAGATTCTGCAATAGAACCATCTGAAATACCTGAACGTGTAAGCAAAGATAATGTAATTTATGCATTTACAGGATGGTACACTGATAAAGAATGTACAGAAAAATTTGATTTTTCTACTGATTTAACTAGTAACTGGACAACCCTTTATGCAGGATGGAAAGAGCAAACAAGCCTTTCTGTAACAAAAGTATGGGATGATGATAATAATAAAGATGGAATACGTCCAGATAGTGTTACAGTTACCTTATTAGTTAATGGAGAAGAAACAGATTATACAATAACATTGAATGCTGATAATAATTGGGAAGGTATTTTTGTTGGATTAGATAAGTATGCTAATGAAAAAGAAATCCTATATACAATTAAAGAAACAAAAGTAGAAGGATATACTAGTAAAATTACTGGAGATGCAAAAAGTGGATTTGTAATTACCAATAAGCATACTCCTAAGAAAGATGAAGTTATACCTTCTAAACCTAATAATACAGGAAAAGATACAGTTAACTCTGGAACAAAAGGAATGAGTGTAATAAAGACAGGAGACACTAGCAGCTTTGGATATCGGATTTTATTACTTGTTGGATCGGTTACTGGAATCGGAGCAGTAGGAATTCGTAGAAGAAAGTAATAGAATGTATTATATAATGTAACTTTTTAGTGCTGAAAGTAGATTATAATCACTATAGTCTATTTTCAGTACTTATTTTTTATATGTTTTTTAAGGTCATATAGAGAACGTAAACTTTTATTAGGAATTAAGATATCTTCATTAAATTTGTATAAAATAAGTATAGAAAAAGTATTAAATTTATAAAATTATTTGATATAATCTTAAAAGAGGTTTTATAAAACCCATTTATTTATTTTTAGAAAGGATATTAACACGTAAGAAAAAATGAAAAATAAGGAAAAACAAAAAACAAATTTAGAACGTAAAAGTAGCCTATATATACTAATGCTATTATGTTGGCTAGGGCTTATTATTGGATTTATACCTGCATTTTTAAATGAATTCAAATTTTCAAATTCATCATTTATGACAAATTTATTGCTTACTTTGAATGGATTATTCATAATGTATTTCTGGCTAAATGGAACAAAGGATGTTACTTATGTATTTTGGTACTATTTTAATAAGAAAAAGCTAAAAATATATAGTGAAGAAGTTTCAAAAACACCTTCGAAGCCTGATGCAGAAGTCGTTATGGTTTACTGTACTTGTAATGACTTTAATGCTGAAGCCTTAGAAAAATCTATGAACCAAACACATAAGAAGGTTAGATATGCTATTTTAGATGATAGTTCTAAAGCAGAATATTTAGATATGATTGACAGGTTTAAAGAAAAACATCCTGAAGTAGAAGTTATTCGTAGGTCTGATAATAAAGGGTTTAAAGCAGGAAATCTTAATAATTATTTATTAGGAAGAAAAGATTATGATTATTTTGTAATATTAGATTCAGATGAAGTTATTCCTAATAATTTTACAGAGGAATGTTTAAAATATTTTAATTACTATAGTAATGTTGGAATTGTACAGTGCAATCATAATGCAATTAATAATATTAACCCATTTATGGATTTATTCCATCTTGGTGTAGACAGCCATTGGATTACTTATCAAACTGTTAAGCATAATAATGGTTTTATGTCATTACTTGGTCATGGGGCTATGGTTTCACGTAAATGTTATGAAGCAGTAGGGAAAGTACCAGAAGTTGTTGCAGAGGATCTTTGCTTTACAATAGAAGCTAGAAATGCTGGATATTATTGTGCTTTTGCCCCTAATATTTTATGTGGTGAAGAGTATCCTGTCGACTATGTTGCATTTAAAAAACGACATAATAAATGGACACAAGGTAATATGGAATTTATTAAATCTTATACTGGAAAAATTATAAAGTCGGATATGAAATGGTTTGAAAAATTAGATATTTTCTTATTTACCTACAACTTGCCATTAACTGCACTTTTTAGTTTATATATTATTATTAATATAGCTTTGTTACCTGCAATTGGATATGAGCTTCATTATCCATTTTGGTTAATTATTCCAACTATTATATTCTTCTTCGCACCTATGGTAAATGACTTTATTACATATTTTAGAAAAATACCTCTATTGCGCTTATTCTCATATATGTTTCATACATTTATGTTATATGGATCAATGTTATTTGTGAGTCTTAAAGCATCGGTTTTAGGTATGCTAGGACGTAAGGCAGTTTTTATAGTTACACCAAAAGAAAGTGAAGATATGACATTAAAAGAAGCTATTTATCAAAATAAAGATGAACTTATCTTTGCCTCTGTATTAACTGCAATATCTGAATATTTCCATCATAGCTTATTACCTGTAGTGTTAATTGTAGTGCCTGCTATTTTAAGTATATATTTGACTATGTATTCGAATAAAAAATTAAAAAATGAAATAACTAATGTAGGTCCAGAGTCTTTACAAAGCTAATATGTTAGATTAACAGAACATATGCAAGCTAATTAGGAAAAGAAACTGAAATTGGGCTGATAAGTGCAAATAAGGGTAAATATAGAGTTAAATAAATGAGAGATATAGATAGTGATTTATAAAATTGATCTGATATAGCTCATAGGATAAGTTAGTGGAGAAACTTTTTATAATAATTGACTATACAATGTTTGAAGTATATAATAACATTAAAAATTTAGCGTAAGGAGATGCCCAATGCAGATATCAAGTAGATTTACAATTGCAATTCATCTTCTAACCTGCATAGAAACCTTTAAGGATACAAATAAGATAACAAGTGATTTTCTAGCAGGAAGTATTAATGTGAATCCAGTAATTATTAGACGTATTCTTCAGCAACTAAAGGCTGCAGATATTGTTACAGTTTCTCGTGGCAACGTTGGGAATATAGAAATAAATAGACCATTAAATAAAATAACTTTTTTTGATGTGTATAAAGCAGTGGATTGTGTAGAAGAGGAAGGCCTTTTTCACTTTCATGAAAATCCAAATCCACTATGTCCAGTTGGAAGCAATATTCATAATGCTCTAGATGGTAAGCTTCTAAGAATACAAAATGTAATGGAAGATGAAATGAAGAGAATGACAGTGGCAGATGTGTTTCATGATACATCAAAGCTAATAGCAAATAAAAGTAATTAATGAAAGCCTGCAACCTATTAAATATAGGATGCAGGCTTTTTATATAAATTAATAAAAGTTTTATTGTAACTATTGACATTACAATAAGGTGGTGTTATTCTTTTATTGTAACAATTAATATTACATAAAATATTGGAGGTACTAATATGAATAAAGTAGTAGAATTTTTACAGGCTAATCCTGTACAGTATTTAGCAACAGTAGGACGTGATGGAAAGGCAAAATGTCGTCCATTTATGTTTTGTTTTGAAGAAGAGGGAAAGTTATGGTTCTGTACTAATAATCAAAAGGATGTATACAAAGATATGAAGGAAAATCCAGAAATTGAACTATCAGTTTCATCACCTGAGTATGAATGGATTCGTTTAGCAGGAAAGGCTAAATTTGAAAATAATATGAAGATAAAAGAAGGATGTATGAATAATCCTATGGTTAAAGGACTGTATCAAACTGCGGATAATCCAATTTTTGAGGTATTTTATTTAGAAAATCCTCATGGTGTTATTGCAGATTTTACTGGAAATCCTCCATATGAGTTTTAATATGACATAAAAATGAAATGCTCAGCTATTTTTTCTGCTGGGCCTTTTTATAATTAGAAGGGGTTTGTATTTATGGAAAAAGTAGATTATTTAGATTGGTTGGTACAAAATTGCCCAAAGCAAAATATAAAGAAAGTGGGTGGATAGTATGAACCAAGATGAAAGAAGAATCTATTTAATCAAATACCTTTTAAAAGAAAATCAGAAATATTCTTATATTGTTATTCCATCAGATGTTAGTGAACAAAAAAAACTTTTACGTTCCATTATGAATGTTAGAAACCCAGAGCAAATATCAGAAGAATTTCTAGCCATTCAGGATGAATATTTACAAGAAGAAATAGCTGAAAAAGGGATAACAGACTATAAGTTTCTGACTCCTTTGCAAAAGGGGATATATTTATGGAAGGGTGATATTACAACTTTGAAAATAGATGGAATTGTGAATGCAGCTAATAGTGGGATGACTGGATGTTATTTCCCATGTCATGGCTGTATTGATAATGCCATCCATACAAGTAGTGGAATTCAGCTAAGATTAGAGTGTGATAGGTTAATAGAAGAGCAGGGATATAAAGAGCCTACTGGAAAAGCTAAAATTACAAAAGCATATAATCTACCAGCTAATTTTGTAATTCATACAGTAGGCCCAATTGTTAAAGGAAGTCTTACAAAAAATGATGAAATTATCCTTGAATCATGTTATAGATCCTGCTTGGAACTAGCAGATAAGAAAGGACTTAAAAGTATTGCTTTTTGCTGTATTTCAACTGGAGAATTCCATTTTCCTAATGAAAGAGCTGCTGAAATAGCTTATAAGACAGTGAAGGAATACAAGGACGAATTAAATAGTAGAATAGAGGTTGTATTTAATGTTTTTAAGGAAAGAGACTACCAAATCTATAAAAAATTACTCAGCACAGATTAAGAAGTTGAAGGAAGTAATAAATACTGCTGATGCAATTTTAGTAGGGGCTGGTGCTGGAATGTCTGTTTCAGCTGGATTTACTTATTCAGGGGAAAGATTTTATAAGTATTTCTCTGATTTTAGTGAAAAGTATGGTATTGAAGATATGTATTCAGGAGGATTTTATCCCTTTGATAGTTTAGAAGAATATTGGGCATGGTGGAGCAGACAAATTTATATTAATAGATACATTGCTCCTGTGGGAGAGTCTTATAAGAGTTTATTAAATATAATAAGAGATAAGAATTATTTTGTACTTACCACAAATGTTGACCATCAGTTTCAATTGGCAGGATTTAATAAGGAAAAGTTATTTTATACTCAAGGAGATTATGGATTATGGCAATGTTCTAAGGCTTGTCATCAAAAAACATATGATAACAAGGATATTGTAGAGAAGATGTGGAATAAACAAGAAAACATGAAAATTCCTACGGAATTAATTCCATATTGTCCTGTTTGTAGAGAACCAATGACTATGAATTTAAGATGTGATGATACATTTATTCAGGACGAAGGCTGGTATGCTGCTAACCATAGATATAGGGATTTTATAAAAAAACACCAGAATGAAAATATTCTATATTTAGAGCTTGGTGTAGGATCTAATACTCCTGCTATTATTAAGTATCCATTTTGGCATATGACAGCTAAAAATTCAAAAGCTAAATATGCATGTTTAAACTATGGTGAAGCATATTGTCCAAAAGATATAGAAAATCAAAGTATATGCATTAATAATGATATATCAAAGATATTAAGAGATATAGAAGGCTGAAATAAAGAATATCAAAAATAGATAAGAAGTATTGGACAACATTATAAAATTTCAAAAGATATGGTACGGCTATGTAAAGTAAGTGATTTTCTCAAATGTTGACTGAAAATTTTAACAGTAATACAATTAAAGTATGTAAAAAAATATTAGAAAGAAGGCATATTTAATGAAAATTTTGAGAAAGTTGTCATTAGTATTAGTGCTAACCTTATCAACAGTATTACTATACGGATGTGGAAAACAAAGTCCAACAGATGTAGTTAATGAGTATTTTCAAAAAATTCAAAATGGTGATGGAGACGTTAATGACTTATTTGCTAAAGTAGAAGAATCAGAGAAAGAAACAGAAGATAATATAGATAATAGCAATTTTTCTGAGGAAACACAAAATAAACTATTAGAAAAAATGAAAGGAATAACTTATAAAGTAAATGGAGAAACAATTGATGGAGATAGTGCAAAGGTAAATGCTACTGTAAAAGGCTTGGATTTAAATGTTGTTTTCGGAAAGGTTATTCAAGAGGCTTTTAATTATTCCTTAGCACAAGTATTTTCAGGAAATGAAATGTCAGAAGAGGAAAGTAATGCTTATTATGATAGTTTATTTATTAAGTATTTAGATGAAGTGACTTACAGTGAAAGAACATCAGATATTGAACTAACTAAGGTTGATGGTGAATGGAAAATAACAGAAGATTATTCTATATTAAAATTATTACTAGGAATTGATGAATCTATTTTGGGTGGGAATACAGATGGAAATTAATAAAAAGTAGCTTAATGGAGCTACCACAATAACAGAAGGTTTAAAATGTAAAATGCCAATGTAAGATTACATTTTATCTTAAATTATGTGGTAACTCCTTATATATTAAATTTTTATATACTAAAGTCTAACTTCAGTGGTATCTTTAACAACTATTTGAGCAGCTTGTTTTTCAACTAAATCTCCAGCTTCAGTTTTAATAAGCTTCTTATTTATAATAGTATCCATAAGAGCTACTACAGCAGAATTATCAACATTTTCTTTTACATCTTTAACAGCTACTGTGTGTTTTTTACCAGCTGCATCTTTAAAACTCATACTTGCAGTTCTTGCAATCATTGAACATCCTCCTTTCCACAAAATAGTGAATAACTAATAGGTAATAAGTAATAGATAGATTAATTAATGTTAACCTCTAGTTATTATATAAGTTTGCTCTTTTTTTATAGTAGTAATATTATGCTCTAATATTCCTCCTATAGCATCAGACAATGCAACTAAATCTTCATCTGTTGCAGTAGCTGAAATGTTCTTAAAGCTTTGTCCCTTAAAAACATCATTTCCTTTAGAATCAACTCCAATTTGATAGCTTACTCCTAAAGAATTTCCAACTAATACTGAACTTGCTGCCATATTATCACCTCCTCATATCATATATACGAAGGTGAAAAGATATTTTTAAAAGTTTTTATAAAAATTTAGAAATAAATATAATTTTAGCTGTTTCATTGTAAGCTTCAAGTAATCCTTATAGTATATTTTAAATTATTAATCCCAGCCTAAGAGTTTCTTTTCTAGAGCATCATAATCATAATCTCGTCCCTTAAAGTTATGGAATCTTAGACTTTTATTGCTTTTATAATTATTTTTAGGTTCATAGGAATTATTGGTATTAGTTCTTGAAGTAGTAGGGATATTTTGATTTAAATAAATTTCAAACTTATCTCCAAATAAAGTGAAAGGAGTTAAGTATTGCTCAAATAGAGTTCCATTCCAAGCCTTAACCTTTTTATCGATAACAGTTTTAAAGTCATCAACAGTAAAGCCATCTTTAAGCTTAGACTTAACTAAATTAATAGTTTTAGAATTAGTAGCTTTATACATAGCATTAGCTTTTAAATTTAAATAATTTATAATACTATTTACTTTTTCTTTTATATTATTATATATATTGTTTAATTTAGTAGATGAATTATTTAATAGATGGTTATTTGTTGAACATTTCTCTGCACAACCTCTAGTCATATTTACATACACAGGTTCTTCATTTTTTATTGTCTATGTGTCCTAAATCACTAAAATTATCATATTCTTGTTCATTATTTTGTATAGCCTCTTCATTATTAGTAATAGCTTTATTAAAAGTATTATTAATAATAGTGTTATTAGGAGCACTATTATTTTTAGCCATATTTATATTGCTTTTTTCATCCTTGTTACTGTTTGTATAATCATCATTATCCTTATTATTATTATTGTCATTAATATATAATAACTCCTTATACTTTTCTCCTAAGGCATAATAAGAGAAGGTACCACCTTCCTTTTTAGTATAGTGAGCTAAAATTCCTAAATCTCTTAGCTTAAGCATTCTCATCATAATAGATCTTTTTCCTAAGCCTAAGAAAGGAAGCTCATCTTCAATATTCTTATAGCTTATCCAATAATATTTAACTCCTTCTATAACTTCATAATTCATTTTTCCACTTTCCATAAAATCATCAAAATACCTAAGGATAGCTAAATCCTTCACATCTAAATCGAACTCCATAATTTTATTAACACAATATCCTAAAAATGAGTACTTCATATTATTTACCTCCAAAAAAATATTTCTTAATTACCCTGTCATAAAATAAGTACCCAGTTCTAAGAGAAATTGAGAAAAATAATTAAAAAAATATAATTAAGTTCTATTTTAGAAGATTTAACATGGAATATATTATCTAAAAATATTTAAAGCTGATGGAGTGATATAAATAGTCCTAGAGGATGTTATAAACATGCATTTAAAGAAGGGTTAATAGAAGACATTATTGTTTGGAATGATATATTGATTGCAAGGAATTCAACAACTCATATATAAATGAAGAGGATTATGAAGAAATAAAAAAATAATTGAAAGATATATAGATACTATAGAAGAACTTTTAAATAAATTATAAGTGGAGAAGTTATAATATGTATGGAATAGAAGAGAAAATATATCAGAAGAATTAGATGAGATTGTAGGAATATATTCAGTAGATATAGTTTTTTTAGATAGTATTATGAGGAAATAAAGACATAAATAGAGAAATATTGTATATAAATTTATAATAATATTATAATATAATAAAAAAATATAAGATGAATATATATATTATGGTGTACTGACACTTGAAAAATATGAAAGCTTTATGTGATTTAAGTGCACATCGTTGGCAGACAACAGAAAAATAAATTTATTTTAAAAGGGATATTGTCATATCTCTTTTTTGTTGTATTTAGAATACCCCACGTTAGACGTGGGGTTCAAAAGAGCTTATAGCTTTGGGAACAATAAAAAAACTCCTTATGATAAAAATGTGGTCTGGCAACTGCATTAATATCAGAAGGAGGACATTCAAAATGAATGATGTACATAGCTTATCACATACGAAGTGGAACTGCAAATATCATATAGTATTTGCACCGAAGTAAAGAAGAAAAGTATTTTATGAAGAAAAAAGATTATAGGTAGGAGCAATATTAAGACAACTGTGTAATTGGAAGGGGTTAATATAATAGAAGCAGAAGTATGTATTGATCATGTGCATATGCTTGTAGAAATACCACCTAAGATGAGGGTATCAAGCTTTATGGAATATTTAAAAGGAAAAAGTAGCTTGAAAGTTATAGAAGAATATATAAAGAATCAAATACAAGAAGATTTAGCTTATGAACAAATGAGTTTAAAGGTATATATAGACCAGTTTACTGTTGGTCATGATAATTGTTCGTATTATTTTAATATAGTTGTAAGGTAATTGTCAAAAATTTTTTAAGATTACTTGACGGCTAATAGTTATTAGCCTATAATATAGTTAATAAGTGTTAGCTAAGGAGAATCAGATATGAAAACTGAAGATACAAAACAAAAGATTTTGAAAGAAGCCTTGAAGCTGTTTTCTCAAGATGGATATGAGGCAGTGAGTGTTGATCAGATTGCTAAGGCTGTTGGCATAAAGGCCCCTTCAATTTATAAGCACTACAAAAGCAAGAGGGATATTTTCGATCATATTTTGGAGCGTATGAATGAAATGGATTTGGAGAGGGCAAAAGAGTACGAGATGCCAGATGGAAATATTGAAAAGATTGCAGTGGCATATCGAGAAACACCATTGGAAAAAATTAAGACATATAGCATTTCTCTATTTCTACACTGGACAGAAGAGGAATTTTCCTCAAGCTTTCGTAAAATGCTTACCTTAGAACAATACAGAAACCCGGAAATGTCACAGCTTTATCAGCAATATTTAGCCACGGGGCCCCTGAAATATATGGCGAAACTTTTTCATATTATGACAGAGGATGAAACAAATTCAATGCAGATTGCACTTGAGTTTTATGGACCAATTTTTCTTCTTTATAGTGTATACGATGGTGCAGTAGATAAAAATACTGTTGTAGCAGCAGTAGATCAGCACATTGATCGTTTTTCACAGCAGATTAGCAGAACTTTGCAGAAAGAGAGGATAGAAAAATGAATCAAGACAATGAAGAGAAGCAATGGGTTTTTTGCCCATTATGTGGTGCAAAAACAAGAGTGAAATTGCTGAAAGATACTGAATTAAAAGATTTCCCACTTTTTTGTCCCAAGTGTAAACAGGAAAGCAGAATTAATGCAAAAAAATTTAAAGTGGAAGTGTTAGCTCCATCAAATAACCGACCAGACGCAAAGACGCAGTGCCGATTGTGAAATCAATTATGCACTGCGTCTTTTGTTTGTACTTTAAAAAAATATTAGGGACATTATGCTTCAAGGTGGGGAGTGTGTAAGTATTGAAAATCTAAAAGACATACAAATTGGTACATTATAAAAAAAATATAATAAGGAATAAGGTGAATAAAAATGAAGGTTTATTTTGAAAACACAACAACAACAATTACAACAATTCTTCTTTTGGGCTTATTGGGCTTTATTGGATATTCCATTTGGAATAGAGAAAGCATTCAGTTTTGGGGGCGTAGAAGTTTGTTCTTAGCATTTTACGGGCTAATAATTTGTTGTTTTGCTGCAGCACGAGATGGACTTGACAAAACAATTCAGTGTGCCATTGATGGCAGTTGCTCTCCGGGAGTATTTAAGCTTATCAGCATTCCTAATATTATCGGTTGTATCGGCGCAGCGTTAATTATAATTGCTGGAATTGCAACTATTTTCAGTAAGAGCCAGCATACAAGAGAAATATGGTTTTATGTAATGTCGGGTGGTGCAGTGCTAAAAGTGTTGACACTGGAGATTGCTAGGATTCTGATATAAGCATGAATATTACTATTTTTACGCAAATCTGTATATGCTCAGAAAGCGGAAAGTACATCCAATAAACAGTATATTTGTTTGGTGATTATTGCAGGAGTTAGTATTACATGCCTTTTGTTTATGATGGCTTTCTTTATATAAAGGTGAAAGAGAAAGTTGTACTTTCAGATTATGCGTATACTATCATTATTACAGAGGTGTATAAGTAGAAACTTGTACAATTGATTTCAAAGGAGCTGATTAGCAGAAAGTATTATATTGACCATATTGAACTTGAGATTAGGAAATGGTCATAAAGTTTAATAACGAATATTATGGAGGTCTATAAAAATGAATTTGAAGGATAAAATTTATCCACTGTCAAAAGAAAAGCAGACCGTTATTTAAAAAAAATGTAATTACTGACACTAACATTGATGGGGGAGAATACACAATTTACAATGATTTTGTAGGCTTTGTAACAGCAGATCATTTTAATGTCCTTGACATAGGGTCCACTTTAATTCGAGTTTAACTCATTTTTTATTTAAAAAGTATTTCTTTTATTATTTATACTAAAAAAATTAATTCGGTAGTGAGTAATCATTGATTAAGTATGATAAATTTATCTGAAATTAATAAATTATAATCTATTATTTAGTAAATTTCCATAATAAATTCAGTAATACAATTTGTACAAATATTTTACTGTATGATAAAATTATAATAGGAATTATTTGTTATATAGTATTATTATGATTGAAGGAAAGTGGTATACGTGAATCTGGAAGAATTAGTTAATAGGTATAATGATAAATTAAATAGTACAGATATAATTATATGGAAGTATATAGTGAATCACAAAAAGCAATGCTGCAATTATACTATATATGAGTTAGCTTCTGCATGTAATGTCTCTAGAACCACAGTTTTAAGGTT
The DNA here is from genome assembly GCA_934746015.1 of uncultured Clostridium sp. Taxonomy (GTDB): domain Bacteria; phylum Bacillota; class Clostridia; order Clostridiales; family Clostridiaceae; genus Clostridium. The sequence goes on from CAKVEW010000003.1 coordinate 82,196, forward strand.
TGCTCAAAAACTTTCACTTAGTGGATTTTCTGAGTTGAAAGTTCTCCTAAAACTGGAATGCCAGCAAACAAGTAATGGAAATATTAATAATCTAGAAGAAATTGCTAAGGTATATAATCATGTAACTGAGGAGATGATTAAAAAGGATTTTACAAAAATAAATCAGTTAATATATAATGCAAATAATATTTTTGCATATGGTACTGGAAGTATGCAGAATAATGTTGTAAGTGAATTACATAGACTGTTTAATAACGGTGGAGATTTTATCATTAATATAGGAGGGCCAGGAGAGATTCCCTATTTATTGAAGAATATAACAAAGAATGATCTAGTAATTCTTGTTTCATTTAATGGAGAAACACCACAGACAATTGAATTTGCAAAGCAGCTTAAGATGAGAGATATACCTATGATATCTATAACTAAGCTAAAAGATAATACTTTAGCTACTCTTAGTACTGAAAATATATATATTTCTACACTGGATTTTCAGCTGTTACCTAGTTTTTCTGATTCTAGATGTGAATGTTTTGCTGGTTATTTTATAGCTATAGAAGTATTGTTTTTAAAATATCAGATCTATAAAAGAAATAGGAATATTTTAAATGAAGGATAAGCATACCGCTTATCCTTTTTATGTGATAAATCACCTGAAATGTGATAAATACCTATGTTGGAGAAGAAGAACAAGTGTTGATATAAGTATTGTTAATATATTTATACAGCTATACAATTAAGTTGCAAGAGATCTTGAGCAATTAAATTATTATTAAGAAGGAGAGGTTTTCATGAAAAAGTTTTCTATACTAATTGCCGGAGGAGGAAGCACATTTACTCCTGGAATAGTTATGATGTTGTTAGATAACCTTAATAATTTTCCTATAAGGCAAATTAAGTTTTATGATAATGATGAAAAGAGGCAAGCAATCATTGGGGATGCATGTAAGATACTATTAGAAGGTAAGGCTCCAGAAATAAAGTTTTCTTATACAACAGATCCTAAGGAAGCTTTTACTGATGTTGATTTTGTTATGGCACATATTAGGGTTGGTAAATATGCTATGAGGGAAAAAGATGAAAAAATTCCAATGAAATATGGAGTTGTAGGCCAAGAAACCTGTGGACCAGGAGGGATAGCTTATGGCATGAGATCTATAGGGCCTATATTACAACTTATAGATTATATGGAAGAATACTCTCCAAATGCATGGATGCTTAATTATTCAAATCCTGCTGCTATTGTAGCTGAGGCTACTAGAAGATTACGACCTAATTCTAAGATTTTGAATATCTGTGATATGCCTGTAGCTATTGAAGAAAGAATGGCTGAAATACTTGGACTTAAAAATCGAAAGGATATGATTGTAAAATATTATGGATTAAATCACTTTGGATGGTGGACAGAAATAAGAGATAGAGAAGGAAATGACCTTCTTCCAAATCTTAGAGAATATGTTAAGAATAATGGTTATTTAGTTGATTTAGATAGTAATCAGCATGGGGAAGAAAGCTGGAATGAAACTTTCATAAAAGCGAAAGATGTATATGCTTTAGATCCATCCACGCTTCCTAGTACTTACCTAAAATATTACTTATATCCTGATTACGTGGTAAGCCACACAAATCCTGATTATACTAGAGCAAATGAGGTTATAGATGGTAGGGAGAAGAATGTATTTAATTCAGCAAAAAGGCTTACTACTACAAAAAATATATTAGAATGTGGTTTTACTGCTGATGATCATTCAACTTATATTGTTGATTTAGCAAGAGCTATTGCTTTTAACACTGGTGAAAGAATGCTTCTTATAGTTCCAAATGAAGGTGCGATTGAAAACTTTGAACCTGAAGCTATGGTGGAAATACCTTGCTTAGTAGGTAAAAATGGATATGAAAAAATAACAATGGGTAAAATTCCTAGGTTCCAGAAAGGACTTATGGAGCAGCAAGTAGCTGTAGAAAAATTAGTGGTAGATGCCTGGATAGAGGGAAGTTATCAGAAACTTTGGCAAGCTCTTACACTATCAAAGATAGTTCCTAGTGCAAAGATTGCTAAGTTAATATTAGATGATTTTATAGAGGCAAACGAGGGATATTGGCCTGTATTAAAATAGAGAGGGGGGTAATATAAATGATGATAACAGAGGAATCCAAACAAACCCCATTAAAAGGAAGCTATGATGTTATAGTAATTGGTGGAGGAGTAGCAGGGGTAGCTGCTGCTGTGGCAGCATCAAGACAGGGGAAGACTGTTTGTTTAGTAGAACGAGAATTTGAACTTGGAGGGTTAGCAACTATAGGAATAGTGGCCATTTATCTACCATTGTGTGATGGAAAGGGGCATCAGCTTATAAAGGGACTTAGTGAGGAGCTACTTAAGGAATCTATAAAGTATGGTTCTGGAGAAATACCATCTTGTTGGAAAAATGCAGGAGATATTTCAGAGAGAGAAAAGAATAGGTATAAGGTTAGATTTGATCCACCATCTTTTGCATATGCTCTAGATAGAATGATAATCGACAACAACATAAAGCTTATGCTAGGTACAATTTTCAGTAAAGCTGTCCTTGTGGAAAATGAAATAAAATACGTGATTTTAGAGAATAAAGAAGGGCGTTTTGCGCTAGAAGGAAAGATGTTCATAGATACCTCTGGGGATGCTGATTTAGCCTTTGTAGCTGGTGAAGATACTATAGAATACAATGAAAACAGAAGAACAGGTTGGTATTATTCCTATGATGAAGAGGAATATAAGCTAAATATTGTTAATGATAACCTTTATGCTCCTGTAAAGGATAAGTCCGCGCTTTATAGTGGAATAAATAATGATGATGTTACAAGGTTCTGTATTGATTCTAGAAAAATGGTAATGGAGCATGCTAATAGTCAGGAAAAAAAGAGAATAGTAACTCAAATAGCCACAATCCCACAACTAAGAATGACTAGAAGATTACAAGGAATATATGAGCTAGATGAAGAGGATGAAAGTAAGGAATTTAAAGATTCTGTAGGCTGTTTTGGCGATTGGAGAAAAGCAGGACCAAGATTCTATCTTCCTTTTTCTACAATGATTGGTAAATGTAAAAATTTGATAGTTGCAGGAAGGTGCATTTCGGCTAGAAACTCTGCATGGGATATCGTTAGGGCGATACCTGTATGTGCATTATCAGGAGAAGTGGCTGGAATAGCATCTAGTTTAAAGATTGAACAAAAGTTAGATTCGGTAAGAGATATAAATATTGATATGTTAAGAGAGCGTTTTGAAAAAGAAAATAATATATTATATTTTGGGAGGAAGTAATTATGAGTAAAGATAATAAGATAATTGCTACTAAAATAGCGAATCTCCTTGGAGGGAAAGAAAACGTATTAGGTGTGACAAGTTGTATGACTCGATGCAGAGTGGAAGTTAAAGATTTAAGCAAGGCTGATATTGATAGTATTAAGAAGCTTGAAGATGTCCAAGATGTTAGAGTTGCAAGTACTCAAGTTCAAGTGATTTTAGGACCAGGTAAGGCTACAAAGGTTGCTCGTGAGGTAGCAGATATATTAGGAATAGCATATGACATGATGGATGCAAGTGCACTTAAGAGCGATATAAAAGCTAAAAATGAAACTCCATTTAAGTTATTTTTAAAGAAGATATCAAGTATATTTATCCCAATTCTTCCAGCCATAATCGCTTGTGGTCTTACTATGGGAATTAATAATATAATAGTAAAGCTTAACCCAAGTTTTGGAAATACACCGGTAGGAGGAATAATATCAGCAATAGCTAGCTCAGCCTTTACATACCTACCTATATTTGTAGGTATTAGTGCAGCTAGAGTCTTTGGTGGATCAATGATGATTGGTGGAACCATGGCTGCATTGCTTCAAATGGGTTCTCTAGCTAATGTTACATTGTTTGGAGTAACATTATCACCTGGACGTGGTGGTATAATTGCAGTACTTTTAGTAGTAGCCTTCTCAAGCTTCGTTGAAAAAAAGGTAAGAAATATTGTTCCAGATTTCATTAATATATTTGCAACTCCTTTGTTAACAGTATTCATATCAGGCTTTATATCATTATTATTAATACAACCTATAGGAGGATTAATATCTGATGCTTTAACTAATGGGGTGCAGTTTGCATTAGCTAAGGGTGGTTTAGTAGCTGGATATATTATGGGAGTTGCATGGCTACCATTAGTTATGACAGGACTTCATCAAAGTATAACACCTCTGCATGCTGAATTTCTAGAAACTATAGGGAATACTCCGTTACTTCCAATATTTGCAATGGTAGGTCCTGGTCAAATAGGTGCGGTATTGTATGTTTATATGAAGACTAAGAATCAAAGATTAAAAAAGGTTATATTATCAGGGATACCTGTGCAAATTATGGGAATAGGTGAACCTTTGATTTATGGAGTAACTTTACCTTTACTTAAGCCATTTATTGCAGCTTGTTTATCGGCAGGTGTTGGTGGAGCTCTTTGCGTAGTTTTTGGGCTTAATTCTACAGGAATGGGAATTTCAGGATTACCTCTTGCTATGATGTTGAACAAGCCATTATTATATATAGGTATTATGATTATAGTTATTATAGTATCATTTTTCCTAACAAAGATTTTAGGATTTGATGACTTAGTTGATGAATAATTAAAATGTAAATTAGAAAAACATCAAGAATATTTGAAGTTATAAGGTAATTAATAAATTAAAAAAGCACAAGGAAGATATTTGAGGTTTATATATCCTTGTGTTTTTCCATTTTTAAATTTTTTATAAAAGTTATTAACAACCTTGATTATATTATTAGCACAATTATTTTTTTTTTAGTAGCATTATTAATAAATAATCCTACTAAGTTTCCAAAACAGCTCCAGTTGAATCACTATCACCTTTATGATGTATTGCTAATTTTATAGCTTTATTTAAGTCCTTTGTTTTTTCATGAAATAGAGCTGAATAAATTGCAATTGCTAAACACTCTTTTGCAACCCATCATTCTCCTAAAAAATCATAGGAATTTTTATCAGGATTATTAGATAAATATAAGACAGATTCTAATAATTTTATTATTTATTCAGTATTTTTCATTTCTTTTAGAGTTTTTTCTTCTCTTTCATTGTTATAATAAAGTTATTCTAAGGAAGATATATATGTATAACAAGGAGAGCAATTTGTTTATGTATTCTTTCATCCTATAAAATCAGCACATGGGGCCCTTTATGTCATTTCCAAAGTACTGTGTACAATACCATTCTATAAGTGCTTTTTTTACATTTCCTTGAGTTAAATCTTCCAGTATAAATAGTGTCATTTGTGTATCGTCTGTAATTTCATAATCATCATATATTACATATAAAAGTCATTAGTTTTAAATTTAAGGGGCTCCCTAAGGCATCACAAATGCCTCCAATTTTAATGCTATTCATAATTCTATTCATCGTAAATTCACCCTAATTATAATTTAAAGATAGTTTATTAATTTTCATAAGTCAAAATAAAGAGAAATTATTATTAAAAAGTTATAATTTTACATTATAATTAGAAGTAAAGATATTATTTTTAAGAAAAAAATCTATTGACTCTTCCCTTAGAGGAGGGAGTAATCTTAATTTAAGGAGATGATATTGTGTATAGGATTGGTGAATTTTCTACTTTAGCTAAAACAACAATAAAAACATTAAGATATTATGAAAAGGAAAAGCTTCTAATTCCAGCCTTTGTTGATGATAACGGATATAGATATTATGAAACAATTCAACTTAAGGAGCTGGCTAAGATTATTTCCTTAAGACAAATTGGATTATCAATTCATGAAATAAAGGAAGTATTAGAGGGTAAATTACTAGAAGATATTTTAATGTCTAGAAAAGAAAAAGTAGAAGAAGAACTAAGAAACTGTAAATATCAATTATCCCAAATTAATTATTTATTGGAGGGAAGAGATATGAGTTACGAAGTGATTTTAAAGGAGTTACCAGATTACACAGTGTATTATAAAGAGGGTGTAATAGAAGACTATAGTAAATTAACAGAGTTTATTTTAAGTAGTGCAAATGAATGTTTAAAAACTAATCCTGATATCAAATGCATTAAACCAGATTATTGTTATGTTAATTATCTTGATGGAGAATATAAAGAAAAAGATGTTAAAGTAAGGTATGCACAAGCTGTAGAAAAGGAAGGCATACCTAACGAAACAATTAAATTTATGAAATTAAAAAAAGTTGAAGCTGTTTGTATATATCATAAAGGAGCCTATGATTTATTACCTGATGCTTATAGTTTTATAATGAAATATATTGAGGAAAATGGCTATGAAATAGCAGAAAGTCCAAGGGAAAGATACATTGATGGTATTTGGAATAAAGAAAATGTAGATGAATGGCTAACAGAAATACAGGTTCCTGTTAGAAAAAAATAATAAGTAAAGTCATTACAATTAATTTAATTAGCTTAATATTAAAAACCTACGAAATTTCAAATATATAAATTCGTAGGTTTTTCTATTAATTATATTGAATTTCCTTTAAGTCCTAGGAATAGTAGCATATAATAACTATTTTTATTATATTTATAGTATAATTATATTGAAATATAGGTTAATATTTATTTAGAATTAGTATGTTTTTATATTTAATATATTTTATCCATAAATGATAATGATTACAAGGAGGTAAGAGAATGATAGTAAAGAAAAATTTAATGAGGATATCTTTAATAGCAGTATTTACTTGTTTACTTACTGCTTGTGGGTGTAAGCATGAATGGAAAGAAGCAACTTGTGAAGAACCAAAGACCTGTAAGATATGCAATGAGGTGGAAGGTGAGCCTTTAGGGCATAATTGGAAAGAGGCTACATGTACAGAGGCTAAAACTTGCTTAACTTGTGGTAAAACAGAAGGGGAAAAGCTTGGGCATAGATGGGGTGAAGCAACTTATGAAAAACCTAAAACTTGTACTGTATGTGGCTTAACTGAAGGAGAGCCACTAAAAAGAAATAAGGAAATAACAAAAGATGTTGTTAATGGATACAATAACGCCATAAATAATGCAAAGAAAGCTGGAGTTGATGCTGATGCAGCATATAATTCTATATATGAAGCTGTAGTTGGATTAAATTCTGCACTTGATAAGGAAAATCAGGAAGATATTTATATGTATGGAGCAAGACTATATGGATTATCTAATGCTGATAAAATATCAAATGATGAGTATAGAGAAAGAGCTAATGAGTTACAAAAATTTATTGTTTCAAGTAAAGGAGATAAATTAAGTGCTTTAATGAGAAAATTTAAAACTATGCAATCAGTTGAAGGAACAATTGAAGAAAAGAAAGTTTCAATAGTTGTAAATGATATGGAAGCATTTGTTGATGAAATTAAGCTACAGCCTAAAGTGGTAGGGGGAATCCTTGCTATGTTAGATATATATGACTATTCTTGGCTTGGTGATGGTAAAAAGCTTATACAATTTACTGAAAATGGCTTTACATTTGATTGGGTATCTGTAGTTGATTATAGTTTGAAATTAGATTAAAATTTAATTAGTTTAAGATAGATTACACAAATAAAATAAGTTGTATATTATTTTTTAGAGCCGTAGAGAGATCTATGGCTTTTTAATTTATAATTAGATAAATTATTATAATAAATTACAAAGGAAAATCCTTTCTTTTATGATATTAGGATATGGTATAATAAGGGAAAAGGAATAGGTGGACACTATATGTTAAAGAAGAAGAAAACTATTATCTTAATTGTCTTAGCAGGATGCTTAATAATGGGATTTATAGATGCAGTTATTAGACCACAGTATCTTATAAAGTCCTTTATAAAAATTATACTTTTTTCTATAATGCCTCTTTTATATTCAAGATACGATAAAGATTTAAATTTATCCTCATTATTTAAAGTAAAGAGTAAGAAGGAAATAATTATAGCTATAGTATCAGGAATAGCAGTATTTCTTTTTATTTTAGGAGCTTATTTTATAATAGGAAAATTTTTTGACTTTTCAAAGGTTGTATCCTCATTATCAGAAAATGTAGGTGTTAACAATAATAACTTTATTTTTGTAGCAATATATATTTCCTTTATTAATTCTCTATTAGAAGAGTTCTTCTTTAGAGGCTTTGCATTTTTAAAGTTGAAAGAAGTATCTACTAGAAATTTTTCTTATATTTTTAGTTCTTTAGCCTTTGCTTTATATCATGTTGCTATGATGATAGGCTGGTTTGATATAAGTTTATTTCTTTTAACCATAGTTGGTTTATTTATTGCAGGACTTATCTTTAATTATTTCAATGAAAAATATAAAAATATATATGTTACTTGGTTAATTCATATGTTTGCAAACTTTGCTATTAATTATATTGGTTTTATGCTTTTTAACATTGCTTAATCCATAGGTATTACTCTTTCTGTAGATAGTTTATGGTAAAATTATCTTATATAGAAAGTAATACTATGGATTTTTTTATTAAATTAATTTTTCAATACTTTATATGTTGAAAATCTATAAAAAGGGGGAGAATTAATATGCCATTAGAAATAATTCGTAATGATATAACTAAGGTTCATGCAGATGCAATTGTAAACGCAGCCAATGAATCACTACTTGGAGGGGGAGGAGTTGATGGAGCAATCCATGCTGCAGCAGGTCCAGAACTCCTAAAGGAATGTAGAACTCTTGGTGGATGTGAAGTTGGAGAAGCTAAGATAACTAAAGCTTACAATTTACCAGCTAAATACATAATTCATACTGTTGGTCCAATATGGAGTGGTGGAAATAATAATGAAGAGCAGTTATTAACAAATTGCTATAAAAATTCTCTTAAGTTAGCCAAAGATTACAACTTAGAGAGTATTGCGTTTCCTTTAATATCTACAGGTATTTATGGATATCCAAAGGATAAGGCTATAAAGGTTGCTATTTCAGTTATTAGTGATTTTTTGTTAAATAATGATGCAACTATTTATTTAGTTATTTATGATAAAGCTGCGCTTTTAGTATCAAGTAAGTTAATATCATCAATAAAGCAATATATTGATGATAGGTATATAGAAGAACATCCTGATCCTAGAAAAAGATATAGGGAAAACTATATATGTGAAAGTAAATGTGAATTAGAATATGAGAAAATGGAATCTAAAAGCATTAGAAGACTTGAAGATTTAATGGATAATATAGATGAAACATTTTCAGAGATGCTATTAAGATTAATAAATGAAAAGAATATGAAAGAGGTTGAAGTATATAAAAGAGCCAATATCGATAGAAGACTTTTTTCTAAAATTAAAAAGGATAAAAACTATAAGCCTAGTAAGTCAACTGTAATTGCATTTTCTATAGCCTTAAAGCTAAATTTAGACGAAACAAAAGACTTACTTTTAAAAGCAGGTTTTGCCCTATCTCATAGCAGTAAATTTGATATTATTATTGAATACTTCATCGAAAACAAAAACTACGATATATTTGAAATAAACGAAGCCCTATTTGACTTTAACCAAAGTACCTTAGGCTCATAAAACAATATAATTCAAAATAACAATAAGAAAGGTCGAGCATATGCCGACCTTTAAATTTTATACTAGGAAAATTATTCACCATTAAGAACTCTCTTTAGAGCAGCATCTATAGTATCAGTATCATCTGGATATTTTAAATATAAGAAGGATGATTCTGCATAAGCAGCAGCATATGGAGTTTGTACTGATTGTTTAACTTTAGGATCATCAATAGAATCAATATAATCCTGCTGACGCTTTTTAGCTTCTTTAATTAGTATATAGTATTCTTCTTCAGTTAAGCCTTGCTTTACAGCAGGTTCAGTGCTTTGTTGTGCATTTTCTTGGGTAGAATCTTGTGTATCTGGTTTTACATTATTATCATCTACTTCACTTTCTGATGTAGCTTCAATAGAGGGAGATGTAGTTTCAATACTTTCTTCCTCAGAACTTTGAGAGCTGCTAACAGCTTGACTTGTACTTGTTATAGAAGAATTATCTTCCCCTGTTGAATTATTATCTTGTCCACATGAGACAAATAATAGAGATAATAACAATAATCCTAATTTTAAGAATAACTTTTTATTCATTTTACATCTCCTAACAAAATACATACTCTACTATATATTATAATACTATTTTCAAGTATATACCATTTATCCTTTGCAAATATGACGGTGACTTGGAGCGAAGTGACGGAACAAGGAATATAACATTTACTCCTTGATTTGTCGCTTTTAATGCGACCAAATAACTTTTTAAACATGCTATCCTTAAATCAATAAAAGGTGATTGGAGGATAATATTATGAAAAACAATTTAACTGAATTAGTATTTATTTTAGACAGAAGTGGATCAATGAGTGGACTTGAAAAGGACACTATAGGAGGCTTTAACTCAATGCTTGAAAAACAAAAGAAAGAAGAGGGAGAAGCTATCATAACAACTGTATTATTTGATAATACCTATGAGTTATTACATGACAGAATAAATATAAAGGGTATAGCCCCTATAACTGATGAAGAGTATTATGTTAGAGGATCAACTGCATTATTAGATGCAATTGGAAAGACTATAATAAAAATAGAAAATGCTCATAAACATACTTTAGAAGCAGAAAGACCAAGTAAAGTTCTTTTTGTAATAACTACAGATGGAATGGAAAACTCAAGTAGAATATATAATTATGGAAAAATTAAGAGTATGATAGAAGATAAGAAAAAAGAGTTTGGATGGGAGTTTATTTTCCTAGGTGCAAATATGGATGTTGTAAAGGTAGCTAGAAATATTGGAATATCTAAAAGCAAAGCAATAAGATATAACTGTGATAGTGAAGGAATTAAGCTTAATTATGAAGTAATAAGTGAGGCTGCAAGCTCTTTAAGGACTAAAAATGATATAAATGAAAATTGGAAAGATAGAATAGATAAGGACTATAAAAAAAGAGGAGGGAAAAGATAGATGCTTGTGGAAGGGGATTTAAATAATATTGATTAATGATATTAAATAGAATTAAGAAAAATAACAAGGAGCTATTGATTAATATGGAATTAAAGGGTAAAACCTTAATAATATTGCTAATAGCTCCTGAGTTATGGAAAACACTAAGAAAATAATAAATATTATTCTAACTCATAAACATCATTATCCCCTTCATAACCACATATTCCCATACGTGGGGAGTTGGTTATTTTTATAAAAATTGTTTCTTCTGCTTCTTCTTCTGGGATATTTTCAATACAATCATCACATAATACTTTATAATCTGAATAATCATAATCAGTAAGATAATATGTAGCATCATTTCCACATTCTTCACATTTAAAATCTTTTTTATTATTTCTAGCTAGTAAGGATATTCCTTCTAATGAATTAATTCCAGTATAGCTATCTACTACTGTAAGTTTTAATGTGGTAGTACTTCCAAAATCATATTCGTGAATAAAAGTACTACCCTTGTTTATAACCTCAATAAGTTTAAAATCAGTCATACTTTCAGCATCATTAAAAAAGAAAGACTCCTCTTCATTAAAAACTTTATCATAGACAACATCATCAATAGTAAAGGAGCTTAAGTGACCACAGCATTCTAGCCAAATATCTCTTAAAAAGTCATCTAATTCATCTAAAGTTGTATTAGCTTTTACTTGTAAATAAAGCCAGTAGCTTTTATCGTAAGTATCTTCTACTTTAAGTAGAAAGTATTTTGTTTTTCCACTGCCAAGATTGTTGCAGCTTAATAAATGTTTTTTTATTCCAGATTTAGTAAAGTCCTTTTTGCAGATATAGCATTTACCACTATTTTTTTGAGATGTAGCCATAAATATAACCTCACTTTCTTGTTTATATTATATCAAGTTACAGAATAAAATAAAATATGCTATTAAAAGGTGGTAAAAATTTAGAGAGATAATATATAGTGATAAACAAAATATTAACATAAAGAATATATAGAGGGCATAATAAATAAAATATATATTAATATTGTTATAGAAATTATAGAGAGGGAAATATTTATGAAAACCTTAATTATTTATTGTTCTGAGTATAAAAAAAATACTGAAAAAATTGCAAAGATATTTGAAGAAAAATCTAATTGTGATTTAATTAATGTAAAAAACTTTACAGATATTAATTTAGAAAACTATGATTTAATTGGATTTGGTTCAGGAGTATATGTAGAAAGCTTATCACCAAAAATCTTTAAAGTAATTGATAAATTAGATTTAAAGGATAAAAATATTTTTGTATTTTCAACAAGTGGTGTTGGGATGAAATATTATAATAAAAAGCTTATTAAAGTATTAATTTCAAAAGGAGCAATAAATAAAGGAAGTTTTGCATGTAAGGGGAGCTTTGATGCAAAGGAGTTTTCAAATAATAAAATTTTTGATATTATTGGCAGAATAACTAAAGGTCATCCAAATGGAAAAGATTTTAAAAGTGCAGAGAAATTCTTTATGAAGATGATGAACTCACTTAAATAGGTTATTTAAAATGCAAAAATGATGAATTGAATTTAGTTTACAGATATGATAATATAAAGTTATTATAATTGTAATATATTTACAATAGCTAAGAGGTGTACTATGAATAATAACTTTAAGGAAACTGATGAAAAGAAAGAGGACTTAAGAGTTAGAATAATTGCTGGAATAATTATTATAATAATTGCAGTTGGGTACTATTTTTATAGTATAAACTACACTAGTAGAGGCATGATAAATAAGGTTTTAAATAAAATAGAGGGAAAAACCTTAAATAGTGACTTTAATAGTAAAATAAAATCTGCAAATCTTTCAACAGATTATAATGTTGAGCAAACTATAAAGGATATAGAAACTTTAGATTTAAATACAATAAACTTGCCAGTTGTTATTAACATAGATGATATAACCTCAAGTAATGTAAGTATAGATCAAAACAGTTTAGAAAGAGCAAAAATTCTCTTAAAAAAATTTAAGGGAAAGAAAATAAATATTATATTAGAGCCATATCCATGGATTTCTAATGGTAGCAAGTATGAAACAGATTTTAATCCAATTGATAAATCAGAGTTTTTATTAAATTGGAAAGATAATGTTATTAAACCATTGATAGATGAAGTTGCTATTCCTTACAGAGTAGATGCTTTAAATATAGCAACAGGATTTACACATTTAGAGGATATGGAAGATGAATTTTGTGAAATAATTGATTTCTCCAGAAAGTATTATAAAGGTTTAATTATTTATAGGACTAGTTTTTGGACAACAGCTAATTGGAAAGATGAAGCTGTAAAAAACCAAGTAGATGAATTAAATGAAAAATATAATAAAAAATTAAATAATAGGATATTTTCTAAGGTAGATTTTATATCTATTGCTTCCTATTTTGAATTAACAGATAATGATACTAATACAGTAGAAAATCTTGTATCTTCTTTAAGCTCCTCACAAAGATATAATAGAGAGCAAAATATTAAAGAGCAAGTTGAAAAATTTTATAGTAAGTGGGACAAGCCAATTTTCTTTGGTGAATTAGGTTTTCCAAGAACAACTAAAGCATCTGTAGAGCCTTGGAATCCATATCTATCAAATGAAATTAATACACAGGAACAAGCAAATTGTTTTGAAGCATATAGAAGGGTTTATGAGACAGAACCTTGGTTCTTAGGATTTTCTATTTTTGCAGTAGGAAATAAAGATGAAGATAAAATGTATTATCCAAGTGAGGAAACTGTTGAGGTAATAAATAATTGGTTTAAATCTGATAATTTATAGGATAAAACTTAAAAAAGAATTTTATTAAAGATATTAAAGAAATTTAGTATCTTTAATTTTTTTGCATTTTTTTTATTATATATTAAATTTCTTATTTAATATAGTAGTAATAGTATGAAAAAGAAGAAAAATAAGTTAAATATTGTTAAATGAAAATGTATTTGATATAATTAGTCGGTATGTCATAAGTAAAAATGATAATTAAAAGATAATTATAATACTATAGAGCTAGAATAAGTGATTATAAATGGAGGAAATCAAATGAAAAGGAAAATTGCACCTATGATTATATTGTTTGTAATTTTAGCTATAGGTTTTTATGCTTATAGAAATTATGAAATAGATAGTAATTCAGATGGAATAAATATAGTTAAAAAGAATAAGTATGATTTGTCCTATGAGATTGAAGGGGCAAAGAAGGTATATGATATTAATAAAAAAGCTAAAGTTATTGAAAATATTAATACAGAATCAAATGCTATTGCTTTAACTTTTGAAGGAATAAGTGATAAAAAGAATACTGAAAAGATACTGGAATTATTAGATTTATATAATATTAAAGCAACTTTTTTTATTACAGGAATAGAAGCAGCAGAAGATGAAGATATAGTTGAAACTATAATAAAACATGGACACTATATTGGAAGTGGGACGCTAAATGGATCTAAGAATATGGAAAAGTTATCAAGAGATGAGCTTATTTCTGATTTTTCTAGTGCTAATAAGATATTAAAGGATATAACAAAAAATAATATAAGCTTATTAAAATGTAGTTCAACAATATATAGTGATGAGCTGTTAGCTTCAGCATATGCATCAGGAAATGAATATGTTGTAACTCCAGATTACTATTTAAGCTATCAAAGCTTTAAAAATTATGAAGAAACAAATGGGTTTATAAAAAAAATATCAAGAGGAAATATAATATCAATAAAATTAGAAGGAGTATTAGATGACTTTGAGTACGGAAAAACTGATATTGAGGCAAAGCCAGAAGTAGATAAAAAACCAACTATTGATAATATACAAAATGATAATTATGTTGATAAAGTAACTATAGTTAATATAGTAGAGTGGATTTTAAAATCTATTAAAGAAGAAAATATAACAACAGTTAACCTTGAAAAATTATATAGCTTAAACAAAAAAACTGATATTAGCTTTGGAGAAAATTATATAAGTTTCAATAGTGACTATATTTTAAATAATAATAATTATGATAAAAAAGATGAGAATAATGAAAATAGAAAAGATGAGAATAATAATGAAATAAGTGAAGAAGTTAATTTTAAAGAATTAATTAATAATAATAAAAATAATCTTTCTTCAGTAGTTTCAAGATTTTTTACAACTGAAGATGCTTTAACATATACTTTTAGGGGATTAAGTAATGAAAATGTTCTTAATAATGTATTGGAAAGTCTTAAAAAGCTTAATGCAAAGGGAACTTTTTTTGTTACAAAGGAAGAAATAGAAAAATATCCAGAGAGAATAGAAAAGATTATTAAATATGGTCATGAAATTGCTAATGGAGGTATTACTTCTAGTTCTAAAATTTTAGATAAAAGTACTGAAGATATATGTAAGGAAATCTATGAAGTAGATAAGATGCTAAAGGAAAAAGGTATCCAAACTAATTCATATATGGCTAGCTATGGTTATACTAATTCAAATATTCAAGAAGCAGTTTCCACAGTAAGGCAAATTTATGGACTTGGAGGTTATGAATTAATAACTTACACAAAAGCACCTATCATAGAAAAGTATAAAAATATGAAGGCTAATGAAATAGTTAGTGATTATTTTAATGTGAATTCTTATGTTTCATTAAGCAAGGGTGAAATTATTTATTTTAGATTAGATTCAAATATATTTGATAATGAAAATGAAATTTCAAATATAATAGAAATTTTAACAGAAAACTATGTTAAAAATGGACATGCTTATAGATTTAATGAAGGGACAAATTCCTATGATATAGTTCAAATTCCATTGAATTATAAGATACTTCCTATAAAAAATATACAAAATACAATTGAAGATAAAAATACTTATGGAAGATATAGTGTTTTAGCTGATTTTAATCCGCTGCTAGGAGTAAGTAATGATAAAGTATCTGATTTAATTAAAAATAATTATATAGGGAATAAGAATGTTAAATTAATAGATTTTACTGAAGATGAAATAAAAGAAATTAACAATACAGGAACTATAGATACCAATGGTGAAGATGTTATATTTATTACTTTTGATGATTGGGGTGGAGATCCTATTATTAATGGGATATTAGATGTTTTAAATAAGCATAATGTAAAAGCTTCCTTCTTTGTATTAGGAAGGTATTTTGACGAGGCTAGTAATTTGTCTAATATTAACCCTAATTTACTTAGAACAATTGCTTTAAATGGGCATGATATAGCTAGTCATACCTATAATCATGACATATTAAATACTGACAAAATAGATTTAGAGTGGTCATTAATAGAGTCATATAATTCTATGGCTAGGATAATAGGGGACTTAGATTCCTTAACAAAATTTTTTAGACCACCAACATTATACGTTAATAAATCAGGATTAACATCTGTATTTGAAAGTGGATACAATTATTCAATAAGTGGAAATATATCTACTCATGATTATGAAAGTAGCTCTTCTGATGCAATTGTTAAAACTATTGAATCACAATTAATAGATGGAGTAGGAAATATAGTAATCATGCACATTAATAATCAAAGTTATTATACTGCAGAAGCAGTAGATAAATTCCTTACTAATAATGAAAATGGAGTATATGGTAAGAAGTACAAGATTGCTAAATTAAGTGATTACCTATTTAAATAATGGTTTTTATGATAAGGAGATACAATCTTGAAAAATATAATTAAATTATATAAGAAAAAAAATAAAGATAATGAAGATATTTTATTAGTTACAGAAAAGGATAGAAGAGTTTTATCAAATGTACCAGATAAAGAAGGTATAAGAAAAGGAATTGACCGTAGAGGGAAAAAGGTATTAGACAGGAATAAGGATAAGGTAATAGCTTTTATAGAAGGCAAGAAAGCTGGAATAAGGTATGTTACAGAAATTGATGTAAAAGTTAAATGTAAAAATTCTAAAGAAAAAAAAGAATTTATAGTAAAATCCTGCGATATATCTACTACAGGAATACTAATAAAATTAGATAATAAAGAACAATTAGAAATAATTAATAAAGCTGAAACATTAGAATTACAATTTAAAATATTACCAGGCTCAATGCCAGAAGGCTATGAGATGAAGGTAAAAATAAAAGGAAAGAAAGTAAGAGATAAGGTTGATAAGTATGGAAATATATTATGTGGAATTGAATTTCTAGAAAACTTATCAGAGTATTCAAATAGAACAAAGGATAGATATTTCTTAGTTTTATCAAGTTTAGCATTACTATTTATAAGCTTGTTTATAATATTAATGAGAGTAGAAAGTATAATTTATTTTAAATTTAATAAAATGATGTATCTTTATAGTATTATAGCAGCAGTATTTTTATTAAGTAGATATGTATTTGGTGCATTATATAAGCCAGTACCATTAGATACTAATTATACCCCAGGGGTAACTATTGTAATTCCTTGTTTTAATGAAGAAAAATGGATTAAAAGAACAATTATTAGCTGTGTAAATCAAGATTATCCTATTGATAAATTAGAAGTAATAGTAGTAGATGATTGTTCAAATGACAGATCTATAGAGAGAATTAAGGAAGTTATAGAAGAACTAAAAAAGGAAAAGAGATTTGAGTTAGATAAAAGATTAAGTTATTATGTTCAAGAAAAAAATGCAGGGAAAAGAGAAGCACTTTGTACAGGAGTTCTTAATGCAAAGCATGACTTAGTAGTTTTCGTTGATTCAGATAGCTTCTTAGATCCTTTTGCAATTATTAATTTAGTTCAACCTTTTAAGGATCCTAAAATGGGGGGAGTAGCTGGTAGAACAGATGTGGCAAATACATATACCAATATGTTAACAAAAATGCAATCAGTTAGATATTATATAGCCTTTAGAATAATGAAGGCAGCAGAAGGATATTTTGATACTGTTACATGTTTATCAGGTCCTCTTTCTTGTTATAGAAAGCAAATTGTAATTGATAATATGGAACTATGGAGAAACCAAAAATTCTTAGGACAACCAGCTACTTTTGGAGATGATAGGGCAATGACTAATTTTGTTTTAAGCAAGTATAGAACAGGTTATCAAGATACTGCCTTTTGCTCTACTATAGTACCGAATAAGTATAAAGTATTTTTAAAACAGCAGATGAGATGGAAAAGATCTTGGATTAGAGAGTCAATTATTTCAGGAAAGTTTATGTGGAGAAAGGAACCATTTGCAGCTGTACTTTTTTATATTGGATTATTAGTTCCAATATTAGCACCAATTGTAGTTGGTTATAACCTTCTTTATATTCCTTTAGTTCAAAGAACCTTTCCTACAACCTTTATAGTTGGATTATTAATGATGGCATTAATGATGAGCTTTGCACAGATGCTTTTAAGAAAAAGTACAACCTGGATATTTGGAATGCTCTTCTGTATATTCTATGAATCAGTACTACTTTGGCAAATGCCAATTGCTTGGGTAACCTTCTGGAAATCTACATGGGGAACAAGGATGACTCCAAGTGATATAGAAGAAGAAAGAAAAAAAGCAATGGCTAAAAGAAGAAAAGTAGGAGGAAGTATAAATGAAGCATAAAGAATTTTCTCCTGAAAAAAAAGATAGAAAAAAGATTATTAGAGGAAGTATACAAGGGGTATTATTAATATTTTTATTAATAATAGTAATAAAAGCAATTTTTACCTTTAAAGAATATAAACCTTATGATTCTAATTCTATAAATACTGTGGATAATGGATTTATTGCAATATCTTATTTTGGAGTTGATAGAAATGGTACCAACACATTAATAAGTACAGAATCATTAGATAATCAGCTAAAGGCTTTAAAGGAAAATGGATATGTTACTATAACACAACAAGATGTTTTAGATTATTATAAAAATGGTAAGGTACTTCCAGAGAAGGCATTGCTATTATTATTTGAAGATGGAAGAACAGATACTGCTATTTTCTCTCAAAAAATAATGGAGGAATATAACTATAAAGCTACAATGTTAACTTATGCTGATAAATTTTCTAAAATAGATTCTAAGTTTTTAATGCCAAAGGATTTAAAAAAATTAGTAAAAAGTACATATTGGGAGCTTGGTACTAATGGATATAGGCTAGAATATATTAATGTTTTTGATAAGGAAGAAAATTACTTAGGAGAATTAACTTCTATAGAATTTTCAAAGTTATCTAATACAATTAGAAGAGAATATAATCATTATTTAATGGATTATATTAGAGATGAAAATAATATACCTAAAGAGACTTATAGTGAACTGAATAATCGTATAGATTATGATTATGAAAAATTATATGAAGTTTATAATAAAGAGTTAGGAGAAGTACCTCAGTTATATGCTCTTATGCATTCTAATACAGGAAGCTTTGGAACTAACGAAAAGGTTAGTTATATTAATGAAATGTGGATTAAGGAGCTTTTTAGTATGAATTTAAATAGGGAAGGTTCCTCTTTAAATACAAAGGAAAGTTCAGTTTATGACTTAACAAGGATACAGCCACAGGCATTTTGGTCAACTAATCATTTGTTAATGAGAATATGGGATGATACAAAAGAAAATATTAATTTTGTTATTGGAGATGAAAAGAGAGCCAAAAGTTTTCAAAAAATAAATGGTGAAGTGGAATTTAAAGATGACACTATAATCCTTACTTCATTACCAAAAGCACAAGGTACTATTAAATTAATAGATAGTGATGATTATAAAAATATTAATTTGTCTGTAGAACTTAATGGCAATATAATAGGTTCTCAAGCTGTATATCTTAGAGCAAACAATGATTTAAAAAATAATTTAAAGTTTAAAATAATAAATAATACTGTTGAAATTACTGAAAGTATAAATGGTAAAGAAGAATTAATTTATTCAAAAGATTTAAATGTAGATAGAGATATTGAATATATTGATATTAATGAAGCAGGAAATAAGAAAGTTAATATTAAATTAAATGGAAATAAATTAGATGTAACTTTAGATGGAGAAATAATAGTAGATGGATTAGAAGTAAAACACTTGGGAGAAGGAAGTATTCTTTTAGAATCATCTTGGGGAGAATATGGGTATAGCCAAAGAAATATTGCTGATGATGTTTATGATGGAGTATTCAAAAAGTTAAAGGTAACAGAAATAGATGACACAGTACTATTTGATTCATCATTAAAAGGATTTGAACTTATTAAGTACAATGGAAAGAAATATTTAAAAAATGTTATAAATTGGTTTATAACTAACTTATAAGAAGAGGGATTATGATTAAAAATAATAAAAAAATATTTATTTTTGCTATTATTTTCTTAATAATATCAGTATTTATATTGAAGCTAATAAATGAAAATAAAAATATTAAAGAAAGTAATATAATTACAGAGGATGAAAATCCTTTATTTGGAGAACTAAATAACTTATCTTCTTGGATTACATATTGGGACTTAAATGTTGATGATGAAATAATGGAACTAGATAATAAATTAGGTAGTCTTTCATATTTTGCAGCTTATTTTGATGATAATAATCAGCTTGTGTTACCTGAAAAATTATTAAAATACTATAATGATACAAATTTATATAAGTTCAAAAAATATATCTCCATTGTAAATGATATAGTTTATGATGATGGGACTTCCTCTATAAAGGATAAAGAAGTCTTAAGTAAAGTTTTAAGTGATGAGACAGCTAGAAAAAATCATATTAATGAAATAATAGACTTAGCTAAGAAATATGATTTTGATGGAATAGAAATTGATTATGAACAAATTAAAGAAGATATAAGTCTATGGAATGATTTTTTGTTGTTTATAAAAGATTTGTATAGTGAAGCAACAGCTAATAATTTAGAATTAAGAGTACTTCTTGAACCTAATGTACCTATAGATAAATTAAACTTTATAGAAGGCCCAACCTATGTAATGATGTGTTATAACTTGCATGGAGACTTTAGTGGACCAGGAGAGAAATCTAACCAAGAGTTTATTAAAGAATTAATAGATAAAATGAAGAAAGTTCCTGGAGAAAAAAGCTTTGCAATTCCAACTGGTGGATTTCATTGGGCAGATAATGGTAACACTAAATCAATATCAGAAATTGAAGCTAAACAAATATTGGTTGCAAATAAAATAGAAGCTAAGAGAGATGATAAAACCCAATATTTATATTTTAATTATAGGGATAAAGAAAATATTAAACATGAAGTATGGTATGCAGATGAAGTTACACTAAGACATTTATCTGAAGTTATTATAGAAGAAGGATATGATGTTAGCCTGTGGAGATTAGGTGGAAATTTATTTGATTAAATGTTAATAGATAAGAGTAAAGAATATATACTCTTATCTATTTTTTTTATTATTTAGAAATATATAAAAAGATTACTATTTTAATAATTTTTATAGAATAAAAATAATATACTTTTTTTAGTGAAAGAATATATAAAAAATTAAAAAATTGGTATAATAAAGTAACAATATGTTACAGGAATAAAACAAATTATAAAAAGTGATACTTGTTTTATTAGTTTATAAAAATAAGTTATTGGAGTAAAAATATTGTAAAATTAAATAAGCTAGTTAGTAGATAATTAGGTAGGAGGAATTTTGTATGTATAAAGTTGAAATTAATGGAGTTCAAATGAAGTTTATTAGGGAGTTTTTTGATAATTATCAAGATGAAAAGGTTAAACTAACAGTTTTAGATGATAAAAACAGAATTAAGATAGTATATTCTGCTGAAACCGATTTATCAGCTGGAGAATTAGAGAAACATTTAAAAAATGAATTTAAGGCAAAGTCACCATATGGTACAAGCCTTTACTATACTGTACATGTAAAATAGCATATTGGATTAAATATAACTTATTTTTATAAATGGGAGGAAAATTTAATGAAGTTTTCTAAGGATTTTTTATTTGGATCAGCATCTGCATCATATCAAGTTGAAGGTGCATGGAATGAAGATGGAAAGGGATTATCTAATTGGGATGTATTTTCCAAGATACCTGGTAAAACCTTCGAAGGTACTAATGGAGATGTAGCAGTAGATCATTATCATAGATATAAAGAAGATATAAAATTAATGGCTGAAATGGGATTAGAATCTTATAGATTTTCTATTTCATGGCCAAGAATTATTCCAAATGGTACTGGAGAAGTTAACCCTAAGGGAATAGAATTCTACAATAATATTATTGATGAATGTTTAAAATATGGAATAGTTCCATTTATAACACTTTATCACTGGGATATGCCACAAGTTATGGAAGAAAAGGGTGGATGGTTAAATAAAGATACTGTAGATGCTTTTGTAAATTATGCAGAAGTATGCTATAAGGCTTTTGGTGATAGAGTTAAACATTGGATTACTTTTAATGAAACTGTTGTATTTTGTGGATTAGGATATTTAGCAGGAGCTCATCCACCAGCAATATTTGGTGATGTTAATAAATATTTTCAAGCAATTCATAATGTATTTTTAGCTCATGCAAAATCTATTGAGCTATATAAATCATTAAAGCAATATGGAGAAATTGGAATCACTCATGTATTCTCTCCAGCCTTTAGCATAGATGAAAAGGAAGAAAATATTTTAGCGGCTAATCACGCAAATGCATTAGACTTTCATTGGTTCTATGATCCAATATTAAAAGGTGAATATCCTAAATATGTTGTTGATGAACTTGAAAAAAATAATATAAAAATAGATTGGACAGATAAAGAACTAGAAATAATTAAAAATGCCGCAGATAAAAATGATTTTATAGGATTAAATTATTACCAACCTCAAAGAGTTATGAAAAATAACTTGGATGATGATGTGGAAAGAAATAGAGAAAATTCTACAGGGGCCCCAGGAAATCCTTCTTTTGATGGATTCTATAGAACTGTAAAAATGGAAGATAAGAAATATACTAAATGGGGATGGGAAATATCACCTGAGGCATTTTTAGATGGACTTAGAATGTTAAAAGATAGATACGGTGATGTGAAAATATATATTACAGAAAATGGACTAGGAGATGAAGATCCAATCATTGAAGGTGAGATTGTTGATATTCCTAGAATAAAGTTTATTGAAACTCATTTAAAGGCAGTTAAAAATGCAATAAATGAAGGAATTAATATAAAGGGTTACTATGCATGGTCTGTAATAGATTTATTAAGTTGGCTTAATGGATATAAAAAACAATATGGTTTCATATATGTTGATCATAATGACAACTTAAATAGAAAGAAAAAAGCCTCTTTTTATTGGTATAAAAACATAATAAATACTAGAGGAGAATATATTTAAATATAGCAATAATTTAGGCTGAAGTCTTTGCTCTATAGATTTCAGCCATTTTTTGAATTATAATTATTAATAGGTGATGCATATGGCGAAACTTTTAAAAAAAAGCAATGAATATTTTATAATAACTATTCATTACTATAATTCAAGGAGATAGGATATGTTTAGTTATAATAAAATACAGAATCTAAATGAATTAGAATTATCATTATATAACTATATTATGAAAAATAGTGAAAAAGTTATTTATATGAGAATAAGAGAATTAGCTAATGAAGCTCATGTCTCTACTACAACAATATTAAGGTTTTGTAAAAAATTAGATTGTGAGGGATTCTCAGAATTTAAGGTTAAATTTAAAATGTACTTAGAGCAAGCTGAGGGAAAAAATTTAACTGATAATACCTCTATGATAATAGATTTTTTAAAAAAAGCTCAAGGAAATGAATATAAAGAAAAAATAGAGCTAGTTTGCAGTGAAGTAGATAAAGCTAGTACAATTATTTTTGTAGGAATAGGTTTTTCAGGAATATTATCTAAATATGCTGCTAGATATCTTGCAGCTATTGGTAAAAATGCAATATATATTGATGATCCTTTTTATCCATTAAATTTTAAGTATAGTGAAAACTATATTACTATTGCTTTTTCTGTTTCTGGTGAAACACCAACAGTAATAGAGCATATTAATAGATTAAAGAGAAAAGGTAGTAGGATAATAAGCATTACTAATAATGAAGATTCAACATTATCAAAAATATCTGATATTAATATTGGATACTATGTACAACAAGAAAAAACAGAAGATCACGATATAACAACTCAAATACCAGCCTTATATATTATAGAAACAATAGGAAGAAAATTATATAAGAATAAAAAGTAATAGAGATAAAATATATTTCTTTAATTTTGAAGTGCATCTATTAATTTTACTATGACTTGGGAGAATCCAGGTAAAAAGTAAAAATACATAGATGCACTTTTTTATTTGAATAATTAGATATTCTTCCTAAAAAGAAAAAGAATATACATATAAAAGGCTTTTTAATGGAACAATTTGTTATTTTTATGGAACAAATTATATAAATCAAAAGCTTGTTTTTTTAAGGGGTGGAAATGATTACAAACAGGAATTTATAAGTTATAATTTAAACATCAAGAAGGATTGGAGGAGGGAAAGGTGATTTACGATAAACTTGATAAATTTAAAGAAGGTTTCTTATGGGGAAGTGCTTCTGCAGCATATCAAGTTGAAGGTTCCTATGATATAGATGGAAAAGGACCAAGTATTTGGGATAAGTTTTCAGAAATTCCTGGAACTACTTATAAGGGTACTAATGGCAAAGTTGCAGTAGATCATTATAAGAGATTTAAGGAAGATGTAGCTTTAATGAAGGAAATGGGACTTAAAGCATATAGATTTTCAATATCCTGGAGTAGAATTTATCCTAAGGGTAGAGGAGAAGTAAATGAAAAAGGGTTAGAATTCTATGATGCATTAATTGATGAACTTATTGCAAATGATATTAAACCTATTATTACTATATATCATTGGGATTTACCACAATATCTTCAAGATCTTTATGGAGGGTGGGAATCAAGAGAAATAATCGATGATTTTAATAACTATTGTATAACCTTATATAAGAGATATGGTGAAAAAGTTAAATACTGGGTAACTCTAAACGAGCAAAACGTATTTATGATGTTAGGTTATAAAATAGGAATTCATCCACCAGGTATAAAAGACGAAAAAAGGATGCTTAAAGCAAATCATATTGCAAGTCTAGCTAATGCAAAGGCCATAGTGTCATTTAGAGAGCATGTTAATAACGGTATGGTTGGTCCAAGCTTCGCCTTTACGCCTAATTATGCTTATACATGTAAGTCTGAAGATGTTTTAGCTAGAGAAAATGCAGAAGATATGAATTGTCATTGGTGGCTTGATGTATATTGTTTTGGAAATTATCCAGCATTTGCTTTAAGTACCTATGAAAAACAAGGTATAGCTCCAGAAATAGAAGATGGGGATTTGGAACTTTTAGAAAGAGGAAAACCAGACTTTATTGGGATAAATTACTACAGAAGTGAAACTGTAGAGGCAAATCCATTAGATGGAATTAATGACTTTGAAGAAATAAATACTTCGGGGAAAAAGGGAACATCTAAAGAATATGGAATACCAGGAAGTTTTAAGACAGTTAAAAATCCTCATTTAGAAAGAACAAATTGGGATTGGGAAATTGATCCAACAGGTTTAAGGGTAGGAATTAGAAGAATAAATAGTAGATATAGATTACCGATATTGGTAACAGAAAATGGCCTGGGTGAATTTGATAGTTTAGAAGAAAATGATGTAATAAATGATGATTATAGAATTAATTTTATAAAAGATCATATATTAGCATGCAGACAAGCTATTACTGATGGTGTTGAGTTACTAGGATATTGTACATGGTCATTTACAGATCTTCTTAGCTGGCTTAATGGCTATCAAAAAAGATATGGATTTGTGTATGTAAATAGAGATGAAAAAAATGAAAAGGATTTAAGACGAATAAAAAAGAAAAGTTTTTATTGGTACAAAAATGTTATTAATACTAATGGCGAAGAGCTATAGTTTATATATTTAGGAGGTATTATTATGAAAAAAATATTATTAGTTTGTGCAGCAGGGATGTCAACAAGTTTATTAGTAAATAAGATGAAGGCAGCAGCAAAGGAAAAGGGAATAGAAATTAGTATTGATGCTTTACCAGTATCAGAATGTTCAAGCGTTATAGATACTGTTGATATAGTATTACTTGGACCACAAGTAAGATTCCAAAAACCTCAAGTAGATGCTTTAGTTAAAGGTAGAATACCTGTAGAAGTTATAGATATGAGATTATATGGAACAATGAATGGTAAGGTTATATTAGAAGGTGTATTAAAAACTCTTGGAGTTTAATAAATAACAAGAGGTTTAATAAATATAATATTATAAGGGGGAAAAAACAATGAGCTTTATGAACAAACTAGAAAGCGGCATGGAAAAAATACTTGTGCCGATTGCAACAAAGCTAAATGCGCAAAGACATGTTTGTGCAGTTAGGGACGCATTTATCTTAACCTTCCCATTAACAATGGCAGGTTCATTAATGGTATTAATTAATAATGTTTTACTTCATCCAGATGGATTTATAGCGAAACTTTTACACTTAGGGGATTTAATTCCTAATTTAACAGACTATCAAGCAATATTTGCACCAGTATTAAATGGATCTTTAAATATTTTAGCAATTTTAGTAGTATTTTTAATAGCAAGGAATCTTGCGAGATCCTTAGGTGCTGATGACTTATTAACTGGTTTAACTGCAGTATCAGTATACTTTATAATGTATCCATCAGCAGTTGATGGAAATCTTACAATGCAATATATGGGACCACAAGGTCTATTCGTTTCTTTAATAATAGGTTTAGTGGTTGGTGAAGTTTTATCAAAACTTTCTAAGACACCTAAACTTGAAATTAAGATGCCAGAACAAGTTCCTCCAGCAGTTGCTAGAACATTTAAAATATTATTACCAATAATAATAGTAACAGTTGGTTTCTCAATTCTTAACTTTATTATAGGTAAAGTAACTAATGGTGGTGGAATTCATACTATAATTTATAACTTATTACAAGCTCCATTAACTCAACTTGGAGACAGTATTATATCAGTAGTTATTATGGCTTTAGTATCAAACTTATTATGGATAATGGGTATACATGGACCTAACACTATTGCAGCAGTAAGAGATACTATGTTTGCAGAACCAAATGCTGCTAACTTAGCTTTTGCACAAGCTAATGGAACAGCATGGGGAGCACCATATCCAACAACTTGGCAATTAGTAGATGCATTTTCTAACTATGGTGGATCAGGTTGTACACTTGGATTAATTATAGCTATCCTTATATTCTCAAGAATGAAGGATCAAAAGGATATAGCTAAGTTATCTATAGGACCTGGATTATTCAATATTAATGAATCAGTAATATTCGGTTTACCAATAGTATTAAACCCAATATTTATAATTCCTTTCCTATTAGTACCAGTAGTAAATCTTATTATTGGATATGCCGCGATTGTAGCTAAGATTATTCCACCTATTGCATATTCAGTTCCATGGACTACTCCAGGACCACTTATACCTTTCATAGGAACAGGTGGAGAAATTATGGGCCTTGTAGTTGGTATTATATGTTTAGCAGTCAGCGTGCTAATTTATGCACCTTTCGTTATTGCATCTAATAAGGCAGCTGCACAAGCTCAAGAAGAAGGATTAAACGCAAACACAGAAACTATGTAATAGATAGGAGAAGGATGAAATGGATGAACTAGAATTAGTAGCTTTTGAAATAATAAGCAATGTTGGGATGGCTAAATCTTTGGCAATGGAAGCAATAAGGGAAGCTAGAGAAGGAAATTTTGAAGAAGCAGAAAAAAAGGTAAGTGAGGCTAAAGGATTTTTGTTAGAAGGACATCATGCCCATTCTGGTTTAATTCAAGATGAAGCTAATGGAAAAAAACTAGAGTTTTCTTTAATAATAATGCATGCAGAAGATCAACTTATGAGTGCAGAAACAATTAAAGATATAGCTATAGAATTAATTGAGATGAATAAAGAAATTAAGAGCAAATAATGTGTATTTAAAATAATCTATATAAGGAGCTGTCAATTTTTTGACAGCTCTCTTTGTTTCATATAAATGTAATCAAAAGTAATAGTAAATGTATTAATTAATAAATGTTTTATAAGAGTATTCTTGCTTAAAAGAATGTTTAAAATATATAATTATAAAAAACAGGAGGTATTGTTATGAAAAAAATATTATTAGTTTGCGCAGGAGGTATGTCAACAAGTATTTTAGCTAATAAGATGAAGGCTGCAGCAAAAGAGAAGGTTTTAGCAATTGAAGTTGATGCTTTAGGAGTTTTACAATGTGAAAGTGTTATTGATACTGTTGATATAGTTTTAATTGGACCACAAGTAAGATACCAAAAACCACAAGTAGATGAATTAGTTAATGGACGAGTACCTGTAGAAGTTATTGATATGAAACTTTATGGAACAATGAATGGGAAAGCGGTATTAGAAGGTGTGTTAAAAACTCTTGGAATTTAACAAGAAAAAATGAGGAGAGAATATGTTAGAGATAATTAATAAATTAGATATAAATATTTTGAATTCTATTAGAGATAGCTTTTCAAATCCTGTTATGGATAAAATTATGATATTTATTACAACCTTAGGTGATAAAGGTATTATATGGATAATAATAGGAATAATATTGTTATCTATGAAAAAGTACAGAAAAGTAGGATTTACTTTACTAATTGCTTTATTAGTAAATGCATTAATTGGAGAGGGAATATTAAAAAATATAGTACAAAGACCAAGAGCTTTTATAACATACCCAGATATAAGTATAATAATAAATCCACCTTCATCATTTTCATTTCCATCAGGACATACAGCCTCATCTTTTGCAGCAGCTACAGTACTTGGATATTATTTTAAAGGGTGGAGATATATTATATATATTTTTGCATCATTAATAGCTTTTTCAAGATTATATTTATTTGTTCATTACCCATCAGATATTATTTCTGGAATTTTACTAGGGGTTATATGTGGGTTAATAACAATTAGATTAATGGGTATTATTGATTTTAAAGTAAATAGCTCTAAATAAAACTAATACAAGAAAAGAAGGAACTTTACTTGCCGAATAATTTTATTCATCCTACTAGTATAAATTATTATTAAAAGTAAAAGATAATAGTATATTAGTTAGGAGGTGCATAGTTATGGGTATGGAAGAAATGGAAAATAAGATAAAGAAACTTTATAATGATGTTAAATCTGGTAAGTTAACTCAAGAAATAGCTGATGAGATGTCAGAATTAATTGATAAAGTTGAAGAAATGGGATATGATGTAAAAGATAATGTTGCTTCCATGATAAAGGATATGAAAAAATCAATTAATAAAATGAAATAATATATACAAATAGTTAAGAAATACTTTTAGTAGAATCTTAACTATTTTTATGAAAAGAAATCTATGCTTTTGTAAAAATATACAAAAAATCTTTTCTAAATTGTGCAAAAATACTATTGAATAAAAAGGATTCCAACTATATAATTGGAGTATATTCAAAATAAAGTGTAAAACACTTAAACAATTTATCTTTAGTTTTTTTGGAAACGTTACCTGTTTTCAAAGGTAAATAATTTATATAGGAGGGAGCTCATGTATGGATTAAGAAATTCTTTTAAAAAGATAAGTGAAGAAATTCAGATTCCCTTCAAGTTAATTGAAAAAGATGGTACCATCTTAGCAGATTTCCTTTCTGGAATGAATATAAAAACAATAAGTTGTCCAATTACAATTCCTACAGAGGAATTAACATTAGAAACTTATGAAAATTATAGTAATTGTATAGGACTTTTAAAGTGTTTTTTAGAGCAAGAACTTGGAAACACAGTAAAATCCAAAGAGGAAATTATATTAGATATTTTAAAGGGAAAAGAGTTTTCAGATGATGTTTTAAAAGAAGTTATTAAGTACAAGCCTTTTAAATTAATACTTGTGTATTTAAATGAAAAACAATTAAAAAAAGGTTTGGAAATAATAAAGAATAATCCTTTAGAAGATGACAGTATTATAGTTACTCAAGATGAATATATATTAATTATAAGTAAAAATGAAATTAGTAAAGAAAAAATAAGTGAGTTATTTAAATTAATAAATAAAAATACAACTAAAAAAGTATATATGACTTGTTGCAATATACATGAATATAAAGAGCTAAAAGAAGGATTTGAATACTTAAAAGAAAATATAGGTATTTGCATAAAATATGAATTGGCATCAAAGGTTTATGGAGAAAATTCATTATTACTGGAGAAAATGGTTAATAATGCTAGTGGAGAAGAAATAAATCGAGCTTATAAACAATATAATAATATTTTTTCTAAATTAGATAATGAATTAATTAAGACTATAGAAGTTTTTTTTGGAGAAGGACTTAAAATTAGTGAATCTGCTGAAAAACTATATATTCATAGAAACACATTGTTTTATAGAATAGATAAGATAAAAAAAATAATAAATTTTGATATTTCTAATTTTAATGAAGCACTAGAGTTTAAGATACTATTTTTACTTTGGAAAGAAGCTATTAATAGTAGTAGGTTATAGGGTTAAGTGGAAACGGTACCGGAAAGGTTACCTGAAAATGTTATCAATAAGTTAATAAACCTAAAAGGGTTTATAATATAAAGATAAAAAATAGATTTTGGGAGGAATATATTATGGTAAAACGTTCAAAATTATTAGCAGTTTTAATTGCTGGTATAATTACTACAACTGCATTTGTTGGTTGTGGAAGTAAGGGTACAGAAGGAAATACTTCAGGGGAAAAGAAGAAATTAACAGTTTGGTCTCACTTTACTACTAATGAAGTTCAAGAGTTTGAAAAGGTAGCTAAGGCTTGGGGAGAAGAAAATAATGTAGAGGTTAGCGTTGTTGAAGACCAAGGAAAATTCCAAGAAATGATCCAAGCCGCTCAAAGTGATAACGGACCCGATATAATTTTAGGAGTTCCACATGATAATTTAGGAACATTCCAAAAAGCTGGAATTACTGCAGAAGTACCAGCAGGAATGGTTACAGCTGATAAATATACTTCTGAAGCTTTAGTTGATGCAGTTACTTTAGATGGAAAGATATATGCAATTCCATTTGCTCAAGAAACAACAGCAATGTTTTATAATAAAGATTTAGTTAAAGAAGTTCCAAAGACAATGGAAGATTTAGTTGTACAAGCTAAGGAATCTGGTTTTGTATATAATATAAACGATTTCTATTTTTCATATGCTTTCCTTTCAGCTAATGGAGGATATGTTTACAAGAATAATAATGGTACATTAGATCCAACTGATATTGGACTTGGAAATGAAGGAGCTGTAAAAGGACTTCAATTTATTTCTGATTTAGTAAATAAAGATAAATTAATGGCAGCAGATATAACAGGAGATATAGCTAAGGGTGAATTCACTTCAGGTAAAGCTGGATTCTACTTCTCAGGTCCATGGGATGTGGCTGGTGCTAAAGAAGCAGGCCTAAACTTTGGTGTAATTCCAATGCCAACATTAGGCGGAAATGCTCCAAGTACTTTCTTAGGGGTTCAAACTTCATTTGTTAATGAAAATTCTAAGAGTAAAGATTTAGCATGGAAGCTTATGGAGGAATTTGTTAATAAGGGACAAGATATTGTTTATAAAACTGGTAGCAGAATTCCTGTAGCTAAAGACTACACTGTTGATGATGAATACACTAAAGCATTTATGGATCAAGCTAAGGTTGCAACTCCAATGCCAAATATAGTTGAAGTACAAGCTATGTGGGAGCCAGCAAATAATA
Source organism: uncultured Clostridium sp. (assembly GCA_934746015.1). Classification (GTDB taxonomy): domain Bacteria; phylum Bacillota; class Clostridia; order Clostridiales; family Clostridiaceae; genus Clostridium. The sequence goes on from CAKVEW010000003.1 coordinate 113,882, forward strand.
ATTTAAGATTATTAACTTCAGGACAAACTGATGCAGCAACTACTGGTAAGAATATAGTTGATCAAGTTAAAGAAGGTATAAAACAAATAAAATAATTACAGGGTGTAATTTCAATGCATAATGCATAGTGTTTAATGCATAATTAAAGAATAAATTCCTACGGAATTTATAAAATTTCATAATTCAGCTAGCTGAATTATAACAAAAATTATGCATTATTCATTTAGCATTATGCATTAGAGTTTTTAGAAACTCCTAAGGGAGTTTCTTCCTTAATTCTACATTTTACATTTTACATTCTACATTTAATAAAGGGGGATTTTGAAATGGGCATGAAGAGTAAAAGTCATAAAGCTTATTATTTCTTAGCACCAGCACTTATTTCAATACTTATATTTACAGTAATGCCGATAATATCTACAGTATATTATGCTTTTACAGATTATACTCAATACTCCAAAGGAGAAATTAATTTCGTAGGCCTTGCAAATTTCAAAGAGGTATTAACTGGACCTTTCAAAGATACATTTTTACCCGTTTTTGGCTGGACTATGATTTTTGCAATTATATCTACACTTGGATGTTTCTTATTAGGCTTAATTTTAGCACTAGTTTTAAATAATCCTAATATAAAAGAAAGAGGCTTTTATAAAGGAATACTAATATTGCCATGGGCATTACCAGCAACTGTTGCAATACTTTCATTCCAAGGATTATTTAATGGAAGTTATGGGCAGATAAATAATGTATTAATGGAATTAAATTTAATTAAAGAGCCTATAAAGTGGTTAACAGATCCTAACTTAGCTAGAGCTACTATACTAATAGTTAATATATGGCTTGGATTCCCTTATATGATGAATGTATCATTAGGTTCTTTATCAGCAATACCAGAAGTTTATTATGAAGCTGCAATGGTAGATGGAGCAAGTAAATGGAAACAGTTCACAAGTATAACACTACCATCAATAGCTAAGACTTCTTATCCATTAATTATTTCATCTTTTGCATTTAACTTTAATAATTTTGGATCAGCATATTTAATAACTCAAGGTAATCCACCTAGACTAACTACTCAATTTGCAGGATTTACAGATATACTAGCATCAGTAAACTATAAGCTTTCAATGCAGTTTGGAAGATTTGAGATTGCTTCAGCACTTAGCATAATTATCTTTATAATAATTGCATCAATTTCATTCGTACAAATGAAAGCATCTGGTCAATTTGAGGAGGTTGAATAATATGCAATTAGATTTGAATTTAAATAAAGAAATATCAAAAGAAAAAGTAGAAAGAAAAGAAAAAGTAGTTTATAAAAAGAAGTTAAGACCTGATGAAATAAGAACAGCTTGGATTGGTAGAATATTTTTATGGATAATGATAGTTATAACTTTATTTCCTATAGTTGCTGTAATTTCAGCTTCAATGGCAAAGGGAAGTGCATTTACTCAAACTACTTTTTTCCCAGCAGAATGGACATTAGAAAATTATAAAAGAGTTATAGAAAAAACTAACTTTTTATTATGGGTTAGAAATTCATTAACTATAAGTACTATAGTAGCAACAGTGCAATTATTATTGTCAGTACCAGCAGCTTTTGCTTTTTCTAAGTTAAGATTCTGGGGAAGAAAAAATGGATTAATGAGTTTATTAATACTTCAAATGTTTCCAACAACAATGGCATTACCAGCAATAATGGGAATAGTTTTTGCTTATAATTTAACTAATAGACCATGGGTATTGATATTAATATTGGCTGGTGGTAGCGCTTATAATATATGGTTATTAAAAGGTGCAGTTGATGGAATACCAGATGAACTAGTAGAAGCGGCATATATTGATGGAGCATCTACATTTAAAGTATTTACATCAATAATATTACCTTTACTAAGAAATATGTTAATAGTAATATTCCTATTCGCATTTATAGGAGCTTATAGTGAATTTATGTTTACTTCAGCAATACTAAAAAACGCCAATGTTCAAACTATAACAACAGGATTACAAAAATTTATTACTAATAATTTCTCAGCTAACTGGACTATGTATTCATCAGCAGCAGTAATGTCAGCTTTACCAATAGTAGTAATATTTATGCTTTTCCAAAAATATATAGCAACAGGTTTAGTTTCAGGTTCTGTAAAAGAATAATGATATTTTTATAATTATTAAATTTTGCTGTAGAAATAAATGGAAACGATACCGAATATTTTGTCGAATTTTGGAGGGAATTATGATAAACATAAGAGATATTGCAAAAATAGCTGGAGTAGGGGTTAGTACAGTATCACGTGTAATTAATAATCATCCAGACGTTAAAGAGCAGACTAGAGAAAGAGTTTTAGAAATAATAAGAGAAAATAACTATATACCAAATAATAGTGCTAGAAATTTAAAAAAGAATAATACAAATAATATTGGTGTGCTAATAAAAGGGGTATTTAATCCTTTTTTCTCGGAAATGTTAGATTTAATAAGTAAAAGGATATCAAAAGCTGGATATTCAATGATATTAGAGCATCATGATTATTTAAGTGATGATGAAATGAATAATTTAATATCCATGATAAAGGAGAAAAGACTGCAAGGTGTTATATGCCTTGGGGGAAACTTTACAGATGTTAAAAATGATGATTTTAATGATATTAATGTTCCAGTTGTTTTGACATCTATTAACCATAAGTATGGAAAGGAATTATCTAATTTTTCATCTGTATCAATCGATAATGAAAAATCAGCTTATTCTGCTACTAAATATTTAATAGATTGTGGTCATAGGAATATAGCTATAATGCTAGGAGATGAATATGATATTGGAATTAGCCATAGAAGAGAAGCTGGATATTTAAAAGCTTTAATTGATAATGGTATTTCAGTTAATAGAGAATATAGAATTTTAGGTAATTATGATTATAGAGGAGCATATGATGAAACTATAAAATTTTTAGAGGAACATAATGAAGTTACAGCTATATTTGCAATATCAGATATAATGGCTGTAGGATGTGCTAAGGCTATAAAAGATAAGGGGTTAGTAGTAGGAAAAGACATATCAATCATAGGATTTGATGGTATGGATATAAGTGAGTTTTATAACCCTACTATAACAACAGTTATACAACCTAAAGTTGAAATGGCGAAAATCAGTGTTGATTTACTATTAGATTTAATGATGAACAAAACTGATAATAAGCATATAATTCTTAACACAGAATTAATAAAAAGAGAATCAACCAATCCCACTATAGAATAAATAAATTATAAGAATATACCCTAAAATAGAATTTTGCAAATCTTTTATGAAAAATGTTATACTGTTATCGTGTAAAATATATGTAGTTTTGGCAGAAATGAGGTAAGATTAATGGAAAGAAGTAGCGGAATATTAATGCACATTTCATCATTACCTGGAAAGTATGGAATAGGTACTTTTGGGAAACAAGCCTTTTCATTTATAGATTTCTTAAAGAAAAGTGGACAAAAATATTGGCAAATACTACCGCTTGGACAAACTGGATATGGTGATTCGCCTTATCAATGTTTTTCAGCTTTTGCTGGTAATCCATATTTTATAGATTTAGAAATATTAGAAGAAGAAGGCTTATTAAATAAAGGTGATTATGAAAATTTAGATTATGGATCTAAAGAAGATTCTATTGAATATCAAAAGTTATTTATAAATAAAAATAAAGTTCTTAGAATAGCTTATGAAAATTCAAAAGGAAAGTATCGCAAGGAATTGAAGAGCTTTATAGATGAAAATAATCTTTGGATAGAAGATTATTCTTTATACATGGCAGTTAAAAATCACTTTAATTTAGTTAGTTGGCATAATTGGGATGATGATATAAGACTTAGAAAAAAAGAAGCTATATCTCATTATAAGAACTTACTTTCAGATGAAATTAATTATTGGATATTTATTCAATATATATTCTTTAAACAATGGAATAATTTAAAGAAATATGCTAATGAAAATGAAATAGATATAATAGGAGATATACCAATATATGTGGCTGAAGATAGTGCTGATATTTGGAGTAATCCTAAATATTTTAATGTTGATGATGATATGAAGCCAATAACAGTGGCAGGATGTCCTCCAGATACATTCTCAGCAACAGGACAATTATGGGGTAATCCTATTTATAATTGGAAGACACTAGAAGAGGATGGATATGAGTGGTGGATAAATAGAGTTAAAGAAAGCTTTAAAATATATGATGTAGTTAGAATTGATCATTTTAGGGGATTTGAAGCTTATTGGGAAGTTCCATATGGAGATAAGACAGCAGAAAATGGTCAATGGACAAAGGGACCTGGAACTAAACTTTTCAAGGCAATAAAAGATAAGCTTGGAGATGTAAAAATAATTGCAGAAGACTTGGGAATGATGACAGAAGAAGTAATCAAACTTAGAGATTATACTGGTTTCCCAGGAATGAAAATACTTGAATTTGCTTTTGGTGGAGAAGATAGTGGAGATTTACCTCATAACTATCCAGTAAATTGTGTAGCCTACACAGGGACTCATGATAATGATACAATATGTGGGTGGTATAACTCAACAGGAAGTAAAGAAGAAATAGAAAAGGCTAAGAAATATCTAAATTTAACTTACGAAGAAGGTATTGCTAGAGGTTTAATAAGAGGAGTATGGTCTAGTACTGCTTACTTAGCAGTTACTACTATGCAAGACTTTTTAGGATTAGGTAAAGAAGCTAGAATGAACTTTCCATCAACACTAGGAGGAAACTGGATGTGGAGAGCTAAGGAAAGTGATATTAATGATAAAATAGCAAAAGAAATTTATGATTTAACAAAGTTATATAATAGAGTAGCTAAGTAATAGGTAATAGTGAAGAGTGAAGAGATAAGGTTAAGAGTTAGGGGTTAAAAAGGTGTCTACTTTGTAGGCACTTTTTATTATGGCTTTTTTTTATTTAAATATTGATATTTATTAACTTTTTTAAACAAGGGTATATTATTTCTACTTCTTGTGGAATTATATTCCAAATAAATGTATAATAAAAATATATATTATTATGCAATTGTATAAAAGTATGAATTATTAGGGAGAAATAATGAATGGTTAAAAAGATATTGTTTGTAATTTTTATAGCATTATTAGTATTAGGGAATATATATTTTTACAGCAAAACTGAAAAATTAGATTATGCTATTACAATAGGAAAGCCAGTTGGAAAGTATTCTAAAACAACTGGAGTGGATGGGGTTGTTTTTTATGAACCTGTGACAGATAAAGGGGAAGCTAATTTGTTAATATTTTCTTTTATGAAAGGTGTTTCTATTGATAAACCTAAAAAATGTGAAAATTTGCCTGATTTAACAGTAGTGTTTAATGATTGGGAAAAGAATATTGCATATTACCAAGTTAATCTTTGGGTAGATGGAGATAACGTGGTTATTGCAAATGATGGACCTGGACCTGAGTATAAAATGATTAATAATGGTCGAGCAGTAGAACTAAAAAAGATAATTGAAAGGTATGGGACTATGGTTTATAAGTAACAAACAATTTTAAAATATTGTGAATCGATTAATAAATTGTTCAATGAAAATCGAAGCCTACAATATTGGTAAAAGGTGTTAGAATCAAATTGCTACTTAGAAAAAAGAGGAGAATTTGTATGGTTAAAATATTTAAAAGTAAAGTTATAATAGTATTAATTTTATTAATTATATTTTTTGTAACAGGTGTAATGGTTTTAAGAAGTAGAAACTTAACTGAAGAAGAAACTGAAATAAGCAATAATTTAATTGAAGATGCTGTGGATATAGAGGATAGTGTTGAAGATATAATAGATTCTTTGAGTAATAAAATAATTAATAATAAATATGAAAAAATAATGGAAGATAATTCAATTTATACTGAAGATTTAGAAGCTAGAAATAACGTTATTGCTGAAGAATATGGAAGGGCAGTTAGGTTGTTTAATGTTTTTGCTAATGAAAATTCATTAAATTTAACTTATGTAGAACCTATTGAGGATAGAATTTCAAGGTTTGAAGGTAGTGCTGAAGGTCAAATTAGTATGTTATTACAAAAATTATCTGATTTAGGAGCAGAAACAGTAAATTATTTTACAGATGAAGAAGGTTTAAATATTGATTTAAGTATAGGAAATAGAGATGTAGTTTTGGTAGATACTATGACAAATATTGGTATGACTTATTCTGACATACTTTATAAAGCGTCCATAGAAAATATTGATAGTAGTTTTAAGTTTAGTACTTCTAAATTGAATGAATTTAGAAGTATGATTACTAATGATAGTTCATTAAATTATGATTTAGTAGATGATTATATTTCAAAAGTTATTTCAGGTGAATACAGTAAAGAATCAGCATACTTAAATAAAATAGATAAAAATATATATGAAACCATTATAGTAAATAAAAATACTTGTTATTATAAAATGGTTTATAACCCTTTATTATAATTTTAAGATTAATTTACAATAGTTATATATTTTAGCACAAAAGGAGAATAAAATGGATAAGTCTTTAAAGATAGAAAAAACTAAAGAATTTGTTAAAAACAAATTATATGGAGAAGGAAGTGGCCATGATTGGTACCATATAGAAAGAGTATATAACTTAGCTAAATATATAGCAGAAAAGGAAAATTCAGATTCTTTTATTGTTGAAATGACAGCACTATTACATGATATTGATGACTGGAAATTTTCAAAGTCTAATGATAGTAATACCACAGTTACGGAGAAATTTCTTAAATCTATAGAAGTAGATGAGGAATCATTTAAAACAATAATAAAAATAATAAAAACTATGTCTTATAAAGGTGGGGTTGTTGATTCTACACAACATACTATTGAAGGGATGATTGTCCAAGATGCAGATAGGTTAGATGCTATAGGTGCAATTGGAATAGCAAGGACATTTGCTTATGGAGGACATAAAAATAGACCAATTTATGATCCATCAATAAAGCCTATGGATTTTAAATCCTTAGATGAAGTTAAAAATGCAGAAAATCATACAATTAATCATTTTTATGAAAAACTATTAAAATTAAAAGATTTAATGAATACAGATACAGCAAAAGAAATAGCAAAAAAAAGACATAAGTTTATGGAAGACTTCTTAGAAGAATTTTATAAGGAATGGAACTTTTAAATAATGCATAATGCATAATTGATAATGCATAATTGAGGAAATAACTCAGGCAAGCTGAGTTATGAAAATTATAAATTCCTTCCTTTAGCTTAGAAGGGTATAAATATTATATTAAGGCCACTTGGAGGGAATCCAAGGGGTAACGAATATAATATTTATATCCTCTTTTTTGTTGCAAATCTTTCATTAACTGTAAGTATTATATTTTAAAAACTCCATTTATAATAATTATAAGGTTAGAGTTATAAATAAATTAAGTTCTAGAGTTTTATTTATTTACTATAAGTATATGATTAGAAAGGTGATTATAATGAGTGAGAGAATATTAGAAGTTAAAAACTTGAAAAAGTATTATGGTAAAAAGGACTCAGTAACGAAGGCTTTAGATGGAATAAGTTTTCATGTAATAAGTGGAGAATTTATTGGAATTATGGGAAGTAGTGGTTCAGGAAAAACAACATTACTTAATTGTATAGCAACTACAACTTACCCTACGGAAGGTAATATTATATTAAATGGCGAAAATGTTGAAAAGTTTAAAGGAAATGAATTAGCAGAGTATAGAGGTAATAAGATAGGCTATCTATTTCAAAATTTTGAGCTGCTAGAAAATCTAACAGCAAAGGAGAATATATTGCTTCCATTGGCTATTCATAATAGATTGCAGAGTAATCCTAAAGAAAAAGTAGATAGATTGGCAAAATATATGGATATTGAAGATATATTAGATAAATTTCCTAATGAAATTTCAGGTGGACAAAAGCAACGTGTTGCAGCAGCTAGAGCTTTGATATTAAATCCTAAAATTATTCTAGCAGATGAACCAACAGGAGCATTAGATTCTAAAAATGCAAAAGCTTTAATGAAAAAATTATCTGATTTAAATGAAGAAGAAAAATCAACTATTTTAATGGTTACCCATGATGTCAATGTAGCGAGTTTTTGTTCAAGAATTTTATTTATACAAGATGGAAAGCTTTTTCATGAGATAAGACGAAAAAAGCCAGAAGAATCTAGACAAGACTTTTATGAAAGAATACTTCTAGTTATGGCACAACTAGGAGGTGGAAGCGCAAATGTTTTATAATTTAGTTAAAAGGAATAGTAAGCAAAACAGAAAAGAAAATGAATTATTTTTTCTATCATTAATAATATCAATTGTGGCCTTTTATATTATTTTATCTCTTGAAAAACAAGATGTTATTGTATTCTTAAAGACTATAGAAAGTGAAGCATTAAAGAAATTGTTTTTGTTGATTCCAGCGTTGTACGGATTGTCTTTATTTATCTTATTTTTCCTTGTATATTTTGCAGGAAAATATCAGTTAGAAAGAAGAAGTAGGGAACTTGGAATGTATTTAATGCTTGGAATGAAGCGCAGTAAGTTACTTTTGATGCTTTTTTTAGAAGAATTATGGAATAGCGTACTATCATTAGTAATTGGTATTCCAGTAGCTATTTTTATATCAGAAGTTATTAGCTTGGTAACAGCTAAAATTGTCGGACTAGGTATAATAGGTCATAGTTTTTCTTTTTCTTTCTCAGCTGTTATAGGAACTATTATTGGATATTTTATTATTAGATTTGTAGCACTTATAATTTTAAGTGGCAAATTATCAAAAAAGGAAGTTATGGAATTACTTTCAGATTCACAAGCAGAAAAGAAAAGAGAGATAAAAAAGATAGTTATTACTATTAAATTATTATTAGGAGTTATATTACTTTCAGTAGCATTTGCTATAGCAATAATTGGATTATCATGGTCAAATATAACATTTCTAGGAACTACAATTATATTAGGCCTTAGTGGAATATTCTTATTATTTCAAGGAATAGGTGTTTTATTTGAAAAAGTTATTAAAGATAAAACTAAACTAAAGGGATTAAGAATATTCACATTTAGACAATTACAGGAATCTGTATTTTTAAAGCCCAATACTTTAGCTATTTCATCACTTTTAATTTTGATGGCAATTAGCTGTTTTGCATATGGTATTCCAGTAGGATATTTAAATAATTCAAAGGAAGCTCATATTATTGATTATACTTTTGAAGCAGAAGAAGAAGAAGAAGTAAAGTCATTAATAAATAACCTAGATTTAAATAAGTATATTGATGGATTATATCCTATGAATATAGGATTATTTTATAATAATAATTTTTCAGCAGAAGGTTTAATAAGAGCTGTGGAAAATCAAAAGGATGGGCAAGAGAAAGAAATTTTAATAAATAATCTTCAATATTTTGAAAGACCCTATTTAATTTCCGTAGATTCATATAATAAGCTTTTAGAGTTACAAGGTAAGGAGAAACTTTATTTAAAGGATAATGAAGTAGCTCTTTATAATGATCCAGAGTATAAAGCTGGTGAGATAATGGAAAGTGCTTTAAAGGAAAGGCCTATTTTGTATTTAGAGGATAAGGAGTATAGGTTAGTAGATAAATGTTATAGTGATAGTATTGTAACAGATAGGTTAATAACTATAAGCTATGGATTAATAGTACCAGAAACAGTTTTTAAAAAATATACTGAAGAAAATAATGTTAGCACTTATTGGAATGCAACTTTAAATAAAGAATTTGTTAAGGAAAAGGGTTTAATGCAAGCCATTAGTGAAGTTAATGAAAAGCTTAATACTACTGAAATACAATATGAAAGTTATCTTCAAAATATAGGAAGAGAATTATTTTATACTGTATCAGCAAGTTATATAACTATTTATCTAGCAGTGATCTTTTTAATTATAGCCAATACAGTTTTAGGAGTACAATTTTTAATGAATCAACAAAAGACTAAGAAGAGATATGTATCATTAACATATCTTGGTGCAAGCTATGAAATGTTATGTAAATCTGCAAGAAATCAAATTACTTGGTATTTTTCACTACCAATAATAGTTGCAGCAATAGGCAGTATATTTGCAGTAAGATCATTATTTACAGGTATTATAACAACATCAATGAAGAATAATGTTGGCAAACTTATGGTAATTTCAATTCCTGTTATTGTAATAATATGTGTGATAGAATTAGTTTATATGAACATAGTAAAAGGAAGTAGCGATAAAAATATATTAAATATTATGGATATAAAGAGAGAAGATAGTTAGAGGTGATAATGGTGAAGAAGATTATAATTGTGGAAGATGAGGTTTTTATGAGAGAAGAGCTTCAATTTATTTTAGAGAAGGAAGGATATGATACCCTTTCTATAACTAAATTTTCAAATACAGTAGATAATATTATAACTTCTTCACCAGACCTTGTATTATTAGATTTAAATTTACCTGGAATATCTGGTTTTGAAATATGTAAGGCAATTAGACATAAAAGTAATGTTCCAATACTTGTTTTAACAGGTAGAGATCAAATGAAGGATGAATTACATGCTCTAGATATTGGTGCAGATGAATATATAAACAAACCTTGTCCTAAAGAAAGGTTACTAGCGAGAATAAATAATTTGTTACGCAGATCAGAAGAAAGAAAGAATTTTGTAGAAATTAAAGGAATTACTTTAGATTTACAAACTTACACTATAAATGTTAAAGGTAAGGCAACTATTTTAGCAGAAAATCAAGGAAAAATAATGGAATTATTACTTGCGAATTATCAGAAGCTTGTTACAAAGGAAATGTTATTAAAAAAGTTATGGGGCACAACAGAATATATTGATGAAAATGCTCTGCATGTTAATATGACAAGGTTAAAGAAAACATTGTGTACTTTAGATACTGATTATAAGATAGATACAATTAGGGGTAAAGGATATTCCTTAGAACCTATAGGAGAAAAGGAAAATGAATAAAAGATTAATAAGTATATTAATAAAAAATAAAATATGGATTATTACTATACTTATATTGAATTTTATATTCGGTATATTGTTATGGTTAAGTAATGATAAGGCTTTTTTAAATCTTTTTCCTGCAATGATTATAGGCTCTTTAATTTTATATTGCATTATAGCTTTTATTATTTATAAAAAGGATTTAAAAAGAGAAGAAGCATTTAGTAGCTTTTTATATGAGCCTACTAAAGATAAGGAAAATGAAATTACAAGTTTATTTAATTATGAAGAGGCTAAAGTAATTAGGAGTATAGGTGAAATTTTAAGAGAAAATCAGAGGACTATAAATAATCATAAACAAGGAATTGATGAGTATGAGGAATATGTAGAAGCCTGGGCACATGAAATAAAAACTCCACTAGGATTAATGAATTTATTATTAGATAATAGAAAAGAAGAAATATCTAAAGTGGTATATAAAAAATTGCAATATGTAAGAATAAAGATGCAAGAAGACATAGAAAGAATGTTATACTATGCAAGACTAAAATCTACTTTTAATGATTACTTTTTTAAAGAAATATCATTAAAGGAGAGTTGTGTAGAAGTAATTGAAGAATATAAAGTGATATTAAAGGAAAATAATATATCTGTAATATTTGATATTGATGATTATAAAGTTTTATCAGATAAAAGAGGAATTCAATTTATTATAAGGCAAATAATCAGTAATGCAATAAAATATAAAAATATTGAAATAAGTAAAGCTAAGATAGTTATTACTTCAAATGAAAATGAAAAAAACATAAAACTTAATATAAGAGATAATGGAATTGGAGTTAAAGCATATGATTTGCCATTTATATTTGAAAAAGGTTTTACTGGAGAGATTGGAGAGCAAAGAAAAAATTCTACAGGAATGGGATTATATTTAGCAAAAAAAGTAGCTGAAAACTTAAAAATTAACTTAGAAGCAAATGAAAAATATACTGATGGATTTGAAATCTCATTAACATTTCCTAAAGTAGTTAATAAAAGATAGATTCATTCTTTCATTTTACAAAACTCCAAAGGAGTTTTCACCATAATTATGCATTGTGCATTACGCATTATGAATTACTATCGTGTATTATTTCCCCTTCTTTTACTTATATTAATATTAGCAGTATAATATTAATAAAAAGGTGATAATTATGAAGGTGTTAGTAATGACTATTAACTTAAGAGCTGAGTGGGTTCATTCTTTAAAAGAGAAAAGAATGATAGTTAGAAGTATAACTCAAAAGCTTAAAAATAAATTTAATATATCAGTAAATGAAGTAGGTAATCAAGATATTCATAACTATATTACAATTGGTATATCAGGAATTTGTGCTACAAATGCACAAGTAGATTCAACATATGAAAATATAATAAATTTTGTTGAAGAAAATACTGATGCAGAATTAATGAATGTAAATAGAGAAGTAATAGTAATGTAATTAGAGAAGGAATAATATTGTGAATTTTTTTATAATAGTTGTTGACAAATAAAGTTAATAACTGTATATTATTAATATAAAATTTAATAAACATTTTTCAATGTTTCTTATCAAGAGTGGTGGAGGGACTGGCCCTATGAAACCCAGCAACCTGTAATAGGTGTGATAGGCTTAATTTTCTTAAGCTAAATTACTCATATTAAGTTTGGTGCTAAATCCTGCAGCTTTTAGCTGATAGATGAGAGAATAAATTAATAGGTGATATTTACACGCACTAGAGAATTTATTCTCTAGTGCGTTTTTTATTTAAGTTCTTAGGAGGGACGTAAATGATTGAAATTAAAAATTTAACTAAAAGATTTAATGATGTGGAAGTTATCAAGAAAGTTTCTTTATCTATAGAAGAAGGTAAAATATATGGAATAATAGGACATAGTGGTGCAGGAAAATCTACTTTACTTAGATGTATAAATGGACTTGAAAGTTATGAAGATGGTTCAATAAATGTTATGGGTAGAGAAGTTAATGAACTTAAGGGATATGAGTTAAGAGAATTTAGAAAAAAGTTAGGTATGATATTTCAAGGCTTTAACTTATTAAATAGAAAAACTGTATTTGATAATGTAGCATTACCATTAGAAGTTTGGGGATTTGAAGATGAGTATAAAGAGTATAGAAAGAATCTAGGGGATAAAAAAGGTATAGGATATAGAGCCTATAGAAAGAAAAGGATAAATGAAAGAGTAACTGAACTTTTAGAATTAGTAGGGCTTTCTGAAAAAGCAAAAGTTAAACCAGCTAGTTTAAGTGGAGGGCAAAAACAAAGGGTAGCAATAGCAAGAGCATTAGCATTAGAACCTAAAATATTACTTTGTGATGAAGCAACATCAGCCTTAGATCCTAAAATAACAAAGGACATACTTTCACTTTTATCAAAGATTAATAAAGAACTAGGAATAACAATAGTAATAGTAACTCATCAAATGGAAGTGGTAAAAGAGGTTTGTGAAAAAGTTGCATTAATTGAAGGTGGAATATTAAAGGCAGAAGGAAAGGCAGAAGAATTATTTTTAAGACCAGGAGTATCCTTAAAGAAATTCCTTGGAGAAGAAGATGATGATATTTTACCTAATAAGGGTATTAATATTAAATTATTTTTCCCAAGCACTTCTTCAGAAAATGCACTTATAACAAAGATGGCAAGAGATCTAAATGTAGACTTTTCAATAGTTTGGGGTAAGCTTGAAAAGTTTAGAGAAGATATATTAGGTAATTTAGTAATAAATATAGAGGAAGAAGATAAGGACAAGGTTATAGCTTATCTTCAAGAAAAAGAAGTAGTATTGGAGGTGCTTAATTAATGTCAGAAATATTAATAGAAGGATTTAATAAAACAATAACAATGGTTTTTTTCTCAACATTATTTTCAGTAATATTAGGCTTTATTCCAGCTATTGCATTAATAGTAACAGCACCTAAGGGGTTAAAACCTAATAAAGGGGTTTATAATACTCTTGATACAATAATAAATATACTTAGAGGATTTCCATTTTTAATTCTAATGGTTGCAATAATGCCACTAACAAAATTAATAGTAGGAAAATCCATAGGAACAACAGCAGCGATAGTTCCACTTACTATAGCAGCAGCTCCTTTTGTAGCAAGAATTATAGAGTCAGCTTTAAAAGAAGTAGATCCAGGAGTAATAGAGGCAGCAAAATCTTTTGGGGCATCAAATACACAAATAATATTCAGAGTTATGCTTAAAGAAGCAGTACCATCAATAATTTCAGGATTAACACTTACTATAATAAGCATAATTGGATATTCAGCTATGGCAGGAACAGTAGGAGCAGGAGGACTTGGTGACTTAGCAGTAAGATACGGTTACCAAAGATACCAAACAGACGTAATGATAGTAACAGTAATAATCTTAGTAATAATTGTACAAGTACTACAATCACTAGGAAATTACTTATATAAAAAATTATCACAATAAAAAAATGTAAAATGAAAAATGAAGAATGTAAAATTAATGAAGAAACTCTTTAAGGAGTTTCTGAAATGAAAATATATTTTAGTAATTTGGAACAAATTACATCAACAATTTTACATTTTACATTCTACATTCTTAATTATTAAAAGGGGGTTTTATATATGAAAAGAAAATCAATTTTATCAATTTTATTAGCAGGGGCTTTAGCAATAGGCTTAGTAGGATGTGGAGATAAGGGAGATAATAATACTGGTTCAGCATCTGAAGATAAAACAATAACAATAGGGGTTAGTCCAGTTCCTCATAAGGAAATAGTGGAACAAATAGTACCAGACCTTGAAGCAGAAGGATACACTGTTAAGATAGTAGAGTTTACTGATTATGTAACACCTAATACTGCATTAGCTGAAGGAGAATTAGATGCAAATTACTTCCAACACATAGCATACTTAAATGAAACTAATGAGAGTAAGGGATTAGATTTAACTTATACTGCAGCTATTCACCTAGAACCATTAGCAGCTTATTCTAAATCTATTAAGGATTTAAAAGATATTAAAGATGGAGCAACAGTTGCAATTCCAAATGATCCATCTAATGAAGCAAGAGCTTTAAGATTATTAGAAAATTCAGGATTAATTAAGTTAAAAGAAGGAGAATTAGTTACTCCAAAGGATATTACAGAAAATACTAAGAATTTAAAGTTTGAAGAATTAGAAGCAGCACAATTACCAAGAGTTTTAGATGAAGTAGATATAGCAGTTATCAATGGAAACTATGCTCTTGAAGCAGGGTTAAATCCATCTACAGAAGCTTTAGTGATAGAAGATGCTAATGCTGAAGGTGCTAAAAATTATAGAAATATTTTAGCTGTTAAAAAGGGAAATGAAGATAGTGAAAAGATTAAGGCTTTAACAAAGGCTTTAACTTCTGAAAAAGTTAAGAAGTTTATAGAAGAAAAATATAGCGATGGAACAGTAATTCCAGCATTCTAAAAAGTTAATTTGTAGGTGCTTTTATAAATACATCTAAAATATTAATAGTTACCTAAATAAAAGTAGATAAATATTATATACAGTTCACTTAGAGTAAGTCTAGGAAAGAAGGAATATAATGCTTATCTACTTTTTTATTATACATATTAATAAATAAAATTTAATTAAGTACATATGTTATAATAGGATGAAAATAAAACTAAGGATGGTAGAAATGAAAAAAATATATATATTATTATTAGTGATTTTCACTACAGTTTTTGCAGGATGTACAGATAATGAAGAGGTATCTATTAATAAAAACGTATCAACTGAAGAAAAGCTGGGAAAATTAGAAACTAAGGATGTATTTGAAAGTGAAAATAACAGTTTTATAGAGTTGATTGATAAAAAAGCAAATGAAATATTGGGGGATTACAAGGATAATGTAGCTATTTATTTTAAAAATTTAAATACTTATGAAGAATATACTTTAAATGCAGACACATATTACGTAGCTGCAAGTACAAATAAAGTGCCATTATCTATGTTAATATTAGATGAAGTTAATGATGGAGATAAGTCATTAGATGATTTACTTTATTTTAGTGAAGAAGATAAGGAAATGGGAAGTGGAATTTTATATAATTTAGGGGAGATTCCTAATATAACTATTAATGAAGCTATTTATTTATCTATTGTTAATTCTGATAATATAGCTAAGAATATGTTAACAAGGGCATCAAAAAATAGTGTTACTGACTATATGAGTCAGGTAACAGAAGATTATAGTATTCCATATGGTAATTATTCAACAGCAAGGCAGCTTGGAATTTTATTAAATAAATTATATGAGAATCCAGATAATAATCCTTACTATAATTTACTTATAGAATATATGACTAAAACCACGTACCATGATAGATTAGATAAGTATCTAGAGTATGATAAAGTTGCCCATAAAATAGGGAATTATTACAGATATTATCATGATATGGGAATAATCTACGGGGAAGATTCTTATATATTAGTTGTATTAACTAAGGATGTTGGAGGATTAAGCATAGAATCATATGAAGATGGTGGAGAAGATGAAAAATATTTGCTTGATTGGGGAGAAGAAGCCAATGAACTTATAGCTAGGTTATCTAAAGAAATATATAACATAGTAGAAGAAAATAAAATGTAGGTGATATTGTGGAGAAGTTATACTATAAAAATCAATATATAAAGGAATTTGAGGCTAAGGTAATAGAAGTTAATAATATTAATGATAGATATCATATAGTATTAGATAAAACTGCCTTTTTCCCAGGGGGAGGAGGGCAGCATTGTGACTTAGGATATATAAATAATAATAAAGTCTTAGAAGTCTATGAAAAAGATAAGAAAATTTATCATGTATTAAAAGAGCCATTTAAAGTTAACGAGGCAGTATATTGTAAAATAGATTGGAATAGAAGAGAAGATGGAATGCATCAACATTTAGGACAGCATATATTATCAGGGTGCTTTTTTAAACTTTTTAATGCCAATACAGTAAGTATTCATTTAGGGAAAGAAATAAGCACAGTAGATATTATAGGTGAACTTAATGAAGATATGGTTAGAAGAGCAGAAGCTTTGGCTAATGAAGTAATTAATAAGGGTATAGAAGTAAGTTTCTTAGTCCCTAATGAAGAAGAATTAAAAGTTATGAACTTAAGAAGAGACCTACCTAATACAGAAGAGGATATTAGGGTAGTTAAAATAGGAGATTTAGATATTAATGCTTGTTGTGGTGTGCATCCAAATAAAACATCAGATTTAAGGATAATAAAGATTAAAAAATTCGAGAAAAACAAAGAAAATACACGAATAGAATTTTTAGCTGGAGAAAGAGCTATTAATGATTCATTATTTAAAGATAAGGTTCTTAGAGAAATCTGTAATTATCTAAATAGTAATGAATATGAAGCATTAAATGGAATAAAAAATTTAAAGAATTCCTTAGAAGATATAAAGAAGGAAAAAAAGATATTAGAGGAAGAATTATTGAAGTATGAAGAAAAAGTACTTATAGAAGAAGGAGAAAATCTAGGTAAATATATTATTATTAAGAAGATATTTTTAAATAAATCAACAGATTATATTACAAGACTTGCTAATAAAATAACAGAAAGAGATAATATTATTTGCTTATTTGCAATAAACCTTAATGAAAAAGCTAATATAATTCTTGCTTCTTCAAAAAATATAGAAAATATTAATATGGGAAAAATATTTAAAGAATATATTTCTATAGCAAATGGTAAAGGTGGAGGAAGTAAGACCTTAGCACAAGGGATAGGTGAAAGTGATAAAATAGAAGATTTTTTTAATAGTATAAATGTAAAGATACCATTCTAACAAAGTATAGATTAATAGAGCAAAGTAAGTTTATAATTCTGAAGAATGAAGAATTATTACCTTTAGTGTTGAAATATTAATGATAAAAATTAAATTTGTAACCAACCATGGAAATCCCAAATATACTAGATTATAAAGTAATGCAATATTTATATTATTACTATATAAATAATGGGAGGGAAAGAGTTGGCAAAATGGGTATTGGATGCAGGTCACGGTGGAAAAGACTCAGGAACAGTTGGAAAAAATGGTAGACGAGAATCTGATATAGTTTTAGAAGCTGTTTATGAGGCAAAAAGGTTATTAGAAAGAAACGGTGAAATAGTATTGCTTACAAGAGCATCTGATATATACTTAGATGTCAAAGACAGAGTAGAAATAGCAAATAATTGGGAGGCAGATTATTTTGTTAGCTTCCATATGAACTCCTTTATAGATAATTCTGTTACTGGAACTGAAATTGTAATATTTGAAAAAGGTCACGAATCAGAAGAATTAGCAAGGTTTTTAAAGGATGAATTACTTGCTAATTTAAAATCTAAGGATAGAGGAATAAAGGAAGCTAGTTATATTCTTTTAAGGCAAACTAAGATGCCTGCAGTTATTATTGAAGCTGAATTTTTATCAAATGAAGACATAGAAAAGAACTTTAGTGGTATAAAGTATGGGTACATGGTAGCAAGAGCTTGTTTAACTATGGTTAATAAAGTTTTAATTGATATTCCAATTAAAAAACCTAAAACTCCTACAAGAGAGGGCTGGAGGATTTGTATTGGATATTATAGAGATTATGAAACAGCAGAAGTAGAAGTAATTAGACTTCAAAATGAAGGCTTTAGAGATGTTTATGTTGTTCCATATCCAGAGGAAAATAAGTTAGTATAATGAAAAAATGAAAGAATTAAAGAATGAAATAATTAAGTTTATAAGGGAAAAGAAGTAAGAGTTAAGAGCAAGAGAAATAATGCTGGTATAAAAGTGGATAATTTGAACTGCCCTCTGAGAAGTAGACAGGGGGCAGTTCAATTTAATTATCCACTTTTAATTTGCAATTTTTTAAGATTGTTCATTACTTTGCTTAATTAATACTTCAGCGGCTTTTAATAATTTGTATAATGCTGCACATAAAGATTTTACTAAAGGTATTATTACAATTAATTTCACTATGTTTCCGCCCCAAAATAGCACTGATGCTATTAGGTGTCCTGAAAGTGTTGAAGCTGTAGATAATTTTCCTAAAAAAGCACAGACAACTGCAATTACACATATAATTACATACCTAATTATGCTACTAACAATTTCTTCCGAGCTCATTTTTTTAATTCTATTGACCATAAATCCATCCCCTTTTTAACTTAATATTTTGAAATTGTATTGAATAATAAAATATAATTATTCTTAATATTAAATTCTTAGTTCACTCTTAATATAATACAAATGCACAATAATATATATTCTTATTATACATTAATTTTGGAATATAATCCCATGATAAGTGAGGATAATATAACTAATTTTAAAAAAGTAATAAATTATCTACATTCCAATAAAATAGATCTATGTTTTAAAAGAGTGTCTATATACGAAGGAAGTAATTGTTATCTTTATTGTTAAAAAGAGTAAATAAGGGTATAATATTTTAAAGAATTGAAAGGTGGATAGCTATGAGAAGCATGAGAAGAAAAGAGAGAGAAGTAGTAGATATTAATGAGAAAATCGAAATAATAAACAATTGTAAGGTTGTTAGGTTAGCAATGAAGGATAAGGAAGGCTTATATATTGTACCACTTAATTTTGGATATTCATATTTAGAGGATAAGCTAACTTTATATTGTCATTCTGCTAAAGAAGGAAGAAAGTTAGATGCTATAGCTGAAAATTCAGAGGTAGCCTTTGAAATGGATTGCGAACATAAATTAATTGAGGCTCAGCTTGCTTGTTTATATGGATTTTATTTCAAAAGTATTATAGGAAATGGTGTGGCATCAATAGTTGAAGATATGGAGGAAAAGAAAATCGCTCTTTCAGTACTTATGAAGCACCAAACAGGGAAGGATTTTGTTTTTGAGGACAAGCATGCTAAGGCAGTAACTGTTTTTAAAGTAGAAGTTACTCATTTCTCTGCTAAAGAGTATAAATAAATTTATATTGTTAAATAGAAAATTCAGTGTGAAATATTGAGAATTATATTTATATAGTGGGGATATATATGAGAGTTAAAAGGGGGATTGTTATGATTACTCTATGTTTATCACTTTTTGGTTGTTCAGAGGATCCGAAAACAATAAAACTAAGGCAAGAAAGTGATCATTTCATTTTTTATTCAACTAAAGCTGATAAGGAATCTTTATATGATTTAGAGGAGAATTTAGAAAGTAATTATGAGAGAATATCTAAGGACTTACAAGTAACCTTAGATGAAAAGATTAAAGTAACTATTTATCCAAATATTAGTGACTTCCATAAGGCAATTGGAATGATGGCTGCTGAGGATTGGTTAGTAGGAGTGGCAAGAAATAATGAAATATTAATGGTATCTCCCTTAAATCCAGGGAGCATCCATACTTATGAGAGTTTAATGAAAGTTATAGTTCATGAATATACACATATATTAGTAGGGAATATAAATTCAAATACAGATATTTATTTAAATGAAGGAATTGCAGTAGTTGAATCAAATCAGATAGATAATAATACTAAATATTATTTAAAGGAAGTTGCAAAAGCAAATAAACTTCCATCCATTGATGAAATGAAAAATAACTATGGCAAATTGGAGCAACCATATTTACTATCAGGAGGCTTTGTAGAATTCATTGTTAATAAATATGGATATGATAAGATGATTGATTTAATTAAAAATCCTGAGGATATAGAAAATGTTATAGGTTCTACAAAAGAAGAAATTATAGAGAAATGGAATGAGTATATTCTTAGTAACTATTAATAGATTTAAAATTGGAGGAATAAAATTGATAAGCAATTATTTATATTTAATTTCTATAGGACTAGCTTTTATGACAAATATATTTATTATATATAATTATATTTTATTAATAAAAAGAAAAAAGGCTGATCATATAGATGAGAATAGAAAAGAAAATATAATAAAGAGATATAAAAATAATATTATTATTTTTGCAATAATACTAATAATTTGCCTTTCTTTTGTATTTTATTTTTCAAGACCTGTAGAAATATATAAAACAGCAAATATAGGTAAAAGCATAAATTATGAAAAGGTTAATGTATATGGTAATATTACTAGTTTTGATATAATAGAATTAGATGCAGTTAATGGGGAGCAGGTATTTAATTTATTAGAAAAGTATAAGTATAAAAGAACCTTTAACTTTAGTGATGCTACTGGGGGAGAGGGAGAATTTATTTCATTTGAAAATACTGATGGTAAGCATGGAATGATTGAAGTTTGGCGTAAAGGGTATACTAGAATACCAAAAAGTGATAAGGTTTATAAAATTAAATCAGAAGATAAAGAAGAATTATATAGTGAATTAACAAAGCTTCTTGAAAATATGTGAGAAAGTTGAGATTAAATTTACCATAAAACATTCTATATTAAGCTACAAATTAAATATGCTTATTTAATTAAAATATACTTAAAAAGGGGGATAAATTCATGAAAAAGATATTGTACTTAATGAGACATGGACAAACACTATTTAATGCTAGGAGAAAAATTCAAGGATGGTGTGATTCTCCATTAACAAAGATAGGAATAGAACAAGCAATAATTGCTGGAGAATATTTTAAAAGAAATAATATAACTTTTGATTATGCATATTCATCTACATCAGAAAGAGCTTGCGATACTTTAGAGTATGTTTGTAATATGCCATATAAAAGAGTAAGGGGACTTAAAGAATGGAATTTTGGATTATTTGAAGGTGAAAGTGTAGATTTGATTCCACCATTACCATATGGAGATTTTTTTGTTAAGTATGGTGGCGAAGATGAAGTAGAAATTAAAAATAGAATTGCAGAAACTCTTCATTCAATTATGAAAAAAGATGGTCATAATACTGTATTAGCTGTTTCCCATGGAGCTGCTTGTCGTAATTTTATGAGATACTGGGCTCATACTAGTGATGTTGATCAGAAAGAACAACTGAACAATTGTTCTATACTAAAATTTGAATTTGAAAATGATGAATTTAAATTAATAGAAATAATAAATCACGATTTCAGTAAATTATATTAAAGAATATAAAAATAAAAGTCGGTAAGTATTTGAACTGCCTCCTGTGAATTAGAAATGGAGAATACAAATTGCCGACTTTTGTTTTATAATTTTCATGAAAATTTATGCAGAGTTTTATTTATGAATATCTAAGTAATAAACAGTATTTTATTTGGAAATAGCAAATGATATAATATAAATTAGAAGAAAATGGGTTTAATTACATATTATTAAAAAGTTAATTTTAAATTATAAAGAATAAGTAAAGGTCGTGTAATTATGAAATTATTGTCAATAATAATTCCTTGTTATAATTCAGAAAAGTATATGAAATATTGCATAGAGTCACTTTTACCAGGTGGAGATGATGTAGAAATTCTTATAGTAAATGATGGGTCAAAGGATAAAACAGCTGAAATTGCAGAAGGGTATGCTAATAAATATCCATCTATTATTAAAGCTATTCATCAAGAAAATGGTGGGCATGGCGAAGCTATAAATACGGGATTGAAAAATGCAACAGGACTATATCTAAAAGTTGTTGATAGTGATGATTGGGTAGACACTAGAGCATACTTTAAGATATTAGACGCTATAAAAAGTTTTGATAATAATAAAGATTATGTTGATATGATTATTAGCAATTTTGTATATGAAAAAGAAAATGCTAAATTTAAGAAGGTTATGAAATATGATAATGTTCTTCCAGAGGGGAAAATCTTTACCTGGGATGATATTGGTACTTTCCATAAAGGACAGTATATTCTAATGCATTCTGTTATATATAGAACTGAAATTCTAAAAGAATGTGGACTAGTTCTTCCAAAGCATACTTTTTATGTAGATAATTTATTTGTGTATTTACCTCTTCAAAATGTAAAGAAGATGTTTTATATAAATATTGAATTTTATAGATATCTTATCGGAAGAGAAGATCAATCAGTAAATGAAAAAGTTATGATAAAGAGAATAGATCAACAAATTAAAGTTAATAAATTGATGATAGAAAATGTTGATATAGAAAGCATAGACAATAAGAAACTTTATAAATATATGATTAATTATTTGGAAATCATTACTGCCGTATCAGGGGTATTGCTTATACGTTCAGGAACAGAAGAAAATCTAAAAAAGAAGAAGGAATTATGGCAATATATTAAAGATAAAGATGTAAATCTATATCGTACTCTTAGATATAAATTAATGGGACAACTAATTAATTTACCAGGTTTAATAGGGCGTAAGATTTGTATAGGAGTGTATAAAATATCTCAGTTAGTTGTAGGATTTAACTGATATAGTAGGAAGGTAATCTATGAGTAAAAAATATGATTTTTTAATTGTTGGAGCTGGACTTTATGGAGCAATATTTGCTCATGAAGCAAAAAAACGTGGTAAGAAATGTTTAATAATAGAAAAACGTGATCATATAGCAGGAAATATTTATACAGATAAAATTGAAGATATAAATGTTCATAAATATGGGGCACATATTTTCCATACAAATAATAAAGAAGTATGGGATTATATAAATAATTTTGCCAATTTTAATAGATATACAAATACTCCTATAGCTAATTATAATGGAGAAATTTATAATATTCCTTTTAATATGAATACATTTAATAAAATGTGGGGTGTTGTAACCCCAGGGGAAGCAAAAGAAGAGATTAGGAGACAATGTAGTAATAATTATGTTGAAAATCCAAAAAATTTAGAAGAGCAAGCTATAAATTTAGTAGGAAGAGATATCTACGAGAAGCTAATTAAGGGATACACTGAAAAACAATGGGGAAGGCCTTGTACTGAGCTTCCTGCTTTTATAATAAGAAGATTACCAGTAAGATTTACTTATGACAATAATTACTTTAATGATAGGTATCAAGGGATACCTATAGATGGTTATACTAGTATTGTTGAAAAAATGATAGATGGAATTGAAGTGAAATTAAATACAGATTATCTTAAAAATAAAGATGAATGGAATAATATTGCAGAAAAAGTAGTTTATACAGGACCTATAGATGCATATTTCAATTATAAATTAGGAGTACTTCAATATAGAAGTATAGCCTTTGAAAATGAGATTTTAGATATTGAAAATTTTCAAGGAAATGCAGTTGTAAATTATACTGATAAGGAAACTCCATATACACGTATAATAGAGCATAAGCATTTTGAATTTGGGAACCAGCCTAAAACAATCATAAGCAGAGAATATAGCAAGGAGTGGAGTATTGGTGATGAACCATATTATCCTATAAATGATGATAAAAATAATGAACTATATAACAAGTATAGCGAACTTGCAGAAACTGAAAAAAATGTGATTTTTGGTGGTCGCCTAGGAGAATATAAATACTATGATATGGATAAGGTTATTGAAGTAGCTTTAGATAAGGTTAAAGAAGTATTTGCAGATTCTAATAAGTAAATAGAAAATTGATGATTAAATAATAAAAGAGAATTCTACTATGTTATAAGAATTCTCTTTTATTATTTCAAATTATATGAACTTTTTACTGGTTAAGTATATCTAATAGATAAGCATAGATAAGGGGGTAAAGAAATGTTTGGTTTAAATAAACTAGATTTAGTAAAAAAGGCTAAAATGGGGAATGGAAAGGCCTTTACTAAATTAGTAGAAGAAAATCTTAAGAGCATGTATAGAGTAGCAAAGGGAATTTTAAATAATGAAGAAGATATAGAAGATGCAATACAAAATACAATATTAAAGGCATATTCTAATATTAATACTTTAAGAAGTGAAGATTTATTTAAAACTTGGCTTATAAAAATTCTTATAAATGAATGTAATAAAATCTATAACTTTAATAAAAAATGTATAAGTTTAGATAAGGTTGTTGAAGAGCAGTATAGCGATAAATATGAGAATTTAGATTTGAAGATTGCTATTAATTCTTTACCAGAAGAATTAAGACTAGTTATTACACTATTTTATTTTGAAGATTTAAAGATAAGTGAAGTTTCAGAGATTATTGGAATAGCAGAAGGTACAGTTAAATCAAGATTATCTAGAGCAAAGGCTAAGATTGCTAAGAGTATAGATGGAAAGGAGATAATGGAATGATAGATTTAGATAAGAGTTTAAAGAGTATTTATAAGGAAGATAACATCAAAATACCAAATTCTTTAAGAAAAAAGGTTAATAATATATATAAAGATATAGAATCAAAGAGTAAGAAGAAAGTTAGAAAGAATTTATTAAAAGTTGCTGGATTATTCATTACATTATTAATAGGAACTAACTTTGTAAAACCATCCTTGGCTGAAGAATTACCGATAGTTGGGCCAGTCCTTAAAGTATTAAATAACAAATGGGGATTAGGAATTAAGTACACAGAAAATGGTTTGTCTGTTAAAGAAGAATTTCATACAGAAAATCATACTGTTAATATTGAAGCTGTAGATTTTAAGGGAGAGAATTTATTAATCATATATAAAATTGAAAGTAAAATTAAAATTAATAATCCAGTTTTATATTCTTTGGATTTAGATATAAATGGAGAAGATTTTAAAGTTGATGGGCAAGTAGGATTAGATACAGGTGGTCCAGATGAAGATGGTATATACTATGGATATTTACTAAGACAATTAAATTTTCCAAAAGGGATGAATGAAAAAGAAGAATTGACTGTAAATATTTTTCCAAAAACAATAAATTATTTTAAAGATAATGAAGAAGTTAGAGAAGAAATTAATGATTCTAGAGAAATAAATTTA
Source organism: uncultured Clostridium sp. (assembly GCA_934746015.1). GTDB lineage: Bacteria > Bacillota > Clostridia > Clostridiales > Clostridiaceae > Clostridium. Next base: position 139,620 of record CAKVEW010000003.1, read on the forward strand.
ACAATAAAAAATAAAAATTTTAGACAAAAGATACTTTAGTAATAAAATAAATTTAATCACTAAATATAGGGGGTATAAATATGAATTATTTAGATTTGTATTTACAAAAGAATAATAGTAAGAGATATGAGGTTTATAAAAAAACAGGGGTAAGTCAGCAATTATTAGCTACACATACGACGAAGAAAATAGAGAATTATTCAAATAAAGTTATAATGGCATTAGCAAAATCTTTAGGAAAAACTCCAGGAACTGTATTGGATGAACTTTTAGACTTAGCAAAAGAAAATCCAGCCTTTGAAGCTTATAATCCAACAGAGCTATTAATGGCTTTAGATTACAAATACGATATAATTATAATTAAGGGAGCTTACTGTAAAGAAATATATAAATTAATGAAAAGCCAATTATCAGAAACAGAAAGTATGGGTTTTGAATTAGGTAGTGCTGGAGTAGCTACAGTCCTTGCTTATGCTATAAACGCAGCAAGAGATCTTTTCAGTAATTCAGACAAGGTTACTAAAGAAATTGAAAGAAAAATAGTATCATATAAACTAGAAAATTCTTCAGAAGAAAATGTAACTATAAAACTAAAACAACTAGACTATTAAGGGGCGAATATTGAAGGGAACAACTCATTGAAATGAGTTGCAGAAAAATATATTATTACTTGTTCAGTTACGGGCTCAAATTCACCTCAACACTATATATAGTCTTATAAATGCTTAGGGAAATAATGCAGTATAATTAATTGCTAGTAAAAACATTAGATATATAAATGTCTAATGTTTTTTATTTAGTTGATTTTATACATATACCTTATAAATAGTTAGATGTTTTAAATTATTATAAGGATTAGAAATTATGACTTTATGGATAAAATATTATACTTTTTTTATTAGGAAATGTTTTATTTCAATTTTATGATAAAAAAATAGTACTAAATTTGAAAGATAGTACCATTTTATATTTTTAAGAAAACATTTACAATGATATTAGACAAGTAAAGAAGACATATAGATATATATAATTTGATGGAGGGGTAAAATGAAAAAAATTAAAGTTTTAGTTTCAAGTCTTTTAATACTAAGCTTAATTACTGGAATTGGATGTTCTAGTAAAACAAATGAGACAAGCAACAAGACAGAGGAAAAGACAAACTTAGTATGGGCAGGTTGGAGTGGAGAAGAAGAAGCTAATAAAGAAACAATAAAGGGTATTATTGATACCTATAATACTTCTGCTGATAATGCTGAGATTTCATGGGTTGGATGGCCATGGGCTAATACTTTACAACAACTAATTATAAGAACCCAAGGGAATCAGGATCTTGATGTTGCACAAGTAGATATGGCTTGGCTTGCTACTTTAGCTAAGATGGACGTCCTTGTTGATTTAAATGAAGTATTAGGAGAAAACTGGATGAAGGAAAACATACCAGAAGCATCTTTAAATTCAGGAAATATTGATGGAAAACAGCTTGCAGTTCCTTGGACACAAGCATCTATAGGTATGGTTTATAATCCTACAATATTAAAAAATGCAGGTGTTGAAAAGGTCCCTGAGACAGTAGAAGAGTTTGAGGAAGCTCTTAAAAAGATTAAAGAATATGATAAAGACATTATTCCTTATGCAGCAGCAACAAAAGAAGCAGGAAGTATTGCAAAGGATGTAAATGCTTGGTTTTGGACTTTTGGAGGCCAGTATGTAGATGATAGTGGAAAAGTTGTTATAAATAGCGAGGCCAATGAAAAGGCTCTGACTTGGTATAAGGGTTTAAAAGATAATGGATATATAGCTATGGATTTAACAAGATTTGATGCAAGACAATTATTTGCACAAAATAAAGTTGCATTTTATGATGATGCAATACTTGCAAGAGGTATAGCTAAGAGTAATGGAGTTGCTGAAGATAAGCTTGATGAAACAATACAACCAATGGCTAGACCAGTATTAAATAAAGGAGATAAGCCTCAATCTACACTTTGGGGACATCAGTTAGTTATATTTAAGAGTGCTAAGGATACAGAGAAGGTAGCAGAATTTATAAAATACTTGATAAGTGAAGAAACTTCTCTAAAATATTTTGAAGCATCAGGATCAGTTCCAGTAATAAATTCAGCTATTAATAGTGATAAAGTTAAAAGTGATAAGTGGTCAAGTGAGTGGCTTAAGATAACTGAAACAGGTAAAAAAGCTGAAACTCAAAAATATGAAAATGATAGTCAGTTAGCAACTATTGTTACTGAAGAAATTCAAAATACTTTACTTGGAACTAAAACTCCTAAACAGGCATTGGAGGATACACAAAGTAGATTTGAGCAAAGCATGAACTAAGGAGGACTATAAATGCAATCAAATTTGTTTTTAAAGAATAAATCTGATGAAACTATAAAAAAGAATAAACTAACGGATGGCCAATTTGGCTTTCTGTTAGTACTTCCAGCCCTGATAGTATTTTCTCTAATAGTATTATATCCTTTTTTATCATCAGTTTCCCATAGCTTTTTCAAGGCTGGAATGTTGACTAATGAAAAGAGTTTTATAGGTTTAAATAATTTTAAGAGTATTATTTCTGATCCTAATTTCACTAAAATATTAGCAAATACTTTTGTATTTGTTATTGGAACAACCCTATTATCCTTTATTTTAGGATTTATATGGGCGATAATATTAAACCAAGGATTTAAAGGCTCAGAATTTCTTAGAGGCATTACTCTTGTTAACTGGATAATACCTGGAACTGCTATAGGATTTTTATGGATGTGGATATTTCATGGCCAATTTGGAGTTTTAAACTATATATTAAGGAGTTTAGGTCTTATCAAGGATAATATTATATGGTTGGCAGATCCTAAATTCTCAATGTTGGCAGTTATAATTGCAAGAACATGGCAGTATATGCCTTGGTTTATGGCACTTCTTATAGGAGGATTAAAAGGTATATCCTATGATATTGTTGAAGCAGCAAGAATAGATGGTGCTAATAACTTTAAAGTTTTTACAAAAATAGTTCTTCCATCTATGAAAAATATTATATTCTTTATTTTGCTTTTAGGTATTATATCAGGATTGCAACATTTTGATATTATATGGGTTATGACTTCGGGAGGCCCAGGAATATCAACTACTACACTATCAGTTGAAGTATATAAAACAGCATTCCAAAATTGGGATTTAGGTAGAGCATCTGCCATAGGAGCAATATGGGTTGCTATATTATCTGTGTTTATGTTTTTATATCTAAAAATGCAGAGAGAGAAGTAAGGGAGGAGAAGTTCGATGTCAGAAAATAAGTTGTTTGATAGTAAAGGTAAAGGCTTCAAAATTTTCTTTATAATTTCCTTAGTTATTGTGGGACTATTTGTACTGTTACCATTGTATTGGATAATAATAACTGCATTAAAGCCAGCAAATGAAGCTTTCAGTGTTAATCCAAGTCTCTTTCCTAAAAGTATAACCTTCGATAATTTTAAACAGGTAATAACAGATGAGAGAATACTTATATATCTCAGAAACAGTTTGTTTGTATCATTTCTAAGTTCTTTTATAACTACAGTTCTATGTACTTATGCAGGATATAGCTTTTCGAAATTTAATTATAAAGGAAAAAAATCGCTTATTATGCTTGTAATGACTGCACAAATGTTTCCTTTTGCAGTTCTCCTTCTTACAATATATACAGTTATGCGTAAGTTTAATTTATTAGATAATTATATATCCCTAATATTATCATTTGTTACATTTACTTTACCAATGGGTACTTTAACACTTAAATCCTATTTTGATGAGATACCAGATTCTTTAATAGAATCTGGAAATATAGATGGTGCATCTAGGATGACCATAATGCATAAAATAATATTTCCGTTAGTAGTACCTGGAGTAATTTCTACAGCAATATATGGATTTGTTTGGAGCTGGAATGACCTTTTATACTCTTTAACTCTTGTTACTTCAGCAACAAAAAGAACTTTAGCTCCTGGATTATCACTAACATATATGGGGGAATTTCAAAATAATTGGTCTAATATGATGGCAGCATCCATATTTGTATCTATACCAGTTGCTTTAATATTTATATTTTTACAGAGGTACTTTATTCAAGGAATTACTTCTGGTTCAGTAAAAGGTTAAATTTGTGAGGTATAAGAATGAATAAAAAAATAGAAATTAAAGATTATAAAGTTATAGTTATAGGTGGAGGTATGGCAGGAGTATGTGCCGCTATAGCTAGTGCTAGACAAGGAGAAAAGACTGCTCTTATAAATAATAGACCAGTATTAGGAGGTAATGCTAGTTCTGAAATAAGAATGCATATATGCGGAGCTGATTATCATGGTTTCAGAAAAAATGCTAGAGAAACTGGAATAATTGAAGAAATTTTATTAGACAATAAAATGGCTAATAAAAGTAATTCTTTCTCTATATTAGATACTATCTTATGGGAGAAAACAAGGTTTCAAGAAAATCTTGATTTATATTTAAATACCCATGTTACAGACCTAATTAAAGATGAAGATAAAATTATAAAAGTTATAGGAGAACAATTAACTACAGAAAAGATATTTGAGTTAAATGGAGAAATATTTATAGATGCTACAGGAGATGGTACTATAGCTTATTTATCTGGGGCGGAATATATGAGTGGAAGAGAAGGAAAAGATAAGTTTGGAGAAAAATTTGCTCCTGAAACATCTGATAATCATACTATGGGGAATACCCTATTATTTTCAGCGGTAGATATAGGAAAAAAAGTTGAGTTTATAAAACCAAGCTGGGCAAACACTTATCAAGAGGAAGATTTAGCTTATAGACAACATCATGAAATTAACAGTGGATATTGGTGGATTGAAATTGGTGGAGATGATCTAGATGTTATTCAGGATGGAGAAGTAATAAGAGATGAACTTTTAAAAGCAGTATATGGAGTATGGGATCACATTAAAAATTCTGAAAATCACAATGCAGATAATTTCGCATTAGATTGGGTAGGATTTTTACCGGGAAAAAGAGAGAGTAGAAGAATAGTTGGAGACTATATATTAAAAGAGCAAGATTTATTTGAGGGTAGGATATTTGATGATGCAATTGCATATGGTGGTTGGCCTATGGATATGCATACTGTAGGGGGAATTAGAACTAGAAGAGAGCCAAATGATTTTATTATGATGGATGATTTATATACAATACCTTATAGAAGTATATATTCAAAAAACATAAAGAATTTAATGGTGGCAGGAAGAGATATAAGTGCTTCACATATGGCCTTTGGATCTACAAGAGTTATGGCAACTTGTGCAGTTATAGGACAGGCAACTGGTACAGCAGCTGCTATGTGTACAAATAAAAAAGTTTTTCCAAGAGAGATTAATGAGCATATACATGAGCTTCAGCAAAAGCTTATGAAAGCAGACTGTTATATACCAGGGTTTAAGAATAAAGATATAGAGGATTTAGCATTAAATTCAAAGATAAGTGCATCAAGTTTCTTAGAAAACTGTCAACCTGAAAATATTATAAATGGATATTCACGAACTATTAAAGATGAAATTAATGCATGGATTCCAGAAGAAGTAGATAAGCATCCATGGATTGAGCTTTCTTTTAATAATATTATTTCACCTAAGGAAATATTATTGAAATTTGATTCTAATCTTTCAAGAGAAATAATGATTTCTTTAACTCATAGTGTTAGAAATCGTCAGCATCATGGGACTCCAAAAGAAATAGTAAAAGATTATGATATTGAATTTTATCATGGAACAGAATTAGTAGCAAAAAGAGAGATTAGAAATAATCATAGACGACTAAGTTGCACTAAGTTGGATAATATCAGTTGTAATAGAATAAGAGTTAACCCATTAAATACATGGGGCTCTAAGAGTATTTGTATTTATGAAATAAGAATTTATTAGAAAAGGAGCTGTTTTAAGCAGCTCCTTTAATGATTTAAGGATATTTAAAATGTGCAGCATAAAGGATTATTTTATATTATGAAGAATAATATAAATAGGTATAAAAAAATGAGACTTATGAGCTGGTGGTGATATAAATGTATAACCTAGTTATTGCAGATGACGAAAAGAACATAAGAGAAGGGTTAAGTAGATTTATTGATTGGACAGATATTGGATTTAAGGTTGTAATGAAATTTGAAGATGGAGAAGATGTAATAGATTATATAAATTCTATGTCTGTAGATGTAGTGCTTTGTGATATTAGGATGAATAAGAAATCTGGGCTTGAAGTAGCTAAGTATGTATATGAAAATTCTCTAAGTATAAAAGTTGTTTTAATGAGTGGATATCAGGAGTTTGAATATGCTAAAAAAGCTTTAGAGTATAATGTTATTTCTTATATAGTAAAACCTATAGAGCTTGATGAAATTAAGGATAAATTTATACAGATAAAAAATGATCTCGATAGTTTAAAAATGATAAATGAAAAAATGCAACAGGAAAAGAAGAAGGCAATGGAAGCTCAGCATGACTTTAGTGTTCTTATAGACCTACAATCCCATTTGATAGAGTCTTTCTTAAACTTTGACAAGCCTTCTATACACAGTATTTTTAATGATATTTCTACTAAGGCAATAAATATGCCATTCAATTCTGGACTAAAATTTTTAGAGAACACATTATTGCTTCTACTAAATAGAATAAATAATCATTATTTAGGATTGACTATTAAAGAAGAATTGAAGTCTATCATAAGAAAAATTAGTGATGCAAAAAATTATAATAATGCACTTCAAGTTTGTGAAGAATATATAAATTCAGCAATTAATGGTATTGAAGAGAATAACAATAACAATTTAAGATTAGCTATAAAAAAAGCAAATAAGTATATTGAAGAAAACTATATGTATGATTTAACTTTAGAAAAAGTAGCTGAAACTGTATTCTTGAGTCCTGTTTATTTAAGTAAGATTTATAAGAAAGAAATGGAAATTAACTTTAGTGATTATGTAACCCAAAAAAGAATGGAAAGAGCCAAAGAACTATTAAATAATAGAAACTTGAAGGTTTATGAAATATCAGAACTTGTGGGATATAAAAACCTAAAATACTTTTACAAGATATTTAAAAACTATACAGGATATACTCCTAATAAATATAGGGGGATGTTTATAAGCAATAAATCTAATAAGGCAATAGAAGATAAATAGGTGCTATTATGAGAAAATTTATAAACTTAAATATAAGTAAATATATAAAGGAATACAGATTTAATAGTATTTTAGTAAAGTATTTTATAACCATTAATCTTTTTATAACGCTTCCATTATTTTTAGCTATATTTATTGCTTTTAATTATTTAAATGATATATATAAGCAACAGATAATGACTGCTAACCAGGCAGCTTTGTCTAGAACAAAAGATAGTATTGACATGATAAGTAGACAGGTTGAAACAACCCTCTTAAGTCTTGCTACAGACTTAGAAGTAGAAAATATATTGAGATTTAATAACCACAATTACAATGAAAAAGATTCAAATATGATTAAGAGTATAAATAGTGTTGAAAAAGTAATAAATACCTATGTATATTATGGAGATTTCATAGACTCTATTTGTATATACTCTAAAAAAAGTGGGTATAAGGTTGTTACAAGTAATGTATCATATATAGATTGGAAGTATAGTAACACTATTGAAGAGGAATTTAATAATAATATTTCTAAAAATTATTGGACATCTGTTATTCCAGAAAAGAATACAATATCATTTTTTAGATCAATACCTATATATTCTAGTGAGAAGAGTGGGGTAGTTGTTGTTAGTATAGATATTGATAGAATTAATAAGCTTATAAATGAAAATAAGGATGTTATTATTGAGGATTTCTATATACTAAATAATGATTTAATAGTATTTAATAAAGATAAAAATCTATTAAATCAGAATATTACAAGGGTAGAATTATTAGAAGGAATGAAGAGATTAAATTTAGGTGAAGGTAGTACTATAACAGTAGAAGGAAACGAATACTTTATAAATAATATTAAATCTGATTATAATGAATGGAACTTTATATCTCTAGTAAGTGCCAAGGATAATAAATTAAGGGTAAATAGAATAAGAGATATAATGATTGGATTTTTAATTTTCAGTATAATAATAGTACTTATTATTTCATTTCTTATAGCTGTCAAGCTATTCACTCCAATAGATGAAATACTTAGAATACTAGAGAAGAAAAATAATGATAGTGGGCCAATTTACAGTAAGTCAAAGATAAATGAATTGAAAATAATATATAGAGGTTTAGAAAACTCCATGAGTGATGTTAAGTATCTTAAAGAAGAACTTAATAATAGAATTCGACTTTTAAAGAAAGCTAGATCTATAGCACTCCAATCACAAATAAATTCCCACTTTTTATTTAATACTTTAGAGAATATAAAGTGGAAGGTTATGGAGTTCACAAATGGAGAAAATGAAGGAAGTCATATGATTTCAAATCTTTCAAAACTTTTAAGGATTGGTCTTAATACAAAAGAGTATATGAATAATTTAGAAAATGAAATTGAACATATAAAAATATATTTAGAAATACAGAAAATAAGATATGATGATAGATTTGAAGTTATTTATAATATTGAGGATGAAACATTAGAAACAATGTTGCCAAAGATAACACTTCAACCTATTGTAGAAAATGCAATTTATCACGGAATAAAGCCAACCAATAAAAAATGTATTTTAACTATAAAATCTTTGCTTTTAAAGGATAAAGTTTTTATAGAGATTAGTGATGATGGTATAGGTATGGATGAAGATAAGTGTAGCTATATTAATAATGAGCTTCAGACAGAGTATATAAAGGAAGAGAATCATATAGGAATAAAAAATGTTAATCAAAGGATAAAGCTTAGCTTTGGAGAAAATTATGGTATAGAAATAAAAAGTAAGATTAATATTGGGACAAGTATAATTATAGCAGTGCCATCAGATTTTAAAAATAACTCTAATGAGCTATAGTAAAAATCCTAAGTGTAAATGAAAGATAAAAATATAATACTTTAGATTTTTAAGCTAATAAATACTATCTGAAATAATAGAAAATTATTGATAGTAAATAGATATAAGAATATACTTAACGTATTTCAAAAATCTAAGTAAAGTTACAAAACTTTCATAAGTTCAGTATTGTAGTATGGTTAATATGGCTGGTTTAATAATAGGAATGTCAAAATAAAATATATTATTTTAAAACATTAGATATTTCGATTACAAATAGTTTATGGGAAATAACCTCATAAAAATATAAAATACTTTTAAAATACTAAACCTTAATTATTCCATTTTTTCATTTCAATTTTGAGATAGAAAAAGAGAAGTTTCATTATTTCATTTGAAAACTTCTCTTATTTTTTATCTATAATTCTTACCTATAATCTCGTATATAGCATATTCTTCTAATGTCTCTTGATCTATTAATTCCATAGCTATTTTATCCAAGATATTTTTATTTTCTTTTAATGTATTTACTGTTTCTTCATACAATGAATTAACTAATTCTCTACATTCTTCAACTATAGGATTTCCATAGCTAGTTGAAAGTTGTCCTAATTTTGATAGCTTTAATAGACCTAAGGTATTTCCCATTCCATATTCTGAAATCATGGACATAGCCATTTCAGTAGTTTGACTTAAATCTCCTTCAGCACCAGTTGAAATTTTTTCTTTTCCAAAAATAATTTCTTCAGCAGCTCTACCTCCTAGTAAAACCATTATTCTGTTTTTTAAGTAATCTAATCTTTGATAAGATTTATCTTTAGGTATAGTTAATGTATAGCCACCTGCACCATTAGTAGTAGGGATAATAGTAATTTTAGATACTTTATCTTCAGGTGTTTTTATAAGTGAAACCAAAGCATGTCCAGCTTCGTGGTATGAAGTTAAAAGTCTATCTTCTTCTAAATAATGTCCTCTTTCCTTTTTCTCATATCCAGCAAGAACAATTGAATAAGCTTTATTTATATGATCTTCAGTTAATGAAGATGAATTTTCTTTAGCTGCTATTATTGCAGCCTCATTAATTAAACTTTCTAATTTAGCTCCAGAAAAGTATGCAGTTTTTCTAGCAATATTTTTTATATTAATTTCATTATGAGGTTTATTTTCTAAATGAAGAGAAATGATTTTTTCTCTTGCAGATAAATCAGGTAATGAAACCTCTATATGTCTATCAAATCTACCAGGTCTAAGAAGGGCTGAATCAAGGGTATCTAGCCTGTTAGTAGCAGCAATAACTACTATGCCTTCTTTTTCACCAAAACCGGACATTTCAGTTAAAAGAGCATTTAAAGTTTGATCTCTTTCATCATTTGCACTTGAAGCACCATTTCCGCCTCTTTTTTTACCTATTGCATCTATTTCATCAATAAATATAACAGCCTTTCCTTGGGCTTTTGCTTTCTTAAATAAATTTCTTATTCTAGCTGCCCCAACCCCTACATATACTTGTACAAAATCAGAACCGCTTAAAGCATAAAATGGAACTTTAGCTTCACCTGCCACTGCTTTAGCAAGTAGAGTTTTACCAGTACCAGGAGAACCATAAAGTATAACTCCCTTTGGCATTCTAGCACCATATTCTTTATATTTTTCAGGATTTTTTAAAAAGTCAACTATGTCCATAAGACTTTCCTTAGCTTCTTCATTTCCAGCAACTGAATTAAAAGTTAATACATTTTCCTCTGTAGAAAAATCTTTCATATCTAAGTTAGTAATCTTAGATGTACTTCTTTTACCCATAGAAATAAATACAATTGAAATTACTGAAGCTAAAAATACTATGGATGTAATAGCTTTAGAAGGACTACTTATATTTTCATCTGAAATATCTATATTATTTTTTAATAAATCTTCTTTTAATGTTGGACTATTAGGATTTTCAGTAGAATATTTACTACCATCATTTAAAAACACAGTAAGCTTAGAGCTATTATTAAAAATTACTTTAGATATATTATTATCAGTTATATCTTGTAAAAACATTGAATATTGTTTATTGTAGTTAGCAGTTTTACCAAAACTTAAATACATTAAAACCAATGTTGAAAGAATAGCTGTTGCTATTGGAATAAAAATCAAATTTTTCTTTAGTTTGTTCATTATTACCTCCTAGATAGAAGATTAATTATCAAAAATATTTTAACATCTTTAAAAATTTAGTCCACTTAATAACCTAGATTATTCCTATGTAAGTGTTGGAATATATGCTAAATAAAAAACATATCTTTAAAAAGTTATGTAAATAGAGTATACTTTATATAAAATAGCTGACTGATTAGACTAATGATTTTAATAAGTAATATATAAGGAGAGATAATAAAATTGCTTTATTCAACTATGTTATCATCAAAGGATATTACTAAGTTAGTTAATTCAAAAAGCAAAGATAAAGGTATAGAGATAACCCATATAGAAATAGATGATGGAATAAGTTTTTCAGGTAATATTTTTAGTAAAATAAATAGTAAATTTAGTGGAAGTCTTTATATTAAAAGTTTTTATGATAATAAAATAGTTATTGGAACAAAAGATATAAATATATATAAACTAGGCATATTAAAGGGAATCAGCAATGTAGTTTTAAAATCAGTAGTTAAAATCATTGGAGAAGAACAGCTTAGTATAAAAGGAAAAGATATTGTTATTGATTTAGATAAGTATGAAGCAAATATAGAGGATGTATATATAAAGGACAAGTTTCTTTATATAATAGGATCTAACTTAAAGTTGTATATTAATGCATAATTAACTTATTAATGGGAGGTAAGTATGAATATTTCAAGTGTTAAGGTGGCATTAACAGGTCAAGATCTATTAAGTATTATAAATGAATTTGTAAGTATAGAAGGCCTAAATCTACAAAAAATTGAAATTGAAGATGAAATAAGATTATATGGAAGCTTTACAAAAGGTATAACTATTAATTTTACAGCTGGTGTTAAGCTTAGCAGGATAGAAGATGGAATAATACATGGAGAAGTTTCATTCTTTAAGGTAGCTAAATTAAAGGTGTTCTCAATATTTAGAAAGGCTGCATTAAAGTTTGCATTAAAATCTTTAGAAGAAAAAGGGATAAGCTATAATGATGGTAAGGTAGTAATAAATATTAAATATTTATTGAAGGATGTTCCATATGTTGATTTAGACATAGCAGATATATATTTCACTCAAGATCTTTTAAATGTTGATGTAGCAAATATTAATATTTCAATTAAGGGTACATTAATAAAAGAGATACCAGTAGAAGAAGAGAAAGAAGAAGACAGTGAAGTAATTGATGAAGATATAGAAAAGGTAAAGGACTATTATAGTCTAGGAAGAAATTTTGCAGTAGAAAAACTTCCTAAAAAGATAAAAACTTATAGTGATTATCTATTTATAGTTCCAGATATGGCAGCTTTATTATATAGATTATTGAAAGATAAGAGAGTTTCTTTAAAAACAAAGCTTATTATTTCAGGAGCTGTAGCATATATTGCTTTTCCAACGGATATAATACCAGATAGCATACCTTTTATAGGTAAAGTAGATGAAATAGCAGTTGCATTTTTTGCACTAGAAAGAATAATTGATGATGTACCAATTAAAGTAGTATTAGAAAATTGGGAAGGTAAAAATGATATTGTTTTTGTAATAAGAAATATTGTTGAATATGTAGTAAACTTCACAGGAGCTAGAAATGTAGAGAAGATTTACAACTTTATTGAGGAAATTGTGTCATTATAAAAGAAGACGAAGGAGTACTATAAATGGCAAAAAAAGTTTATGCAATTAAGGAAGGTTTTAACTTTAGTACGAATGAAAAAGTTGAAAACTTAATAGTGGATACTTGGGCAGAATGCCAAAGGTATATAAAGGGAGTTAAGGGAGCTAAATATAAAAGCTTTGAAGATATAAATGAAGCTAAGGAATTTCTATCTAAAGGTGATGGAATGTTAAAAAAAGGTGTAGATAGTTATCCTATGGATTGTTTACATATTTATGTAGACGGAAGTTATAATATTTCCACAGAAAGATATGCCTATGCTTTAGTAGCTGTTAAAGATAATGTAATAGAGTATGTTGAAAATGGCAAAAGTGAAGATAATTCTAGCAAAGCTATAAGACAAATTGCTGGAGAATTAGAAGCTACAGTTAAGGGTGTGGAATATGCCTTAAAGCAAAAGGAAAAAAAAGTAGTAATTTTCCATGACTATGCTGGAATAGCTCATCATGCTACTGGATTTTGGGAAAGAAAAGAACAATCATCAGTAAATTATCATAATAAAATGAAAAGCTTAATGGATAGTGGAATTGAAGTTATATTTGTTAAGGTAGATAGTCATACAGGTGATTTATATAATGAAATTGCAGATGAAAAATGTAAGGAAGCCTTAAATATTGAATCTAATAATGAGGTTTATAAATATCTTGGAAGTAACGAAATATATGTTTCTAATGCTTTGGTTAAAGAAAAACTTAAAAATATAGCTAAAGATAGAGATTATAATATTATTTCTAAAGATAACTCTATTATAATAGAAGAAAAAGATGATTCTCTAGTTTTAGAAGATAAAGAAGAGGCTGCTTTAGATAATAATTATTATGAAGATGAAGAAATAATAGAAAAGCTAAGAGATATTCTAAAGAAGCTTCCTAAAGAAAAACAAAAGGATATTCTAAGTTATGCAGAATATCTTCTAAATAAGGAAATTAAAAAATAATTATAATAATCATTTCATGAATATAACATTAAAAAATACAAATAATAATATTAGAAAAATATTTATGAGGTGATGTAAATGCTAAGAATGCTTAAAGGAATGGCGGCAGGAGCTGTAATCGGAGTTGCGGTAAGTGCTGTTATGTTACCACAATTGGATAGAAAAACTCAAAGAAACTTAAGAAGAGTGGGAAGAAGAGCTATGAATATGGCTGAAGATGCTTGTGATATGATGATGGGATATATGAGATAGAAAAGTTTTATAGAACAATGTAGAATTAATTTTTGAGCTGTTGAGACAGCTCAATTTTTTTTACTTAAAATTATATAGAAAGGTAGAATGAAAATTTTTATAATAAATAGTAAATTTTACAGAAAAAAGTTCAAATTATTAGTGTTTTTATTTAGTTTAATGATATAATATTTAAAAGGAAAAAATAAGAAAATATTTTTATTTATATTATAATTTGACGAAAAAAGCAAATTAATAGTCTTATTATAGAGAGAAAAACTATTAAAAATGGTTAAATTATGATATAATTTAAAATAATAGAAAAAGTTTATATTATTAATATATTGGTATGAAAAGGAAGAGTAATGATGGAGATTCTTGCATTAGGAGAAAAAATAAAAAGAAGACGTAAAGAGTTAGATATGACTCTAAAGGATTTAGCTGGAGATAGAATTACTCCAGGACAAATCAGTTTGGTTGAATCAGGACGATCTAATCCTTCTATGGATCTACTTGAATATTTAGCAGGAGCCTTACAAACTTCAGTTGAGTACTTAATGGAATCAGAAGAAACACAAGCTGAAAAGATAAGCGTATACTATGAGCAAATTGCTGAATCATATATTTTATCTGGTGATTATATTACTGGAGAAAAATATATAGAAAATGCTTTATATTATGTTGAAAAATATAATTTAGAGTATAGAAAGGCAAAGATTATATATCTAAGAGCTCAAATATGTAAATCTAAGGGCGAATATACTTTAGCTCAACAATTTTTCTTATCATCAAATGTTATCTTTATTAAAAACAACAATTATGAGGAAATAATCAATACATTTTTAAACTTAGGAAAAATAACTTTAAAACAAAAAGCATTTCATTCAGCTAGCAGTTATTTAAGACAAGCTGAAAAGGTCTACTTAGATAATAATATAGGAAATGACTTTTTACTTGGTGAAATATATTACTATATGGCAAATGCTTATTTTAATATAGAAGATATTTCAAAGGCTATGAATTATTCATTTTTAGCAAAAAGTAAGTTTGAACAAGTTAGAAATAGGGAAGAATATGCTAAAACTTTATTATTATTATCAGAAGAGTATAACAAGCAAGGTGACTTAGTAAATGCTATTAAATATTCTCAAAAGACTTTAGAAGTGTATAAAGAGCTAGATGAGCTAAATAATATATCTGAAATAGAAAATAATCTAGGAAAGTTATTCTATGAATTCGAAAATATTGAAGAATCCTTCAAGCATTATGAAATATCTAAGGATATTAGAATAAGAAGGAATGATTCTAAAGTAGTTAATACTTTAATGAATATTTGTGAAAATTATATTAAGTTAAAGGATATTTCCAAATGTGAAGAAATACTTATAGAAATAAATAATTACCTATGTGAAGGAGATATAGAAAATCTAATAAAGTTAAACTTACTATGGTACAGAATTTATATTCTTAAGGAGTTATTTAAGGAAGGTGAATATGTTTTACTTGATACTTATGATTTAGCTAAAAAGAATAATTTACAAAAACAAGCAGGGCAATTAGCAATAATGATAGGAAAGTTCTATATAGATAATAAGAAAGAAACAGAGGCAGCTAGGTATTTAGATGAGGGAGTTAATATTTTTAGAAAGTTAGGAATACTTAAAAACTAATTCAGGCGGGGGATTTAAATGGAAATATTATCAACTGGCGAAAAAATTAAAAGGGCAAGGGTATATCAAGGTATAACTTTAAAAGAATTATGTGGGAATAAAGTTTCTATATCTAAAATGAGTTGCATAGAAAATGGGAAAATTAAGGCTGATAAGGATATTCTAGAATATGTATCAGAAAAACTTGGGCTTGATTATGATTATTTGGTAAGAGATGTAGAAGAACAAATAACAAGTAATTTAAAATTAATTAATAGAGGCTTAGTGCCAGATGAAGAAATGGATAATGTTATAAATCATAATTTAAACTATGCTTTAGATTATTCCTATAATGATTTGGCCTTTGAATTAATTCATAAGCTATTTAATTATTATGTTAAGAAAAACAAAGTTGAAAATATACAATTAATAATATCACAATATTATGATTTATATCAGAAGAATAATACTAGCGAAAATACTATCACTTACTATGTAGATATGGCAACCTTCTTTTATAGTATTGAAGATTATAATGAAGCTATAAATTACTATAGTAAGGCAAGATCAATTATAAAAAATAAAAAGAACTTTAGTAAAGCAGATTATGCATATATTTGTTATAGGGAAGGGAAGTCTCTTGAAAAGTTAGGTAGATTAAATGAGGCTTATGATATTTTAAAAGAAGCTTTAAAATATGTAGATAGTATTGAGAAAGATTTAGACAAGGGAGATATTTATCATAGCTTTGGAATTGTTTGTATAAGGTTAAATAAAGATGAGTATGAAAAATACATAGAGTTATCTTATGAATATAAAAAAGAAAAAGTAGCAGTATTAGCAATTGCTAAGGGTAAAAGTGGAGAAAGTTATTTTCACATAAATAAGAGAGAAAAGGCAATTCAAGAAATTATGGAAGGCATAGAGTTGTTTCCTACAATTGATGAGAAGAAATATGTTAGATTTTTAAATAAATGTATTAAAACTCTTTATGAAAATAATGAGTATGATATTGCCTATGAAATTACAGATAAAGCCTTAAATTCAGCAATTGATACAAATGATATAGTATTAATCGAAGAAGCATATTATTTAAAAGGTATGATACTTCAGAAAAAAGAATTATACATTCAAGCTGAGATGTACATGAACCTTTCACTAGATTCTTTATTTAAATTTGCCAATAAAGAAAAAAGGCATGAAAGATATCTTGATATGGGTGAAATGTATTATAAACTAGGGGATGTAAAAGATTCTTTAAAGTATTTCACATTAGCGATGAAACTAGAAAAATAATAGATATTATAAAAATAAAAGCTCATAAAGAAATTAATTATTTGATTAACTTCTTTATGAGCTTTCAATTATAATAATATTCTTACCTATAAAATACTTACAAATATTTAATAGTTTTCTTAATAAAAATCATATAATTACTTTTTAATTGGATGGAAAAATGATGACATTATATTTAATAATGAATATTTTGAGAATATGCTTGGTACGAAAAATAGCCCTCTCACTTAAATCAATCCTTTCTAAACTTTTAACTTAACCATTTATAGTATAAATTATACTTATTATTTCATTAGAATGCATTGACTTAAATGTTTAGTTTTAGGTACATTTAAGTTATTAACAAAATTTTCAATATATTGAAAAAGTACAAAGAAACCAAAATTTTTGATTTCTTTGTACTTTATTCTTTATTAATTTATCTACTTTATATTTTTAATTACTATAAGTTTAGCATCATACCCTTTTAATTCAGTAATTATATTTAAAATTGTATTTTTCTTTGAATAACTAAATTCTATTTTAGGAAAAGATGCTTTGTGTAATATTTCCTTTTCTTCTTTATTCAATCTATCTGGAGATCCCATAGATAGCCAGTAATTATAAGAAGAACCAATTCTTTCACTTATTTCGTAAGTTATTATCCTAGAAGATTTTTTTATATTTTCTATATTTAAAGATGTTTTCTTTTTATAAATTTTCCTTTTACCACGTTTAGTAAAGATATTTTCGAAACTTTGTATATCTTCAAGCTCATCTGTGTAAGAATACAGTAATATACAATACTCATCATCCTTTTTCGTTACTATTAATCCATTATCTATAGTAACAATTTCATCACCTAATTTACTTAATAAGTAGTAAGCATAATAAGATGGCTTCCTAATTCCCATATCATTTACTAAGCCTGGTGCACCTATAAATACTTCGTTTGTTAAGCTTATTTCTTTTTCTAAAACATCAAAGGCTCTTAAAAAACTTAATGAGTTTTTATTAAAGATTGTATTATGAATAATAAATGGCAACATAAAGGCTGTGTCATAGATTTTATTTAAGCTTTTATCACAAATAAAATCTTCTTCAATAACATCTATGTTGTATTCATCAATTATAAATTTTAATAGTGATACCTTTAATTCTCTATCAATTACAGGAGTAAATTGAAATTTAAATTCAGTTATATCAATATAATCTATTTCTGAAAAATATTCAAAAAAACTAGTTAGTATATGCTTATATTTTTCAAGAGAAAAATTAGGATTATCTATTAAAATAAGAGGTTTTAAATCAATATAATCCAAAAATTCTATAACGCTCTTAGCTTTATTCCAGTTGTAGAAATCAGCTTTAGGGAAAACCCCCATATCATTATTAAACATATTTTCTAATCTAACATATTTAAAATGAAGTTCATCTTGAATTTCCTCTAAGATATCTTTATTATCTTCTAGAAGTAAATCAAAGGCGTCATCTAAATTTATTATTTCTCTAAAATCTTTGTTAAGTTCACCTTGAGTTTCATCCATATTTATATGGATTTTCCATAGCTTATTTTCGTAATTAAATCTTTCATAATCATCTAATTCTGATGATAAATATTCTAAAGCATCTTCAAGCTTTAAAATTTCAACTTTTTTACTTCTTTCATATTCTTCTTCTGTTAATTTATTCTTTTTTCTATATTGAAGAGGAGTGCATCCATAGTAATTCTTAAAATTTTTATTTAAGTATCTAACATGGGAGAAACCTACTTCATCTGAAATATCAGAAATACTTAAGTCGCTATCTAATAATAATTTAACAGATTCTTCAACTCTAGTTTGATTAACTAAATCAGTGAAGCTATTTCCTGTTGCATTTTTAATCTCATGAGATAAATAATGAGGACTTAAAAATTCTTTCTTAGCAATTTCTTGTAATGTAATATTACTATCATAATTATTAAATATATATTTAGAAATTCTATGATATCTTGCTAATTGCTCAGTATTAGATTTTAATTCCTCTCTTTCATAAGTTAAATAATGAAAGTTGTTAATAAGATGATAAAGTAAATCTATTAGTAGGGATTCTACTTCTTTATCAAAATCATCTAACTTTTGTACTGATTCACATAAAAGTTTAGCTAGGAAATTTCTAAGTAAATCATATTCTTCACCTTCTTGAGCACCATCATCAGTAGAGTTTGTATAAAAGAAAATATTATTTATATCCTTATAATATTTTTCGAAGAAGTATGGGTCTATATGAAAAATTAATACTCTATTATCTTCATCACTATAAATTCTATGTGCTTCATCAACATTTATAATCTCCATTTCCTTTTCTAATACTTCAAAGGAATCTGTATCTACATTAACATTTATGCTTCCTCTTAAAACATAAAGTATTTCTATAGAATTATGCCAATGTATTGGATATTCCTTTATGTTAGTATATGTTATTTTTATAGGAGAGTCTGCTGGATAAACTATATATTCTCTTCGTATAAAAATCACCTCATTTTAATATAATAATTTAATTATATCTTATTTATACAAAAATAGAAAAGTTTTAAAAAATATAAAATGCACTTTGACTTTCTTTGACTATTGTATTATTATTTAATTATAGTTTAAAATAATAATAAAGTAGTACATAAAGGAGTGAAGCACATGAACATTGAAAAAATGACATTAAGAGTACAACAAGCACTAAATGATGCTAGTATGATTGCAGTTAAATTTAATCACCAACAAGTAGAGCTAATACACTTATTTACAGCATTAGTAGAACAGGAGGACGGACTAATACCTAATATTTTTACTAAAATGGGTGTTAATGTAAAGTCTATAGATGATGATTTAAATAGAGCCTTAGGAAATATGCCAAAGGTTTTAGGTGAAGGTGCCAACTCATCTGGGGTTTATGCTACTAGGCAAATAGAAGAAGTGTTGGTGAAAGCAGAAGATATAGCTAAGAAATTTGAGGATTCATATATTAGTGTTGAACATGTAATGCTTGCAATCATTGATGTAGATAAAAAGGGAGAAGTTAAGAGGATATTAGACAAGTATAATATTAATAAAAAAACATTTATGGAAGTCCTAAAGGAAGTAAGAGGAAATCAAAGGGTAGAAACTCAAGATCCAGAGGGTACTTATGATGCTTTAGGTAAGTATGGTACTAACTTAACAGACCTTGCTAAAAAGCATAAATTAGATCCTGTTATAGGTAGAGATGAGGAAATAAGAAGAACTATTAGAATTTTATCAAGAAGAACAAAAAATAATCCAGTATTAATTGGTGAGCCTGGAGTTGGTAAAACTGCAATAGTAGAAGGCTTAGCAGAAAGAATTATTAGAGGTGATGTACCTGAAGGATTAAAAAATAAGGTTATATTCTCTCTAGATATGGGTTCATTAATAGCTGGAGCAAAATATAGAGGGGAATTTGAAGAAAGATTAAAGGCTGTATTAAAAGAAGTACAAAGTAGTGAAGGTAGAATAATATTATTTATAGATGAAATCCACACAATAGTTGGTGCTGGTAAAACTGATGGTGCTATGGATGCAGGTAACTTAATTAAGCCTTTACTTGCAAGAGGTGAATTACATTGTATTGGAGCTACAACCTTTGATGAATATAGACAATATATCGAAAAGGATAAAGCTTTAGAAAGAAGATTCCAACCTGTAATAGTAGATGAACCAACAGTAGAAGATACTATTTCAATCCTTAGAGGATTAAAAGAAAGATTTGAGATACATCATGGTATAAGAATTCATGATTCAGCTTTAGTTGCAGCAGCAAAATTATCAGATAGATATATTCAAGATAGATTCTTACCAGATAAGGCTATAGATTTAATTGATGAAGCTGGTGCTATGATAAGAACTGAAATAGATTCTCTTCCAACAGAACTAGATAATATTAGAAGAAAGTTATTCCAATTAGAAACTGAAAAGGAAGCTTTAATTAAAGAAAAAGATGAAGGCTCTATTAAGAAGCTTGATGCATTAGAAAAAGACATTGCAGAACTAAAAGCAGAAAATGATGAAATGACTGCAAAGTTTGAAAAGGAAAAGGAAGCAATAATTAATTTAAGAGATTTAAAATCTAAGTTAGATGAAGCAAGAGGCGATTTAGAAGCTGCTCAAAGAAATTATAATTATAATAAAGCAGCTGAAATTCAATATAGTGTAATTCCATCCTTAGAACAAGAAATAAAGCAAAAAGAAGTTGAAGTAAAAGAAAATTATGAAGGTGCTCTTTTAAAAGAAGAAGTAACAGAAGAAGAAGTATCTAAAGTACTTTCTAAATGGACTGGAATTCCAGTAAGTAATCTTTTAGAAGGGGAAAGAGAAAAGCTTCTAAGGTTAGAAAGTGAAATTGAAAAGAGAGTTATTGGCCAAGAAGAGGCTGTAACTGCTGTTTCAAATGCTATACTTAGAGCAAGAGCAGGATTAAAAGATGCCAATAAACCAATAGGTTCTTTTATATTCCTAGGACCAACTGGTGTTGGTAAGACAGAACTTGCTAAGACTTTAGCTAGAAATTTATTTGATTCTGAAGAAAATATAATAAGAATAGATATGTCTGAATATATGGAGAAACATTCAGTTTCTAGATTAGTTGGAGCGCCTCCAGGATATGTAGGCTATGATGAAGGTGGTCAACTTACTGAGGCTGTAAGAAGAAAACCATATAGCGTAATATTATTTGATGAAATTGAAAAGGCACATGAAGATGTATTTAATATATTCTTACAAATCTTAGATGATGGTAGATTAACAGACAATAAAGGAAAAACTGTAGATTTTAAAAATACAATTATAATTATGACTTCTAATATCGGTAGCAACTATCTTTTAGATAATAAGAGTGAGGAAACTATAGATGATGCAATAAGAACTGAAGTTATGAATGAAATGAAGCTAAGATTTAAGCCAGAGTTCTTAAACAGAGTAGACGATATAATTATGTTTAAGCCATTATCTGAAAATGGAATTAAGAAAATAATTGATATTTTCTTAAAAGAAGTTTCAGGAAGATTAAAGGATAGAAATATTACTCTTGAAGTAACTGATAAAGCAAAAACTATTATGGCTAGAGAGGGATATGACCCAGTATATGGTGCAAGACCTCTAAAGAGATATATTCAAAATACCTTAGAAAATAATTTAGCTAGAAAGATTATAAAAGGGGAAATTGGATATGGCTCTAATGTTGTAGTTGATATTGAAGAAGATCAATTAGTAATTAAGAGCGAATAGGATTTTTGGATAAAATAATGAAAAAATTAAAGAATTTTTGTTAAACTCCCTTAGGGGAGTTTTTCTTTTTTTATTTATTTAAATATAATTTTTTTTGTTTTTAATTATAAAAAATGTTGACAAGATACGACACTTTAAGTTATTATATTTCTCGTGAAAAAGATGCGTGTTTAGCTCAGCTGGATAGAGCAACGCCCTTCTAAGGCGTGGGCCAGGAGTTCGAATCTCTTAACACGCACCATTGTGGTTTACTAGCTCATTCGGTAGAGCACTTGACTTTTAATCAAGGTGTACCGGGTTCGATTCCCGGGTAAGCCACCACATTTTTGTGGAATTTTGAAATAAATACTTTTTAAAAAGAGTATTGACCATTAAGATTCTATAGCTTATCATATAATAGTAAATTATATGCGGAAGTGGCTCAATGGTAGAGCGTCACCTTGCCAAGGTGAATGTTGCGGGTTCGAGTCCCGTCTTTCGCTCCAAAATTATCCGTGCAAGTTAGATACAAGTCAGTATCTTTTGCACGGATTTATTACGTAGTTATGTATTTTAACTAATGTGTTTTATGAAAAAAGAAGCCCTGTATAGTAAAACTACACATGGCTTCTTTTTTATTACTTTTATTTAAGTTTTGATTCGTATTGTTCTACCATTCTTTTAACCATTTCTCCGCCAACACTACCGCATTGTTTTGAAGAAAGATCTCCATTGTAGTCTGTGAAAGGTACTCCCATTTCATTAGCTACTTCATTTTTGAATTTAGATAATCCTTGTTTTGCTTCTGGAACTAGTTTTGTACTACTTGTCATAATAAATACCTCCTTAAAAGTTAAACCAAAGCTTTTTAATAACTTTGTACTATTATGTTGTGTAAAAATAATTTCTATAAACTATTAAATTAATTACAATATAGGAAGGGTATTCTTATTAAGCATAAAAGTAGTACAAACTACTTTAACAATGGATAATTGATAATCCATAATGCGTAATTGAGGTAAAAACTACTAAAGTAGTTTTATATAATTTGTTTTTTATTAAAAAAAGAGCTGTACACTTATTTTGGTGATACAGCTCTGTGAAATTTAATTTTTATGTTGATATTTTTTAAAAACTTTTCTTCTGCATTTTAAAGATTGCTATTACTATTGGAGTTACAAGTAAAGCTGATAAAATAGCTTCAGCAATTCCATTAGTACCTATTACAGTTAATAGAGCAGTTGTAACTGCACTTACTGAATTTGATAGAATAGTACCTTTATCCATAAGGATTTGAGCATAATCTTTAAAGTAAATTAAGTAAATTGTACCAAGTACACCAATTGTGTTTACTAAAGAGCCACAAATTGCAGCAATAGTAATTGATAATTTAATATTTTTAATCTTACTTTTTATAAGTTTAAAAATGTAATAAGATATAACACCAATTAGAACTCTAGGAACTACAGATACTAATGGGTTATAAAAAAATGGTGACATTGGTGTTGGAGCTGTTATGTTTTGATAGATTGAGAATAAACCAAAAATTAGGCCTATAGAGCCACCAACTATTGGTCCTTCTATTATAGCTCCTATTATTACAGGTAAATGTAAAATCGTTAGTTTAAAAAGTGGTAAGGGTACAAAACCAAGTCCTGTTAATCCTAAGAATACACAGATACTGGATAACATAGCTATTACTACCATCTTTCTAACGGTTTCATGGGATTTTCCCACCCCTCTAGTGTTTAACATTTTGACTCCTCCGTTCTTATTCCTTATTCAAGGATATAATTCGGCAAAAAATTAATTTTTGCATAGTTCGGTTTCAAAGAATACCGACTTATATAATTTTACCATATATTGATGAGGTGTAAAGTAGAAAATATTAAAAATATATTGAAAATTTATTATATCTGTTATAGTATATATATAACAGATATAATAATGAGAGGTGAGAGCATGTTAGAAATAATAAATTATTCAAAAGTATATAAAAATGGTAAAAAAGCTGTAAATAATATTTCAATTAAAGTAAATGATGGTGAAATATTTGCTTTTATTGGTCATAATGGGGCAGGTAAAACTACTACCATAAAATCTATAGTTGGAATACTAGAATTTGAAGAGGGAGATATATTAATAGATGGAATATCTATTAAAGAAAATCCTATGGAATGTAAAAGTAGAATTGCATATATACCAGATAATCCAGATATTTATGAGTCATTAACTGGAATTCAATATTTGAATTTTATAGCAGATATCTTTAATGTTTCAAAAAATGATAGGGAAAATTTAATTAAACTTTATGCTGATAAGTTTGAAATAACAAATTTTTTAGGTGATTTAATATCTTCATATTCTCATGGAATGAAGCAAAAATTAGTTATTATTTCAGCCTTAATCCATAAACCGAAGTTATTGATATTAGATGAACCTTTTGTGGGGCTAGATCCAAAAGCTTCACATACTTTAAAGGAAGAGATGAAGACTTTATGTAGTGAGGGAGTTTCAATATTTTTCTCTACTCATGTTTTAGAAGTTGCAGAAAAACTATGTGATAAGGTAGCAATAATTAAGGAAGGAATTATAGTAACTCAAGGAAAGATGGAAGATGTAAAAGGAAATAGTTCCTTAGAAGATATATTTATGGAGTTGATAGATAATGAGTAAACTAGGAAGTCTTTTAAAAATAAACCTTATTACTTCTCTTGGTATTAATAAGTTTACTAAGGAGAAATCAAATGTTGAAAGGAATAAGTCTATATTTTTAGCTGCAACAATAGGATTTTCTGCTATTATGTTTTTAATAATGTCAATAATGTACTTTGAACTTTTGGCAAAGGGACTACAACAAATAGGACTATTAGATATCCTTTTAGTAATGGGATTTATCTTAAGCTCTATAATAATATTTTTCACATCAATATATAAAGCACAAGGAGTATTATTTTCCTTTAAGGATCATGATTTATTAATGAGCTTACCTATTAAAAAAAGTGATATTTTAATTTCAAAAATGGCAGAGTTATTAGTAGTGAATTATTTCTTTTTACTATTTGTATTAGTACCATCAGGAATAATTTATTTTAAATATAGTAATATATCACCTATATTTTTTTTGAATCTAATAGTAGTATATTTAACATTGCCACTTATCCCTGTAGTTATCTCATCAATAATTGCTTTTGGAATAAGCTATATATCATCACGATTAAGACACAAGAATTTAATTATTACTATGGGAACTTTGATAGTAGTATTTGCTATATTTATACTATCATTTAAATCAAATGAACTTGTAGAGAATTTAATTGCTAATAGTGCATCTATTAGTGAGGGAATGTTAAAGATTTATCCTCCAGCAATTTTAGCTGTAAGAGGGCTATCAAATAATAATTTTATTTATACTTTCTTATTTGTAGTATTATCAGTATCAATTTTTGCATTGTTTGTATTTATTTTTAATAGTAGCTTTAAGACTATAACTTCAAGACTTCAAGAAAGTTATAAAAAGGCTAACTATAAAGTGAAAGAAATGAAAAAATCATCTCAATTAAAGGCCTTATTAAATAAAGAAATCAGAAGATATTTTGCATCACCTATATATGTAATAAATACAATTATTGGTCCAATATTATTACTTGGAATGTCAATAGCTACGTTGTTTATGGGAGAAGATGTACTTTCTACTATTCTTGAAGTGGAAATTGTAAAGGAAATGATTCCTGTATTTTTAATAGTTGTTGTATGTGGAACTTTAGTTTTATCTTGCACCACTAATTCATCTATATCATTAGAAGGAAAAAATTTGTGGATATTAAAATCAAGTCCAATTAGGCCAATAGAAATATTTAAAGCAAAAATATCATTAAATTTAATTTTAATTATACCAGCTTTAATAATTTCAAATATAATTTTTACAAT
The DNA here is from genome assembly GCA_934746015.1 of uncultured Clostridium sp. Classification (GTDB taxonomy): domain Bacteria; phylum Bacillota; class Clostridia; order Clostridiales; family Clostridiaceae; genus Clostridium. The sequence goes on from CAKVEW010000003.1 coordinate 165,690, forward strand.
TTCATTAAAGTTAACAATGACTCAAGTTGCTTGGCTTATGGTTATATCAATTATTTTTTCATTAGTGGTACCTATAATAGGAATTATAATAAACCTAGTATTCCCTAAATTCAATTGGGTTTCAGAAACAGCTGTAGTTAAACAAGGAGCAAGTGTAATTATTCAAATGTTAATTTCTGCAGTTATAGTAGCAATTCCAGTATTAATATTTATTTATGGAAATATACAAAATATAAACTTATTGCTATTAGGAACATTAATTTATGAATTAATAATATTAACAGTTGTAACAATAATTTTAAATACTACTGCTGTAAAATTATTTAACAAACTATAGTGGGCTGTAAGCAGCCCAAATAAAAAAATGCATAATGCATAGTGCATAATTAAGGTAAAAACTCTTACAGAGTTTTGAAAAATGAAAAAATGAAAAAATGATGGATTAAATTCCTCTGGAATTTATAAATTTTCTTAATTCAGCTCTGATGAATTATTTCCACAATTATGCATTATGCATTAACAATTATGCATTCAGAAAAGGGGTGTTTTAATGATTTTAAGAATAGACTTTGATTCAGAAGTGCCAATTTACATTCAAATAAAAAATCAAGTTATTGAGGGAATAGCTAGGGGAGAAATTGAGATAGAAGAGGAATTACCATCTGTTAGAGCTTTAGCAGAGGATATAGGAGTAAATATGCATACTGTTAATAAGGCTTATAGTATACTAAAAGAAGAAGGATATATAAAAATTGATAGAAGAAAAGGAGCGGTAGTTTCTTTAAATTTGAATTTATCAAGGGAAAGATTTGAAGAAGATTTGAAAGATAACTTATATTATTATATGGCTCAATGTTTTAATAGAGGCATTAATAAAGATGCAATTAAAGACTACATAGATAAAGTATTCTTAGAATTTAATGAAAAGTAGGTGAAAGTTAATGGAAAAGATAATAATTTTAAGTTGCACAATTATTATAAGTATAATTCTATTTTTTTCAACCTTTCTTGTAAATAAGTTTTCAAATAATGGAATAATATTTGGAGTTAGGGTTCCAAAGGAATATGAAAAAGATGAAGATATATTAAAGTTAGAGAGAGAATATAAGAAAAACTATTTGATTTTTATTTTGCCATTAATTCTTATAATTAATATAATAGTTGCTTTTAACTGGAAAATATCTATATTTATATTGCTAATTTTTCTTTTAATAATAGTATGTAATATTCCGGTGATTATATATTGGAAGAAAACAATGAAATTAAAAGAAGAAAAGGGATGGAAGAAGCTAGGGAAAAATGTAGTTCTTGTTGATACTTCAATTAGAAAACCTAAATTAAGAGAAGATAATGTTGTAATAAAAACTAGAACATTTATGATATTATTAGTATTTCCTTTAATTACACTTATTTTAACTCTTATAGCATATAAAAATGTTCCAAATCCTTTCCCTATTCATTATAATGCAGAAGGGATAGCAGATAGTTTTGTAAATAAAGAAGGATTTAAAGGCTTTTTCTATTTAGTTATATTTCCTATATTAATTCAAACAGGGATGATAATTTTATTAGCATTAACAAATAGATTTGCCATAAATGGTAAGGTTGAAATAAATAGCGGAACCTTAGAAGAAATTAAGGAGCAAAGAAAAGTATTTAAAAGAATTAATTCTATATTATTATTTTTAGTAACTTTAGAAATATCAATGATGCTTACCTTTATACAATTTTGTACTATTTTTTCTTGGAATATAAATATTATAAATACAATTTTCTTGCCTACAATATTATTAACTACACTTATATTTTCAGTAATTAGCTATAAAATAGGACAAGGTGGAAAAAATATTAAAATTAATAAAGAAGATAAAGAAATATATAGAGATGATGATAAGAATTGGCTATTAGGTAATTTTTATTATAACAAAAAGGACCCCAGCATATTCGTAGAAAAAAGAGTAGGCATTGGGTGGGATGTTAATTTAGGAAATCCAATTGGATTAATAATAATGCTTCTACCTTTTGTGTTAATCATAGTATTATTTATATATTTAATAGTAATGGGAGTATAAATTGTAGGAGGTGTTCTTATGAATAATATAGAATATATTTTAGTATTTAATTTTACAATTATATCTCTAGGGGTATTATCATATTATTTAAATAGTTTTTCTAATAATGGAATATATTTTGGAGTTCGTATTCCTAAAAAGTTTAAAGAAATGAAAGAACTTAAAGACTTAGAAAAGGAATATAAAAGGATTGTTTTAGTATCATTCTTAATATTAATAGTCCTTTTTAATATAGTTTTATTTATAAATAGAAATAGCAGTGAAGAAAAGATATCTATAATTTTAGGGATTACTACAATTTTATCTGTAGTAATTCATATTATAGTTTATTCTATATACAATATAAAATTAAAAAAATTAAAAGAAAATAATAATTGGAATTATAAAGGTAATAATATTGTAATAGTAGATACCACTTTAAGGAAGCCAAAGAAAGATGAGAAATATAAGCCTTTAAAGGATTGGATATTTTTAATTCCAATTATTTTACCAATAAGTACGCTAGTATTAACTTATATAAGAAGCAAAGAATTAATAGATCCAGGATTTTCTAATATATATAAATTTCCTTTTATAGGAATAATAATGTGTTTATTTATGTATTTATTAGCAAAGATAAGCTTAAGGTCAAGAGTGGATTTAAATAGTAGTAATATTGAAAGTACAATAAAATATAAGAAAAAAATAAAAAGGTTAATATCATTATTTTTTTTAATAAATGAGGTAGAGATTCTTATTCTTTACTCAATAATTCAACTTGGAGTAATTTATGATTTTTATTCTGAAAAGCTAATTTCACATATTAATACATTTATTTCAATTAGTATTGTTATTTTTTTGTTAGTCTTTATTATATTAGGAATAAGTCAAAGAGATACTAGGGAAAATGAAAATCAAGAAGAAGCTTACAAGGATGATGATAGCAATTGGATACTTGGGATGTTTTATTATAACAAAAAGGATCCAGCTTTTATGATTGAGAAAAGAGTAGGACTTGGATATACAATTAATTTTGCAAATAAGTTTTCTTTGATTGTATTATTTTTAATTATAATCTTTATTATTTTTATGTCATATATTTAATATTTTATTATGTAAAAGGGGGAGTTTTAATATGGTCAATAATTTATCAATTATTTTTATGGGAATTAGTTTAATTTTAAGTTTAGGGTTACCTATTGGAGGAATTATCTATTTAAAGGTGAAACATAAGGTAAGTTTAAAAGTTTTCTTTATAGGAATGTTAGCTTTTTTTATTGCTGTTCAAATTATAGAAGCACCTATACACAATTACTTTTTAAATATTAATAAGAGCACTTCAGAATTTTTACTAGGTAATCCAGTGGCATATATGCTTTATGGGGGATTAATGGCAGGAATTTTTGAAGAAACAGCAAGATTAATATCCTTCAAGTATTTAATTAAAGATAGAAATGATATAACAGCAGTAACATATGGAGTTGGACATGGAGGAATGGAAGCTATATTAATTGGAGGGGTTAGTAGTTTAAATGCTATTGTTTACTCAATACTTATTAACAATGGTGGATTCCAATCAACAATGGAGAAAGCTTTAGTTTCAGAGGAAGTAATAAGTACAACCTATAACCATTTTGTAAATAGTAGCTCAGTTTTGTGGCTAATGCCAGGCTTTGAAAGAATTATAGCCATGATTATTCATATTTCCTTATCTATATTAGTTTTTCATGCTGTAAAAGAAAAGAAATACATTTACTTTTTTATATCTATAGTATGTCATGCAGTGATAAATTTCCCAGCAGCCCTTTATCAAGCAGGAGTTATTAGTAATGTTTATATAATAGAATTAATAACCTTAGTATTTGCTATTATATTAGGATTTGTTGTTTTTAAAAAATTAATAAAAAAAATCCATAATAATGATGAAATTATTTAGGGAAACCCTTATAATAGTATTAATATAATAATTGTTATGTGGGGTTTATGTAAAAAGTTAAAATTTTAAATATAGATTTTCTAATATAATTTAAACTATTAAATATATCTATTTTAGAAACTCCGTTAGGAGTTTCTTCTTTAATTTTAAATTTTACATTCTTCATTCTACATTAAAATAAGGGGGCTAAATATGAAAAATTTAATTATTAGAAAGGCTAGGGCTGGGGATGAATCAGGGGTTTTAAAATTAGTGAAGGAAGTTTTAGAATCCTATGGATTAGATTTAAATCCAACAGGAGAAGACTTAGATATTACTGATATACCTAAATACTATATGGAGAATCATGGGGATTTCGAAGTTATAGAATTTAAGGGAAATATAATAGCTAGCTATGGTATCTATAAAATAGATTCAGAAACCTGTGAGCTTAGAAAGATGTATTTAAAGCAAAATTTTCAAGGAATGGGGCTTGGAAATATAATGATAGAAAATGCACTTAAAATAGCAAAGTCACTAGGATATAAGAGAATGACTTTGCAAACAAATTCTCTTTTGTATAAAGCAATAAAATTATATGAAAAATATGGCTTTGAAGAACTAGAGGAAGAAGTATGTGAAAGATGTGATTTAGCAATGTTTAGGGATATTGCGTAAATTATTTATTTTTTAGTACTTAATAGGGGGTTATTTATGAAGTATTATGATACTAATATAGAAAGTTTAAAGATTAGGGAAACAAGTGAAGAGGATTGTAGCCTTATATTATCTCTTATTAAAGATATTGCAGAATATGAAAAAATGTCAGATGAAGTAATAGCCACAGAGGAAAGCTTAAGAGAATCTATTTTTAAAAATAAAAGAGCTGAAGTAGTGATTTTAGAACTAGATGAAAAAGCTATAGGATATGCTTTATATTTCTATAACTTCTCAACTTTTATTGGGAAAAGTGGCTTATATTTAGAAGATATTTTTATTAAAAAAGAGGCAAGAGGAAAAGGAATAGGAAAAGAAGTTTTTAAATTTCTTGTTAAAAAGGCCAAGGAAGAGGGTTGTAAAAGAATGGAGTGGGCATGCCTTGATTGGAATGAGCCATCAATTAAATTTTACAAATCACTAGGGGCTATTCCTATGGATGATTGGACTATATATAGATTAACTGAAAAAGAAATAAATAGATTAAGTAAGTAAAAAGTAAGTATAACTAGTATGAATTTTTATGAGGATGTTAGATGCTTATTAAAGCATTAATGTTGATATTTGGATAGAAGAAAGTGGACAAATTGAAGTAATCTCTTTAGAAAAGGCAATTAAAATAATAAAACTGTTTTTAAAGGAGGGATAGAGATTTGTCCACTTTTAATTATTACTGAATTTCCATCATTATTTTTTTATTAGAAGAATTCCATTTTCCTTTTATTAAAATAAACACCTTTTAAACCAAGATCTTCTACGAATTTTAAAGCTAAATCAAAATTTCTATTTATATTTAAATGGCTATGTGCATCAGAACCTAAAGTTACATATTTGCCACCTAAATCTATATATAGGTTGTAAATATCTCTTAAAGCTTTATTTGCCTCTGGAATATGAAGGCGTGAAGTATTTAATTCTAATATCTTTCCCTTACTCAATAAAGTAGTGAAAATTTCTGAAAGTATATCTTTAAATTCAGTTACTAGGATTTCCTTGTTATCAAAGGAACAATATCTACATGGGTAATCTATATGAGATAATGCATCATAATTATTATAGATTTGAACACACTTTAACATATCTTCAAAGTAATAAGAGAAAAATTCTTTTTTATTATAGTTTTGATGAATATATTCTTCGTATATATCTAAGCCTTTTACTGCATGTATTGATCCTAAAACAAAGTCAAAATCATAGCTTTTAGCAATAAGTTCATTGTCTAAAAAAGTATCCCTGGTTAATCCTATTTCAATTCCAAGTTTAACATTATCAGAGTGATATTTATCATATTCATTAAAGTAGCTAGTAATATCAAATTTAAAGTCTTCTTTTATAGGATAGTCTAAATCCATGTGATCAGTAATTATTATCCCAATATTATTCTCTTTTCCTACTTTAATAGCATCATTTATATTCATGCTGCTATCTGTAGAATATTTTGAGTGCATATGGCTATCAAATATCATTTATTTACCTCCTTTTTTATAATAAATTATAACATATTATTTCTATAATTTGACTGTCAAATTATCTTGATTAATATTATTAATAAAGATAAAATTAAAGTACAATAAGGTAAAGGTTGTGGTATTATGGAAAAATTATTTGAAGTAGAAGATTTAGTATTTTATAAGGAAGAATTCTTAGATAATATAGATGAATTTGAAGATATAATATATCTTATTAAAGAACTTAGTCCAAGTCTTAAATATGAAAAGATAGAAGTAGTAGGAGAAAATGATTGCTGTGAGGCAACAAATGAAAATTATATAATAGAAATTCAAGGGTTTTTAAACGAAGAAGATGATTTCTTTACTAAGGAAGAAGTAGAATTATTAAGCAAGGAGAAGCCTATGGGAATCCTTGATATGTTTGTTATTAGAATATATAAGTGTTTAAACTGTCAAAAATGGATAATAGATATTTTAGAATAAAGGGTGAAAGATATTGGGAAAGTTAGAGGAAGTACTTGATGCTTTAAGGAAATATTTTTGTGTATTAGTAGAAGATATAAGTGACATTAAGCTTTCAAATTTAAAGGAATTCTTAATTAAGAGAAAATTTCTTTTAATAGGAATACTTGTACTTTTCACAGTAATTGGATTTAGCATTGGAAGCTATAAATCAAGTAAAAATATAATCTTAAGGAATTTAGAAATAGCATTAAAAGACAATAGTCCAGGTAAGATTTATAGAAAAGTTAAATTTGATGGGAAAAGAATAAGTAAAAAGGATTTTGAACCATTAGCTGAATATTATTCTGAAAATAAATCTAGAGTAAGTGCTGTAATAAAAGATTTAAAGGATAATGGAACAAGTGGTCACTTTACTTTAATTAATAAAAAAGTATTATTTTTAGATAACTACCATATAGAAATATCACCTGTAGCTATTAAAATTAATACAAATTTTGATAATGCTCAAATATATATAAATGATAAGGAAGTAGCAGCTACAAATATAAAAAGAGATTTAATTCCTGGGAAATATTTAATAAAAGGAAAACTAAATACTTTGTATGGCGTAGTTGAAGAAGAAAAAGAAGTATATATAGTAGATAATATGGAATATAGTCTTAATATGTCAGCTTTAAATATAAGTTTAACCTCAAATTTTGAAGATGCTGATGTATTTATTAATGATGAAGAAATTCATAAAAAAGTTAAGGATATAAAAAAATATGGACCTATTCCATTAAATAAAGAAATTAATATACAATTACAGAAAGAGTTTCCATGGGGAGTAATAAAGAGTGATAAGGTAAAAGTTTCTAGTTTGCCAAATATAAATATAGATATAAATATGGTAAATGAAAAGCTTATTGAGGATGTAAATGAAGCCACGAACATATTTTATTCTAGTGTTTTTAATGCACTAAATAGCTCAGATTCTTCATTAATTCTTAATTCTAAACATGATACAAAAAATAAAATTTATGATAGCATAATAAGGGAAAGTTTATTTTTAAAAAATAATTATGAGCTTAATGATTTAAAAACTGAATTAAAAAGCAGTGAGTTCTATTATGAAAATGGAGCTTACAAAGGAAATGTAGTTATTAATTTAAATTATAATATTAAAAAGAAAATATTGCCCTTTTGGAATAATAACGTTGAAGAAATGTTTTTAACTAATATCGAATATGAAAATAACAATTGGATAATTAATGATGTACAAAAATTTAGTATAGATTAACTAATGGAGGTATAGTTATGAGTAAAATTTTAAAAGCAATAACAATAACTGTTACTGTAGTTTTTTCAGCTAATTTTTTAGCTTTTGCGGAGACTGGCTCCTCTTTACAAGATAAAATAAATGAAAATAAAAACCAAATTAATGATTTGGAAAATGAGAAAGATAAGATTGAAAATGAAATATATAATCAAAATGCTGAACTTAAAGGCATATTAGATCAAATAAATGAAAAGAGTAGTGATTTAGAAGCCGCTAGGGAAGAAGTTAATTCCTATCAGGCAAAAATAGATGAAGTTCAAAATGAAATAGATAATATAAATAGTGAAATTTATAAATCTGAGGCTGAAATTGAAAGTAGGGAAAAGATAATTGAAGAAAAAGAAAAGGATGCTATAAGAATTAAGGAAAACATAGAAAAAAGGCTTAGGAATTACTATAAAATTGATATAGGAACTAATTACATATATTTAATTTTGAAAAGTGAAGACATACTTTCATTATTTAATAATATTCAGAACATTTTTAGACTAATAAATTTTGATAAGAAATTAATTAATGAAGCAAAAGATATTCAAGCACAACTTGAAAAAGAAAAAGAAGAGATATCTAACCAATTAGCACAAATAGAAGAAGCTAAAAAAGCTATAGTAGCAAAACAAGATGAATTGAAAGAAGCTCAAAAAGAATACCTAGCTAAAGAAGAATATCATCAAAGTAAGATGAATGAATTAAATAATTTAGAATCTGAAAAATCTAATTTAATAGCTTCTTTAACAGATCAGGGAAATGATTTAGAAAGTCAAATAGGAGATTTGATTTCTTATAACGCAGCACTTCAACAAGAATTAGATAATATATTTGCAGATATAAACAATGGAAATAATTCAGGAGGAGGACAAGCTAATCCACCAGAAGAAAGTGGGAGTGATGGAGTTCTAGGAGATCCAAGCACTGAAACATTCTTAAGACCAGGGTATGGCGTAGTTACTGATAATTATGGACCTAGAATAAATCCAGTTACTGGAGAAGCTGGCTTCCATACTGGAATAGATTTAGGAGATCCTTATGGAGCACCAGTTGCTGCATCTAAAAGCGGTGTAGTAGTTTATTCAGGATGGATTAGTGGTTATGGAAATACTATAATAATAGATCATGGTAGTGGAGTTCAAACCTTATATGCTCATAATAGTGAATTGCTTGTGTCTGTAGGTGAAACTGTATATAGGGGACAAACTGTTGCTTATGTGGGCTCTACAGGAATGAGTACAGGCCCTCATATACATTGGGAAATAAGAATTAATGGACAACATATAGATCCATCACCATATGTTTAGATACAATATGTAAAACTCCGTAAGGAGTTTTTTTCTTTACAATTAAATATCTATTAGTAGAGTAATGGAATTGAGTTTTTTAATAAATAATTTACATATAACTTATACTAAAAATTTGAAATTTAGCAATAATATACTATATAATAAAATAAAGAACCTGTACAAGAGTATTGCACAGGTTAAAGGGTTTTATGTTCATTTAAGAAAGGGAATAAATGAACATATGTGGGGTTTTATTAAAACTGTTAATAAATTATTAACAGTAGTATGGGCTACTTTAGTAAATTAATTATATACAAAACATATAATCTATATAAATATTATACTATTATTATAGTATAATTGGTCAAAAAATCCAATAGTTTTTATAAAAAAATCGAAAATGGTAGTATTTTAAAATAATATATCATTTCTTGCTTAAATATATTCTTAAAATAAAATTAAAAATATATAAAATTTATGGAGATTTGACTTAATTAAAGTATATAATATAAATTGAGGTGAATTAAATGATAAATATTAATACAGAGGATTTATTGAAAGCTACCCCTGAATATGAAGAATATGATAAAAATGAGGCTAAGCTAACAGTAAAGGAATTAAGAGATTATGGTCTTCTTAAATGTGGGGGATGTTGCAGTACAAAAGGTGGAAAATCATCTTGTGGCTGTGGCAGTAGAAGATAATAGAATAATCAAGCATTATTTATAAATAATATAATTAGTGTTTTTAATATAAATAGTATTTTATAAGGAGGGAATTAGGTGTGAGAAAACCTAGCATATTCAGTAGAGACTATGAGAGGCAAATGAGAAAAAGAAGAAAAAGAATAGCTATAATATCAATTTTGGGAGTCCTTATTATTGGTTTATTATTCTTAAAGATAGCTATGAACAGCATAAACATGGATACATTAAGAAATAAAGTCCAAAATTGGATAGATGAAGATAATAAAGATGCTCAAGATGATACTAATAATATAAATGAAGAAAATACACAAGAAGAGACAACACAAGAAGAAGCACCTAAGGAACCGGAAATTAAAACAATTGATTTAATTGTGAAAGAAGGAATTATATTAAAGGCAGAATATGAAGAAAATAATGGGGTAATTAAGTTTAAGGGGATAAAAGATGCTCCAAGTAATATTTATTACACTTTAAATCAAGACAAAAATTTAATCTTGACTATCGATGAAAATCAAGATATGAAGATATTTAATACTAATGCCAAAGAAGCAGTTATAACTAAAGATAATTATGTAGCTCCAAATGGAGAGGTATTTAAAAAAGCAGCAGTTTTAGAAACATATAATGGCTATTTATGGAATGTAGATGCTAAATTTATTAGTAATACGAAAGTGGCATATATAAGTAATGTTCCATACTTTGGATATGGTTTAAGTAAATATATTTGGGTAGTAGATTTAAATGATAATAGTCATAAAACTTTATGGAATTCTAAAGGAAAAGAAATAAAATTGGGCGAAATTCAAGAAAAAGGATTAGAAGTGACTATAGATGGAAATGTTAAATATATAAACTCAAATGGAGAATTAATAAATTAAGGAAAATTAAATAAACAAATATTTGAAAGTAAACAATATTCTATGTTATAATAAGCTAGTTATATCAATTATGATAGTATCTTACTATTTTAGGAGGAAAGAATACGATGGAAGCTAAAATGGAAAAAATAGAGAAGAACATTGTGAAATTTGAAATTACAGTTGGAGCTGACAAGTTTCAAGAAGCTATAAAAAAGGCTTATAATAAAAATGTTAAGAATTTTAATGTGCCAGGATTCAGAAAAGGTAAAGTTCCAATGGCTATAGTAAAGAAGTACTATGGAGTTGGAGTTTTAATGGAAGATGCAATAAACTTTGCAATAGAAGGATCTTATTCAAAGGCATTAGAAGAAAATAACATAATTCCTGTTGACTATCCAAAGGTAGATATAGTAACAGCAGAAGAAGGAAAAGATTTCGTTTATACTGCTGAAGTTACAGTTTACCCAGAAGTTGAATTAGGAGAATACAAGGGTTTAAATATTGAAAAACCATCTTACGAAGTAACAGAAGAAGATTTAGCAGCAAGATTAAAAGAAATGCAAGAAAAAAATGCAAGAATTGAAACTAAAGAAGACGGAGAAGTAGCTACTGGTGATACAGCAGTTATTGACTTTAAAGGTTATGTTGACGATGTAGCTTTTGAAGGTGGAGAAGGTAAGGACTATTCACTTGAAATAGGTTCAGGTACTTTCATAGATAACTTTGAAGATCAATTAATAGGTGCTAAGGCTGGAGATAAAGTTGAAGTTAATGTAACTTTCCCAGAAAACTATGGCAAAGAAGAATTAAACAATAAAAAGGCTAAGTTCGAAGTTTTAGTTAAAGAAATAAAAGTGAAGGAATTACCAGAAATTGATGATGAATTCGCTAAAGAAACTTCAGAATTTGATACATTAGAAGAATTAAAAGCTGATTTAACTAAGAAAATGGAAGAAGCTAATTCAAATAGAGCTGAAAAAGAGTACGAGGAAGCTATAATTAAAGCAGTTGTAGAAAATGCAAATGTTGAAGTTCCATCAGTTATGATAGAAAAAGAAATTGATGCTATGGTTAGAAACTTAGAGCAAAGACTTCAATATCAAGGATTAAACTTAGAACAATATTTCCAATTTACTGGAACAGATGAAGCTAAGATGAGAGATTATATGAAGGAAAATGCTGAAGTTAAGGTTAAGACTGATTTAGTATTAGAAGCAATTGAAAAAGCAGAAAATATAGATGCAACTGAAGAAGAGTTAAAAGAAAAAGCTCAAGAAGTTGCTAAGATGTATTCAGCTGGCGATGATGAAAAAATGGTAGAATTACTATTAAATAGTCAAAAAGCTGCACTTATAGCAGATGTAAAAGCATCAAAAACTGTAAATTTATTAGTAGAAAACAATAAATAGCAAAAATAGTAATTGCCAGAATTTAATTCTGGCAATTATTTCAAATATTCATTAACAAATTAAATAAAATTTTATATAATTTAATATAATTAGTTTTTATGGAATGTGGATATATTATAAAAGAAGGTAAGTTTTAGAGAAGGAGGGAATTTAAATGAGTTTAGTTCCAATGGTAGTAGAACAAACTAGTAGGGGAGAAAGATCTTACGATATTTTTTCAAGATTATTAAAAGATAGAATAATAATGTTAAGTGGAGAAATAAATGATACAGTAGCTAATTTAGTAGTTGCTCAATTATTATTTTTAGAAAGTGAAGATCCAGATAAGGATATCCATTTATACATAAATAGCCCAGGAGGATCCATAACTTCAGGAATGGCTATTTATGATACAATGCAATATGTAAAGCCAGATGTTTCAACTATATGCATAGGTATGGCTGCATCAATGGGCTCTTTCTTGCTTTCATCTGGAGCAAAAGGAAAGAGATTTGCACTTCCAAACAGTGAAATTATGATTCATCAACCACTAGGTGGTTTCCAAGGTCAGGCAACAGATTTTGATATTCACGCTAAGAGAATTTTAAAGATTAAAGAATCTTTAAATAAAATTTTAAGTGAAAATACAAATCAGCCATTAGAAAAAATTAAATCTGATGTTGAAAGAGATTACTTTATGGCAGCAGAAGAAGCTATGAATTATGGTTTGGTAGATAAAGTAATAATTAAAAATGAAAAAGGTAGCAACGAATAAATAGTTCTATCTTAACCAAGTGAGGTGAATTTATGGCTAAATACGATGAGAAGAAACAATTAAAATGCTCTTTTTGTGGCAAAAATCAAGAGCAAGTAAAGAGATTAATTGCTGGGCCTGGAGTATATATTTGTGATGAATGTATAGATTTGTGCTCAGAAATAATAGCAGACGAATTCGAAGAAAGCGTTGAGTTAGATACTACTAGTGTTCCTAAACCAAATGAGATAAAAAATTATTTAGATCAATATGTAATAGGTCAAGAAAAGGCTAAAAAGTCTTTATCTGTTGCTGTTTATAATCACTATAAAAGAATTAATTCTAACTTAGTAGAAGATGATATAGAACTTCAAAAAAGCAATATTCTTTTATTAGGACCAACTGGTTCAGGTAAAACATTATTAGCTCAAACTTTAGCTAAGTTTTTAAATGTTCCTTTTGCTATAGCTGATGCTACAACTTTAACTGAGGCTGGATATGTAGGTGAAGATGTAGAAAATATCTTATTAAAACTTATACAAAATGCAGATTATGATATTGAAAGAGCAGAAAAGGGAATAATTTATATAGATGAAATAGATAAGATTGCAAGAAAGTCAGAAAATCCATCTATTACAAGAGATGTATCAGGAGAAGGAGTTCAACAAGCGTTATTAAAGATACTTGAAGGAACTACTGCTTCAGTGCCACCTCAAGGAGGAAGAAAACATCCTCATCAAGAGTTCTTACAAATAAATACTTCAAATATATTATTTATCTGTGGTGGAGCTTTCGATGGAATTGATAAAATAATTGAAAAAAGAACAGAAAAGAGTTCTATAGGTTTTGGTGCAAGTGTTAATTCAAAGCATAATAAAGATATTGGTAAGTTGCTTCAAGATATAATGCCTGGAGACTTATTAAAGTTTGGTCTTATACCTGAATTTGTAGGTAGATTACCAGTTGTAGTAACATTAGAATCATTAGATAAAGATGCTTTAATAAATATTCTAACAAAACCAAAAAATGCTTTAGTTAAGCAATATAGAAAGTTATTTGAAATAGATAATGTTCAATTAGACTTTACTGATGATGCTTTAGAAGCTATAGCTAATGAAGCTATTAAGAGAAAAACAGGAGCCAGAGGATTAAGATCTATAGTAGAAGAAACTATGACAGAAATTATGTTTGATATTCCTTCTGATGAGTCTATAGAAAAGGTTGTTATAAATCAAGAATGTATAACAGAAAAGAAAAATCCAGAAGTATTTAAGCTTCCTGAAGGAGAAGTTAGACCGCAATTAAAAGCAAAAAAAGTAAAGAAAAGAAAAGGTATAGAAACTGCCTAATTGAAAAAACATCTTATTGTTATTTTTAACTTTAAGATGTTTTTTATTTTTATTCAAAAATATTTTAAATAATAACATTTAAAATATTTTGTAGAAAAATAATGGTAAAGTATCCTTTTTCTATAGAATATTAACTTAGCAATAAGTTAATAATATTTATATGACAGATAGAAGGGAGGATGCATTTACTTTTATAGTTAATGCAAAATATATGGCAGAAGTATTAATAATACTACAAATAATAACCATGTTGCTATTTATTTATTATATTTTTAATAGCAATAAAGGTCATGTAAATAATAAGACAGTTATCGAAAAAGAGAATGTTAAAGAGATGGATAAATTGAAGAAAATGAGGAGTATACAATTAACTCAGCCTTTAACAGAAAAAAGTAGACCTACTACTTTTGAGGAGATTATAGGTCAAGAGGAAGGAATAAAAGCACTAAAAGCTGCATTGTGCGGTCCTAATCCCCAACATGTTATTATTTATGGGCCTCCAGGAGTTGGTAAAACTGCTGCTGCTAGATTGGTACTAGAAGAAGCTAAAAAGTTTTCTAAATCACCCTTTAAAAAAGATGCTAAGTTTATAGAAATAGATGCAACTACAATTAGGTTTGATGAGAGAGGAATAGCAGATCCATTAATTGGTTCAGTTCATGATCCTATATATCAAGGGGCTGGCTCTTTAGGAATAGCTGGCATTCCACAACCAAAACCAGGAGCAGTAACAAAAGCTCATGGAGGTATTTTATTTATGGACGAAATAGGCGAATTACATCATGTAGAACTTAATAAACTGCTAAAAGTTTTAGAAGATAGGAAAGTTTTTTTAGATAGTGCCTACTATAGTAGTGAAAATCCTAATATGCCCGATTATATTAAAGAGATATTTGATAATGGATTACCAGCAGATTTTAGGTTAATAGGGGCTACAACAAGAAGTCCAGAAGAAATAGTTCCAGCTATAAGATCAAGATGTGTTGAAATCTTCTTTAGATCACTTCATTCCCATGAAATTAAAGTAATTGCAAAGAATGCAGCAATGAAAGTAGGATTAAAGATAGATGAAAAATCTTTAGATTTAGTATCTAAGTATTGTACTAATGGAAGGGACGTAGTTAATTTAGTTCAACTTTCCTCTGGAGTGGCAATTAATGAAGA
Source organism: uncultured Clostridium sp. (assembly GCA_934746015.1). Classification (GTDB taxonomy): domain Bacteria; phylum Bacillota; class Clostridia; order Clostridiales; family Clostridiaceae; genus Clostridium. Next base: position 181,106 of record CAKVEW010000003.1, read on the forward strand.
TAGAGATGATATTAATATAGAAGATATACAATGGGTAATAGAAAATGGAAACTACGCACAAATTCCAGATAAAAAGATTAGAGAAAAACCAGAAGTAGGAATAGTAAATGGATTAGCAGTTCATGGTGCAAATATAGGAATTCTTATGGAAGTTGAAGCTACAGCTAGGAAAGTAAGCCATAGATTAGGAATATTAAAAGTAACAGGTGTTATTGAGGAAGAAGAAATAAGTAATAGTAATAGAAAAGTTAAAAGGAAAAGCACAGCTTATTCATCAATTCAAAATGTATTAACTGTATTAAATAATATTTTCTGTTTAGAGTGTGAAAGTTATGATATACATATAAATATTCCAGGTGGAATGCCTGTAGATGGTCCTTCAGCTGGTATAACAATAGCAACTGCTATATATAGTGCTATTAATAAGGTTAAGATAAGTAATAAAGTTGCAATGACTGGTGAGATAAGTTTATTGGGAGAAGTTAAACCAATAGGTGGAGTAAATGCGAAAATATATGCTGCTAAAAAATCAGGAGCAACTAAAGTTATAATTCCAGTTGAAAATTGGAAAGAAAGCTTTGAAGATATAGATGGAATAAAAGTTATAGCAGTGAATAATTTAAAAGAAGTTATAGATGAAGCTATATATAATGAGAATATAACTGAAGATATTATTATAAATAATAATTTGGATATACTATCAGCAAGGTCAGAAGAGTAAATAAAATTTATTTGGATAATACAATAAAAAATAAAGTATAAATCTATATTAAATATATTAATTTTGAAACTCCTTTAGGAGTTTTCAGACTGTAGACAAAAAGGATATTTTCAAAAATGAAAATATCCTTTTTGTTAATTTTGTAGTTAAATCACTTG
>CAKVEW010000004.1 GCA_934746015.1 uncultured Clostridium sp.
AAGAAAATAAATAATCATCAAATAATTATGCATTTTCATGTTGGAATTTTTCAACATTTTGATGTTGACATTTACAAAATAATAAGCAATACTTAAAATGATATTGTACCCATATATTCATCGGTAACAGGTGAATCGTTTTTATAGGTGTATTCTATCAAAAATATAGTATTTACGGAAGGTGTAGATATTCCAGAAATAAATACAATATTATTTTTAAGACCAACAGAAAGTTTAACTGTATTTTTACAACAACTTGGAAGAGGTTTAAGACTTCATGAAGATAAAGAATGTTTAACAGTTTTAGACTTTGTAGGAGAAGCACATAAGAATTATAGTTTTGAAGATAAGTTTATAGCTTTAATTGGAAGAAGTAATAGACCTGTAAAAGATTATATTGAAAATGGATTTTTAACCTTACCTAAGGGATGCTATATTCAATTAGAAAAGGAAGCTAAGGAGTATATATTAAGAAATATAAAGTCTTCAACTAATTCAAAAGCATATTTAATTAATAAGCTTAGAACTTTTAAAGATGATACAGCTTTAGATTTAACTTTAGAGAACTTTTTAGAATATCATAACTTATCTTTAGTAGATTTTTACGGAAAAACTAAAGATAGAAGCTTTAATGCTTAATATGATGTATTATATTTTCTATAATGATGCACCACAAAAACAAGGATTAGCTTCATTAAAGGAAGGTATTAATAGAGTACTTAATAATAAAACTATGATGAAGGAAGTTTGCGATATATTAACTTATAATTATAAGCATCTTGAATTTGTAGATAAAAAAGTTAATTTAGGCTATGAATGTCCTTTAGATTTACATTGTGATTATACAACAGATGTAATAATGGCTGCCTTTGGTTATTATAATGAAGATAAGAAACCTGCCTTTAGAGAAGGGGTTAAATATTTTGAAGATAAGAAAACAGATATATTCTTTATTACCTTAAATAAAAGTGATAAGGACTTTTCACCTTCAACCTTATATGAGGATTACGCAATAAACGAAAAATTATTTCATTGGCAAACACAATCTAGAACTTCGGTGGAAAGTCCAACAGCGCAAAGATATATTAATCATTTAAAAACTAGCAATAATATAGCTCTTTTTGTTAGAGAATATAAGGAAAGAGATGGACTTAGATCACCATTTACTTATTTAGGAACTTGTGAATATAGAAGTCATGCTGGAAATAAACCAATTAGCTTTGTTTGGGAGTTACATGAAGAAATACCAGCTAAGCTGATTAATAAAGCAAATAAATCAATTATTATTTAATATCTAAATAATTGATATTTATGCAAAGTTTATATAGAATTTTATGTTTAATAATATAAATAATTGGGATATAATAAAGCTAAATATGTAAATATAAGGAGTTCCTATATGAATAAAGAAGAATTTATAAAAAAGATAAAAAAATATAGAGAAATTATAGCCTTATGTGAATTTGGTAGTTATGGTACTCAGCATTGGATTAAAGATAGAAGTGATATTGATTTACTTGTTGTTGTGGGACCAAAGGTGGATTTTTTAGATACAATTAATATTGAAGATGAAATAAAGGAAATAGCTAAAGATTTCTATAAATATGAGAAAATACATTTAACTTTTATATTATTTAATGATTTTACTAATAAATATGCTCGTATTGCAGTAGATAGTGATAACCAATATATTTTAGATGAAGAAAGATGGTATGATTTTAATCATTATGTGCTAAAGTCAGTAAGAAATAACGAGAAATTAGAGAAAACATTAAAAGTAGATGAGCAATATAGTTATTTTGGAGGTATTATAGATGAGTCCTTATTATAGATATAAAAAAGAGAAATTTTTAGAAAAATATCAAAGTGCATATGATAATTTAGAAGATCTTAAAGAAGCTATAATTGAATATAAGAAAAGCCATAATAGGATAATAAGAAGAGCAATGTTTGCTTATTTTCAGGATTTCTCTGAATATATAGTAGATATGTGTGAGAGTTATATAATAATAAATGATGGAAAAATAAAAAGTAACATGTCAGCTATACAAATAATTGAAAAATCATATGATATGGGATTTTTTGATGAAAATCTAAAGGGATATCTTATTATGGCTATAAAGCTAAGAAATAGATATACTCATGATTATTATTTAAGGGAAGAAAGTGAAAAATTCATAGAAGAGTTTTGTTTTAAGAAGTTAGCATATTTAAATATATTCTTAGAAGAAAGTAAGGATAAGGTTATTTTAAGATATAGAGAATAATATATGTATAAGTGTAATTATTAAATTTAAATGCACATAATGATGTGATATGGGTTTCATTAGAAAAATTATCATCACAAACGTGGGTCCCAGCAGATATTGAGGTAGTTAATGAATTGTTAAGAAGATACTAATATTAATTATTAAAAGATATAAAAATATAGCATATTTAATTTTCCCTCTAAGTAATATTTATTAAGTAGATATTTTAGGGGGAATAACTTTTGAATAATTATGAAGAAAAGAAAGCTATTAAAGTAATAAAAAAAGAAATTAAAGATAAGGCAGATAGTTTAATTGAAAAAAATAAAATGCTTAAAAAGTATGAAAAAAGCCAAGTTTTAGTTTCTACAATAGGCATAGTAGGAACAATAATATATTGCTTTTTAACAAATAAGAATAATAGCTTAAATGATATTTGGTCAAGATATGAATTCTATGGAGCTTTAGTTTTTGTTCTAATTTATAATGCTACTATTGAGAAAAGAGTTAAGAGCTTAAAGAAAGAAGTAGATAGGGGAAAGGAAATTATTAAAAATAAAATTATTCTTAGAATATGTAATTGTGATGGTAACTGTTACTGCAAAGAAGAATTAAATGAATATATGAAGGAAAATGGTATAATAATTATTTAGTATTAAGGTTTCTCTATATATTATTATGATATATGATTAAACTCTGATTAATTACCCATAACTAATAATGGAATATTAGCTTTATGGAAAAAGGTTAATCCAAAAAGGATGAAGTAAATCGAAATAACTACAATGAATTTGCAGAGAAATATATTGAAAGATCATCTGAAGTTATTAGTTATCGTGGCAATATTATATTAGAGCAATTAAGGAAAAAGATTTCTTTATAGGATAAAAATAATATCGAAAGGTATTATATATAATGGTATTATTTACTTACAAATACTGATTGTTAGTGTAATTGAGAAATAACAAAAGCAGAAATAATATTATCTTATTATTTTTGCTTTGTTTTTTTATATTCTTATGAGAATTAATAGTTAGTAAAAAGAATTCATTGGATTATATAATTAAGTTTAATTAATAGAATATTTCTAGTGATTTTATAAGGGGGAAGGACAATGATACCTGAAATGAAATATACTTATGATGAAATGCCTAAAGTTACTAAATATCCAGAAGGAACTAAAGTTATTAAAGGTGATAAAAATGAGATAAGAGCATTTATTGGAGAAGACGTTGTATATTCTACTAAGTATGGAGTTGAATTAAAGCTTAGGGTTGCTTATCCAGAGAACTTAGAGGGGAATAAAAAGTATCCTCTATTTATGCATGTTCAAGGCTCTGCTTGGATGAAACAAAATTTAAGCGAACATATTTTAGACTTCAAAGATATTGTAACTAAGGGATATATTTTAGTTATTGTTGAATATCGTCCTAATGATGTAGTAATATTTCCAGGTCAAATACTAGATGTTAAGTGTGCTGTAAGATATATTCAAAATCATTCTGAAGAGTTAAGGGTTGATATAAATAATATATTTCTTTCTGGTGATTCAAGCGGAGGACATACATCCTCTATGTGCTGGGCTACTTGGAAAAATCATAAGCTAGATTATACAGATGAACCCTTATGTGATGTAAGAGGATTTATAAACTTATATGGTGTAAGTAATTTATCAACAATGCATAAATACTGCTCTGCCTTTGAACATGATAAAGCCTCTCCAGCAACTATGATACTTGGAGTTGATAATTTATTAGATAATTTAGATTTAGCTTTAAAGTCATCCCCTGTGTATTATGTTGATGAAAATTCTAATAATTACCCATTATTAATAATCCATGGGAATAAAGATAGAGTTGTACCTTTTGAACAAAGTATAGAGTTATACGAGAAATGTGTTAATTATAATAAAAATACTGAATTCTATTGTGTAGATGATGGGGATCATGGTGGAAATGTTTTTTATTGCCAAGAAACAATTAATATAATTATTGATTTTTTAGAAAAGAATAAAAAATAGTTAAATCTATGGTATTTAATTTAAAACTTATGTAATAAAGAAATAGAAGCTCAATAGTAGAAATTTTTGAAATATGTTAATATAGAATTAAAGTGAAAAATAGAATTAATAAGGGAAGTAGGAGTAATGAAAACAATAGAGGTAGTTGCAGCTATAATAAAAAAAGAAGATAAAATATTTATCACTCGTAGAAGCTATGGTGAATTTAAGGATATGTGGGAATTCCCAGGTGGGAAAATAGAAGCTGAAGAAACAAAAGAAGAGGCTTTAATTAGAGAAATTAAGGAGGAACTTGAGTTAGATATTAATAACTTGGAATATCTAACAACAGTAGAATATGATTATCCTAATTTTCATTTAGTTATGTATTGTTTTATTTGTGAAATATGTGGCGGAACTCTTAACTTAAATGTACATAGTGATGCGAAGTGGGTTTCATTAAATGAGTTATCATCACAAAATTGGATACCAGCAGATATTCAAGTAGTTGAAAAGATATTAGGAGCTTACTAAAATTAATATATATAAATAAGGAAAACCTATAATACGTTATGTGATATTATAGGTTTTCTTCTATATCTATAAGAAATTGATTAGTCTTACCCATATTGTATGCTAATTTTATCATGCTGATTTCTTTAGAGGTTAATTTTTTATTATACATTTTTTCAATTTGAAGAATTAAGGCATTATAATCAACTTTCTTTTTAGGCTCTGATTTTATTCTGATAGGTGTATGAGTATAAACTTTAGGCTCTATTGAATCAGTATATAATTTTTTAAATACCTCAGCTGTATAGTAAGCGTCATTAAAAGCATTATGGAATTCAGAACTTATATGTATATTTAGAAAATCTAGTGCGTTTTTTAGTCCAATCCTTTTTTTACATGGAACTTTAAAATGTTTACTAGCATAATCTTGAATGTCTATATAATGTTTAGGAAAGTTTTCAGTAGGAAGATTAAAGTAAATAATAGCTTTATATAATTCTCTTAAGTCTACAATTCCCCAAATAATAAATGTTATATCTTCTTTTCCAATGAAATTCATAAAGTCATAATAAATATCAGTAAATTCTTTAGCAGAAGAAACCATTTCATCAGTAATCTTTGTTAAATCTTGAATATAAGGAAGAATATTTTTATACACGGTAGGTTTAACTAACTCATTAAATGTTGAAATAGTTTTAAAATCTTTATCTAGTTTTACTGCTCCAATTTGGATTATTTCAAAGGGTAACTGAGTAATCCTATCTTCTTTATTAGAACTTTGATTAAATTCTAAATCAAATATAATATACTTCATATATACCACCTCTTTTAAATATATTATGCTCAAATTATATAGTATCAGCTTATATCGTTATAAGTATTTCTTCTTATATCCATATTACTGCTTTTAGATAATTTAGTATCTCTTTAATTATATTATATATGGATAAATAGAAGCTAACTCGAATCTTCCTAATAGGGAATTTAATTTTTAGAGGTACCTTTTGATTTATTTCTTTTTATTAAATAAAAAATAACAACAATTAAAACTATTATAATTAAAATAAATAACATTATTCTAAAAATACTATAAGCTTCATATTCAAATTGTAAATTTGTATCACTATTAATTTGATCTAGAGTGTAGGTCCATTCTAAGGTATCTTCATTTATTACATTATTAGAATTTGATGATAATATTTTACCAGGTATAATAATCTTATTGCTAAATGATATATACCTTAAGTAAGATGATAAATTACTATCTGCAAGAGATGGTAAATATGCTGATAAATTACTATCCACAAGGGAAGATAAATTAGAAAGGAATTTTATATCAAAAGTGTATATGTTTTTAAATAAAGAAGTTGATTTATGGGTTTCTGTTGATAGGTAATCTTTTAGTTTATTATGTGATAATAGATAATTAATAACCTCTCTAGATAAAACTACTTCATCAACATACATGTCAGTTTCGTTATTATATGATGATTTAACTACTAAATAAGAATTTATTTTATCCTTTATAATATTGTCTCCTAATTTATTTTTAACTAATGAATCATAACTTAAAATAATTTTAATCTTAGAAATATTATCCCCTTTTATTGTAGTCTCTGTACTAATGTTTGCACTACCACAAGAAACTAAAAAAAGTGATATGAGTAAAATTAATAATATTCTTATTTTTTTCATACCTACCTCCAAATATAATATTCCAATATGCTAAGGAATATAAAATTTTCATAAAAATCTTATAATAGCTTAACAGATTATTAACAGTAACATTATTCACCAAATTGTTAATAAAAATACAAAAAAATATTTTCGATATTTACTTTTGTTTAAATAAATATCGAAAATATAAGGTTAAGGTCTATATATTTCTAACACTTTCATAAAAAGAGCTTTTTATGCTTAAAATTAAATTAGAAGATGAATTTCCATTTAATATATTTTTCATAGTATGATCTTTTATTCTATCATAGGTATTAAATGTCATTTCAGCCTTACTGCTGTCATTGTAAACTTTCCAATATTTACATAACAAGCACTTCTTTGTAGTACATTCCATAAAATCTTTTACATCTTTAATGGGTATTCCAAGAAATAACCCAAGTTCGTGAGGGCAATGATATTTTTCATACCTAACTTTTAGTATAGATACATAATCAATAATAGATGAGGTAGAAGGATATCCTAGATTACTTAAGAACTCAATATTATCTTTAGAATTTAATTGCCTTTCTAATATTAATTCATCATAGACCATAACTACAATTGAGTTAATAGATTCTCTTAATTCAATATAGTTTAGCTGTAGTTCTTCTATAAAAAAACGACCTAGGGTATTCCAATTATTATATAGTTTATAGTTATTCTTTTTTATTGTAATTGTAACAGCAGGCTTAACACCAGCTATTACTAAGGATAAATTATATATTAAAAAGTTTTCTACATATTCTTTATCGGCCATTGAGTTTAATTTATCATAAAAATTTAAATATCCCATTTATATCACCGCCAAGTAATTTTTATATAGAAGCTATTTTTTTACCAAAATCTATACATTCATCTTCGCTTCCATCAGGTTCATTTTGTATTATTAATGGTGAATCAATAATACTACATCCGTAGCCTATCATTCTTTCTTCAAAATCTCTCATCCATTGACCATCTCCCCAGCCATATGAGCCGAAAAGAGCAACTTTTTTTCCAGATATTTTAGATGAAATATCTTCTATAAAAGGTTCAAATTCAGATTCTTCAAGAACTTCGTCACCCATAGCAGGACAGCCTAATATAAGTATTTCATCTTCTAGTATTTCAGCTATATTTACATCGGAAACGTTTATTATACTTGCACTTTTTCCAGCTTGTACAATTCCGTCATTAATTAATTCTGCCATTTTTTCTGTATTACCTGTTCCAGACCAGTATATTATTTTCATATAAACAACTCCTTAAATATAATAATTACGATAATAATGATAATCATTATCAATTAAATTATATGTTGTTTGAATTTTAATGTCAAGAACTATATAAAATTTAATAATTTAGAATATTTTTATATTATGTTTCATTTAATTTATAATAGTTCAAGTATTTTTTTAGACATTATTGAAAATGAATTTACATTTAGTATAATATTAATGTTAAATTAGGATTAAAAAAGTAAAGTTTAGGGTAAATTTAATATTTAATAGTAAAATTGATTATTAAGTTATATAAAATGAAATAATGTTAATAAATATTTAAAGATAAAAACTATAAATGACAGTTATAATGAAATATCTAAGATATAGAGGGGTGATTGTATCAATGAAAATAGCAATATGTGAAGATGAAGTTGTACAAATAAAATTACTTAATGATCATATTAAAAATTGGGCTAATGAAAAAAATATTGATATAGCAATAGATAATTTCACTTCTGCAGAAGAGTTTTTATTTGAATGGGTAGATTATGATAAGTATGACATTATATTTTTAGATATTAATTTAAGTAAGATGTCAGGAATAGAGTTATCTAATATAATAAGGGAAAAAAATAAAGAAATGGATATTGTCTTTGTAACAGGATTTTTTAAATATGCATTACATGGTTATAAAGTTAGAGCATTACAATATCTAGTAAAGCCTATTAAGGTTTCAGACTTATATTATTGTTTAAATAATACTTTAGATAGAATTAGTAATAAAGATGAAGTTTCTTCACTTGTTTTAGAGACATCAAAAAAAATTATAAAATTAGATTATAATGAAATACATTATTTTATAATGTTTTCTCCTTATATAGATATTCATACAAGTTCTGAAAAAATTACAGTAAGAAAAAATATAAGTGAAATAGAAAAGATTTTACCAAGTGAATATTTTGTTAGATGTCACAGATCTTATATAGTAAATGTAAAGCATATTAAATCAATAATAAAAAATAATATATTATTAGAAAATGGAATTAAAATACCTATAAGTAGAGGGAAATATAAAGAAGTTAATGATATTTTTATAAATTATATTTGTGAATAAGGATTGATATAATTTTATGACTACTATATATTTTTTTGAAGTTATGATCAACATTATAAGTTCAATTATGACAGTATACTTTTTTAATAAGATAATGTGGCCTAAGTATAATAAATATAATAAAGTATTTAACATATTAATGGTTTTATGTTATTCTTCAATATCAATAATCAAAATCAATAATATATTTATTCACATAAGTGGAATCAGAATAGTTAGTTTTATGGCTTTTTATTATAGTTTGCTATTAATATATCCTCTTTTATTTAGAAAAGGTAGAGTATCAGAAAAGTTTTTTTTGGCATCACTATATATTACTATTATTATAGTTAGTTCTTTTGTAGTGTATACTATATTCTCAAAGTTATTTAATATATTATTTTCTGAGATGTATTTATATACTAATTATAAAAGAGTTATAGCAGTACTGTTTGCTAAAATTTTACAATTTATACTTATAAAATTTTTTGTGAAAAATGTGAATTTTATAAAATATATAAAGGATAAGACATTATATATAGTTGCAGTTATTTTGCTTTTAAATCATACGCTAATATTTATAAATGAGAGAGAATTAGTAGTAAATATAGAGAGAATCAATATGGATAGTATTACTATACTATTTAGCTTGTGCAGTATACAAATATTATTAATATATATATTAAATATATTCTCAAAGGAAATGGAAGAAAAATTTATATTAAAAATGGATTTAGATCGTAAAATCCATGATAAGGAAATTCTAGATATGTATACTGAAATGATTGGTTGGAGGCATGACTTTAGAAATCATATAAGTATGATTTCGGGCTTATTGCAAGTAAGTACCAAAGAAGATGTAATTTCCTATATAAATGAAATAGATGATAGTATTAGTAAGCTAGATAAGAATATATATACGGATAATATAGCTATAAATTCTATATTAATAAGTAAGATGAAAATTGCAGAAGATAAAAATATAAAGATAAGTTTAAATTTGAAAATAAATTCAGAAATAAAAGTTTCTAATGTGGATATTTGTACTATTTTAGGAAATCTTCTTGATAATTCTATTGAAGCCTGCGACATCATAAAGGATTATAAATTTATCAATTTGAAAATAGCATCAGAGAACAATATATTAGTTATTAAGATAAGTAATAATACTATCAGTGGCTATGTAAATGAAGTAGATGGTAAATTTATATCCACAAAAAATAAAGATATTAATGGAATTGGATTAATTCAAGTGGATAGCATAGTGAAAAAGTACAATGGATATGTTAATAGAAAATATGAGAATAACATATTTACTACATATATAATGATACAACAAAATGATGAAATATATTAAAGATACTGTTTTATAGCAGTATCTTTTAAATTTTGAAAGTAAAATTAAAGTATTGATTTTATAAAAATAAATATGTCTGCAATTCGAATACAAAAAAAGACATTTTACGACAAAATTAAATTTATTTAAGATAAATGAAGTAGAATAAGAATACAAGAGTGTTTATACAAGTAAATTTAACTTTATGAGGTTTAGTGATATGATATTTAATAGATTGATAATATTTATTTTAATGTTTATTCTAATTCCTATAAAGCCATATGCTGAAGTATTAAATGATTCTAAATTTGAAAGTATATCTATTGATGATGGACTTTCAAATGAATATGTAACTGCTATATTTCAAGATAGTAAGGGATATATGTGGATAGGAACAAAAGATGGTCTTAATAGATATGATGGTGAAAGAATAAAGTTATATAACTGCAATTCACAGGAGGATAATACTTTAAGTTCGACTTATATAACAAGTATAGAAGAAGATGTTAATAGAAATATTTGGATAGGAACTGATAATGGATTAGATTTCTTAATTAGAGATACAGGTACTATTATAAGAATGAAGGATATAAATGATAAATATAATTTAGGCAATTTAAAGATAACCTCATTATTAAAAAGCAGCTATGAAGAAAATATTATGTGGGTAGGTACAGAAAATGGTTTAATTAAAATTAATATTAAGGATGAAACAATTAAAGCATTTTATAGTGATCCAAATGATTCAAATTCCTTAAGTAGTTCATCAATAACATGTTTAGAAGAAGGGGAAGATGGCTATCTATGGGTAGGAACAAGATTAGGAATAAACTTAATAGATGAAAATTTAATGATAAATAATAATAAAAAAGAGGACAAATTATTTATTAAATACATATCAAAAGATAACTTAGGCAATATGTGGATATCAACTAAGGAAGGTATCTTTATTATTAATATGAGAGAAGAGAAAAAAGATGAGTTAATAATAATAAATTGTGATGGTGCTAAAAAATATAATATGAAAGAAAATAGTTTTAGCACTATTTATGATTTTGAAGATGCTAAGGTTATTTTTTATAGTAATTTTATTTTAAATGATAGTAATAATAATACATGGTTATCTACAAGCAATGGTGCAATAAAGTATTCAAGAGATAAAAATACCTTTAGTGTATTTAAAAAAGATATAAGTACTAAAAATTCAATTTCTAGTAATGTTATAACATGCTTTTTTGAAGATTCTAACGGAACCATTTGGATTGGGACAGATAAAGGCATTAGTATATTAAATGATAGTGCTATATTTAATTATATTAGTAAAAAAAATAGAAATATAGTATCTATATTGCAACAAAATGATTATATATGGATAGCTACTAAATTTGATGGTATATACATATATGAAGAAAATGGGAAATTAGAAAGGTTTTTGTATGAAGAAGAGACACTTAATTTAAGTGACAGATATATAAAAAGTATGTTTGAGATAAGTGATAGATATATGGTTATAGCAACTAATAAGGAAATGATATCTTTAGATACAGTAGATTATATATATACAGAAATAAGAATAGGAGAAGATTCCTCTTCGGAATTGAACTATTTATATTATGATGATAAAGATGTATGGATAGCAACAACAAGTGATTTTTACTCTTATAATATAGATAGAGATGAAAGAAAGTATTATAGTGAAAGCATGAGCGAACTTGGAATAAACCCAGGATTGGTGAATTATATTCTATCAGATATTAAAGATGAAAATATTATTTGGTTAGGTGGGGTTGAAATTGGTTTAATTAAATTCCACAAAGAAAAAGGAGTAATAGATAGATATACTAAAGACTCTTCAGATGAAAATTCTATAATTAACAATTATATAAATTGCATGACCTTTGATAATTCAGGAAACTTATGGATAGGTACTAATATAGGTCTTTGTAAATTTGATTTAAATACAGAAAAATTTACTTCCTATACTACAGCTGAAGGATTGACTAATAATTTTATAAATTCAATATTAATTGATGATAATAATAATACTTGGATAAGTACTAATAACGGCTTAAATAAATATGATGTGGAAAAAGACACCATAATAAATTATACCAAGATGGATGGATTATATGGATATCAATTTAATTTAAATTCAAGCTTAAAACTTAAAGATGGAACTATGATATTTGGTAGCACTGAAGGTTTTACATATTTTAATGTAGATGACTTAGTTGATTATAAGATGAATAAAGATGAAGTAGTAATTGGAGATATTAATATTGGAAATACTAGAGCTATTTATGATGGAAAGGAACTTGTTTTAGATTATAATTATAAAAATTTATATATTAATTTTTTTCTACCTAATTATGAATCTTTAAATAATATAACTTATCAATATATTCTTGAAGGAATTGATTCAGATTGGATGTATATTGGCGATCGTAGTGAAATAAATTTTAAGTCATTAGAACCTGGAAAGTATACTTTAAAAATAAGAGCTAGAGATGGACATGGAGAATTAACTAAAGAGACAACTATGAATATAAGGGTAAAAAATCCTATTTGGAAAACACCTTTAGCTTATACTGTATACATAGCTATATTATTAGCAATTGCTATCTATATATTTAATTATGTTAAGATATTGCAACATTTAGTAAATCAAAAAACTATGAAGCTAAACAAGCAATTAGAAGAAAATAAAAAATTAAGTAAAGAGCTAATAGATAATGAAAAATTTAAAAATAATTATTTTGTAAATTTATCTCATGAACTTAGAACACCAATAAATGTTATTGTGTCCACAGTACAGTTAATAAATATACTTAATAAAGATAAAAATATTACTTATGATAAAATCAACCAATATATGAGTATTGTCCATAAAAGTTGTAATAATTTATTGAAGATAATAAATGATATTATAGATAGTTCAAAGATAGAAACTGGGAAATATAAAATTTCTAAGAAGAATAATGATATAGTATATATAGTTGAAGAAGTTGCACTTAATATGAGGAATTATATAGAAGAAAAAGGGTTATCTCTTATAATTGATCCTGATATGGAGGAAAAGGAAATATCCTTTGATGAAACTGAAATTGAAAGATGTATAATAAACTTATTAGGTAATGCAGTTAAGTTTACTCCTAAAGGTGGGGAAATTAGAGTATTTATTAAAGAAGTTCAAGACTATGTTGAGATTACTGTAGAAGATACAGGAATAGGAATATCAAAAGCAGATGAAGAATTCATATTTAAAAGATTTTCACAAGTTGAAGGTACTGGAGTTATAAATGCAACTAGTAGTGGAATTGGACTTACACTTGTTAAATATATAGTTGAACTTCATGGTGGATATATTAAACTTGAAAGTGAAATTAATAAAGGTAGTAGGTTCACTATAGGACTTCCTAATGTACTAGAAAATGTAGAAGAAAAGAATGAAATAATACTTAATCATAATGGGAAAAATCCTTCCTTTAAGGGAAAGGAATTTTTAATGGATTAAAAATTTATATAATGTAAAAATACTATTAAGATATAGTTGTCTAAGCGCACTATCACTTATTAGAATAAAAAAGATATATTAGTATATAAGAGTATTAATATATCTTTTTTTCTAAGGAATATAAATAGTTTATACAGTTGTTATAAATTGTAATTAATTTAATAATAAGATATAATAAATTTGAAGTATTATAATAATGATAAAGTACTTTATATATATGAGTTTAGGTTGATTTTAATAAAATAATATGGAGGAAATGTAATGGATAGAAGAGATTTTTCTGATTTAGAAGATCAAATTATGTCGACCGTTAAAAATGCATTTAATGCTATAGATTTTGCAAATATAAAAAGAGATATTAGCTATAAAACTGAAGATACAATAAATGAATTTAAATCAAAGCTAAATGAATTAAATATTAAAATAGAAAAAAATTATAGTAACTTAAACAAGAAAGCTAAAAATAATATATCAACTTATATTGATAAAAGACCAGCAGGAACTGTATCAGGTATTATATATATGATTCTTGGAGTATTAGGAAGTTTAGTATTTGGATTTTTAGTATTAACTGGATTAATAGTTATGGCTTTTTTCACCAACGCTATAGCTGATACTATTATTGGGGTTACTGTTATATTTATATTCTTTGCAGTAAGTTTAGGCTTATTATTAAGAGGAATAAATATAAGGAAAAGATTAAAGAGATTTAAGAAGTATGTAAGATTTATGGAAGACAACAGCTATTGTTTAATTAAGGATTTAGCAGTCTTTTCTAAAGAAAAAGAATCCTTTGTTATTAAGGATTTAAATAAAATGATTAATTTAGGGATGTTTATAGAAGGACATATTGATGAAGAAGAAACTTATTTTATGTTAAATGATGATGTTTATACTGATTATTTAAAATTAAAAAAACAACAAATGGCTAAGGCGGAATTAGATAAAAAAGAAAAATTAAGTAGAGATATAAATGATTCTGAAGAAGAAGAGCTAAACTCTATACTTAAGATGGGAAGAAAGTATATTGAACAAATAAAAACTGTAAGAAATGATCTTTATAAAGAAGAAATAGCTCTTAAAATAGATAAACTGCAAGATATTGCAAGTCAAATACTTAATTATGTGGAGAAGAATCCCAAAAAGCTTCAAGAAGTTAATAAATTTATAAATCATTATCTCCCTATTACTATAAAACTTATTAATTCATATAAGGAACTAACTAATCAAACAGTGCAAGGAGATAATATTAAGAATGCTAAAATTGAAATTGAAAAGAGTATTGATATTATAAATAATGCTTTTGAGAACTTATTAGATGATTTATATGAAGATGTGGTTTTAGATATTTCAACAGATATATCTGTTCTAAAAACTTTATTTAAACAAGAGGGATTAACAGAAGAAGATTTTAAAAAGTAAGCTTAAAGTAAAAGGGAGGAATTAATAATGAGTGATGAATTTAAAGAGGATATCGATTTAAAACCTGAATTAGTTTTTGAACCAATTCAAGAAGAGGTTGTTAATGTAGAAATAAAAGAAGAGAAAAAAGAGGAAATAATTGATGAAATTAATTTAACTGAAGAAGAAAAAAGAATGGTAGATCAATTTGTAGAAAAGATAGAACTAAAAAATTCAAATTCTATTTTACAATATGGGGTAGGAGCTCAAAAGAAAATTTCAGATTTTTCAGAAACAGCATTAAATAATGTAAGAACTAAAGATTTAGGCGAAATTGGTGATATGCTTACTAGTGTAGTCCATGAATTGAAGAATTTTGAAGATACAGAAGAGAAGAAGGGTATCTTGGGATTTTTCAAAAAAGGTAAGAATAAGATTTCTGAAATGAAGATAAAGTATGACAAGGTAGAAGATAATATTAATAAAATGTGCAATAATCTTGAAAAACATCAAATACAACTTTTAAAGGATATTGCAATGCTAGATAAGATGTACGAAATAAATAAAGCTTATTTTAAAGAACTTTCTATGTATATTCTAGCAGGTAAAAAGAAACTTCAAAAATTAGAAAAAGAAGAATTACCTAAGTTACAAGAAAAAGCAAAAAGGAGTGGACTTCCTCAAGATGCTCAAGAGGTAAATGATTTCCTTGCTCTCTGTAATAGATTTGAGAAGAAAATTCATGATTTAGAATTGACTAAGATGATTTCTCTTCAAATGGCTCCACAAATTCGTCTAATTCAAAATAATGATTCGTTAATGTCTGAAAAAATACAATCAACAATAGTTAATACTATTCCTCTTTGGAAAAGTCAAATAGTTTTAGCTTTAGGAGTTGCACACTCTGCTAATGCAGCTAAGGTTCAAAGTGAGGTAACTAATATGACAAATGAACTTTTACGTAAAAATGCAGAAATATTAAAAACTTCAACTATAGAAACTGCTAAGGAATCTGAAAGAGGAATTGTTGATATTGAAACACTAAAGGTAACTAATGAATCCTTAATTTCAACTCTTGATGAAATACTTCGCATACAAACAGAAGGACGTCAAAAACGTAAAGAAGCTGAAGTGGAATTAAGAAACATAGAAGACCAATTAAAAAATAAACTTTTAGATTTTAAATATTAATTTATAAAGAAAATATAAAAAAGAACTATTATCTTAATGCGATAATAGTTCTTTTTTGCAACAATGGCTAGCGTATACATATATATATTTAATAAAAATAATATTTTTATTTATCTATGCACAAAAAGAGCTAATTTATATATTATGTAATATAAGATTTAATTAACTATATTTTAATTAGACAAAAATGGAGGAAATGTTATTATGAATGATAACAGAATGAATACAAATGATAAAGTAGAATATTGTGCAGAGGTTAAAACTCAAAAACAATCTCTAACTGAACAAGTTGCTGTGGCTCCTCATGTTATTGCAAATGGACCTGCAGTTGTTAAGATTCCAGTGGTATTGGCAGAAGTAAATGTAACAATTCCTGTTGAAGCGACTATAACATTAGATAAACCAGCTATTGAAATTAAAAGAATTAGAAAAAACGTATTTTTAACTCAATCCCGTATTATTCCATTTTCTCAAGACGATAGACCTGGTACTGCAATACTATTTATAGAGGGTTTTATAAGAAAGAATATTGAATATGCAACTCAAACTTGTTATACACCTAGAACTCCAAATGTTTGTGGAGATATAAGGCACTGTACAGTTGAAGTTCCTTTCCACTTCACAACAAGAATTACTTTTATTAGACAACCTATTTTTATAGAAAATACTACTCCAAGTGAATTAGAATTCTTTACAGATAAACGTAAAAGTTGCGATGTTTGCGCAGATCCAGTGATCGGACGTAATACTTGCGATCAAAGCTTTTTCTTTACAGAATTCTTTAATGAAAAACCTTTTACTGAATTAGTAAAAGCAGATATTGCTGAAGTTGATATTCACACAGATTCTCATTTAAACTGCGAAACTCCTACAGAACAAAAGTTTATGAAGCTTACAGAAAAAGTAGTAGTTAATTTAACATTAAAAGTATTACAAAATCAACAAGTAAGGGTTACAGCATTATAAATATAAAAATGAAAATATAATAATTGGATAAAAAAGTCAATCTTATAAATTATAAACTGTTTAAAAAAAGTTATCCTAAATATGTGTATCCCTGATAATGCTTAATATAAGTGTTATTGGGGATTTTTTTAGTTATAGCATAAATATTCATAGTGATATAATTTCAACCATATTTATTAATAGATGAAATCTTTTATTTATTCGTGTACTAAAAAGTCGAAATTTGTATAGTATACATTAAATAGATTAATTACAATTAAATAAAAATGGAGGAAATATTACAATGAATGATGATAAAATAATTATTAATGATTGTAAAAAATCGCCAAGTTCTTGTTCAACAGTTACTTCAGAGGTACAGCCATTAACTAACCATACTGCAGTAACACCTGATACTATTAAATGTGGGCCTGTAGTTGTTAAGCTTCCAGTAGTACTGGCAGAAGTAAATGTTACAATTCCTGTTGAAGCTACTATTACATTAGATAAAGAAGTTTTAGAAATTAAGAGAATAAGAAAGAATGTATTTTTAACTCAATCTCGTATTATTCCATTTTCTGAGGATAATTGCAAAGATAATGGAATACTATTTATAGAAGGATTTATTAAAAAGAATATCGAGTATGCAACTAAAACTTATAGTTCAGTTGGGACTCCAAATAATTGTGGGTATATAAGATATTGTACCGTTGAGGTGCCTTTTAACTTTACAACAAGAATTAACTTTATTAGACAGCCTATTTTTGTTGAAAATACTATTCCTTGTGAAGTAGAATTTTTTACAGATAAACTTAAAGGATGTGATGAATGTTCAGATCCTGTAATTGGACATAATCCTTGTGATCAGAGCTCTACCTTTACAGAGATTTTTAATGAAAAACCTTTTACTGAATTAGTAAAAGCAGATATTATTGAAATTGATATTAACACAAACTCAACTTCAAATTGTACAACACCTACGGAACAAGTATTTACTAAAGTTACAGAAAAATTAGTATTAAATTTAACTTTAAAGGTATTACAAAAACAACAAGTAAAAATAACAGCAATATAATTATTGAATAATAGTGAATGAAAAAATTTATTTTATTTAATAATAAAAGCAGATTTGAAACTTATTAAAAGAGGTTTTGAATCTGCTTTTATAATTTTCCTTAATAACTGTAATAGACATATTTAATTAAAATATGGTAATTTATAAAATATGAACAAAAACATTTATTAATAAAAATAGGAGCTACATAAAAAAATGAAAGAAGATTCAAATGTTAGAAAGTATTCAGCTAAAGAATTTAGTGCTATGGTAGGCTTACCTTATAGTTCTCTTAGATATTTTGAAAGAATTCAATTATTGAAACCAAAAAAAGAATCAAATAATTATAGAAGCTTTACACATTTTGATGCATTTATATTAAATAGATTTAAGCATTTTAGGTCATTAGGAATTAGTGTAGAGGATTCTCTAGGACTTGTTGAAATAAGTGATGCAGATTCCGTTATAGAAAAGCTTGTTGAAAGAAAAAAAGAAATAGAAAAAGAAATAAAAAAATTAAATGAGCAATTAGAAGGTATAAATAATACTAGAGAAAATTTAGAAATTGTAAAATCAGGAGGAAATAATTATGAAATTAAATATATTAAAGATAAGGTGTTTATACCTGCTTCTAAAGGTCTAGATTTTACTATTTCAGAGTATGATACTTTTTCAAAATTTGTAGATATGTTACCAGTTTCAGAATATTGTAGTCGCATAAAAAATCAGTATATTTATAATAGAGATATGATTCAAAAGGATTATGGAATATCCATGGATTTAGAGGTGGCAATTGAAAAGGGAATTGATTTAAGTAATCAAGGAGAAGTATTAAAAATGGGGAAATGCTTAGTTTACTATTCCAATAATCATAATAAAAATGATAAATTTATTGAATTTATAGAAGATGCTTTAAAATATATTGAAAAAAATAATATGAAAGTTGTGGGAGATATTTATTTTAATGGAGTAAAACTTAAATATGAAGATGGAAGCAAGGGATTTATTATATACATACCAATAGAATAAAAAAGTATTGACATTGCACTTAGTGCAACCTTTATACTCTGATTTGGATTGATATAAATTTGACAAATTAGGGGGAATACTTAATGAGAAAAAGCATGAAAAAATTACTAGCTGGTATTTTATCAATGGTTATGTTACTAGGATTAGTATCATGTGATGCAGGAAAGAAGAAGGTTTCTTTTACACCAGGAGAATATACAGCAGTTAGTACTGGAAAAAATGGTGATGTGAAAATAAAAACAATATTTGATGAAAACTCAATAGTTTCTGTTGAAGTTTTAGAAAGTAATGAAACAGAAGGTATTTCAAATGAAGCTATTGAACGTACAATAAAGTCAATTGTTGATGGACAAACATTAGATGTAGATGCTACATCAGGTGCAAGTTTAACTACTAATGCAATTGTTTCTGCAGTTGAAGATTGCGTAAAGCAAGCTAATGGAGATGTAGAAGCATTAAAGAATAATAAAAAAGAAGATACAGCTTCTAAAAAAGAAGAAACTTATGATACAGATATAGTTATAGTTGGTGGTGGTGCTGCAGGTTTAACAGCTGCAATTAGTGCTTCAGGCTTAGGTGCTAAGGTAATGGTAATAGAAAAAGGTGTAAGCCTTGCTGTTAGTAATGGAGCTAATGCAGGTGGTCCTATAGCTACTGGAACTAAGGTTCAAAAAGAAGAAGGAGAGGACCTTACAACAGAAGAATTATTTCAGCATATGTCTGAGTTTGGTAATAGCACAGTTAACGATGCTTTACTTCGTAAGACTTTAGAAGTTACAGGCGAAACAATAGATATGTTAGCAGATTTAGGATTAAGTGTTTACTTAAGACAAGATGCTTATGGAGTAGGATTTAGAGCAAGACATGGAATAAAAGAAAAAGGCTTAGACAGAATGGGCTTCTTAGCAGATAAAATAACTGCTAATGGTGGAACTATAATGTTAGAAACTACTGGAGAAGAAATTATTTTAGATAAAGATGGAAATGCAGTAGGAATTAAGGCTACAAAGGCAGATGGAACAAAAGTTACTATAAATGCAGATGCAGTATTATTAGCTACTGGTGGATACTTAGGTGGACAAGAAATAATTGAAAATAAATTTGGTAATATTACAATAAACCCACTTGGTAATACATTATCAACTGGTGATGGAATTAACATGACATTAGCAGCAGGTGGAGTAGAAGATAAAAACTGGGGTATAGTTGCAAATGAGTTCTCAGCTTCAAATTCAAAGGCTGGAACTTGGTCTGTAAATTCAAATCAAAATTTAAGATTTGGTATTTATGGAGGATTACTTGTTAATTCAGAAGGAAATAGATTCTTTAATGAAGAAATAATGGCTTCAGAACCATTAAGTGGTGCAGAAGCTACATTAAGATATGGAAAATACTATGCTGTAATGGATGAAGCATATTATAATTCAGTTTGTGAACAAGGTATATTCAAGACTTTAGGTAGTCCTGAAAATTGGATTGCAGGTGTAAGAAACTTATCTGATGAAGCACCAACATCAAAATCACATGTTAAGGTATTAACAGAAGCAAAAGCTCAATTACAAGAAGCAATTGACCAAGGTTGGGCTTATAAAGCTGATACAATTGAAGAGCTAGCAGAAAAGTTTGGACTTGAAAATCTAGTTTCAACAGTAGAACAATACAATAAGTATTGCGAAGCAAAGTATGATAGTGAATTCTTAAAGGATCCAACATTCTTAACAGCAATAAATAATGGACCATACTATGTATTTGAATATGAACCAAGTGCATGGTGTACAATTGGTGGAGTTAAAGTTGATGATTCATTAAGAGCATTAGATAAGAATAATGAACCAATTAAAGGGTTATATGTAGCAGGAGTAGATGCAGGAAGTTTATTTACTGCACCGTACTATGATAATGAAGGTTCAGCATTTGGACTTTCCTTAGGATCAGGAACATTAGCTGGAAGAAACATGTATAAATATATAAAGAATAAATAAGATAA
This sequence comes from uncultured Clostridium sp., assembly GCA_934746015.1. Taxonomy (GTDB): domain Bacteria; phylum Bacillota; class Clostridia; order Clostridiales; family Clostridiaceae; genus Clostridium. The sequence goes on from CAKVEW010000004.1 coordinate 21,233, forward strand.
ATAGTTAAGAGCCTAGAACTAAAAGATATATTAGCACAGGATAACTGTGTTAATATATCTTTTTTTACATGTGGAAATTAAATAATTTTGTATTATTTTGTATAAATTTAGGTTATTTTGTGTTAAAATAATGTAGTATTCAAAAGATAAATAATAAAAAGGCGAGGTAGAAAAAATATGAAATGCAAATTTTCAATATTTATCTTATTAACATTTATTTTAATAAATATTGTTACTCCTGCAAAAGCCTTTGCAGAATTGGTAAAAAAAGAAGAGTTTGCAAAATTATCCATTGATGAGGGACTTTCTAATGAGTATGTAACAACAATATTTCAAGATAGCATAGGGTATATGTGGATAGGAACTATAGATGGTCTTAATAGGTATGATGGGGAAAAAATAAAAATATATAATTGTAATATTAAAAGCGAGAATTCTTTAAGTTCAACATATATAACGGATATAGAAGAAGATATATATGGAAACCTTTGGATAGGGACTGATAATGGATTAGATTTTTTAGTTAGAGATACAGATGAAATTATAAGGATGAAGGATGTTCCAAATGATAATTATAACTTAGGTGATGTAAAAGTTACTTCAATATTAAAAAGTAGTTATGATGAAAATATTATGCTAGTTGGAACTGAAAATGGATTAATAAAATTTGATATTAAAAAGAAAAAAATTGAAGCTTTATATAATGATAAAAATGATATAAATTCATTAACTAATTCATCTATAACTTTCTTAAAGGAGGGGAAGAATGGCGAGATATGGGTTGGTACTAAGGATGGAATCAATATATTAGATAAAGATTTAAAAATGAATTATAATCATACAGAAATACTTAATGATAAGTTATATATATATAATATAGAAATTGATAAACTTGGCAATGCATGGGTATCGACAAAGGAAGGAATTCTCGTTTTTGATTTAAGAGAAAATGAGAATGTCTATGTATGGATGGTTAATAACGATGGAATAAAAAAGTATTCCACTAAAGAAAAAAAAGTATTAGAGGCTTATGATAATAAACAAGAAGATGAAATTTATAATAATAATTGCATCTTGTCCGATAGCGAAAATAATATATGGCTATCTAGTAGTAATGGTATATTAAGATATTCATTAGATAAAAAAGAGACAGAAGTAATAAAAAAAGATAAGAATTTTATAAATTCTCTTAGTAGTAACAGTATAACATGTTTTTATGAGGATTTTAATGGAACTATATGGATTGGAACAGATAAGGGAATAAATATATTAAATAGCAATAATCAGTTTAATTCTTTTAATGAAGAAATATATTTAAATAATAAAAATATAGTATCAATATTACAAGAAGATAAATACTTATGGATAGCAACAAAATATAATGGAATATATATATATGATAATATAACTGGTATTTTAATAGATAGAATAGACAATAGCAATAATAATACAATAAATTTAAGTAACCAATATATAAAGAGTTTATTTAAATTAAATGATAATTGGATTGTAATTATAACTAATAAGGGATTAATTTCAATTAACACCAGTGAGGGTTTATATAAATATCATCTTGTTGAAGAAGGTTATTCTTCAGAATTAAACTATTTATATAATGATGAAGAAAATATTTGGCTTGCATCCACATCTAGTTTTTATTCTTATAACATTAGTACTGGAGAAAAAACATATTATAATGAAGCTTTAAATGAGTTTAATATAAATCCAGGACGTATAAAATATATATTACCAGATTATAAAGATGAAAATATTATTTGGCTTGGTGGAATTGACACAGGATTAGTTAAATATCATAAAGAAAAAGGAATTATAGAGCAATATATTGATGATTCTTTAAATAATAATTATATAAATTGCATGACTTTTGATAGTTTAGGGAATATATGGATAGGAACCAATGTAGGTCTTAGTAAGTTTGATTTAAATAATAATTTTACTTTATATACTACAGCTGATGGATTAACAAATAATTTTATAAATTCAATTTTAGTTGATGATAATGATAATCTTTGGATAAGTACAAACAAAGGCTTAAATAAGTTTGATATTGAAAAGAAAAGTTTTGTGAATTTTACTAGAATGGATGGCTTATATGGATATCAATTTAATTCAAATTCTAGTATAAAGCTTAAAAATGGAATAATGATATTTGGAAGCACAAGTGGAGTAACCTATTTTCATCCAGATAATATAGTCTTATCTAATAAAAATAAAAATAAAGTTGTAATTGGAGACATATTAATTGGAATGAATAAAGTTATTTATGATGGAGAAGAGTTAGTTTTAGATTACAATGATAAAGACTTATCCATTGACTACTTTGTACCAAACTATGAAAAGTTAAATAATATAACTTATGAATACATGCTTGAAGGCATTGATTCAGATTGGATATATATAGATTCTAAAAGTACTTTGGATTTTAAATCCTTAAAGCCTGGGAAATATATTCTAAAGTTAAGAGCTAGAGATGCATATGGTGAATTAACAGAAGAGACAGCTATTAATATAAGAGTTAATAGTCCTATATGGAAAACACCTTTAGCTTATTTGACATACATAGTTATAGTGATAATTATAGTTGCTTATATATTAAATTATGTAAAGATATTACAAAAATTAGTAGCTCAAAAGACAAAGAAGATTAATAAGCAATTAGAAGAAAATAAAAGATTAAGTAAAGAAATAATAGATAAAGAAAAGTTAAAAAATGATTATTTCGTGAATTTATCCCATGAACTTAGAACCCCGATAAATGTTATATCATCAACAGTACAATTAATAAATTCAATTAATAGGGACAAAGCTATAACATATGAAAAATCTAAGGAGTATATGGATATTATTGGTAGGAATTGTGATAACTTATTAAAGATAATAAATGATATTATAGATAGTTCTAAAATAGAAACAGGGCATTATGAAATTAATAAGAATAATAATGATATAGTGTATATTGTTGAAGAAGCAGCACTTTCTATGAGTAAGTTTATAGAGGACGAGGGTTTATCCTTAATAATTGATCCCGATATTGAAGAAAAAATTATTTCTTGTGATAGTACTGAAATAGAAAGAAGTGTAATTAATTTATTGGCTAATGCAGTTAAGTTTACTCCTAAGGGTGGAGAGGTCAGAGTATTCATTAAAGAAATTAATAATAATATTGAAATTACAATTGAAGATACAGGAATAGGAATCTCAAAAGAAGATCAAGATTTTATATTTAATAGATTTTCTCAAGTTAAAGGAACAGGAACTTCAAAAGCAAGTAGCAGTGGTATTGGACTTACTCTTGTTAAGCATATAGCAGAACTTCATGGAGGCTTTGTTAAACTTGAAAGTGAAGTTAATAAAGGTAGTAGATTTACTATGGTACTTCCAGATATAGTAGAAGGTACTATTGTGTAATAATGCAAGTAAATCCGTATTTAATTTTAAGGTTTTAGTAACATAATTATTAGTGTGTAATATAATGTATTAGTAAGGCCTTAAAATAATATGGAGATGATTGAATATGTCAAATGAATGTTGTTTTGGACATGGATTAGACTATGGGCTAGATAATGAATTGCAATATAAATCACTAGTATTTAATGCTGGAACAATGAATGATGCAGATGAAACTGGACCAGATACAGTTCCACTTGGAAGTGCTAACTCAGCTCTTAGGATAATGGGATGGCTTCTTCCTCAAGGTGACGAAGATGAATACTCACTACCATTTAGTGTTCCAAGAGATGCTTTTAGTAGCTCTAGAAAAACTAAAGTATTTGTTCATTTATTAACTGATAATTCAAATACACCTACTGGAAATAGGTTTGCAATTAGACTTTCATCATTATTTACTAAAGTAAATGGTGTTGTAAATATAGCTAATTTAAGAACTATTAATAGGAGAAATATTCGAATTCAAAATTCACCAGGAAATTTTCAATATAACCATTATGTGCTAGAGTTTGATTTAAATGATATTGTTAGAGCAGAAGATTTTGCATTATTAAGTGTTGCACGTATACCATCTGATAATGATTATGCTGGTGCATTACTTTTAACTAGTATAGAGTTCAGATATTTAAGTTGCTAAGAAGAAAATTAAACTAAAATAAGGAGGCTATTGTTAAATGGCCTCTGATTTTTGTTAAAAAAATAAATAGGGGTTCTTATTTTAATCATATTATTGATATATTAATATTAAATAACTGAATAAGGAGAGTATTGGGAATGAAGAAGGATTTATATGATATAAGTATTGGATTAGTTTTAGCTGGCGGGGGGGCTAAAGGGGCATATGAAGTGGGTGTTTATAAAGCACTAAAGGAATTAGAAATTGTAGATAATATAAAAGTTATTTCTGGAACATCTATAGGCTCAATTAATGCTCTGTTTTTTGCTATGGGCGATTTGAAAATAATAGAGAGTAGCTGGAATAGTCTTAAATATTCACAATTTTTATTTCTTCAGGAGAACTCTTCAGTTTTAGAAAAGATAAAAAATAATAATACAGATGATAATTTATTAGAGAAGATAAGGCTTTGTGATATAGGACTATTATCTCAAGAAGGTATAAGAAATTTTATTGAAGAATATATAGATATGAAGGCTATAAAAAAGTCTGGCAAGGAAATATACGTTAATGCATATAACGTAGACAAGGAAAGACCAGAATATTTTAAGTTAAATGATTTTAGTGAAGAGGAAATTAAGGAAAGAGTGCTTGCATCCTGTGCGGTTCCCCATCTTTTCAAGCCTATGATTATTGATGGTATGAGATATGCAGATGGTGGGATAAATTCACCTTTATATTCTAAAAATAATGTAGATAATGTACCGATTTATCCAATGAAAAGTTATGACTGCGATATTATAATTGTTGTTCATTTATCTTATAAGAATAATATAGATAGAAATGGCTTGGAGAGTAGTAGGATAATAGAGATTTATCCATCCACTCCATTAGAAATAATAAATGGAATAGGAACTATTAATATAAAAAAGGATACTATTGAACATAATATTGAACTTGGATATAGGGATGCTATGGTAATAATTGCACCTATGATAATAGACATTTTAAAAGGAAGAAGCATAGATGCTTTAGTAGAAAAAAATTATGAGAATAATAAAAAATTAAAAATATAGATATTGATTTTCTTAAAGGATATTCATTTACCTAATTAATAAATGCACACCTACTAATAAAAAAAGTAATGGTGTGCATTTTAATTATATATATCAGTAATTTTAATTAAGTCTAAAAATTATTTACCACTAGCACCATAGTTTGATAGTACTCTTGCACTAGGATCATTAACATTACAGCCTTCCCAAGTTTTATTTGGCATCCAGAAGTCTACTATCATTTCTGCTTGGTTAGGATAATATTTTTCGAAAATTTCTCTATATAATAGTGATTCCTTAGTAAATGGTTTAGCATGGTATTCATATTTTTTACTTAAAGTTTCAAAATCTTCATCAGAATATTTTGAGTTTGCATATTCCTTTAAATAATCAACCATAGAGTGACCAACAGCATCACTAAAGGCTGCTTTTTCACGATATAAAATATTATGTGGAAGAAAATCTCCTTCAAAGGCATGCCTTAATAAATATTTACCCATGTTATATTTATTTAATTTCTTTTCTGGGTCAATGGACATAACGTATTTTACAAAGTCTAAATCTCCAAATGGTACCCTTGCTTCTAAGGAATTTGAACTTATACAGCGGTCTGCACGAAGTACATCGTACATATAAAGCTCTCTAACTCTCTTTTTAGATTCTTTCTGGAATTCTTCTGCATTTGGAGCAAAATCAGTATATTTGTATCCAAATAATTCATCAGAAATCTCACCAGTTAAAAGTACTTTTACATCAGAGTTTTCATGTATCTTTTTACAAAGTAGATACATTCCCATACTTGCTCTTATGGTTGTTATATCAAAGGTTCCTAGTATTTTAATAACTTCATCTAAGGAGTCAATAACCTCTTCTTTTGTCATATAGAAAGCTGTATGGTCAGAACCTATATAATCTGCAACTTCTTTAGCATATTTTAAATCAATGGCATCTTCAGTCATACCTATACAAAAAGTTTTAATTGGCTTTTCAGGATGCAATTTTTGAGCAACTGCACATACTAATGAACTATCTAATCCACCACTTAATAAGAAACCTACTGGAGCATCGGCATCCATACGTTTCTCTATTCCCATTATTAATTTATCCTGTATCTTTTGGAATATCATCTCTAATTTATCAGTACAATAGTCACCATTAATTTCAGTAATATCACAGTAGCAAGTAAACTTACCATCAGCATAATAATGGCCTGGTGGAAAGGGCATTATTTTATCAGTAAGTCCCACTAAGTTTTTAGCTTCACTAGCAAATAATATTTTCTTGGATTTTGAATATCCATAAAATAATGGACGAATTCCAATTGGATCTCTAGCTGCAATGTAACTATCTTTTGCCCCATCATAGATAACAGTTGCAAATTCAGCATCTAATTTAGAAAACATATCTAATCCGTATTCATAATACATAGGAAGTAATATTTCACAGTCACTATCAGAATTAAATTTGTAGCCTTTTCTTATTAAGTCCTTTTTGATTTCTCTGAAACCATAAATTTCCCCATTACATATAGCAGCATCTTTGTTATTTGTAAATGGCTGCATTCCGCTAGTACTTAAATCCATAATTGATAGTCTTTGAAACCCAAATATTCCAGAAGGTAATGTAAGTATCTTTGTCATATCTGGACCTCTAGATTCAGTTCTTTTTAATGCCCCTTCAAATTTCTCCATCTCCATGTCTTTTCCTGCATAACACATAATTGTACACATATTAATAGCCCCCTTAAATATAAAAATAGCACCAATTCGTCTTATAATAATAGGACGAATTGATGCTTATCCGCGGTACCACCTAATTTACCTTAAAAAGGTCTCTTCCCAGCCACTACTGGTATCCATATAACGCATGGAATACGGCGCCCCTAATTTATCTAGTAAATAAAAATAGATATTTCAGTTTGCAGCTACTGAGTGTTATTCAAAAAAGCCCTGCCACTGGGTTTACACTATCTCCAGCTCACTGTAGGTGGTTACCTTTTTTACTTCTCTCTATCTTTGCCTTTAATTAATTGTATTTATTTTAAAGTTTTTATATTAATTTGTCAATAATTTTTAAGAAAATTTATAAAGTTTATAAAAATTAAAGAGTTTAATTATAAGTATACATTATAACACCAGACTTTAAAAAATGATATTATTATATAAAAGAGGGGTGATGAATAAATGGCAAGTTCATATAAAACTGCTGAAGTAGCTAGTGTTATTGGAGTTCATCCTAATACTGTTAGGTTATATGAAAAACTTGATTTAATACCAAAAGCTAAAAGATTAGACAATGGCTATAGAGTTTTTAATGAATTTCATATTGAACAATTCAAACTTGCAAGGACTGCTTTTAAAGTAGAGATATTGCAAAATGGTCTTAGAAAAAAGATAATTAATATTATTAAAACCTCTGCAATGGGAGATTTCCAAAAAGCAATTGAATATTGTGATGATTATATTAATCAACTTAATAGAGAAGAAAAAAATGCAGAAGAGGCTATTGAACTTGCTAAGAAAATAATATTAGGCGAAGAAGAAATAGAAAATCAGATATCATTTACAAGAAAACAAGCAGCAGACTATCTTGATGTTACCATAGATACACTAAGAAATTGGGAAATGAATGGATTACTATCTGTAAAGAGAAAAGAAAATGGATATAGGATATATACAGAAGAAGATATTAAAATATTGAAGATAATAAGATCTTTAAGATGTGCCAATTATTCTATTGCATCTATTTTACGAATGCTTAATGAAGTATCTAAAAATAGTAATATTGATATTCGTGAAGTTATTGATACTCCTAACAAGGATGAAGATATAGTCACAGCCTGTGATAAGCTGCTTACTTCTCTAAATAAAGCGGAAGAAAATGCAAAATTCATGATGAAGCAGTTAGTAAGTATGAAAGAAAAATTTAATAACTTTACAGTATAACACCAGACTTTTATCTGGTGTTATTATTTTATCAACAAATGATAGGAGGTTTATGAATATGGAAGTAATAAAAGTTAGTAATCTTTCAAAGAATTATGGAAGTGTTAAGGCTGTAAATAACCTTAGTATTTCTATAAAGCAGGGGGAAATATTTGGACTTCTTGGAGCAAATGGTGCAGGTAAAAGTACAACTATTGAGTGCATTTTAGGAACAAAGAAGTATGATAGTGGACAGGTTTCACTTTTAGGAAGGAATCCAGAAAAGGAGAGAAAGAAGTTATTTGAAAAGGTTGGAGTTCAATTTCAAGAGTCAAATTATCAAGATAAAATAACAGTAGAAGAACTTTGTCAGGTAACAGAATCTCTTTATGAAAAAACATTAGGATATAAGGACTTATTAAAGGAATTTGGTTTGCTGGATAAATGTAAAAGTTTAGTCGGTGAACTTTCAGGAGGACAAAAGCAAAGATTATTCATAATACTAGCTTTAATTCCAAAGCCAGAGATTGTATTTTTAGATGAATTAACAACTGGATTAGATACTAAAGCTAGAAGAGATGTATGGAAGTGTATATCTAAGTTTAATAAAAATGGATTAACTATTTTTTTAACATCTCATTATATGGATGAGGTAGAAAAGTTGTGTAATAATATTTGCATTTTAAAGGAAGGAAGAAGCATCTTTTATGGAACTGTAAAGGAGGCTATTAATAGTAGTCCTTTTGATAATTTGGAAGAAGCTTATTTATGGTACACAGGGGAGGAGAAAGAGGAATATGAAAGTATTTAAAACAATGTTAAAAACAGAATTAAAATTATCCCTTAGAGGTATTGATATGTTTATATTTGCAATTTGTATGCCAGTAGTAATTACTATTCTTATTGCTGTTATATATGGAAATAAACCAGCCTTTGAAGGTGCAAATTATACATTTTTACAACAATCCTTTGGATCACTCACAACTATTGCAATATGTGCTGGAGGAGTAATGGGATTACCTTTAGTTATTTCTGATTATCGTAACAAAAAAATATTAAAAAGATTTAAGGTAACTCCAGTAAGCCCAGTTATGATTTTAGCAGTACAATTAGTTATATATTCATTATATTCTATTACTTCTTTAATCCTTGTTTATGGGGTAGCAAGGTTGTTTTTTAACTATAATTTTGAAGGCTCATGGCTTTTATTTCTAAGTTCATATTTATTAGTAATGGTATCAATGTTTAGCATTGGATTAATGGTTGGTGGAATTGCAAAAGATACAAAAATAGCTGGTGTAATTGCAAGTATTTTATATTTCCCTATGCTAATTTTTTCAGGAGCAACACTTCCTTATGAGATTATGCCAAAAGTTCTTCAAAAAATTGCAGATATATTACCCTTAACGCAAGGAATTAAGCTTTTAAAGGCAGCATCTTTAGGAATAAGTATTAATGATGTAACAATTCCTATTATAGTAATGGTTAGCATTGCAATTGTATGTACTTTAATTGCAATTAAATTCTTTAAGTGGGAATAAAATAAATAATAGTATAGCTTAGATTACAAATATAATTTTATATGATATAAGTTCGTAACAATAATGTTACGAGCTTTTTCTTTTTATTAATTAAAAAAATAAAAATAATAATTATGCAACTAAGATATACATCTATGTTAATTTCAGTTGATGGAAAATTGGATTTTTCACTAGTATAATAAAATATGAAAGGTAGGATAGATATGAATAATATGATTAGTTTGAACTTAAAAAGATTAAGGAAATATCATCAATATACTCAAGAAGAGGTGGCTGAAAGAATAAATGTTTCAAGGCAAGCAATTGCTAAGTGGGAAAATGGTGAGTCTAATCCAGATATAAATAGTTGTATAGCTCTTTCTAAGTTATATGATGTTACTATAGATAATTTAATTAATTATTCAGAAGAAGATTCAGGAGTAGCTATACCACCTAAGGGGAAATACTTCTTTGGGGCAGTTGTAGTGGGTGAACGTGGACAAATAGTAATACCAAAGGAAGCAAGAGAGATATTTAATATTAATTCAGGAGAGAAATTACTAATTCTAGGTGATAAGGATAGAGGACTTGCAATTGTTCATGAAAGAGATCTTATTAATTTTATTGGAGAAATGGGAGTATCTAGGCCTAAATAATTAGTACATCTAAGGGAGGAGAATAGAGATGAGTAAAATAGTATTTTTTTCAATACCAGCATATGGTCACACTAATCCTACGATTGAAGTAGTAAGGGAGTTATGTAATAGAGGAAATGAAGTGTGGTATTATTCATTTAATGAATTTAAAGAGAAAATTCAAGGAGCAGGTGCAAAATTTATAAGCTGTGATGACTATTTACCAGAATTAAAAAAAGAGGATGAAAAAAGAATAGGAAAAGATTTTTCATTTTTAATGGAAATGGTAGCAGATACAACTATAGCCTTAGATGAAAAAGTATGTTCTGAGCTTAAGGATTTTAATCCAGATTGTATAGTTTCAGATTCTGTATGCTTCTGGGGTAAATTATATGCCATGAAGCTTAAAATTCCATATATATGTTCTACTACTACCTTTGCTTTTAATAAATATACTGCAAGAATGATGAAGAGGGGCTTTGGAGAAATTATTTACATGATTCTTGGAATGGGAAAAGTAAATAAGAAGCTTAATTTATTAAGAGAACATGGATATGATATTAAGAATTTTGTTTCAGTAATTCAAAATGATAATGATACGAACACCATAGTTTATACATCTAAGGAATTTCAGCCTTTATCTGAGACCTTTTCAGATAAATATTCCTTTATTGGACCTTCAGTAAAAACTGTAACTGTAAAACCAAAGGATGAAAGTATTAAACAAGTATATATTTCTCTTGGTACAGTTAATAATAAGAATGCTGATTTCTATAGAAATTGTATAAAGGCATTTGAAAACAGTGATATAAAAGTAATAATGTCTGTAGGAAAAGAAACTAATATTTCTGAATTAGGAGATATTCCGAATAATTTTGAAGTTGAAAATACAGTAGATCAAATTAAAACACTTCAAAATACAGATGTATTTATAACCCATTGCGGAATGAATAGTGTTAATGAAAGCTTGTATTACGGAGTTCCCATGGTATTGTTTCCACAACAATCTGAACAGAGGGCAGTGGCACAAAGAGTTAGTGACTTAGGAGCAGGGGTTATGCTTAAGAAAGATAGTCCAGAATTAATTGAAAAATCTGTTTCAATGATAATGGATAATAAAGACTATAGAGATAAGGCAAAAGAAATAGGGAAAAGCTTCAGAAAAGCTGGAGGAGCTAAAAAAGGAGCAGATGTTATATTAAAGATAATAGATATTAAATAAGTAAAAATAAATTTTTTCACTACTGTCCAACAATGTAGAATTGATTTTTTTTCATCATTGGACAGTTAATTTTTTAGTTTAATAACTTACATTATTCTAATTAAGACCATCTCTAGTACAAATATATTTAAACTCTGGCTGAGTTTGAAGATAAAAGCCATTTCTTACTTGAGAAATCCAGTTTTGAAAGATTTCTAACCAACCAGCACTATTAAAGAATTCTGATAAAGGTAAATTTGGATTCCATTCAAGCAATAAAAAAGGTCCAATTCCAAAAGACCAGACACCAGTCTGTTCTACAATTGATTCTCTAATTAAAAGCATAGGAAGACCAAATTGAAAAGCCATAGCAGGTTCTATTTGTGCAAAGGGGCTTCCTTCCCAACTAGTTAAATCAATAGGTTGTCCTAAGTTGTTTTGTAAGACTTTACCTTCTCTTTGAGCCAGATTAAGGGCTATAAAACCATAGCTTGATAATATCATTCTTCTTATATTAGTAAGAGGTGTTTCAGGATATTGTTCAGTTACTGGTAAGGTTCTAGGGAATAATAATGCTTTTCTAATTTCCATAATTATATTTTCAACAAAATCACTTTGTTTTGAGTTTAATCTACTTGGATGGCTGAGAAAAACTGGAATTCTATATAAAAGACTTGAACATTCTTTCATTAAGTTATCACAATTTGGTGATATACAAGTACTTTCAATTTTGGATTCAGTTATCATATTAATATTCATCTCCATATTAATTATTTATTATAGCTTAAAATCCGTGTAGTACAGTATATTACATAAGTAGAAAAAGTGTTAACCAATTTCTACTTTGATATAATATATGATCTTTCTACAGATATCTTTTTGTATATATTAACTACACAAATAAAAGAAGGATGATGAAATAAGGATTATTTTTAAGAAAACAATAAATAAAACAATTTGCCTTAAACTCAGAATAAAAAGTAAAAGGTAAAAATATAATACATATAGATATTAGGTATTTATAAATTATAAAATAATATCTTATTATATGGGTGAAGGTGTTAAGATGAAGCATTTAAGAAGTGTTAGTAGTGAAAAATTTCATAAAGAGCCTATGAATTTTAATAAATATTCAAATAAGGATTTATTAAAGTATTCCATAGGCTCTAATCTATATATGAATGCACTTATGGATATTTACAATAAAATAAAATTAAGAAAAATAAAAGATATAACTACCATAACTATTTGCTTTGAGGATTCAATTAAAGAAAGTGATGTAGATAAAGGAGAAATTAATGTATTAACATCCCTAGATGCTTTGAATAAAGACTTAGAAAGAGGAGAAATAAATGAAGAGATAATTCCATTAATATTTATTAGGGTTAGAAGCAATTATCAATTTGTTAAATTTTCATCTAAATTATCTAGGGAACAATTTAAGTTAATAACAGGTTTTATATTTCCTAAGTTTAATAAGAAAAATGGATTATTATATTTAGATCATTTAGAAACTATAAGTAATGAGTATGATGACATACTTTATGGTATGCCAATTCTTGAAAGTGAAGAAATAATATATAAGGAAAATAGGATTCAAGAAATTTTATATCTAAGAGAAGTAATAGATAAATATAAGGATAAAATTTTAAATATTAGAGTAGGAGGAACTGACTTTTCATCAAAATTTGGATTAAGAAGAAGTGTAAGTAATAGTATTTATGATATAGCAGTAATAAATGACTGCCTTTGTGATATAGTTAATATTTTTGGCAGATATAAAGAAGAATATATAATTTCAGCTCCAGTATGGGAGTATTTTTCTTGTGACTTAAATTCTAAAGAAACTAAGGGATTAATTAGGGAAATAAAATTAGATAAAGAAAATGGATTCTGTGGCAAAACAATAATTCATCCAACTCAGGGGATTTATGTTAATTCTATTTATTCAGTAGATTATGAAGACTATATAGATGCTGTAAATATATTAAATTACAAAGAAGTTGGAGGAGTTTTTAAAGGCTATAGTAATAATAAGATGAACGAAGTATCACCACATTATAATTGGGCTATAAAAATATGTAATAGAGCAAATGCTTTTGGAGCATTGGCTAATAAAATTTATTATAATGATTTATTTTATGAGGATGGAATTAATGGTGAAAATTAATATAACGAAGAATATATATGGTATAGATATTGAAGATTTAGTTTCAGTAGGATATAGAAATAATAATAATAAGAGAAATTTTTTATTTATAAGTAAAGTTTTAGGAAAACATATAGAGGTAAGACCAAATATGTGTAAAGTTATTGGATTGTTATTAGCTTCTACTATTTTTGAACAAAATGAAGAGACAAGCATCTTCCTTGACTATTTAAAAAATCAAAAGGATTATGAAATAAAAGTGAAGGATGCCATGAAATTAGTATATAAAACTAATGAAAAAATAGCAGTCTTAGGTTTTGCAGAAACAGCTACGGCATTGGGAATGGCAGTAGCATCAGCTATAGAAAATTCTTATTATATTACAACTACTAGAGAAGATATCAAAGATATAAAACCATTATTTAATTTTGAAGAAGAACATTCCCATGCTACAACACATAGGTGTTTTCCAAAAGAACCTAATAAAATAAAAAAGGCTGATAGAATTATTATAGTAGATGATGAAATAACTACAGGGAATTCTATGTTAAATATAATAAGAGAATTAATAAAATCTACAAATATAAAGAAATATACTGTGCTTAGTATTTTAGACTTAAGAAATATTGAATATAGAAAAATATATAAAAAATTCATTGAGAAAAATAATATAGAAATAGAAGTGAAATCTTTAATATCAGGTGAAATTGTTATAGAAGATAATAAGGTGTATTGTGATAATAAAGGAAGTATAATAAATGAAACTTGTCCTATAACTACATTAAATCTTATGTCAAGAAGAGGGAAATATTTGGAGCTTACAGGAAGATTTGGAGTGAGTTTTAAAGACATTTTAAAATTAGAAGATGAGTGTCGTGAGGTTGCAAATATAATTAAAGAAAGATTAGGGAAATATGAAAAGATATTAGTATTAGGACATGGAGAAAATATATATATTCCATCTAGGATAGCATCATATTTAAGTGGTGATGTTTACTTTAAAAGTACTACTAGAAGTCCTATCCATTGTTTAGAAGAAGAAGGTTATTTAATTAATGAAAAGAATATTTTTCTAAATAACGGAGATAAATATTATCTTTATAATAAAAGTAGTATGGAAAAAAACTATGATATTATTGTTTTAATTGCAGAAGATGATTTAAATATAAAACTTACAAAGAATTTATTAATAGTGAAACCATAATAAATAATTAATAGGATTACAGTATCCAATATATTTTAAATTATATCGAAAAATAAGTGTAGTATTTAATTTGCTACACTTTATTATTTTTATAAGTAATAAGTTAATTAAAAAATAGATAGATAAGTAATTCAAATATATTGACATTACAAATAAAAAAGTAGTAGAATTACAATAATGATAATCAATATCAATTAATAATGTTTGTTAATATAAATGGTGATATTTATATTTGATGATAAATTATAAGTATATAGTTATATATCTAAAAAATGTTAAAAATTAATTGGAAAATTATAAAAAAATGAAGGGATTGATTAATATGACAGAACAATATCCAATGTCACAATTAATTAGGGAAAGAAGAACAGTAAAGAAATTTAAGGAAGAGAGTATTTCTACAGAATTATTAAGTGAGTTACTAGAAGTTGCTATCTGGGCTCCAAATCATAAATTAAGAGAACCATGGAGATTTATAATTTATAATGGTGAGGGAAGAGAAGTATTAGGGAATGCAATGGCTAATATAGCTTCAAAAGGAGCTAAGATGAAAAAAAGCCCTGAAGAAATGAAGAAACACTATGAATCTATTCCAGCACATATACTTGTGGTAATGCCAGAAGATCCACAGCCTTTTGTTAGGGAAGAAGATTATGCAGCTACTTGTGCATTAATTCAAAACTTCCAACTTGCAGCTTGGGAAAGAGGCGTAGGTGTATTTTGGAAAACTGATTCCTTTTTAACTTTACCTGAATTTAGAGAAGCTGCTGGAGTGCGTCCTGGAGAAAAAATAGCAGCTATTCTTCATGTAGGATATATTGATATAGTTCCAAAACCTCGTAAGAGAACTCCAATAGATGAAAAGCTTACTATAATTGATAGTAACAAATAAAAATAAATATAAAGTATTAAAAGATAAACAGTAGAAAGATTTACCTTAATTATAATCTTTCTACTGTTTTTATTATTTTATTATAAAAAATGGTTATACTAAAAATAATTAATTAAACAAAAGAAGGAGAAAGAAAATGAATAAAAAATTACCAAAAGAAGCTTATGGAGGGATACATGGGAAAAAGTATGTACCTTATATTTCTGATAAGTCAAATAAAGGAGCCAATTTATCTGTAATAATAATAGGAATAGTATTATCTGCTATTTTTGCAGCATCTACTGCTTATTCAGGTATGAAGTCAGGATTAACTGTTGCAGCTGGAATCCCTGGAGCAATAATTGGTTCAATGCTTATAGGAATATTTGCAAAGGGAAAGGGGATTCTTGGGAAAAATATAACCCAGGGTATGTCTAGTGGTGGAGAATCTATAGCAAGTGGTATGATTTATGTTTTACCTGCAATTATAATAATAGGAAATAAATTTACTTTTATTGAAGGTTTAATTGTAGGAGTTGGTGGGGTACTATTTGGGATAGGAGCCTTGTCATTAGTTTATAATTATTTAATAGTTGAAGAACATGGAAATCTTTTATATCCAGAATCATTAGCTATATCTGAAACCCTTGTAGCATCTGAAGGGAATGGAGATGCCATTAAATATATGGGAATTGGATTTGGAATAAGTGGAATTATAAATTTAGTAACTGGATCATTTTTAAATATAATAAATAACACTATTACTTTTGTAGGAAGTAAGTTTTATAAATGGAAGTTTTCTCTTGAAGTAAATCCACTATTATTAGGTATAGGATTTATAGTTGGTTTAGAAGTATCATTACAAATGTTTGCAGGTTCAATATTAGCTAATTTTGGGGTTGCACCTTTAATTGGTTATTTTACAGATTTAGCTGAAAAAAATATAGTATCATGGAATGATGCATCTGTATTACTTAATCAAATGGATGTAAATTTAATATCCTCAAGTTATGTTAAATACATAGGAGCTGGAATGATGCTTTGTGGTGGTATAATAGGAGCCCTTAAACTTGTTCCAACGATAATAGTATCTATAAAAGAAACCCTAAAAGCTAAATCAAGTGTTGATGATAATTCGGAAAAAAACTCTGGAGAAATAATAGTACTTTTAATTGGAGTTATAATTGCAGCTATATCAGCCTTTATAATTTCAAACAGTGTTAAAATGGCTATAATTGCAGTAATAGTATCTTTAATACTGTCATTACTATTTGTAATAGTATCTGGACGTTTAACAGGAACAATAGGAACATCAAATCTTCCTGTATCAGGTATGACAATAGCATCACTAGTTATATTAACATTAGTTTTTGTTATTATGGGATGGACATCTCAAAGCAATAATAAATCTTTACTTTTATTTGCTTTATTTATGGTAGTAGCAATTTCAACAGCCGGTGGATATAGCCAATCTCAAAAGGTAACTTATATAATAGGTGGAAGCAGAAAGGAAATGCTATTTACTTTTGCTCTTTCTAGTATAGTAGGAGTAATTGTAGTTACAGGAACTATCCTATTGCTTTCAAATCAATTAGCAGTAACAGGAGCAGATGCACAATTTGCACTTCCACAAGCTAATTTAATGGCTACATTAACATCGGGAATAATGTCAGGAAATTTACCTTGGCCAATGATTTTAGTTGGTATAGTTATAGCTTTATTCTTATTGCTATTAAAATTACCTGTAATGACTATTGCAATTGGATTCTATTTACCAATATCAACAACTTCAATAATATTAGTTGGAGCCTTAATTCGTATATTTGTTGAAAAAATGAGTAAGAGTGAAAAGGAAAAAGAGTTTAGAGTTTCTAATGGAGTAGGTTTATCCTCAGGACTTGTAGCAGGTGGATCTATAATAGGATTACTTGGAATTATACTACAAGTAACTGGAATAATAACTCCTAAGACTCCAATAGGTTTTGCTGCTGGTAATATGATGGCAATAATATTATTAATTGCTTTAGTTGTTGCTACTACAATTCCAATTGTATCATCTAAAATAAATCATAATCATTAGAAATAATAAATAAAGATATAATATATTAGCAAGTGAATGTCTAAGGATATTTACTTGCTATTTTTTATGGAATTTAATCTGTTGATATAATTATTATTATAGATAACTGATATTGATATAATAGAAGCACAGTTAGAACTCTAAAAATAAAAAAATGTGCAAATATATTGATAATTTTAATTTTGAAACATAAAGTGTATTTCTTTTACTTCAAAAAACGTATATACTTAGAATGAATATAAATAAAGAAGGAGAATCTATATGAATAAAAAGTTATCTAAGGGAGCTTATGGTGGTGTTCATGGAAAGGATTACATTCCGTATATTACGGATAAATCAAGGAAAGGAGTAAATTTAGCTGTTATAATTATAGGAATAATATTATCTGCTATATTTGCTGCATCTACAGCTTATTCAGGTATGAAATCTGGACTAACTGTAGCAGCAGGAATACCTGGAGCAATAATTGGATCAATGCTTATAGGAATATTTGCCCGTAGCAAAGGGATTCTTGGTAAAAATATAGCACAAGGTATGTCTAGTGGTGGTGAATCTATAGCAAGTGGTATGATTTTTGTTTTACCCGCAATTATATTAATAGGTAATCAAATTACTTTTATGGAAGGTTTAGTTGTAGGGGTTGGAGGTGTTCTATTTGGTATAGGAGGTTTATCACTAGTTTATAACTATTTAATAGTTGAAGAACATGGAAAACTTATGTATCCTGAGTCAATGGCTATATCTGAAACGCTTGTTGCTTCAGAAGGTGACAAAGATGCTATAAAGTTTATGGGAATAGGGTTTGTAATAAGTGGTGTTATAAATATGTTAACTGAATCATTTTTAAGTGTAATCAATAACACTATTACTTATGTAGGAAGTAAATTTTATAAGTGGAAGTTTTCTACTGAGGTAAATCCACTTTTACTAGGAATAGGATTTATAGTTGGATTAGAAGTATCATTAACTATGTTTGCTGGTTCTATATTAGCTAACTTTGGGGTTATTCCATTAATAGGATATTTCGCAGACTTAGCAGATAAGAATATGGTAACATGGAATAATGCATCAGTATTCCTTAATCAAATGGATGTCAATGCAATATCAGGAAGTTATGTTAAGTATATAGGAGCAGGAATGATGCTTTGTGGTGGTATAATAGGAGCTCTTAAACTTATACCAACAATAATAGTTTCTATAAGAGAAACATTAAAGGCAAAATCTAGTAATGATGTTAATTTAGAAAAGAATTCAGGAGAAATTATAATGCTTTTAATTGGTGTAATATTATCCTTTGTTGCAGCATTTATGATTTCTCAAAGTATAAAGATGGCTATAATTGCAGTGATTGTTGCATTGATATTATCATTATTATTTGTAATAGTTTCTGGACGTTTAACTGGTACAATAGGAACATCAAATCTTCCAGTATCAGGTATGACTATAGCATCATTAGTTATACTAACATTGGTATTTGTTACAATGGGTTGGACAACACAAGCAGATAATAAATCATTACTTTTATTTGCATCATTTATGGTTGTAGCTATATCAGCAGCAGGTGGATATAGCCAATCACAAAAAGTAACTTACGTGATAGGCGGAAGTAGAAAAGAAATGTTAAATACTTTTACTTTATCAAGTATAGTAGGTGTAATTGTTGTTACAGGAACAATAATGTTACTTTCAAGCAAATTAGCAGTTACAGGAGCAGATGCACAATTTGCACTTCCTCAAGCGAACTTAATGGCTACATTAACTTCAGGTATAATGGAAGGGAATTTACCTTGGCCTATGATTTTAGTTGGTGTTGTTATGGCATTATTTTTATTCCTATTAAAATTACCTATAATGACCATAGCAATAGGATTCTATTTACCAATATCAACAACTTCAATAATACTAGTTGGAGCATTAATTCGTGTATTTGTAGAAAAAATGAGTAAGAGTGAAAAAGAAAAAGAATATAAGGTTGCAAATGGAATAAGCTTATCTTCAGGGCTTGTTGCAGGTGGATCAATAATAGGACTAGTTGGTATAATACTACAAGTAACAGGCGTAATAACTCCTAAAGCTCCATCAGGTTTTGCATCTACTAATATGATGGCAATACTTTTATTAATTATTTTAGTTATAGCTACTACTATACCAATAATGTTATCTAAAGTTAAGAGTAGTAAGTAATATAAGACTATAAAATATAGAAGAATTTAAAAAATAGTATCTACATTAATGTAGGTGCTATTTTTTATAATAGCTACAACTAAGATATATCTTTGTCACTGAAATTCCTATTATTATTGTAGATGATGGTAGTGGAGAAAAATATAAAAATATCTTTATACTTGCTGAACTGTAGAAAAGAACTAATTGAAAATAAAAACTGTCTGATACATATTGATAAAAAATAGAAGAAATTTGAGAAAAGACATTATATACATACAAAAAAAATATAATTAGTGATAGAATTATAAATGAAAATAATAATAATTAGGTTAGGGAGGAAAAAGCATGGACTTAGATAGAAAAGTTGTTAATACCATAAGAGGACTATGTGCTGATACGGTTCAAAAAGCTAATTCTGGACATCCAGGTTTACCTTTAGGAGCAGCTCCAATGGCATATACCCTTTGGTCAAAAGTTATGAATAGTACACCAAAAGATGTTAATTGGGTAAATCGTGATAGATTTATTCTTTCAGGTGGACATGGCTCAAGCTTATTATATAGTTTATTACATTTATTTAATTATGGGGTAACTATTAATGATTTGAAAGAGTTCAGACAATTAGATTCTAAGACTCCTGGTCATCCAGAGTATGGACATACTGTTGGAGTAGAAGCAACAACAGGACCTTTAGGAGCAGGAATGGCTATGGCTGTTGGAATGGCTATGGCAGAAAAACATCTTTCATCTGTATTCAATAAAGAAGGGTATCCAGTAGTAGACCACTATACATATGTATTAGGGGGAGATGGATGCTTTATGGAAGGCATTTCATCAGAAGCTTTTTCATTAGCAGGAACATTAAAACTAGACAAACTAGTTGTATTATATGATTCAAATAACATTTCTATTGAGGGAAGTACAGATATTGCATTTACTGAAGATGTAAAAATGAGAATGAAAGCATTTGGATTTAATGTATTTACAGTAGAAGATGGAGATAATCTTGAAGAAATATTAAATGCAATTAATGAAGCCAAAAAGTCAGTTGGAAAACCTGCATTTATAGAAGTAAAAACTAAGATAGGTAAGGGATGTCCAGCTAAAGAAGGAAAAGCAAGTGCTCATGGAGAACCTTTAGGAGCAGATAACGTAATAGAATTAAAGAAAAATTTAGGCTTACCTGAAGATAAGGATTTCTATGTTGATGAAGAAGTTTATAATCATATAGCAGATGATCAAGAAAGAGCTGATAAAGTATATGAAGCTTGGTCTAAGATGTTTGAAGAGTATTTTGTAAAATACCCAGAAATGAAAGAATTATGGGATAAATATTTTAATGTTGATTATAAAAAAGTTTTAGATGAAAGTTCTGAATATTGGAAATATGATAAAAAAGCTAATGCTACAAGAAATTTATCTGGTATTGCTATGAATAAAATTAAGGATTTATTCCCTAACTTTATGGGAGGAGCAGCGGATTTAGCACCATCAACTAAAACATATTTAAATGGTGCTGGAGACTTTAGTAGTGATAATTATAAAGGAAGAAATATTCATTATGGAGTTCGTGAACTAGCTATGGCAGCTATTGGAAATGGACTTATGTTACATGGTGGATTAAAAACATTTGTTTCAACTTTCTTCGTATTTAGTGACTATGTTAAGCCAATGGCAAGATTATCAGCACTTATGAAATTACCATTAACATATGTTTTAACTCATGATAGTATTGGAGTTGGAGAAGACGGCCCAACACATGAGCCAGTTGAACAATTAACAATGCTTAGAGCAATGCCTAACTTTAATGTCTTTAGACCATGTGATTCAACTGAAACAAATATAGGTTGGTATATGGCAATGACATCAAAAGAAACACCTACAGCTTTAGTATTATCAAGACAAAACCTTCCTGATATAGAAGGATCAAATAAAGATGCTATGAAGGGTGGATATATAATTGATGATTCTATTGGAGAACCAGAAATTATATTAATGGCTTCTGGATCTGAAGTATCTTTAGCTATTGAAGCTAAGAAGAAATTAGGAAATGAAAAAATTAGAGTAGTAAGTATGCCTTGTATGGATATATTTAAAGCTCAAGATTCAGATTATAAAGAAAAAGTTCTACCAAGAAAAGTAACTAAGAGAGTTGCTATAGAAGCAGGCTCAGGTTTAAGCTGGGGAGAATTTGTTGGATTTGATGGTAAATATATAACTATGGATACTTTTGGAGCATCAGCACCAGCTGATTTATTATTTGAGAAGTTTGGATTTAGTGTTGATAATGTAATTAATGTAATTAATGAATTATAAAAACTAAATTAAAATAGGCTTAGAAGTTGCTGTGGCACAATTTTAAAATAATAAGTTTATATTTAACTTGTTATTTTAGAGTTGCTACAGCTTCTTTTTTATATCTAAAATTTGTAAAAGAACTACAAATATGAATAACATTTTTCAAATTATATAAAAATATTTTTACATATATATTAAATACTATAATAAGTACATATATTTTGCATAAATTTATAATGTATTTTTTTATTAATATTTTTTGTAGAATTCATATAGAAATTTAAAATAAAGAATAGGGGAAAAGGGAATGATATATGAAAAATTAAATATTTGTGATATAAACAATAATTTAAAAGAAAGCAAGGCTTATATAAATGTTTATATACCTGATAATAGTGAAGAAATTGATATTAATAAAAAAAGGAAAACTATAATTATATGCCCATGTGGTGGATATGTAGGCACATCTGATAGGGAAGCTGAACCAGTAGCTTTTAAATTACTTTCAGAAGGATTTAATGTAATAGTTTTAAGATATAGTGTTGCTCCTAATAGATTCCCAACAGCATTATTAGAACTTTCAGCAACTATAGATTATGTACGTAAAATGTGTAAATCATGGAATGTTGATACTAATAAGGTCATAACTTGTGGTTTTTCAGCAGGTGGTCATTTAGTAGCAAGTTTAGGAGTTTTATGGAATAAAGATTTTATTTCTAAGGCTTTGAAAATAGATAAATATAATATAAAGCCTAATGGAATGATACTTTCTTATCCAGTTATAACTAGTGGGGAGTTTGCACATAAAGGCTCTTTTGATAATTTACTTGGAGAAGATGCAAGTGTAGAAGAAAGAGAAAAGTATTCATTAGAAAAATTAGTATCTAAAGATACACCAAAAACATTCTTATGGCATACATTTAATGATGATGCTGTACCAGTTGAAAATTCATTACTTTTTGCTAATTCTTTAAGAAAGAACAATGTACCCTTTGAACTGCATATATATCCAGATGGCGTACATGGATTAAGTCTTTGTAATGAAACTACAGCAAATGAAAATAACAATAATCTTATAAATAAGCAAGTAGAATCATGGTTCCAGTTAGCTATTAAGTGGATTAAGGAAATTTAAAATAAAAAATCAGTAACTAAATTTATTAGTTGCTGATTTTTTATTTTTAAATTTTTGGAAAGAATTTAATTATATTGGTATAATAGAGTAGTAATATTTTAGTTTAAAAAAAAAAGACATCTAAATAACATATAAAATTAAAAGTTTACTAAGCTAAAAAGTATTATATATAAGTTAATAAATAATGTGGCAATATATAATGAAATGTCAGAATAATTAGGAGGAAAAATAATATGATAAAGTTGATAGCATCAGATATGGATGGGACATTATTAAATAGTAATCATGATATTGATAGAGAAACTGTGGATGCCATTAGAGCAGCAGAAGAAGCAGGAATAATATTTGCAATTTCTACAGGAAGAGAATATGAAAGTGTTAAAGAAGTCTTAGATAGGCACAATATTAAAGCACAATGTATTCTATCTAATGGAGCTGAATACAGAGATGAAGATGGAAACATACTAGATATTATTAATATAAATAATGAAAGTGCTAGAAAAATAATAGATATATTAGATAAAAATAACTTTTCAGCAAGAATTTTTACCAGTAAAGGGATTTTTACTACTTCAACAAGAGAAAAAGCTTTAGAAGAAGTTATATATAGAACTAAAAGCTTTAATCCAGAACTAACTGAAAGTGAAGCAAAAAAAATATCAGAAAATCTAAGATTTTTTACAGCATTAAAATATATTGATGATTTAGATAAATTTTTTGATGGACAAATAGAAGTAAGAAAATTTGTTGCTTTTAATAATGATATAGAATTAATAGATAAAATGAAGAGGGAGCTTAGTAAAATAGAAGGATTAGCTATATCATCTTCTTTTAGAGATAATATAGAAATTACTAATATAAATGCTCAGAAGGGAATAATTTTAGATAAGGTAGCTAAGAAACTTTCTATAGCAAAGGAAGATGTAATGATATTAGGAGATAGTTTTAATGATTACTCTATGTTTGAAATATTTGATGAAACTGTTGCTATGGGCAATGCAATTCAAGAGGTTAAGGATATAGCAAAATATATAACAGATACTAATGATAATTTAGGAGTAGCTAAGGCTATTTATAACGTCTTAAATAATGAAATGGATAAAATGCTTAAATAATGTAAGATTATATGACTTAATGAAAATACTTTATTGTAGAATCATTAAGTCTTTTCATTAATATAAATAAGATATTTAAACAAAGGGGGGAGTTAGTAAATATAATATGTATTTACTAAAGCAATATGGTTACTTTAAAAGAAGTTTATAGAGAAGTATGTGATAATCTATATGAAGGCTTTATTATGGTTGATAAGAATGAAAAGTTAACCCTAATAAATGAAAGAGGAAAGTTATTATTAGGATGTTATGAGAAGAATATAGATAAAAATAAACTTTATAGTATTATAAATAAAATAAATTTTAAAAAGCAGATAGTAAATGGAGAAAATGAATTAAATATTGCATTAGAAATTGATAATAGGAATTTTATTATAAGCAAGATACCAGTACATATTAATGGAATCATTAAAGGGGCTATAGGTATTTTTCAAGATAGTAGGCTTCAAGGAGAGTTTGTTGAAGAAAATTCATTTACTAATATTTTAAATACAATTATGGATACGACGAGAGAATGCGTTGTTGTAGTAAATAAAGATGGAATTATAACTATGATGAGTAAATGTTATAAGGAGTTTCTTCAATGTGAAGATCCAGAAGGAAAATATGTAGAAGATGTAATAGATAATACAAGGCTTCCAATTATATTAGAATCTGGAAACATAGAATATGGTGATGTACAAATAATAAAAGACAAAGAAGTTGTTGCAATGCGTGTTCCGATAAAGAGCAAGGGTAAAGTTAATGGCGCTATTGGAAAGATAATGTTTAAAGATATTGAGCAGCTAAACTTATTAACTAATAAAGTTACTATATTAAAAAATGAATTAGAGTTTTTTAAAAGTGAATTAGGAAAAGAGAGAATTGCTAATTATTCCTTTGATAATATTATTGGAATATCAAAAAAGGCTTTAGAAGTAAAAAGAATATGTAAGTTATTGGCTAAAACTGATTCTACAGTATTAATAGTAGGAGAAAGTGGTACAGGAAAAGAAATTCATGCATCTGCAATACATAATGCAAGTAAAAGATCAGGGGGACCATTTATAAAAATAAACTGCGGAGCTATTCCTAGTAATTTAATTGAATCAGAACTGTTTGGATATGATGAAGGTGCATTTACTGGTGCTAAAAAGGGTGGCAAAAAGGGAAAATTCGAATTAGCTGATGGTGGTACAATATTTTTAGATGAAATTGGAGAAATGCCTTTAGATATGCAAGTTAGATTACTTAGAGTAATTCAAGAAAAGGAATTAGAAAGAGTTGGAGGTAATACTTTAAAGAAAATTGATATTAGAATAATTGCTGCTACTAATATTGATTTGGAAGAAGCTGTTGAACAAGGAAAGTTTAGAAGAGATTTATATTACAGATTAAATGTTATGAAAGTAGAAATACCTCCACTTAGAGAAAGAAAAGAGGATATAGAGTTATTAGCAGATAGCTTAAGAGTAAAAGTAGCTAGTAAGTTAGGTTTATATGTAGAAGGAATATCAAAAATAGCAGTTGATATTTTAAAAAGTTATAATTGGCCTGGTAACATAAGAGAATTAGAAAATGTTATAGAAAGAGCAATAAATCTTTTAGATTCTGAAAGTCTAATAATAGAACCTAAACATTTACCAAAATCAATAGTTAAAAACAAATATAAAAATACTTTCCATGAAGAAAGAAAACTAAGTGAGATTATTGAAAACGTTGAGAAGAGAACTATTGAAAGATGCTTAAAGGAAAATAAATGGAATAAGAAGAAGGTTGCAAAAATATTAGGGATAAGCAGGGCTAATCTGTATAATAAAATAGAAAAATATAACATAGAAGAAAGATAGCTGAAGAAAAATAATATAATAATTAATTGGAGAGTGTATACAAATTAGACATGTATTATTTGTATACACTTTTCTTTCAAACACAATGAATAGCTTTACATTAGCGTGATTGTTTAAAGGTAGTGTATAAAAAATAGACATATTTATGTCTAAAAACAATGAAATAAAGCAAATTATAATTGGCATAGATATTGCGATAAATATAGATGTAATTAAAAAATAATAAAAAATATTCATTTTTGAGGGGGAATATAAATGTTTAAAAAATTTACTAATGGCTGTGTTACATTGGTTCAAAAATTCTTACCTGATCCATTTATTTTTGCTGCAATATTAACAATAATAGTTTATATTGCAGGTATGCTTGTAACTAAACAAGGCCCATTAGAAATGTTAAATCATTGGAATAATGGATTCTGGAGCTTACTATCATTTGGAATGCAAATGGCATTAATAGTTGTAACAGGAAATACTTTAGCAAGTACGCCTATAGCAAAGAAAGGAATAAAAAAATTAGCATCCATTCCTAAAAAACCATGGCAAGCAATTGCATTAACAACTTTAGTTGGTGGAATAGCTTGTTGGATAAACTGGGGATTTGGACTTATATTAGGAGCTATTTTTGCAAAAGAAGTAGCTAAAAGACTTAAAGGTGTAGATTACAGACTTTTAATTGCCTCTGCTTATTCTGGCTTTGTTGTTTGGCATGGTGGATTATCAGGTTCTATACCACTAACAATTGCTGCAGGAGGAAAGGATGTAGAAGCAGTTTCAGCTGGAGTAATTACTTCTGCTATAGCAACCTCAGAAACAATTTTTAGTTCTTATAACATTATTATGGTAATAGCAATTTTGATAATATTACCTATAATCAATTCTTTGATGCATCCAAAGGGAAAAGATGTATTTGAAATTGATCCAAAATTATTAGAAGAAAGTGATACAGTAGTAAGTAAAATTAATACTAAAGATATGACACCATCTCAAAGATTAGAAAATAGCCCTATAATATCAACATTAATAGGTATTATGGGAATAGTATATATGGTGTTCTACTTTGTAAATAAGGGCTTCAAACTTGACTTAAATGTAGTTAATTTTACATTCTTATTCTTAAGTATATTACTTCATGGAACACCAAGAAATTTCTTGAATGCAGCAGCTGCAGGAGTGAAATCTACCACAGGTATTATTGTTCAATTCCCATTCTATGCAGGAATAATGGGAATGATGGTTGGAGCTAGTGCTAGTGGAGTTTCATTAGGAGGAACAATAGCAAATGGAATAATTAGTATAGCAAATGAAACTACAATACCAATATTATCAACATTAAGTACTGCATTTTGTACTGTATTTATACCATCAGGTGGCGGAGAATGGGCTCTTCAAGCGCCAATTATTATGCCAGCAGCACAACAATTAGGTGTTAGTGCTAGTGTAGCAGCAATGTCAATAGCATGGGGTGATGCTTGGGCTTGCTTAATTCAACCATTTTGGGCTCTACCAGCATTAGCAATTGCAGGACTAAATGCAAGAGATATTATGGGATTTTGTATTGTAGACTTGTTAGTTACAGCAGTAATTATATTTGGATCATTATTATTTCTAGTATAAAAATATATAAGAAGGGTGAGGTATATATGAATATTAAAAATATAGCAGTTCTAGGAACTGGAACTATGGGACACGGTATTGCATTATTATCAGCTAAAGCAGGATTAAATGTAAAGATGTATGGAAGAACAAATGAAAGCTTAGATAGAGGTACTAGTAGTATTATAGCAAGTTTAAGTAGACTTATATCAGAAGGAGAAATGACTGAAGAGGAAAGCCAAGAGATACTTGGAAGAATAAAAGGGGTAAAAACTCTTAAAGAGGCAGCAGAAGGTACAGATTTTGTAATTGAATCAGTAGCTGAAAACTTAGAACTTAAGGAAGAGATATTTAGAGAATTAGACTCATTATGTAAACCAAATGTTATATTGGCAAGTAATACATCTGGACTTAGTCCAACTGATATAGCAAAAGCTACAACTATACCTGAAAGAGTTGTAATAGCTCATTTTTGGAATCCACCACAATTAATACCATTAGTAGAAGTAGTTCCAGGGGAAAAAACTAGTAAAGAAACTGTTGATAGAACTGTAGAGTGGGTTGACTTTATAGGCAAGAAAGCAGTTAAGATGGAAAAGGAATGTTTAGGATTTATAGGAAATAGACTACAATTAGCTATTTTAAGAGAAGCTATGTACATAGTGGAAAAGGGCTGGGCAAAACCTGAAGAAGTTGATAAAGCTATGGAATATGGACATGGCAGAAGGTTATGTGTTACAGGACCTTTATGTAGTGCTGATTTAGGTGGATTAGACATATTTAATAATATTTCTTCATATTTATTTGAAGACTTATGTAATTATACTGAACCATCAAAATTGCTCGAAGCAAAAGTGAATGAACATAAATTAGGACTTAAATCTGGAGAAGGATTCTATAAATGGGATAAAGAAAGAACTGAAAGTAAACAAAAGGAAAGAACTGAAGTGTTACTTTATTTCTTAGATAGAGATGGCAAAGAGTAATTTAATTAGTAAGGGGTGACTATAAGATGAAAACTAAAATAATAAGTTTAGAAGATTCAATTAAGTTAATAAAAGATGGAGATGTAGTTGCTGTAGGTGGGTTTATTGGAAGTGGACATGCGGAAGCCATTACTGCAGGTGTCGAAAAGAGCTTTTTAGAATGTGGTGCCCCAAAGGACCTAACTTTGATATATGCTGCAGGGCAAGGTGATAGTAAGGATAAGGGATTAAATCACTTTGGATATAAAGGATTAGTTAAAAAGGTAATTGGAGGGCATTGGGCATTATGTCCTAAGCTTCAAAAATTAGCTGTAAATAATGAAGTTCAAGCTTATAATATACCACAAGGAATTATATCTCATATGTATAGAGATATAGCTGCTGGAAAACCTGGTACAATATCAAAAGTTGGATTACAAACCTTCGTAGATCCAAGGTTTGATGGAGGAAAATTAAATGAAAGTACTAAAGATGATATAGTAAAAGTTATTAATATAGATGATAATGAATACTTATTTTATAAAGCTATTCCTATAGATGTAGCTATTTTAAGAGCAACTTATGCAGATGAAGAAGGAAATGCTAGTTTTGATAAGGAAGTGGCAACACTAGATGCCACTTCAATGGCACAAGCTGCTAAAAATAGTGGAGGAATAGTAATCTTACAAGTAGAAAAAATTGTATCTAAGGGATCACTAGACCCAAGAAAAGTAAAAATTCCAGGTATATATGTTGATGCAATAGTAGTTGCAGAGCCTAACGAACATATGCAAACTTATGCTGAAATGTATAATCCAGCATATTCAGGAGAAGTTAAATTCCCTATTGATGCAGTTAAACCATTGCTATTAGGGGAAAGAAAAGTTATTGCAAGAAGGGCAGCTTTAGAATTAGAAAATGGATCTATAATTAATTTAGGAATAGGTATGCCAGAAGGAATATCTAGTGTAGCAAATGAAGAGGGAATAGGAGATAGATCAACATTAACTGTAGAAGCAGGTCCTATTGGAGGTGTTCCAGCTAATGGATTAAATTTTGGAGCATCATTAAATCCTGTTTCTATTTTGGACCAAGCAAATCAATTTGATTTTTATGACGGAGGTGGACTTCATGCAGCTTTCCTTGGACTTGCACAATGTGATAAAAAGGGAAATATAAATGTAAGTAAGTTTGGAACAAAAATAGCTGGTTGTGGTGGTTTTATCAACATAACACAAAATTCTAAAAAAGTTATCTTTTGTGGAACATTTACAACTGGTGGATTAAAAGTTGGAGTTAATGATGGGAAATTAAATATATTAAATGAAGGGAAAGTAGTTAAGTTTATTGATGAAGTTGAACAAATTACTTTTAGTGGAAGCTATGCAGCTAGTATAGGCCAAGAAGTATTATATATTACTGAAAGGGCAGTCTTTAGGCTAGGAAAAGATGGGCTAATCCTAGAAGAGATAGCTCCAGGTATAGATTTAGAAAAAGACATACTAGCATATATGACATTTAAACCTATAATTTCAAATAACTTAAAATTAATGGATGAAAGAATTTTTAGAGAAGAAAAAATGGGATTAAACAAATAAAATCCAAGATAATTAAATGTGTAAAACTCCTTTTATAGTTTACTATATACTATAAGGGGAGTTTTTTATTTATAAATAATTGGATTAAAATATTAATATTAAGTAAAATATCT
The DNA here is from genome assembly GCA_934746015.1 of uncultured Clostridium sp. Taxonomy (GTDB): domain Bacteria; phylum Bacillota; class Clostridia; order Clostridiales; family Clostridiaceae; genus Clostridium. The sequence continues at coordinate 51,768 of CAKVEW010000004.1, forward strand.
ATGTAATAATATTTTACTTGATTATATAAAATTATATATATAAAGAGGTATAATAAAGATAATACTCAAATTAGGAGGTGTTATTATGGGGAAATTCACTGAAATTTTCACTTCAATAGATAATTTACTAAGTGAAGAAAAAGAGCAAAAATTAAAAGCTAAATTAGCAAGTAAGATTAAAAGTAAAATATTCACAGAAGAAATTTTAGAAAAATTAAATGAGCATGATTTTACTGGAATAGTTGATGAAGAGCAAGACATAGTAATGTTATTTTCTACTATATTTCCTGTCTTTGTTAAAAAAGATGGAATAGTTTTTAGGTTGTATAAACATAAAATTGAAGTTGATTTATCAGATGAAATGAAGGACAGATATATTTATATGTTTTCTGATGGAAGATTAACTTCTGGACTATTTCAATGCTTTAATATTAGTGATGATGAGTATGTTTATGGTATAAAAAGAATAATTGAAGTTATTCCTGTATTCAGGGAATCAATTTTAGAAACATTATCTACTTATAATAAACACATAAGTGCTAATTATGTAAATAATAACTTAAAACCAAGACTAGAAGTAGCAGAAAAAAACTATAATGAGTTAATAAAGTACTTAGAAGATTAGTTTATTAAATAAAATTTTTTATATAAAATAGCTAATATTGTAGTTAGAAATATATGGAGGATTATATGCAGCAAAATATAGATAATTTTAAAACAGTAATATTTGATATGGATGGAGTTTTATTTGATACAGAAAAAATTTATTTAGATGTGTGGACAAAAGTATTTAAGAAATATGGTTATAGTATGACTAAAGAAATATACTGTAAAGTAATAGCAACTGGACGTGAAAATGTTAAAAAGGTCTTTAAAGAGGAATTTGGAGAAAACATACCAATAGAAGAAATGTATAAAGAAAAAGATAAAGCTTTAGAAGAAGAGTTAAAAAAGAAAATTCCTATAAAAGATGGAGCATATGAATTGCTTAGATATTTAAAGAATGAAAAGTACAAGCTTGCATTAGCAACATCAGCATCTAAGGAAAGAATGGAAAAACAATTAAATCAATCTAATTTTAGAAAAGTCTTTGATGAAGTAGTTTGTAGGGATGATGTTAAAAAAACAAAGCCTAATCCTGAAATATTTTTAAAGGCAGCTAATAAGCTTAATGTTAGTCCAGAAGAATGTATTGTAATAGAAGATTCATCAGCAGGAGTTGAGGCGGCTTACAAAGGAAATATGACTCCAATTCATGTGGTGGATTTAAAAGGAGCTGATGAAAAAATAAAAAGGTATAGTTATAGAAGTTTCAATAATTTATATGAAATAAAAAATTATTTTAAGGGAGAATAAGGAATGAGAGAAAAAGATAGGATGTTGTCAGGGAATTTATATATGGCAAATGACAAAGAACTTAAAGCTGATAGGAAAAAATCTAGAATGTTAACTAGATTATTTAACAATACTACGGAAGAACAAAAAGAGTATAGAACTAAATTGTTAAAAGACTTATTTGATAAAACAGGAGATAATCTTTATATTGAACCACCTTTTAGGTGTGATTATGGATGTAATATTTCAGTAGGAAATAATTTTTATGCTAATTATGATTGTATAATTTTGGATGTATGTAAGGTTGATATTGGAGAAAATGTATTTTTTGCTCCCAGGGTCTGTGTTTATACTGCAGCTCATCCTATAGATGCTGAAGTTAGAAATACTGACTTAGAATTTGGTAAACCTGTTAGAATTGGAAATAGTGTATGGGTTGGGGGTAGTACTGTTATAAATCCAGGAGTTACTATTGGAAATAATGTGGTTATAGGATCAGGTTCAGTGGTAACTAAAGATATTCCTGATAATGTAATAGCTGCAGGAAACCCATGTAGGGTTATAAGAAAAATAACTGATGAAGATAAGATATATTGGGAAAAGAAAAAAGAAGAATATTATTATTAAATAGGTATTAAAAAAGGACATTTTAATGTCCTTTTTTTACTTAGAAAACTGTTTTTAATTAGATATTGAATTTTTTTTGTATTTTATTATAAGCTTGTCTACAGTTGGTACAGTAGCTGGATGCCAATTCAAGCTTGTTATGTATTCTACTGGTAGCCATAATAGCTTTGTATATTCTTTAAGGGATGGATTGTCACCTGAAATTGAGCACTTAGCCACCATGGTGTTTAATATGTAGTCATCATATTCATATGTAGTTGCACTAAACAGAGAATTAACCTCAATTCTACAATTTAATTTCTCATATATTTCTCTTACTATGGCTTCTTCAGGTGGTTCTCCATCCTTAATAATGCCACCAGGGAATTCCCAAAAACTAGAAAAGGACAAATTTTTCGAATTTAACGTACAAAGAACTTCAGATTTATCATTTTCGATAATAGCACATATAACCTTCATAATTCTTTTCACAAATAGTCACCTCTAAAAATAATAATATCATATAAGTTATAAAATTTACATATTATTTAAACATTATATTTTTATAATATTTAAAAATTTTTTAAACTTATATTTAAATATTCGATAGCATTTAAAGAATCTTTAAACTGAATAAAAATAATATAAAAACAGAAACTATAATTAAAGAAATATAAAGATTTATTATAGATATAATTATTAGAAAAGATAGGAAAAATATATTTTTTATATTTAATAGATTTTAAAAAAAGTTAATAGAGTGTTAATTTTGTAAAAAATAAAAGCAAAAAAAGATAATATATTGTAAATAAATTAGATATTTAGTATAGTATATATGTGATTATTTAAGTTAAATATAAAAATAAATTAGAGGTGGCACATGATACGAATTGAAAAACTTAAAAAGGTTTATAGCAACGGATATGAAGCTCTAAAGAGCATTAATCTTGAAATTAATGAAGGAGAATTGATTTGTCTTTTAGGCCCAAGTGGATGTGGTAAAACAACAATTCTTAATTTATTAGCTGGACTTTTAGATCCAAGTGGCGGAGATATTAAATTTGCTAATGAGTCAGTAATAGATAAACACCCTAAGGATAGAGGTATTGGACTAGTTTTTCAAAACTATGCTTTATATCCACATATGACAGTTTTAGAAAATGTAATGTTCCCACTTACCGTTGGTAAAAATAAAAAGCCAAAGAGTGAAGCTATGGAAATAGCAAAAAAATATATGAAAGTTACTAGCATTGAAGAGTTAGCGGATAAAAAACCAGGAGAAATGTCAGGAGGACAACAACAAAGAGTTGCAATTACAAGAGCCCTAGTTCAAAATCCAAGAATACTATTACTAGATGAACCTTTAAGTAACTTAGATGCTAGATTAAGATTAAAGATTAGAGAAGAAATTAGAAGATTAGTTAAAGAAATTGGCATAACTACTATTTTTGTTACTCATGATCAAGAAGAAGCATTATCTATAAGTGACAGAATAGTATTAATGAATGAAGGAGTAGTTCAACAATTTGATATACCTCAAAATCTTTATTTAGAGCCAACAAATCTTTTTGTTGCTAAATTTATGGGTAATCCAATAATAAATTTAGTTGATATGAAAAAAGAAGGAAATAAATTAGTATCTAAAGATTTTTCTATTGATTTAGAACTTTTAAATAAAGATAGATTTAAAGGAGAATTAACAGAAGAAAATTACATAGTTGGTATTAGACCAGAGTATTTTGTATTAAGTGAAAATCCATTATTTGAAGTTAAAGCTGAATCTATAGAGTTAATAGGAAAAGATTGCATTATAAACTTTAATATAAATGATATTAATGCTAAGTCTATTACAGATATTAATAAAAAGATTGCAGAAGGTGATAAGATAGGCCTTGATATTGACTATAATGGAATTTATTTATTCCAAGAGAATGGAGTTAGAGTGTACTAATGAAGAAGTTTAAGTATAGAGCAGAAAATTCACCACAAGCATGGCTGTTCTTAATGCCTGCTTTAATAATAGTCGGAATATTTAATGTGTTGCCTTTAATAAAGACATTTATTATGTCTTTTCAAAAAGGAACCTTGAATAACTTAACATTCAATGGAGTTAAGAATTTTGAAATAGTACTAAAAGATCCTAAATTTCATACAGCAATAGGAAATACAGCTCTTTTCTCTTTTGTAGTAGTTCCAGTGGGATTAATTATATCTATGTTTATAGCTATTACAATTTATGAAAAGATTAAGTATAAAGATATTTTTGAAACAATTTTCTTTATACCATATTTAACAAGTGTTATAGCTGTTGGTATTGTATTTAGATTTTTATTAAATGGTGAGTATGGATTTGTAAATTATGTTTTAGGATTTTTCAATATAGGACCATTTAATTTCTTAGATGATCCAAATATGAGTATGATTACTTTAATTATATTTGGGATTTGGTCAGGACTTGCTTTTAATATAATAATATTACTTTCAGGTCTAAGAAATGTTGATAAAAGCTATTATAAGGTTGCTGATATGTTTGGTGCAACAAAGATGGAGCAATTCTTTAGAATAACTTTACCTCAAATGATACCAATTATTACATTTTTATTAATGGTTAATTTTATTAATGCTTTTAAGGTATATGCTCAAGTATTCTCTATATTTAATGGAAAAGCTGGTATTGCTGATAGTGCCACAACAGCGGTATTCTATATATTTAATAAATTCTATGTAGAAAATCGTTATGGTCAAGGTATGGCAGCAGCAGTTATCTTATTTGGCTTAATTTTAATTTTTACATTAATACAAAATCGTATATTAAAAAGAATATCTAAGTAGGTGAAAAAATGAAGAAAATTAATTCAGTTTTATCAAAAACATTTATAGTTTTAATGGCATTAATTACACTATTTCCTTTTGTATATATGATTTTGGCAAGTTTGATGACTTATCAAGAAGCAACTAGTTTACCGCCAACGTTATTCCCAAAGAAATTTCAATGGAATAACTTTTCACTTGCAATGGAGCAGGCTCCATTTGTAAGATACTTCTTTAATACAATTTTAGTTGCGGGTATATCAACAATTGGAACAGTTATTACTTCTATTTTAGCTGGATTTGCCCTAGTTAAGTTGGAGTTTAAATATAAAAATATATTAGTATTAGGAATGGCAGCGCTACTAATGGTTCCTTATGAAGTTACAGTCTTTACTAACTATCAGACTATAGCACAGATTGGTTTATTAGATACATATACAGCATTAATACTACCATCACTTGCAAGTGTCTTTTACATATTCTATTTAAAAGAGTATTTAACTAGTATTCCAATATCATATTATAAAGCTGCAAAAGTAGATGGATGTTCTGATTTAGAGTTTATTCACAGAATTTTAATTCCTTTAGCTAAACCTGCATTATTTACTATGGGAATATTAAGCTTTATAAATGGATGGAATTCATTCTTATGGCCAATATTAGTAACAAATAGTAAAGAGATGAGATTATTAAGTAATGGACTAAGTTCTTTCGCAACAGAAAGCGGTACAAATGTACAACTTCAAATGGCTGCATCAACAATAGCTATAGTACCAATACTAGTTTTATATTTAATCTTTAGAAAACAAATTATTAGAGGAGTTGTTAAGAGTGGCGTTAAAGGATAAAAAGACAAAAATAACTTTTCACAATGGTATATTAACTATCGGAGGAACAATAATTGAAGTAGTATATGAAGATAGCCATATATTCTTTGATTTTGGTAGTGAGTACAACCCAAAGGCTCCAGTACAGCCAGAAAACTTACAAGATTTATTAGATGAAAATCTTGTTCCATATTTAGATAATATCTTTGATCCTAGTATTCCATTAAAAGGATATAAGTCAAAGGAAAATAAATTTAAAAATACTGCAGTATTTTTATCACATATGCATTTAGATCACTCTAAAATTGTGAATTATCTAAATCCAGAAGTTCCTTTATATACCTTAGAAGGAACAAAGTCATTATTAAATACTTTAAATATCAATAATGATTTCTTATTTCCACTTTATGAAAATAAGGGGAAGAATACAAGAGACATAATTGGAGTTAAGGAAAATGAAGTTATAGAAGTTGGTAAAATAAAAGTTAAAGTAATGCCAGTAGATCATGATGCCTATGGTGCTTGTGGATTACTAATTGAAACTCCAGATTTAGTAATTTCATATACTGGAGATATAAGACTTCATGGATATAGAAAAGAAGATACACTAAGATTCTGTAAGGAAAGTGAAAATTGTGATGTTTTATTAATAGAAGGAGTTAGTGTTTCTTTCCAAGATTTTGATGAGGATGTTAGCGAAAGTGAAATTGCAAATGAACCAGAGCTAATAGAAAGAATAAATAATATAGTTAAAGAAAATCCTAATAAACAAATAACTTTCAATTATTATATTTCAAATATAGAAAGAATATTAAATATAATTAAGACTAATCCAAGAAAAGTTGTTTTAGATGCATATTATTCATATGTTCTTAAAGAAGCAACTGGATATGAATCTTATTATTATTCACTAGATGATAAAGATTATGGATTAAATAAAGATTTGGAAATAAATTTTGAAAGATTACTAAATGATGAAAGAGAATTTTTCTGGCAAATAGATACACTTGCCATTAAATATATGGATAAACTACAAGAGGGTGGAATATATATTCACTCAAATGCAGTACCATTAGGGGACTTTGATCCTGCATATTTACCATTTGTAAAGAGCTTTGATGAAAAAAATATTAAATTTGAAAGAATGTCATGCAGTGGACATGCGCATCCTTATGATTTAATTGAGATTATTAACTTAATTAAACCTAAGTTACTTGTTCCAATACATTCTTATCGTCCAGAGAAACTTTATAATGAAAATGGTGATGTACTTTTACCAGAAAAATCACAAACTATATAATTGGAGGATACAAACTATGAAGATCAAGAAGATACTTGCTTTAGCACTTTCACTAGGTCTATTAACTGGTTGCTCAGCTAAAGGGGCAAAAACATCTAATGAAGAAATAGTAACAGAAATCACAGCACCAGTTGAAATTACTTTTTGGCATGCAATGAATGGAGATTTAGAAAAAGCTCTTCAAAAGTTAACAAGTGAATTTATGGATAAAAATCCTAATGTAACTGTTACTTTACAAAATCAATCAAGCTATAAAGATTTACAACAAAAAATAACTGCAACAGTTGCAAGTCCAAAAGACTTACCAACATTAACTCAAGCATATCCAGATTGGATGTTCAATCCAATACAAGATGGATTAGTTACTGACTTAACTCCATATATTGAAAATGAAACTATAAAATTTGATAACTATGAAGATATTTTATCAAGCTTTAGAGAAGCTACTAAAATAGATGGTAAAATATATGGTATGCCATTTAACAAGTCAACAGAAGTTTTATGGTATAACAAAACTTTATTTGATGAATTAGGATTAACTCCTCCATCAAACTATGATGAACTTGTTCAAGTTTCTAAGACTATAAAAGAAAAGAAGGGTATTCCAGGAGCTGGATTTGACTCATTAAATAATTATTACACTACTTTCTTAAAGAGTGAAGGAAAAGTATTTGATAATAACTTTGATGTAACTAGTGAATCATCAGCAAAAGCTGTTAACTACTACTTAGAAGGTGTTAAAGAAGGATACTTCAGAATTGCTGGAACAGATAACTACTTATCAGGACCATTTGGAAATGGTACTATTGCAATGTACGTTGGTTCAAATGCTGGTGAAAACTTCGTTAAACAAGGTGTTGGCGATAAGTTTGAAGTAGGAGCTGCTCCATATCCAACAAATGCTTCTTTACAACAAGGAACTGATTTATATGTATTCGCAAGTGCTACTTCAGAACAAAAGACAGCTGCATATGAATTCTTAAAATTCATGACAGGTAAAGAAAAACAAATTCAATGGGCTTCAGAAACTGGATATATGCCAGTAAGACAAAGTGCTATAGATTCAGAAGAATATAAAACTTCTGGAAGCTTAATTGCTCCAATTCTTTCAGATGCAACTAAGTATTTATACACTAACCCAGTAATTACTGGTGCTGATGCAGCATATCGTGAAGCTGGTACAGTACTAGAATCAGTATTAGCTAATCCTAACAATGCTGATGTTAATAAAAAATTAGAAGATTTTAAGTCTACTTTAAATTCAATTTGGGAATAGTATATAGGAGCTGCCTAAAGGCAGCTCTTTAATTAAGAATGTATAATGTAAAATGTAGAATTAAATAAAAAACTCCTTACGGAGTTTTATAGAAATGTAAAATGTATAATGAAGAATATAAAATTAATGTGAAAACTCCTAAAGGAGTTTTTTAAATTAATATTTATTCAGTAATTTGGTACAAATTACATCAATAATTCTACATTTTACATTTTACATTATACATTGTGCGAAGCACATTTAAGGAGGAAGTATGAAATTAGTTATTTATCAAACTAGTGATTTACATGGATTTGTATATCCAACTAATTATGTAACTGAACAATCACTTGGAATATTAAAAATAGGAAGCTATATATTAAAAGATGAAAAAAATTATGATGCTTCATTAAAGATAGATTGTGGAGATTTAGTTCAAGGTTCAGCATTAACTCATTATTTATCAAAACAAGTGTTAGAAAATAATCCTATTGTAGAGTTATTAGAGGATGTTGGATATGACGCTTATGTATTAGGTAATCATGAGTTTAATTACGGATTAGATTATTTAAAGGCAGCATATAGCTCAGTTTCTGATAAAATAATTAATGCTAATATTAAAGGCTTATCATTTGATAGTAAGCCTTATAGAATATTTGATATTAATGGTTTTAAAATTGGTTGTATAGGCTTTACAACATCATTTATACCAAACTGGGAACAAGAAAAAAACATAGAAAACTTAGAATTCTTAGATCCAGTTAAGGTTTATGGAGAGTATGAAGAAGAACTAAAAGAAAAATCTGACATGATAATAGTATGTTATCATGGTGGATTTGAAAAAAGTTTAGATGGGAAAAACACACCTACAGAAAAGTTAACTAAGGAAAATCAAGGAAGCGAGTTATTAGAAAACTATGATTCTATAGATATAGTTTTAAGTGGGCACCAACATAGATCTTTTATAACAAAAGTTAATGGAGTAATTTGCTCTCAACCTATGCATAATGGTCAAAACTTTACTAAAATAGTAATTGATACTGAAACTAAGGAAGCAAATTATGAATTAGTGGATGTATCTAAGTTAAAAGATGAAATAAATCTAGAACTAGAAAAAAGATTTACAAAGGTAGATAAAGAACTACAAGAATATTTAGATAGAGAAATTGGTCATTTTAAAAATGATATTATTTTAGATGATATATTTATGGCAAGACTTAAAGGACATCCATTTATAAACTTTTTACATGAAGTTCAATTGGATGTTTCTCATGCGGATTTTTCAGCATTATCTTTATTTGATACTGCTATTGGGTTTAAGAAAAATGTTTCAATAAGAGATGTATTAATAAATTATCCATATCCTAATACTTTAAAAGTTCTTAAATTAAAGGGAAGCAAAATCAAAGAGGCAATGGAGAAAAGTGCTACATATTTTGTATTAGAAAACAATGAAGTTAAGATAAATGAAGAATTCTTAGTTCCAAAGGTGCAAAACTATAATTATGATACTTTTGCAGGCTTAACTTATGAAATAGATTTAACTAAAGAATTTGGTGATAGAATTGTTTCTATGAAAAAAGATGGTGAAGAAATAGACTTAAATAAAGATTATACAATAGTATTAAATAACTATAGAGCAAGTAATACAGCTATTTATCCAGCTTATGAAAACGCTGAAGTAGTTAAGGAAATAAACATGGATATGAGTGAACTTATTATAGATTATTTCCAAAGAAATAATGAAGTTGATATTCCATCTGAAAGTAATTATATAATTAAATATTAAAATTTAGAGCTGTTTAATACAGCTCTTTTTCTTTAGTAAATTATAAAAAAGATTACCATTTTAATAAGATAATTACTGTAATTATCTTATTAAAAGAAGCCAATAAGAATTATTTCTAGAAAAATAACAAATAATAAGAAAAAAAGAAGAAGGAGATATTTATGGGCATTAATACTAAAGAAGAAAATAAAGATTATTATAGTTTAGTAAAAAAGATATTTAAATGGATTATTTTAAGTATTATTATGGGAATTCCTATTGGAATTATCGTAGGTTTATTTAATAGGATTTTAACAGCTGCAAATGCCTTTAGAAGAGAACATGAATATACTGTGTATTTATTACCTATAGCTGGATTAATAATTACATTTATGTATTTAAGAACTAAGAGAAATGCTTATTCAGGAGAAAATTTACTTAAATCTGAAGTTCAATCAGCAGCCAAGGATATTCCTTTTTATATGATGTTTGTAGTTTTCATAGGATCTTTACTTACTACTTTTTGTGGTGGCTCTGCAGGTAAAGAAGGGTCAGCAGTTGCAATGGGAGGAACTTTAGGGGATTTCATAGCTAGAAAGTTTAAGTTATCTGATGATGAACAAAGAACTTTAGTAATATGTGGAGTAGGAAGTGCATTTGGAGTAATATATGATGTTCCTTTTGCAGGAGCTATATTAGGAATGGAATTGGTTTTGAAAGGAAGATTTCATTATCAAGCATTAATTCCAGCTTTTTTAACTACTGTAGTATCTAATGAAATAGCTATTTGGATTGGGAGTAAGGCTGTTGAATATCCTAGTTTAGTTTTAGATGATTTAAGTTTTATAGTAATTATGAAGTTGGTATTATTAGGAGTTATATTTGGAATTGGTGGATTTATATTTAATTTAGTTTTAGATAATAGTGGTAAGGCATATGATAAGTTTACTAAAAATCCATATATTAAGGCAATTATAGGGGGAATTATTACTATAGTATTATTTTGGATAGCTGGTGATAACTACAATGGCCTAGGTCAAAGCTTTATAAATGATTCCTTTAAAAATCATGTAAGCATAATGGATTATATATGGAAAATTATTTTTACTGCAGTTGCATTAGGGTCAGTATTTCAAGGAGGTAGAGGAAATCCAACATTTTTTGCAGGGGCAACATTAGGAAGTTTTGTTTCTAAATATATTAATTTACCACTTACTTCTGTTACAGCTTTAGGGATGATAGGTTTATTTTGTAGCGCTACTTCTCTTCCTATAACCTCTATAGCTATGGCCTTAGAGTATTTTGGGGGTGAAGAAATGTTAGCAATAATTATAGTTATGACAACAAGTTATATAATATCAGGTTTTTATGACATCTTAGTAAAAAAGAAACTTCCAAAAGAAAAAGGAAAAATATTTGAAGGAGTTGTTCATAAAAACAAGCCAGATTCATAAGAAAGTTTAATAGTTAACATAATGAAAAACAGAATGTAAGGAGGAAAATAACTTGATTAAAAGAAATAATAAATGGTTTATATTTGCCTTTGTGGCTATGGTTATTTCAATAGCTTCATTAGTATCAACAAAAAATAAAAATGACTTTGAGGTAAGTGGAGAGGCAAAGAGTGTTAATAATAGCATTATCCCTAAGCCACTAAGTTATAAAGGAAATGAAGGGAAATTTATAATTAATAAAGATACTACTATTTTTGTAAAGGGAAAAGATGAGGAAGAAACAGCAGAAATAGCTAATATTGCAGAATATTTAAAGGGAAAATTAATGCCAGCCACAGGATATAATTTTAATATAAATAAGAATGAAATTGCAAAACAAAATTATATTTATTTGATAACATTAAATAGTGAAAGTACATTGGGGGATGAAGGATATAATATTACAACTACTTCTGATGGAGTAAAAATAGTAGCTAATAAACCAGAAGGATTATTTAGAGGAATTCAAACTATTAGACAACTATTACCTGCAGAAATAGCAAAGGCTTCCGTGGTAAATAATATAGAGTGGAGTATTCCAGTATCAAATATTTATGATAAACCAGAGTATAGTTATAGAGGGTTAATGATAGATGTTGCAAGACATTTTTTCACAGAAGAAGAGATAAAAAATCAAATAGACAATGCTGCGCAATATAAAATAAATAGGGTACATTTACATCTTACTGATGATCAAGGTTGGCGGATTGAAATTAAAAAATATCCTGATTTAACTCTTATTGGAGGAAGTACTCAAGTAGGTGGAGGCCCAGGAGGATATTACACCCAAGAGCAATTTAAAAGTATAGTACAATATGCTGCTGATAGATATATTGAAATTATTCCTGAAGTAGATATGCCAGGACATACAAATGCTGCCTTGGCTTCTTTAGGATTTTTAAATCCAGATGGAAAGAGAAGACCTTTGTATACTGGTACCAGTGTAGGATTTAGTACACTTATGACAGATAGTGAAGAGACTTATGAATTTATTGAGAATGTAGTTAGAGAAATTTCTGAAATATCACCTTCAAAATATTTTCACATGGGTGGAGATGAAGCAGAAAGTACTAAAAAAGAAGATTATGATTACTTTGTAGGAAGGGTTTCAAAAATAGTTCAGAAATTTGGTAAGACGCCAATAGGCTGGGATCCAATAGACACAGCACCACAAATTAATTCAAGTGTTATACTTCAAAATTGGAAGGATTCAAATGAAGCTGCTAGAAAGAAAAATATGAATATGATAATTTCAATTGCTAGTAAGGCTTATTTAGATATGAAGTATAATGAAAATACACCATATGGTCAAAATTGGGCTGGTTATATACCTATAGAAACAGCTTACAATTGGGACCCAACGGATTTTGCACCAAAGAATTTAGTTTTAGGAATAGAGGCACCTTTATGGACTGAAACTATAGCTAATGTTGAAGCCATGGAGTTTATGATTTATCCTAGATTATTAGGATATGCTGAAATTGGATGGACACCCAAGAATGAAAGAGATTGGGGAGAATATAAGATAAGACTTGAGAAACAAGGCCCTAGATTAGAATATGAAGGAATAAATTATTATAAAGATAATAGCATATTTAAAAGCTAATAAAAATTTTTTAAGAAAAAATGAGCATAATATATTTGTACAAGAAAATGAAAGGAGACTTATTATGGATAGAATACATTACAAAATAAATGGAATAGAAAATGAGAATATGAAAACCCAAGTAAAAAATTCATTAGAGAAAGTAGAAGGGGTTAATGATGTTTGCGTGGATGTAGCAAGAGGTACAATTGAGATAATCTACAATAAACCAGCAACTGAAGCTCAAATTAAATCTTGTTTAGAAAATTCAGGTCATGTAATCGTATAAATTAATGGAATAGTCTATGTTAAAAAAAACATAGGCTATTTTTATACAAAATAATTGAAAAATTATGAAAAAAGAGATATTGTTAAATTATAGTACAAAAGAATATAATAAATGTACTTATACTGAAAGGAGATAATTAATGACAATTTCTTTTTTTGAATTTATAAGTCAATTAGTGGACAACACTCCTCTTTTAATTACAGTTATTTTAACTTTAGGAGTGATTTTAGTAAATGGTTGGACAGATGCACCTAATGCAATTGCTACATGTGTATCAACTAGGGCTATTGGACCACGTGCTGCTATATTTATGGCTACAATATTCAACTTCCTAGGTGTTTTTTTTATGACAATGATAAATGCCAATGTAGCACAAACAATATATAATATGGTTGATTTTGGAGGAGATCCACACTATTCGCTAATAGCATTATGTGCAGCCTTGTTTGCTATAGTTGTTTGGGCAACAGCAGCTTGGTATTTTGGAATTCCTACAAGTGAGAGTCATGCTTTAATAGCTGGAATTTCAGGAGCCGCAATTGCACTACAAGGTGGAATGAGTGGAATAAATGGAAGCGAGTGGATGAAAGTAATATATGGCCTTATATTATCTACATTCTTAGGATTTGGAATGGGATGGATAACCGTAAAAATTATTGGGTTTATATTTAGGGGAGTTGATCGTAGAAAATCTAGAAGCTTTTTTAAATATTCTCAAATAGGTGGTGGAGCTGCTATGGCATTTATGCATGGGGCTCAAGATGGACAAAAATTTATGGGAGTATTTATGCTTGGGATTTTCTTAGCAAATGGAAGAGGGGATGTTCAAAACTTTGTTATACCAGTATGGTTAATGATATTATGTTCGTTAGTTATGGCATTAGGAACCTCTATTGGAGGTTATAAGATAATAAAAGCAGTTGGAATGGACATGGTTAAGCTAGAGCAATATCAAGGCTTTTCAGCAGATTTAGCAGGTGCTGGATGTCTTTTACTTTCTTCAGTAACAGGAATTCCTGTAAGTACTACACATACAAAAACTACTGCTATAATGGGAGTTGGAGCTGCAAAGAGACTTAGTTCAGTTAATTGGGGCGTGGTTAAGGAAATGGTTTGGACATGGGTTCTGACTTTTCCTGGTTGTGGTTTAATAGGATTTTTAATGGCGGAATTATTTATTTGGATATTTTAAAATATAACTGTAGAGGAGTAATAATTAATGTTAGGAAAGAAAGAAAATAATTATTTTGAAATGTTAGCTGAATTAGTAGACTATTCATGTGATGCAGCCAATTTACTTCATAGCACATTACTAAATTTTGATGTAAATTCAATAGAAGATAAGATAAACGAAATGCATACTATAGAGCATACAGCTGATATTAAGAAACATGATATGATGAATAAATTGTCTAAGGAATTTATAACACCAATTGAAAGAGGGGATATTATTGAAATGGCCCACTTTATTGATAATGTTACTGATGCTTTAGAGGATATTTTAACAAGAATTTATATGTTTAATATTATTGATATAAGAAAAGAAGCTTTAGATTTTGCAAATGTAATTATTAAGAATTGTAAGGAATTAAAAAAGATAATGAAGGAGTTCCATAATTTCAAAAAATCATCAGAAATTCATAAGTTAATTATAAGTATAAATGATTTAGAAGAAGATGGTGATAGATTATATGTTAGTAGTATAAGAAATCTATATACAACATCGAAGGATCCTATAGAACTTATGACATGGACTGATACTTTTAAGTATTTTGAAAGATGTTGTGATGCTTGTGAAAGTGTAGCAAACTTGGTTGAAAGTGTAATGATGAAAAATTCATAATTAATAAAGGAAGTAAGAAAAATGAAAGTGGAAATTTGGTCAGATATTTTTTGCCCATTCTGTTATATAGGAAAACGTAGATTTGAAAATGCTTTAAGCAAGTTTAAAGATAAAGAAAAAGTCGAAATTGTATTTAGGAGTTTTGAACTAAACAAAGAGGCTCCAAAGATTAATAATAAAAACATTCATGAAGTAATTGCTGGGAAATATGGAATTACTATTGATGAAGCAAGAAATAATAATTATAAGATTATAAACCAAGCTAAGACCCTAGGGTTAGATTATAATTTTGATGATTTAGTGTTAACAAATTCTTTTGATGCACATCGAATGATTCATTATGCAAAAGATTTTGGTAAGAATGAAGAGATGACAGAGGCTTTATTTAAAGCCTACTTTACAGATTCAAAAAACATTAGTGATTTTAATACTTTAGGAGATTTAGCAAATAGTATTGGCTTAAATAAAGAAGAAGCTATTAATTTCTTAAATAGTGATAAATATAAAGATGAAGTTAGGGAAGATGAAGCATTAGCAAGAAATTATGGGATTTCTTCTGTACCAACATTTATATTTAATAATAAGTTTAAGGTTACAGGAGCTCAACCTGAAGATGTCTTTTTAATGGCACTAAATAAGGTTGTTGAAGAAGAAAAGTCTTCTTTAAATCTAGATGATAATAACCAAAGGGAAAATGTATGTATAGATGGAAAATGTAGTCTTTAATAAATAATATAATATATAATCTGTGACTATAAATTAATATAATCACAGATTTTTATTTTATGTTACTAAGATAAGTAATAAAAATGTAGAAATATTGTAAAATTTTTATTAGAAAAAAGTTGACAATGTTTACATAGTATATTAAAATAATGATATGTTAATGAGGATCCATTTACGGATTGTTACTGGAAAGCAGGCAAAACCTAAATTGATACCAAATTAGTTTTAGTAGGGGTACTATAACTATTTGATATTGATTTGGGTTTTTTTCTATAATTCAGTTATATAATATATTCTATATTTCTAATAGAAAATTAAACAGAAGGAGTTAGAGATATGCTTATAAATAAAGTGTTAAATAACAATGTCATTACAATTATTAATGAAAATGATGAAGAAGCAGTAGTTATGGGGAGAGGGATAGCCTTTCAAAAGAAAAAGGGTGATGAGGTTGATAAGGAAAAGATAGATAAGATATTTGTTTTAAAAAATAAAAGTATCAATGAGAAGTTAATTGAATTAGTTAAAGATATTCCTGTAGAAAACTTGGAAATTGCTGAAGAAGTAATAAAGTATGCTGAAGAAAAGTTAGATACAAAATTAAATGAAAATATTTATTTAACACTTACTGATCATATAAGCTTTTCCTTAAACAGGTATGAAAATAATTTAGAAATGAAAAATGTTATGCTTTGGGATATAAAAAGATTACATAAAACAGAATTTTCTATAGGGATTAAAGCATTAGAAATAATTAAAAATAGATTTGGTATAGAGCTTCCTGAAGATGAAGCTGCAACTATAGCTATGCATATCTTAAATGGAGAGTTAAGCCAAGATATGCCACAAATAGTTGATATAATAAATTTGATTAATGAAGTTCTTAAGATAGTAAAATATCATTTCAATATAGATTTTGATGAAGAATCAATTAATTATTATAGGTTTGTCACTCATTTAAAATTCTTTGCTCAAAGATTAGTAAATGGGAAATACTATGAGGACAATGATAATGAACTTTTTGAAATGATTAAAGATAAATATCCTAAATCCTATGAATGCACTAAAAAGATTGATGGATTTATAAAAAAGAAGTTTGATAATGAACTAACAAAAGAGGAAAAATTATATCTTATAGTTCATACAGCGAGAGTTGTAAAGGAAAATTATTAGAATTAAATTTTACTTTATAAGGATTGTAACTGAGGCTATCAGGCAAAATCTAAGTTAGAAAATATTTAACTAATAGGAATACATTCTACATTTAAATATTATTATGCATTTATAAATGTTAAGTATTATGATAATTTAGGTTTTTTATTATATACTGATAAATAATTTATGTTTGGAGGAGATAGCAGGAAATTAATTTTATAACTGGAAGTTTCATAGGATTGTAACTGATTCGATCAGGCAAAACCTTAATTCTTCAAAACTTAAATAATTTAAATTTTGAAAGTGAGGAATTAAGCTATGAATTTTGAAAATTTAGCTAAATCAATTTTAGAAAAAATAGGCGGAAAAGAAAATGTATCAAATTTAACACACTGTGCAACAAGACTAAGATTTAATCTGAAGGATAAGTCAAAGGCAAATACATCAGCAATAAAAAATATTAATGGTGTTATGGGTGTAGTTGACAAAGGAGGTCAATACCAAGTAATAATAGGTAATGATGTAAACCATGTTTATAAAGAAATAACTAAAATTGCAAAATTAGATAACACGACTTCTAATACTGAAGAAGTAGATGATCGTAAACCAGTAGCAAAAGTTATTGATACAATAACAGGTATATTTACACCTATATTACCTGCTATTACAGCAGCAGGTATGATGAAAGCAGTTCTTTCATTATTAACTGCCTTTAAATTAATAACTACAACTTCACAAAGCTATCAAGTTATAAACTTTATGGCTGATGCTGCATTCTATTTCTTACCAATATTACTTGCAAACTCAGCTGCTAAGAAATTTAAATGTAATCAATACCTAGCAATGATGCTTGGAGGAATGTTATTACATCCAACATTTGTGACAATGGTTAATACAGCTAAGGAAGCTGGAACATCTGTATCAGTATTTGGATTACCAATTTCTTTAGCATCATATAGCTCAAGTGTATTACCTATAATACTTGGTGTTTGGTTTATGTCATATGTTGAACCAATTGCCGATAAAGTATCACCAAAGGCTATTAAATTCTTTACAAAACCATTAATTACAGCAGTTGTTACAGGAATAGTTTTATTAGTAGTAATTGGACCTTTAGGATATATAATAAGTGATAAAGTAGGATTAGGAATTAAAACTTTAGAAACTTATGCTAGTTGGTTAGTTCCAACATTATTAGGAGGATTAACACCATTATTAGTAATGACAGGTACTCACTATGGACTTATACCAATAGGTATAAATAATCGTATGACTATGGGATATGATACTATTATTTATCCAGGAATGTTAGCATCAAATGTATCTCAAGGTGGAGCTGCTTTAGCAGTAGCATTAAAAACTAAGGATTCAGAAATAAAGCAATTAGCATCTTCAGCAGGTATAACAGCAGTTTGTGGTATTACAGAACCAGCTTTATATGGAGTAAACTTAAGATTTAAAACTCCTTTATATTCATCTATGATAGGTGGAGCAGTTGGTGGATTATTTTTAGGATTATTCCGTGTATGCAACTACTCAGGAGGTTCTCCAGGATTTTTAACTTTACCAAGTTATATTGGTGGAGATACAATGATGAATTTTGTATATGCTTGTATAG
This sequence comes from uncultured Clostridium sp., assembly GCA_934746015.1. GTDB lineage: Bacteria > Bacillota > Clostridia > Clostridiales > Clostridiaceae > Clostridium. The sequence continues at coordinate 70,379 of CAKVEW010000004.1, forward strand.
GAGCAGTTATTAGTGTTGTTGTTTCATTTGCAACTTGTTTAGTTTTATATAAAGATAAAGAAGAAGTTCCAGTTAAGGAAGAGGAAAAGATACAAAGATCATTAGGAAATGAAATTATTATAGCTAGTCCTATGAAGGGTGAAATATTACCTTTAAATGAAGTTAAAGATGAAACTTTTGCATCAGAAATGATGGGAAAAGGTGTAGCTATTAAACCAGTAGATGGAAAAGTTGTATCTCCAATAAATGGAACTGTTGAAACAATATTTAAAACAAAACATGCTATAGGATTAAAATCTGAAGATGGTACTGAAATTCTTATTCATATTGGAATGGACACAGTTCAATTAGAAGGTAAACACTTTAAAGCTTATGTTAAAGATGGAGACAAAGTAAAGATAGGGGATACATTAATAGAATTTGATAAAGAAGCTATTAAAAAAGAAGGTTATGAATTAATAACACCTGTTATAGTTACTAATACAAATGATTATTTAGAAGTATTGGCTAGAGGAGTAAAGAAAGTTAATACTGGTGATGCAATTATAAGCATTATATAAAAATTAATAGAGCTGTTTCCACAGCTCTATAATTTACAATGAAATTATGAATTTTACTAATGAGCCTGAAAATATGGAGGTAAAATATGATTAATGATTTTAATAAATTTCCAGAAAACTTTTTATGGGGAGGTGCCCTTGCTGCTAATCAATGTGAAGGTGGTTATAGGGAAGGCGGAAGAGGTCTAACTACAGTAGATCTTTGCCCAGCAGGAGAAAATAGACGTAAAGTTATGGAAGGAAAAATAGATGTTTTAAGACATTTGGAAAATGAATATTATCCTTCTCATGAAGCTATAGATTTTTATCACAGATATAAAGAGGATATAGCTTTATTTGCTGAAATGGGATTCAAATGTCTAAGAATATCTATAGCATGGTCCAGAATTTTCCCAAGTGGAGATGAGAAGACTCCAAATGAAGAGGGTTTAAAATTTTATGATTCAATGTTTGATGAAATGCTAAAGCATGGAATAGAACCAGTAGTTACTATTTGTCATTTTGATACACCTATAGGAATTATTGAAAAATATGGTGGATGGAAAAATAGAAAATTTATAGATTTCTATTTAAATTATTGTAACGCAATATTTAATAGGTATAAGAATAAAGTTAAATATTGGATGACTTTCAACGAAATAAATATGATATTACATTTACCATTTCTGGGAGCAGGTGTGAGATTTGAAGAAGGAGATAATGAACTTCAAATAAAATACCAATCTGCTCATCATGAACTTATAGCAAGTGCCTTAGCAACTAAAATGGCTCATGAAATAATTCCAGGATCAATGGTAGGATGTATGCTTGCTGCTGGGGAATTCTATCCATACTCTTGTAACCCACAAGATGTATTATTAGCAAAAGAAAAGGATAGGGAAAATTTATTTTTCATTGATGTACAATCAAGAGGTGAATATCCTGGATATGCAAAAAGATTTTTAAGAGAAAAGGGAATAAACATAGAGTTTGAAGAAAATGACGAGGAAATACTAAATAATAATACAGTAGATTTTATTGGATTCAGTTATTATTCAAGCAGATGTGCAAGCTCAGATCCTGAGGTATTAAAGGGGCAAACTGCAGGGAATGTATTTAAAACTGTAAGAAATCCAAATTTAAAAGTTTCAGAATGGGGATGGCAGATAGACCCATTAGGACTTAGAATAACTTGTAATTCATTATATGATAGATATCAAAAACCTTTATTTATTGTTGAAAATGGATTAGGAGCCGTTGATAAAATTGAAGAAGATGGTTCTATAAAGGATGATTATAGAATTGAATATTTAAGAGAACATATTAAGGCAATGAAAGAAGCAATAAAAGATGGTGTTGATTTAATTGGTTATACACCTTGGGGATGTATAGACATAGTTTCTGCTTCAACTGGTGAAATGAAAAAACGTTATGGTTTTATCTATGTAGACAAAGATAATGAAGGAAATGGAACTTTAAAAAGAAGCAAGAAAAAGAGTTTCTATTGGTATAAGAAAGTTATCTCTAGTAATGGAGAGGAATTATAAGATATTATAATTACATTTAATTAAAAGAGTTTAAATTTTAATTTAAGCTCTTTTTTTTAATACATATAAAATAAAAACTGTAGAAATACTATAAATTAATTAGAAAAATTAAGAATTAAGAATATATTTTAATTAAATGGGTATAAATAATAATGATAATCATTTTCAACTGAATTGAAATTGTGATATTATAATAACATAATTTAATTTAAATGAGGAGGAAAGCAATGGCTAGAAAGAGAAGTCCAAGATTCAAGGAATGTAGAAGACTTGGATTAAATGTTTCAGGACACCCTAAAGCTATGGACAGAGCTACAAGGGGAACAAGTAGAGCAGATAAAAAATTATCTGAATATGGAATAAGACTTTTAGAAAAACAAAGATTAAGAGCTTATTATGGAGTTCTAGAAAAACAATTTAGAAAATATGTTGAAGATGCTTTTAAAGTTAAAGAAGGAACAACAGGTGAAGCATTATTAATTAGATTAGAATCAAGATTAGATAATCTAGTTTATAGAATGGGTTTTGCAAACTCAATAAGAGCAGCAAGACAAATGGTTAACCATGGTCATATTTTAGTAAATGGAAAGAAAATAGATATTCCATCCTATAAAGTAGAACCAGGTTCAGAAATTTCTTTAAAAGAATCATCTAGAAAATCAGTGAATTATACTGAAAATATAAGTAACCACACAAATGTTTTACCATATATTCAGTCTAATTTAGATGAATATAAGGCTATATATTTAAGATATCCATTAAGAGAAGAACTACCTATACAAATAAATGAAAATCTAATAGTGGAATTCTATTCAAGATAGCTTTTTCTAGTATAAATCTTATATCTTCTTTAAATTAAAGTATATTTTGCCAATACTATGTAGTGCAGTATGTAGTAAACCCGTTTAATTACAAAAAGGATGATTCTAAAATAGAATCATCCTTTTAAATTTATATAAATAATTTAACTAAAATATTGACTACTTACTACAGCTAATAAAGTTTCTGGATCATTTGATACAGTTACATCCTCTGGAATATCAATATCCTTAATAAAAATTTTATCATCTAGTTGTAAATCAGAAGCATCTAATTCAATAAATTCTGGGATTTTTTCTACATTACCTTGTAAATCTATATACAAAGCATGTGTTTCTAAAGTAAGACGTTTTCCTTCTAAAATATCTTGTCCGATAAATTTGATAGGAATCCTCATTTTAATTATTTCATTAGGTTTAACATATTGAAAATCTACATGAAGAACCTCATTTTTTTCATTTTTTTGTACTTCTTTAACAACACAATTTATTTTTTTATTTTCAAGTGAAATCTCTATTATAGAACCACTATTATTTAGTTTAAACATTCTTGTAAGTTCTGCATCAGAGATTTTTATTGGAATATTTTTATTAAGAAATTCACCATAAATAATACCAGGTATTTCACCAGCTTTTCTTAATCTATTTTTGTTTTCTTTTACATTTCTATCATATACCTTAAAGGTTAAGTCTGACATTTTAATATACCTCCTTAAATAACTTTATTATTAATGATTAAGCTCTATAAAGTTAAGATAAGTGTAATAATAAAGTCTATAGAGCTTAATTTAAAAGCCCCACATATGCATCACCTTCCTTTATATTAATGTATTGTATTATATTAATATATTGTATATTAAATACACTTAAAAAGCAAATCGTGGAAATTACAATACGTTAAATTAGATTAGTAAATATTAAGAAATATAGTATAAGTTTAAAATAAACATATAAAAAGCTATATTTATTATTAAAATGAGAAAGATAAGTAAAAAAAGAAAATCTAATAAATAAATAGATTTATTGTCAAATTAGGAAAAAATATAGATATTTTGTTAAAAAATGATAAAGTTTAAAATTTTGACGAAAAAATTGGAAGATACTTTAAAATTGTTAAAGAAAAGTTTAATATATAAATATATATTTGTTAATATTATGTAATGAAAGTGGGGAGTATTATGAGGACTATAATTATTGACGACGATAATTTAACCTTAGAAGCAACTAAAATAATTGTTGGAAAAAATAAATACTTAAATATTATAGGAAGCTTTAATAATGCCAATGAAGCTTTAGAAAAATTGGATGAGCTATCCCCTGAAGTAGTGTTTTTAGATGTTGAAATGCCTAATATAAGTGGTATTGAAGTAGCTAAAAAACTAGAGGAATTTAACAACAACATACAAATTATATTTGTAACTGCTTATGAGAAGTACGCATTAGATGCCTTTAAGGTTAGTGCAACAGATTATATAGTGAAGCCAATAACAGAAGCAGCAATAAATAAAACAGTAAAAAAATTAATAAAATATAAAGAGGGAATAAGATTTTTTGAAAAGAAAACAAATAGAAATAAAATTTATACATTAGGAAATTTTAAGGTTTATGGGAATAAGGAAAATGAATTAATAAAATGGCCAACTGCAAAGGTTGAAGAATTATTCGCATATTTTACTGTTGGTAGAGGTAATGCGATAGATAGATGGTGCCTTTGTGAACTTCTTTGGCCAAAAGCATCTCCTGAAAAGGCATTACATAGTCTACATAATAGTATATATAGATTAAAACAAGCATTAAAAAACAATGGAATAGAAAATATTATTTCTTATGAAAATGGTTGTTATAGCATTGATATAAGTAATATGTACTGTGATCTTTGGGAATGCGAAGACTTTATGATGTTAAATTTAAACTTAGATAATGAAAATGAAGATAAATATGAAAAAATAATTAAGAGTTATAATGGTAACTTATTTCAAAATAGAGATTATATATGGGCTACTGATTTAAAAGAAGCCTTAGATAGATTCTTCTTAAAAACAGGAAAAACTTTAAGTGAATATTACTATACTAGGGAGAGTTATTATAAATCAGAAGAGGTTTTAAGAAAAATTATAAATGAAAACCCATTTGATGAAGATTTAGTAGATTTAACTATGAAAAATGATTTTCAATTTAAAAATAAAATGGGTATAATAAATACTTTTAAAAAATTAAAGAATTCTTTGAGGGAAGAATTAGATGTTTCTCCAAGGAATTCAACGGAGAAACTTTATCTTGAGTTAATAAATACATTATAAAAAAATTATATTTTTATTTATGAGTTTTCTTGTGAGAATTATTTGCTATAATTAATATTATATAATAACAATTATTAATTATAGGGGGATAATATGAAAAATATTAAAAAGCCAGCTCTTTTTATATTGATAACATTAATATTACAATTATTTTCAGGAATTAATTTTACCAATATAGTAAAAGCTGAAGAAAACAAAGATTTTAAATTTATTACATCAATTGAATTAACTGATTTTGATAATAAACCTTTAAAAGATGATATTGATAAATCATCAGATGTACGTGTTAACTTTAATTTTGAAATTCCAAATATGAAAGATGTAAAAAAAGGAGAAATTTTCACTGTCAATATACCAAATCAAATTCAACTAATAAGCAATTTTGATAAGGAATTACTTGATGAAGATGGTGAAGTAGTTGCTATAGCTCACTTTGATAAAAGTGGAAAAATAGCTATAGAATTTACTGATTATACAGGAGGTTATTCTGATGTAAAGGGTAATTTCTATTTAGACACAAAGTTTGATAAAAATAATATTGGAAATGAACCAATTGAAAAAATAGAATTTAATTTATCAGGACAAGCAGAACCAGTTGTTGTTGAAATCAAATTTAAACAAGATCCGATTCCTGAAGTTTCTATATCAAAATGGAGTGATGGATATGATGGAATAAAAAATGAAATTACTTGGAAGATAGAGTTCAATAAGGAAAATGTCAATGTTAAAAATCCTATAATAATAGATAATATTCCTTTAGGTCAAGAGTATATAGAAGGATCAGCTACAATAGATAATGGAGCTGATAAAAATGGGTTTTCTTATGTACCTGTAGCAAATGATGGCACTAAGTCTGGAACAGTGACTTATAACTTCCAAGGAGAAGTTAATAAAAAATATATAATTTCTTTTAAAACTAAAATAAGTGATGCAAGTATTTTACCAGAGGAACAAGGGAAAAGTGTAAAATTAACTAATAAGGCAATAGTTAATTATAATAATATTAATAAGGAATCTAACGAAGCTTCTGTTGATGTTAAGACAAATTATATTGAGAAGTCTGGTAAGTATGATGCTAATGGGAAAAAGATAGATTGGACTATTAAGGTAAATAACAATTCTTTAGAACTTAATAATTTAAAGGTGGAAGATGTTATACCAAAAGGATTAGAGCTTATTAAAGGCTCATTTGAAGTTAATAATACAGCAAATAATACTTATCAATATGATGAAGCAAATAAAAAACTTGATTATACATTTAACGGAACAATTAATACTCAACAAATAATTAAATTCTCTACTAAAGTTGTAGACGAAAAGGTTTATCAATCAAATGAAACTACTAACTTCACAAATACTGCAACTATATTGGAAGGATTATCAGGTAAACCGTATTCAAGTGCTAATGTAGGAGTAGGTAGTAATATTTTGAAAAAAAGTGCTGAAGGTACTTATAATACAGTTAATAATTACTTAAAATGGAAGATAGAAGTTAATAGTAATGAAGTAAAGCTTGAAAATCCAATAGTAACAGATAATATTCCTATAGGTCAAAAGTATGTAGATGGAAGTTTAAAAATAGACGGATTAAAGCCTGATACTAACAAATTTACTTATAAAGTTGCGGATAGTGGAGATACAAAAAAAACAGGAACTATTACTTATAGCTTTAATGAAACTATTAACAAAAAGTATGTCATTACATTTGAAACTGAAGTTTCTGAAAGTAGTATTTATGCAGGAAATATTAATAATAAACAATATAGCAATATTGCATATATGAAGGCTCATAATATATCAGAAGAAGTTAATAGTAAAGCCGATCAAAATGTTAATAGTAATGTTATTGATAAAAAATCAGTAAATTATGATGCTATAAAAAAAGAAATTACTTGGAAGATATTTGTTAATAATAATAAAACTAAATTAGGACAGGTAGTAGTTACATATAATATCCCTTTAGGACAAGAATATGTTGAAAACTCTGCATCTATAAACAATAAGGATGGTTTATTTGATTATAAAAAGGCAGATGAAAATGATACAGAAAAAACAGGAACGTTAACTTATAGATTTAATAATGAAATAAATGATACCTATGAAATTACTTTTAAAACTAAAATTATAGATGATTCTATTTTTTATACAAATGGGGAGAAGAAAGTCGAAAATACTGCTAAGATAAGTGGAGATGTTATACCACCAAATGTCATTACTAAAGCAGAACAAATAATTAAGAACTCAGTAATTAGTAAATCTGCAAATTATCAATGGGGGAATGACTATATTGATTGGAATGTAGTTATTAATTCTAATTCAATCCCCATGGGAAAAGTAATTGTTGAAGATAATTTGCAAGAGGGATTAGAATTAGATACAGCAACTGTAGAATTATGTAAACAAACTTTAAATTCTGATGGATTATTAGTGAAGGGTGATGCTGTTATTTTAAATAAGAATAGTGTACAATATGATGTTAATAAAAGGAACTTTATATTTGATTTTTCAGATGAAGTAGATACACCATATTTATTAACATTTAGAACAAATATTGTAGATAAAAATAAACAACCATTCTCTAATACAATACAGTTTAAAGGTGGAAAAACAAATGCAGAAAGTACTGTCAATAATGTTAGAGTAGAATTTCAATCTGGTGGTGGTAGTGAAATAGGTACAAGAGGATCAATTACCATATTAAAATTAGATAAGGATAATAAAAATGCAAAGCTTAAGGGAGCAAAATTCAATTTAATAGATAGATACGATAATGTAATAGCAACAGGTGAAACTAATGAAAATGGTGAATTGAAATTCAATAAAATCAAATTTGATATACCATATACTGTAGAAGAGATAGTAGCACCAGAAGGATACACTTTAGGCGAAAAGAATTTTTATGAGTTTACTATAAATAGTACAGATGATAACAAAAATATTTCGTACTCTTTTTACAATAAAGCTATTAAAGGATCAATAGAATTAAATAAAGTTGATGAAGATAAAAATCCACTAAAGGGAGTAGAATTTACTTTATATAATTCACTAGGTGAAAAAGTGGTATCTTCAGAATCAAATGATAAGGGGATTGTAACATTTATTGATGTTCCTTATGGGAATTATACTGTTAAAGAAACTAAGCCATTAGAGGGTTATTTAAAGAATGATACTATTTATTCCTTTGAGATTAAAGAGGATGGAAAGACAGTAAAAGCAGAAAACTCAGTAGAAAATAAAATAATAAGAGGAAATATTAAAGTAGTAAAAGTAGATGAAGATAATAAGCTTTTATCAAATGCATATATAACTTTAGTAGATTTAGATGGAAATGTAGTACAAACAGCAATAACAGATGCAAATGGAGAAGTTACATTTACGAATGTTCCTTATGGAAAATATAAAGTGAGAGAAACTAAGGCTCCAGAAGGATATAACCTTTCAGAAGAGATATTAGATGTAAACATAGATAAAGAAGAAACTAACGAACTTTATGAAGCAGGAACAATTACTAATACTAAAATTAAAGCTAACATAAAAATTAATAAGTTAGATCAAGATAAGAATAAAGTGATTGGAGCAGAATTTACACTTTATAATAATGAAGATAAGATTATTGCAACTGCAGTAACAAATACTGACGGAATAGCATTATTTGAAGATGTAGTATATGGAGATTATTATATTAAAGAAAGTAAGACTCCCAAAGGTTATATTGGAACCGATAAAAATGTAGAAGTAAGAGTTGAAAATAATAATAAAGAATATTTCTATGAAGTTGAGAATACTAGAATAAAAGGTGTATTAGAAATTTCTAAGACTGATAAAAATGATAATCCATTGAAAGGTGCAGAATTTACTGTTTATGATTCATATGACAAAGAGATTCAAAAAGCTGTAACAGATGAAAATGGCTTAGCTAAATTTGAAAATTTAGTTTACGGAAGTTACTATTATGTAGAAACTAAGGCACCAGAAGGGTATGTATTAGATAGTAATATACATGCTTTCGAAATAAAAGATAATGGAGTTGTTTTAAAAGAAACAGTAAATAATGAGCAAATTGTAGGAAATATTAAAGTAGTAAAAGTAGATGAAAATAATAATCTTCTAGCAAATGCTGAAATCACTTTATATGATTTAGAAGGTAATATAGTTGAAAATGCTATAACAGATGAAAATGGACTAGTTGTATTTGCAAATGTGCCTTATGGAGAATATGAAGTAACAGAAACTAAAGCTCCAGAAGGATACAACCTTTCAGAAGAAGTATTAAAGGTTAGTGTAAATAGTAAAGAAACTGGATTAGTTTATGAAGCTGGAACAATTACTAATACTAAAATTAAAGCTGATATAAAGATTAATAAATTAGATCAAGATAAAAACAAGGTAATTGGAGCAGAATTTACTCTTTACAATAGTGATGATGTAGTTATATCAACAGCATTAACTAAGGAGGATGGAACAGCAGTATTCGAAGATGTAGTATATGGAGATTATTATATTAAAGAAACTAAAACTCCAGAAGGATATATTGGTACTGATGAAAAAATTGAGGTAAGTGTTAAAGAGAATAATTCAGTATATTCATATGAAATTGAAAATACTAGAATAAAAGGAAATTTAGAAATTAAAAAAGTTGATGAAGATGGGAATCCACTAAAGGGAGCAGAATTTACTCTATACAACAAAGATGGTAAGGAAATATCAAAATCAATTAGTGGCGAAAATGGAATAGCTAGATTTGAAGCTGTTGATTATGGTAATTATGTAATAAAAGAAACTAAGGCTCCAGAAGGATATTTAAAGGAAGAAACTGAAGTAGAAGTTGTTGTAGATTCACAAAAAACTCAGGTATTTACTTTTAAAAATAATAAGATTCAAGATGGTACTGATAACTTAGGTAAGGGAGGGCTTCCTTCAACAGGATCTGCTTTCGATTCAAAGTTATTATTAATAGTTGGATTAGTACTAGTTTTAGCTGGTAGTGGATTTATGTTAAAGAGAAAGGTAAAAGTAAATAAATAATAAATTTAGACTTTTGCAGAACATGTTTTTGCAAAGGTCTTTATTTTTTGAACTAATTAGCAATATATATGATTTTTTAGAAATTTTCATAGTTTAAGCATAGTATAATTTGTAATTGATTTTATAGAGGGGACAATATGAAAATTATTAATAAGTTTATTTCATTATTTAGAGGTGAAGGAGGATATATTGAAAATTCAACTAAATTTGTAAATACAAGTGGACTTTCAAGTAATACTAAGTATTTTATTTGGGTTGATTTAAAAAATTTTAAGGTTAACATTTTTACAGGATCCAAAGATAATTGGAGACTTCTTCATAGTTATCTTTGTACAATAGGTAAAAAATCCACTCCAACTCCAAAGGGAAATTTTACAGTAGGTATAAAAGGATTATATTTTGGAGTGGAAAAGGGATATAAGTGCTGGTATTATACACAATTTAAAGGGAATTATTTATTTCATTCTATACTGTATAATTTAGATGGAAGCATAAGAGATGGTAGGCTAGGAATGGCTTTATCAGATGGGTGTATAAGATTGGAAAAAGTAAATGCAAAGTGGATTTACGATAATATACCAGAAGGAACAAAAGTATATATTACCTAAAACTCCTTTTTACTACAATTTATTTCAAATGTTTACAAAATTTTATTGACACTAATATATTGTCATGATACTCTGAAGGTGTAGAAAAAAGTATATTTTTAATATATTAAATATGAAATTGGAGACAAAAGATGATTAGAATTTTATCAGACTCTTCCACACTTTATTCAATTAATGAAGGACAAGCAAAGAATATAGGAATTTCACCATTAGTTGTTACAATCAATAATAAATCTTATCTGGAGAATGAAGAAATTAATTCAAAAGAATTTGTAAAGCTAATTAATGAAGGACATATTCCTAAATCTTCACAACCTCCTATTGGCTATGTTTTAGATTTATATAACAAGTATCCAGAAGATGAAATAATTAATATTTCAATGGCTGATGGATTATCTGGAACATATAATTCAGCATGTATGGCTAAAGAAATGGCAATTAATCCAAGTAAAATAGATGTAATTAATTCTAAAACCTTATGTGGTCCTCAAAGATATCTAGTAGATCTAGCTGTTAGACTTGTAGATAAAGGATATAATAAGGAAAGCATAATAAATGAGATTAATAAGGCTATTGAAACATCAAAATCATTTTTAATACCTCATGATTTTGATTTTTTAGTAAGAGGTGGAAGAATATCTTCTATAGTAGGTAAAATTGGAAGTGCAATAAAGCTAGTTCCTATTATGGCTCTTTCTGAAGATTCAAAGTCTCTTGTTAAATTTTCTGCTAAACGTTCTTTTAAGAAGGCAGTAAAAAAAATAATGGAATATTTAGTTGAAAATAATGTAGATTCTGATTACAAATTTTATATATCACATGCAGAAAATTTAGGGTTAGCAATAGAAGGCAAAGATATAGTTTCTGAGGCTATAAAAGATGCTGACATAGAAATAAAAGAATTAGGACCTGCTTTTATTACTCAAGGTGGTCCAAGCTGTATTGCAATACAGGTAATAAAAAAACATGAAGAATTAAAATAAATATTAGTAAACTCAAGCACAGTATTTAATTAAAATACTGTGCTTTTTTATAAAAAATTAGGTGCTATATATGTAAAATTAACTAAATAAATAAGAAATTAATGAAAACCTTTAAGTTTTAATTTTTATAATTGTATAATTAAAAGATAATTTAGAGTTGGAGGTATAGAAATGGGAATTAAATATATTGAGAAAAATAGAAGCTTTAAATTAGATTCTAAAGGTACATCATATGTTATTTCAATAATAGATAATGAGAATTTCTTAGGGCATGTATATTTTGGGGAAAAATTATTAGATGAAGATTTAAATTATTTAATGAGGACGGAAGAATCTCCTTTTGTTCCATCTAAAAATAATAGGGATAGAGTTGTTTTTTATGATAGCTTTCCATTTGAATATCCAAGCCATGGAATAGGTGACTTTAGAGAATCTGCAATAAGGGTTTTAGATAAAGATGGACATTCATATATTAATCTTGAATATCAGTCCTATAACATTTATAAGGGTAAAAAAGAACTACATAACCTTCCTAGTACCTTTGGTAATGATAATGAATGTACTAGCCTTGAAATTACTTGCATAGATAAAGTTCTAAATATAGAAGTTAAGTTAATCTATTCTGTTTTTGAAGAATTAGATGTAATTACTAGAGCTGTAAAAGTTAAAAATTTAAGTGAAGAAGGAATTTTATTAGATAAAGTGCTATCTACTTGTGTTACTCTTGATGGAGTAAATTATGACATGATTACTTTAAATGGGGCATGGGCTAGAGAGAGGCATATAGAAAGAAAAGCAATAGGTTATGGAAAACAAGGAATATGTAGTATAAGAGGAGAGTCAAGTCATCAACATAATCCATTTATAGCAGTAGTAGATAAAAAGGCTACAGATGATTATGGAAATGTGTATGGATTTAACTTTGTATATTCAGGAAATTTTATAGCTCAAGCAGAAGGAAATCAATTTGATACTACTAGAATTATAATGGGAATAAATCCAGAGGATTTTAGATGGGTACTTAATAAAAATGATGAATTTACAGCTCCTGAAGTAGTTATGGTATATTCTAATGAAGGAATAGGTAAGATGACGAGAACTTACCATGACTTTTATAGAAATCATTTAATAAGAGGTAAATTTAAGGATAAAAAGAGACCTATATTAATTAATAATTGGGAAGCAACTTATTTTGATTTTAATACTGAAAAGTTACTTAATATAGCAAAAGAAGCTTCAATTCTAGGAATTGAAATGTTAGTTATGGATGATGGATGGTTTGGAAAGCGTAATGGCGATAATTCATCCTTAGGAGATTGGTTTGTAAACGAGGATAAAATAAATGGTGGCCTTAAATATCTTGTAGATGAAGTTAATAAATTTGGAATGGAATTTGGAATATGGATTGAACCAGAAATGATATCTGAGAATTCAAATTTATTTAAAGAATATCCAGATTGGTACATTCAGATTCCAGGAATAAGGGCAGCACTTTGTAGAGAGCAATATGTATTAGATTTTTCTAGAAAAGAAATAGTTGATTATATTTATAATAAGATAAAGGAAGTTATATCTAGTGCAAATATAAGATATGTTAAATGGGATATGAATAGGCAATTATCTGATTTAGGAAGTTATAAGTTAGATAAAGAACATCAAGGAGAACTATTCCATAGATATGTTTTAGGTGTATATGATATGATGGATAGATTTACTAAGGATTTCCCAGATATATTGCTTGAAAATTGTTCTGGTGGTGGTGCAAGATTTGATCCTGGAATGTTATATTATAGTCCTCAAATTTGGTGTTCAGACGATACAGATGCAATTGAAAGATTAAAGATACAAGAAGGAACATCAATGGTTTATCCATTGTCTACAATAGGAGCTCATGTAAGTGATTGTCCAAATCATACTGTTGGAAGAAGTACACCTTTTGAAACTAGGGGATATGTAGCACTTGCAGGAACCTTTGGATATGAATTAGATGTAACTAAAATACCTGAAGAAGATAGGAATATGATTCCTAAACAAGTAGAGTTGTATCATAAATATAATGACTTAGTTAGAAGCGGAGATTATTATAGATTAGAAAATTATTCTGATAATCATGAATTTGATGCATGGGAAGTAGTTTCTAAGGGAAAAGATGAAGTTTTAGTTACTTGCATTCAAGTTTTAGGAAGACCTAATTACCACAGTAGAAGGATAAAATTAAAAGGATTAGATAATAATAAATTATATGAGAATAAAGAAACAGGTGAAGTATTATCAGGGGCTGCTTTAATGAATGCAGGTGTAAATCTAACAGGACTTTATGGAGATTTTAAGGGAAAGTTAATATATTATAAAGAAATATAAAAAAGATAGTCTAACATTATTAATTATAGTGTTAGACTATTCATCATTATCTTCTGTGTTTACTTCACGATTTATTAGAATTTCGTAAAAAGCTTCTAGTCTTAATAAGTTTGCAAATACACTTAGAATATAAGCTGATTCCAGTTTTTTATAGGAGGGAATAAAATTATTTTCATCTAAAAATTCATTTCGAAGTTCTCTGGCATATACTCTTCTAATAGAAACTACCCATAGAATTGAGTAACCTATTACTATTATAAGTTGACCAAATACAGTAACTTCAGCAGAAGTTATATCTACTTCATTATTAGTAATGATGTCATAAATATCAATTTTGGCACCATAGCAAATTATTAAGTATCCAAGTGCATTAAAAGAAGCACCTAAAATTTCTAGCTTTTCAGTTTCAAAATCTAATTTTCGTATATACTCTTCTATATATTTTGTAAAGTCTTCATTATTCAAGGTAGCATAACACTCCTTAAAATATTTCATGTTAATATATGATAAAAGTACTTATATTGTTAAAAATAATAAAATATGATAGTTTATACTTTTTAATTGAAATTTAAGTATAGGTAGTTCATACTAATATATTAAATAAACATTTTATGAAGGAGAGAAGTACTAAATGAAGAAGCCAATTATAGCAGTTACTGCATTATTTGATGATGAAAAGAATAGTATTTGGATGTTGCCAGCATATTTAAATGTCATTTTAGAAACTGGTGGAATACCTATTATTTTGCCATTAATTGATAACAAGGAAGATATAAAAAGTTTAGTAAATAGATTTGATGGATTTTTATTAACTGGAGGGCAAGATATAAATCCTAAAATATATAATGAAAGGAAATTAAGTCATTGTGGAACAATAAGTGAAGATAGAGACACAATGGAAGAACTATTACTTCAAGAAATTTTGGATTTAGATAAGCCTATCTTAGCAATTTGCAGAGGATTTCAATTATTAAACTCATGTTTAGGTGGTAAGCTTTATCAAGATATAAGTATTGAAAAAAATAATGGTACAGTAAGTAACCATAGACAAGATAAGCCATACAATAAACCTGTTCATAAAATTAAAGTAAAAGAAGATTCTTTATTATTTGAAATTATAAATGAAAGAGAGATAATGGTTAATAGCCTACATCATCAAGGAATAAAAGATTTATCACCATATGTAGAAGTGGGGGCTATAACTGATGATGGACTTATAGAATGTATTTATTTAAAAAATAAAAAATTTGTATTAGGGGTTCAGTGGCACCCAGAACTATTATATAAGGATTTTAAAAATCAATTCTCTATATTTAAAGCTTTTATAGATAGCTGCATATAATTTACAGAAAAATACTTTTAATAACTTTAAATGGAAATAAAATGTTATAAATGGAAAATATAAACAGAATGTAAAAAGGGTGGTAAATGAAGAGAAAGTTAAGAAAGGCAAGTTAAACTTTCACAACAAAGAATACTGATTTTTACTTATATCGGTAATGAGGGTAATATATGATTATTGAATATAAGAATATATGTCTAAGGAGTGTTCTTTGTGGAAATTAGTAATGTTGTCCTGAGTCAGGAAGTATATAGGTCTGATGCTGAAAAAATATGTAACTGGCTTAATGACAAGGAAATAATAAGCTTTTTAAATGAAGATGTAAATGTTCAAAAAAATCTAATGAATACTATAAACAGATTAAATATGCCTATATTGACTCATCTTTTTAATAATAATTGTAGATTTTTTATAATTAAAAATTTATATGGAAGTATTGGCTTTTTAAGACTAGTACCCAAAAAAAATTATGTTGAAATAGTTGTTGCTATAGGTGAGAAGGAATTATGGGGCATGGGGATTGGCCATAATGCAGTTGTTGAAGCTTTGAATGTAGCTTTTTTTGAGATGAGAGCTAACCATGTTGTGGCTAAAATCAAAAAGGTGAATGAAAGATCACAAAATTTATTTAGGGGGATTGGATTTATGGAAGTCAGGGAGCTTCCAATGGAAATAGAATATAAAATTACTATGGAAGCCTTTATTAAAATAGCAGCATAATTAGAAAATATAAAAAGTATTGGTTTTATTAATCAATACTTTTTGTTGTTTTCTATCAAATCATCTAATATCATATTGCCACCTAGTCTATAGTCATAATCTGTAGAATTATTTAAGGATTTTATAAAGCTCCAAGTAGCATTCCAAAGTTTTACTACAAATAAATACTCTGTAAGCTTTTTCTTAAGAGTTACATTAAAGTAGCCAAAGTAACTCTTTATTAGCTCATCTTTTAATTTATCTTCTAAAAACCATGATATTGTGGCTAAATCAAAGAAAATATCTCCCATTCCTGCAAATTCAAAGTCTATAAGATAAACAAATCCATTAGAATATAAAATATTAGAAGTGTTTAAGTCATTATGACATAACCCATAATGAATATCCTTAGACAAATCTTTTTCTAATTCCTCTAGCTTTACAAGTAATAAATTTATATCATGATTAAATTTATAGTCTAAATTATTCAAAAAGTCTATATTATCATATATATTTTTAAATGGATTAAAAGAATTAGTACATTTTAATTTATGTAGATCCTTTAATTTAGTCGTTAATTTATTTATAAAAAATCTTGAATTATAAACATCAATACTAAATTTTTCACTTTCAATATATTTACTTATCAAAATTCCATTATCTTTATTATGGTAGACTATTTCAGGAGAAATATTAAAGGGCTTAATAATATTTAATATTTTATTCTCATGATAAAAATTATTTTTATTATCTTTACTAGGAAGTCTTAATACATATTTTAAATCTTGTATATTAATTAAATAGTTAGAATTATTTAAACCACCAAGTTTTATAATGGAATTATTATTAGTTATTGTCTTCATATAGTCTCCTATAAAAATATTTATTAATTATTATATCAAAAAAATAAATTTATTTTATATATTTCTTAATAAATATTATAATTTGGAAAATAATATTTATAGAATAATCCATAGTAGATACTGTGAATTTTGTTAATATAGAATATGATGATTATTGAATTCAGTATATATTATAAATACTTCAAGTTTATAAACTTTGAGTGAATAATTATAAATACAAAATGATATGTAAATAGTGTATTATAATAGCATATTTAAAACATAAAGAAGGAGATATATTAGTATGAATATAGAAAAAATGATAGAAGAGGTTTTAAAGGAAGAAAATAGTAAAAATCCTTTAACTGATGAAGAAATAGCAAGAAAATTAAATATATTAAGAGAAATAGTAACTGAACATAGAAAGAAAAATAATATAGCTAATTCAAGAAATAGACGATTAGAATATGTAAAAAAGGATGCCTTAGAAATTTTAAAGAAGGATAAAAAAATATCAGACAGATCTCTAGCTGAAGCTTTAAAGGAAAAGGGATATAAAGTTGAAAGATATGCAGCCTCTAATATAAAGAAAGAGTTGATTTCTAATATAAAAGAAGATGATTATATAAATGAAATAAAAGTTAAAAATACAGAGGATATTAAGGCTTCTCATGAACAAAAAGACCTTTTCAAAGAAGTAGTTGGATATAATGGTAGTTTAAGAGTTCAAGTTGAGCAAGCAAAAGCAGCTGTTAGCTATCCGCCTCATGGATTACATGTATTAATTCTAGGACCATCAGGAGTTGGTAAAAGTTATTTAGCTGATGCAATGTATGAATTTGCAAAGAGTACAAGTAATTTTTCTGAAGATGCAAAATATATAATATTTAACTGCACAGATTATGCAGATAATCCACAACTTTTATTATCACAATTATTTGGTAGTGTTAAAGGTGCCTACACAGGAGCTACTGAGAATAAGATGGGAATTGTTGAGGCTTGTGATGGAGGTATTCTATTTCTAGATGAGATTCATAGGTTACCTTCAGAGGGACAAGAAATACTATTTAGTATATTAGATAAGGGAATATTTAGAAGACTTGGAGAAAGTGAAACTGTAAGAAAAAGTAATGTAATGATAATTGCAGCAACGACTGAAAATGTAGAGAGTTCTCTTTTGTTAACTTTCAGAAGAAGAATACCAATGGTAATAGAAATACCTGCAATTAAGGATAGACCTTTTGAGGAAAGATTTGAGTTAATAAATAAAGCCTTTTTTGAAGAAAGTCATAGAATAAAAAAGGACATGCTAATATCCAAAAATGTAATAAGAGAGCTTATGAAATACGAATGTCAAGGAAATATAGGTCAGCTTAAAAGTGATATTCAAGTAGCATGTGCAATAAGTTATTTAGAATATAAGCTCAAAGAAGATAAAAGATTATATATAGATGAAAGACACTTACCTGATTATGTAAAAGAACAAAGTAGAAGGATTAATATTGATGATGCTGATATAGAAAAGTTTATTATAGAAGATATTTATATATCTCATAAAGGTGAGAAAAGAATAGAAGAAGATACAAGATATAATAAGAAAAATACCAATATATATAAATTTATAGAAAAAAGACAGTCAGAACTTAAATTTGTTGGGTGCAGCGATGAGGAAATATCAAAAATATTAAGTCAACAAGTTGAGCTTGAGTTAATTAGAGGGGCTAAGGCTATTAATTATAATGTTGTAAATACAGATGAGCTTATGAACCTAGTTGGAGTTAAAAGTCTTGAAACAGTAAAAATGATGATAAAGCTTGCCAAAAAAGAACTAACAGGATTACAGTCAGACATAATTTATCCTTTGGCTGTTCATTTGAATTCAACATATGAAAGAATACGTAACGGGAAGGAAATAATTAATCCAAAGTTAAGTATTATAAAGACAAGGTATGAGAAGGAATATAATGTTGCTAAAAAAATGTGTGAAATTGTAAGAGAAAGGTTAAATATAGATGTTCCTGAAGATGAAATAGGATTTATTACAATGTATCTTAAAAATTATACAAGATACTTAAAGAATGAAGAAGGAAAAGTTGCTGTTATTGTAATGACTCATGGAAGGGTAGCATCGGCAATGTCAGAAGTCGCTAATAAGTTTTTAGGAGTTGAGCATGCAGTAGGACTTGATATGGATTTTAGAGATTCTCCTGATATAATGCTTGAAAAAGCTATAAGGCTAGTACAGGAAAATGATCAAGGTAAAGGCTGCATTATTTTAGTTGACATGGGGTCACTAGTTACATTTGGAGATATAATAACTGCTAAAACTGGAATTGAAACTAGAGTGATTGGAAGAGTTGATACTTTAATGGTATTAGAAGCTGTAAGAAAGTCAGCATTAACAGATCAATCATTAGAAGAAATAATGCATGATCTTGAAAATGATTCTAAAGGATTTGGTTCAAGTCAATATAATAATGAAAGTAATAATTTATCAAAAGTTATAGTTACATTATGTATTACAGGAAAAGGTTCTGCTTTAAAAATAAAAGAGTATGTAGAAAGCAAAATTGATTTAAAAGGAAAAGACATTGAAATTATGTCTATAGGCTTTATGGATGAAGATATAAATGTAGCTTTATCTAGAATAGCTAAAAGTAAAAATATAAAAGCCATAGTAGGAACAATAAATCCTGAATTTAGAAATATACCTTTTATATCATTAGAGGAATTAATGAAGGGGTCAGGAGTAAAAAAGCTTAATAATACAATTGATAACAAAGAAGAAAATAAATTATCTGAAATTATTAAGAAGGATGTTGTATTTGTTAATGAAAATTATAAATATAAGGATGAAGCTTTAGATGATATGGTTAGAAAGCTTATTGATGGTGGATATGTAAAAGAAGAATTCTTATTAAGTGTATTTAAAAGAGAAATGCTTGGGGATACATATTTAAAAGGTGGAATAGCAATTCCACATGGGGCTTCAGAGTTTGTTACAAAACCAACCATACTTATTACTAAGCTAGCCAATAAAATAGTGTGGAGTGAAAATTATGAAGTAGACTTAATTTTTCTTATAGCTTTAAAAGATGATTCAAAAAAATATTTTGAACAACTTTATAAGATAATTATGGAAGACGATGTTCTAAATAAGATAAAATCAAGTACTAGCAAAGAAGAAATACTAGAGATTTTATTATAAAAGAAAAAATACAAAACTAGCCATAATAATTTGGCATGACTATTGCTCTAATATATTGCAAGAAAACTAAAGGGGGGAAAAAGGTGAAGGATTTTTCTAAAGTGACTGTTATCTTAAGAGGTTACAGCTATGAACAAACAAAAACCGTTATGGAGGCTTTAGTTCAATCAAGTATTAGAGCAGTAGAAATAACATTAAACACTGAGGGCGCACTTGAAACTATTAACAAGATATCAAAAGAATATGGAGATAGAGTTAGTATAGGTGCAGGTACAGTAAAAAATAGAGAAGATGCAAAAAATGCCATAAAGGCAGGAGCAAAATTTATATTAACACCAATAGTAGTTGGAAAAGAAGTTATTGATGAATGTAAAAAGAACAATGTTAAATCAATAATTGGAGCAATGACCCCAACAGAAATTTGGTGGTGTTATGAAAATGGAGCAGATATAGTAAAAGTATTTCCAGCAAAGGCATGTGGAAGTAGCTATATAAAAGATATCAAGGCTCCTTTAGGAAACATAAAAGTAATGGCTGTTGGTGGAGTTTCTGCAGATAATGCTAAAGATTTTTTAGAAAATGGGGCTGACTACTTAGGTATAGGATCAAGTCTTTTTAATAAAGAAGATGTGAACTCAAAAAATATTAAAGAATTAGTAAATACATTAAAAAAACTAGAGAAAGTGATACAGTAGGGGGAAGAATTATGAGTCACAGCACTTTAATTTACAGAAATTTAGACTTTAAAAATAGTAGTGAAATTTTAAGCTTCTTAGCAGATAAATTAAAAGAAGAGGGATTTGCTAAAGAAGGATATAAGGAAGCTATACTAAAGCGTGAGGTAGAATATCCAACGGGGTTACCAGCTACAATAAAAATAGCGATACCACATTGTGATCATACTTTAGTAAATGAATCTGCCATAGCAATGGGAGTATTGAATAGTCCAGTAGATTTTCAAGCAATGGATGATCCAAGTGTAACTTTGGATGTTCAAATAGTAATTATGTTAGCGTTAAATGAACCTCATGGACATATTGAAATGCTACAAAAAATAATTAGCTTAATTCAAAATTCAGAAGATCTAAAGAAAATTATAGAAGCTAGCAGTGATGATACTGCAATAGAAGTAATTAAAAAATATTTAGACTAGATAATTAAAATAATTAAATGAAAAAATTTATAGTAAAATTGGAGGAATTATAAATGAAAAGAATATTAGTAGCTTGTGGAAATGGAATTGCAACATCAACAGTAGTAGCAACAAAAATTAGGGAAGTATGTGAAGAAAATGGAGTTTCAGTATCAGTAACTCAATGTAAATTATTAGAAATCGATAGCAAGGTAGAGGATTTTGATATATTAGTTACAACAGGAAAATATGGTGGAGATGGTGCAAAAATACCAGTAGTATCAGCAATGTCTTTATTAACAGGAATTGGTGAAGAAGAAACTTTAGAAGAAATAGTAAACTATGTTAGAAAATAAATAATTAGTAGTAGTGATTTATAATTGAGGAGGATTAACCATGGAATTTATTTACAACTTATTCCAGACATTTTTAAATGCAGGTCCAACGGTACTTTTACCAGTAATAATATTAGCAGTGGGACTTGTTTTCGGTGTTAAGCCAGCTAAGGCATTTAGATCAGGTTTAACAGTTGGTATTGGATTTGCAGGTATTAAACTTGTAATTAACCTTTTATCTGGAAGTCTTGGACCAGCAGCTAAAGCAATGGTTGAAAGATGGGGCTTTAGCTTAGATGTATTAGATGTGGGCTGGGGAACAATAGCAGCAGTGACTTGGGCATCACCTATTATACCTATTTTAATATTCGCAATTTTAGCTATAAATATTATAATGTTAATTCTTAAGAAAACGAATACTTTAGATGTTGATATATGGAACTATCACCACATGGCTATAGTTGGAGTTATGACTTATTTTGTAACTGGAAACATATTACTTGGGGTTGGAGCAAGTATAGCAATGGCAATAGTAACATTTAAGTTGTCTGACTGGTCAGCAGGTATGGTTGAAGATTACTTTGAGCTACCAGGCGTATCACTACCAACAGTTTCAGCATTATCTTCATTAATAGTTGCAGTACCACTTAACTGGTTATTAGATAAGGTGCCAGGAGTAAATAAAATAAATTTCTCATTAAAAGATGCTAAAAAATATTTAGGATTCTTTGGTGAACCAATGATAATGGGCCTAATTCTAGGGGGAGTTATTGGTGCATTAGCTGGATATGATTTTACTAACATAGCAAATGTTGCAGTAAATATGGCAGCTGTTTTAGTTCTTATACCTAAGATGACAGCACTATTTATGGAAGGTTTAATGCCAATATCAGAAGGAGCAAAGAAATTTGCAAAGAAAAAATTCAAAGGTAGAGATTTATTTATTGGATTAGATGCAGCAGTAGTTTCAGGTAATCCAGATGTTATAACAACTTCATTAATAGTAATACCATTAACAATATTATTAGCTGTAGTACTTCCAGGTAATAGAATGTTACCTTTTGCAGACTTAGCAGTTGTACCATTTAGAGTTGCACTTGTAGTTGCATTAACTAGAGGGAATCTATTTAAAAATATAGTAATTGGATTATGTACTACAGCAGCTATCTTACTAGCAGGTACACATACAGCTCCAGTTTTAACAAGTTTAGCTTCAAGCGTTGGAATTGATTTAAGCTTAGCAGCTGGTGCATTAATATCATCATTTGCAGCAACGAGCTTAACTCAAAGCTTTATAATCTTTATGGTATTTACTGCAGGTAATCCAATAATAAACATTCCACTATTAATAATAGGATTTGCAGTAATTTGGTACTACATTGAGGTTATAAGGCCTAAGAAAGAGGCTAAGAAGAGTCTAGAAAATAATGAAGTAGAGCAAAGTGCTTAATTAAAATACAGTAGTAGAAGGAGACTTTGTAATGAAAATAACAGAAATTAAAGTGTACACTGTAAAACCAAGATGGATATTTATAAAAATTTCAACTGATGAAGGAATCGAAGGCTGGGGTGAAATGATATCTGGAACTAAAACAGATACAGTAGTAGCAGGTGCATATGAATTAGGAAAAAGAATAATAGGAAGAAATCCATTTGAAATAGAAAGGATTTGGCAAGAACTTCACAGATCATTCTTTAGGGGTGGGCCAATTAATGGAACGATAATTTCAGGAATAGAAATGGCTTTATGGGATATTAAAGGTAAAGCTTTAAATGTTCCAATATATGAATTACTAGGCGGAGCTGCAAGAGACAGAATAATGGTATATTCTTGGATTGGTGGAGATAGACCTCAAGATGTTGTAAAGGAAGCAATTGATAGAAGAGATAGAGGGTTTAAGGCAATAAAAATGAATGCTACAGAAGAACTTCACTATATAGATTCATTTGAAAAAGTTCAAGCTGTAGTTGATAGAGTTAAATCTATAAGAGAGGCTGTTGGATTTGATCTAAGTATAGGAGTTGACTTCCATGGACGTGTTCATAAGGGAATGGCTAAAGTTTTAGCAAAGGAATTAGAACCTTATAAATTAATGTTCTTAGAGGAAGTAGTACTTCCAGAAAATGAAGAAGCATTTAGAGAAATTGCTAACCATACATCTACACCTCTTGCAACAGGTGAAAGATTATACAGTAGATGGGATTTTAAAAACATATTAAAAGAAGGTGCTATTGATATAATCCAACCAGATATAGCACTTTGTGGTGGAATATTAGAAACTAGAAAAATTGCAGCTATGGCAGAAGCTTTTGATGTTGCAGTTGCACCTCATGCACCGTATGGACCTATAGCATTAGCAGCAACATTGCAATTGGATGTTTGTACACCAAACGTATTTATACAAGAACAAAGTTTAGGAATTCACTATAATAAAGGATTTGATTTACTTGATTTTGTTAAGAATAAAGAAATATTCCAATATAAAGATGGATATTTAGAAATACCAACAAAACCTGGTTTAGGTATAGAAATAGACGAAGAACTTGTGGAAAAAGTTTCGGCAGAAGGTTTATATTGGACAAATCCTAGTTGGAAAAACTATGATGGAACAATAGCTGAATGGTAAAATAAGAATAAATGGTCTGTATGAAAATATTAAGTCATACAGGCCATTTTATTTATATAAAACTGAGGGAGGATAACAATGAAGAAAAATAATTATAAATTGGCATGTATAGCTTTATATGGAACTCTTTTAACAGATGATAAGAAAGTTACAAGTAAGAATATAGAAACTATAAAAAAGTACTGGTTTTATTAATCAATATTTTCTGTTGTTCAGTAGAAATATTAAAGGGCTTAATAATTTTTAATATTTTTTTTCTTTACTAGGAAGTGTTAATATATATTTTAAATCTCATATATTAATTTATTTTACTTGTAGTTATAATAGATATTAATATTATAATTGATAACATAATAAATATAGGAGATAAATATGAAAAAATACAATTTTGAAGCTATTAAAAATTTAGAAGAAAACATAAAGTTATAGATGTTATGTAGAGAACAGCTTATAATTTAAAATATATTATTTTAAAAAATTCATAGAGAAACTATGGATTTTTTTATTAAGTATTTGTTGTATAATGAAAAATAAAGAAATTAAAAGGGGCAAACAAAATGATTTTAAGATTATCAAATGAAAAAGATTTAATAAGTATAATGGAAATAATTAATGAAGGAAAAGAATTTTTAAAGAGTAATAATATAAATCAATGGCAAAATGGATATCCAAATGAAGATGTTATATTAAATGATATTAATAATAATGAAAGTTATATAATAGAAAATAATGGAGAAGTTTTAGGTACAACAGCTCTTTCTTTTAGAGGGGAAAGAACCTATGATAAAATTTATGAAGGAAAATGGATATCAACTGGTGATTATGCTGTTATCCATAGAATAGCTGTATCTAGAGTAAAAGGAAGAAAAAATATTGGAACTGAAATACTTAAAAAGTCAGAAGAAATATGTTTATCTAAAGGTATAAATAATATAAAAATAGATACTCATGAAAATAATAAAGCAATGCAAAGACTATTATTGAAAAATAATTATAAATATTGTGGAATTATCTATTTAGTTGATGGGAGCAAAAGAATAGCTTTTGAAAAGGAATTTTAATAAAAAGCAATAGAGAATTGATATGTTGATACATATCATAGGAGAGGGTGAGGAAATGCTAAATAGAAAATTAGCACAAAAAATAGTTGATAAAATGATGGACATAATCCCTTACAATGTTAATATAATGGAGAAAAATGGTGTAATAATTGGAAGTGGAGATAATTCTCGAATAGGGCAAATTCATTTAGGGGCAATAGAAGCTTTAAGATTAAAAAAAGGTACAGAAGTAACAAAAGAAAGTGAAGGAGTTAAGCCAGGTGTAAATATTCCAATTACTTTTAATAATAGAATAATTGGTGTTATAGGAATTACGGGGGATCCTAGAAAAGTAAGACCTTTTGGAGAAATTGTAAGAGTTACAGCTGAACTACTAATAAATCAAGAATATAGCATTCAAAAATATATAGTAAAAAATAAAATTAGAGAAGAATATCTATATGAATGGCTCCATAGAAAAGAAGAGTATGATAAGGAATTTATTGAAAGAGGAATGGAAGTAGAAATAGATGTTAAATTGAATAGAACACTTGTATTGATAGAATATAGAAAAAATAGTGATGAGGTATTAAGACGAAATATAAATTCTTTTATTAAAAAGGGTGAATACATTATTTATGCTAATTTTAACAGATTAGTTTTAATACTTAATACTAAAATAGATTTAATAGAAAAGCGTATAGAAGCAATAATTAGTCAATATACAGACGAGATATCCAGAGTAATATATAATCAAATAGATGGAGTATTAGCAGAGGATTTTTATAAACTTTTAAATTCCTTAAATATAGCCAATAAATTGAATTTAGAAGAAAATATTATTCCAATAAAAGATATTAGATTTTTATCAGAAGTTGATAAGAAAATCCAAAATGTAGAGAATAAAGAAATTATTGAAAAAATAATAAAATATGGTGGAGATCTTTTAGAAACATTTATTATTTTTATTGAGTCTAATAATGAAAAACAAATTACCTCTAATAAATTACACATACATAGAAATACCTTAGCTTATAGAATATCAAAGATAGAGGAGTTAACTGAATTAAATTTTACTAAGGCCATAGATTGTTATAGACTTACTAGTGCATATATTTACTATAAAGTTATTTATTCAAATGCACAATAAAAAAAGTAGAAGTTTGTGTGAATGAACTATGTAATCATTTACTGATGAGGAGTATTATATGCATGTATTAAGAATATGAGAGGGGAGATAGTAATGGATATAACAGTTACTGCCTTAGGGGCAATAGTTGCTTTAATTATAGCAATTACATTAATAATCAAAAAAGTTCATCCTGCATACAGTTTAATAATTGGAGCAGTAATAGGAGGAATAGTTGGAGGGGCATCTCTTGTTGATACAGTAACATTAATGATTACTGGAGCTAAAGGAATGATGCCAGCAATTTTAAGAATTTTAACAGCAGGAGTTTTAGCAGGAGTACTAATTCAATCAGGGGCGGCTGCTAAAATTGCTGAAACAATTGTGGACAAGATAGGAGAGTCAAAAGCATTAATAGCATTAGCTATTGCAACAATGGTACTAACAATGGTTGGAGTATTTATAGATGTTGCTGTAATTACAGTTTCACCTATAGCATTAGCAATAGCAAAAAGAATTAAGTTAAGTAGAACAGCAATATTATTAGCAATGATTGGTGGAGGTAAGGCAGGAAATATTATGTCACCTAACCCTAATGCAATAGCAGCTGCTGATAATATGGGAGTTTCGCTAACAAGTGTTATGATAGCAGGAATAATACCTGCAATATTTGGACTAATAGTAACTTGTATAATTGCACAAAAAATTAAAAATAAAGGAACACCTGTAGAAGTAGAAGAAAATTTAGAAAAGATAGAAGAAATGCCTGGATTTTTAACTTCAATAGTTGGACCATTAGTTGCTATATTATTATTAATGTTAAGACCAATTGCAAAGATAGAAATTGACCCATTAATAGCACTTCCAGTAGGTGGATTAGTAGGAGCATTAGCAATGGGAAAAATAAAAAAAGTAAACGAATATGCAACTTTAGGAATAGGAAAAATGGGTGGAGTAGCAATATTATTAATAGGAACTGGAACTCTAGCAGGAATTATATCTAATTCAGGATTAAAGGATTTAATTATTCAAGGAATAAATGTATTAGGGTTACCTAGCTTTGCATTAGCACCATTATCAGGAATACTAATGTCAGGTGCAACAGCATCAACAACATCAGGAACAGCTGTTGCAACATCAGTTTTTGGAAGTACAATATTAGAATTAGGAATACCGGCTTTAGGAACAGCTGCTATGATTCATGCAGGAGCAACAGTTCTAGATCACTTACCACATGGGAGTTTTTTCCATGCAACTGGAGGAAGTGTAAATATGAGTATGGGAGAAAGATTGAAACTTATACCTTACGAATCAATAATTGGATTAACAATGGCTATTGTTTCTTCTATAATATTTGGTATTATATTATAATTATATTATAACTATATTGGGATGGAGATGAATTATATGAAGTTTATATTAGCACCAGATTCATTTAAAGAAAGTATGACATCAAAAGATGCTTGTAATGCAATGGAAAGAGGAATAAAAAAAGTACTTAAAGATGCTATATGTATAAAAGTACCAATGGCTGATGGTGGAGAAGGAACTGTAGAAGCCTTAGTTGAATCTACTGGAGGAAGAATTGTAAATGCATTAGTGACACATCCTCTTGGAAGTAAAAAAATAAAAGCTGATTATGGAATACTAGGGAATGGAAAAAAAGCAATAATTGAAATGGCAAGTGCAAGTGGAATCCATCTAGTTGAAAGAGAGAAGAGAAATCCATTAATTACTACTACATATGGTACAGGAGAATTAATTTTAGATGCCATTAATAGAGGTATAAAGCATATAATTATTGGAATTGGCGGAAGTGCAACTAATGATGGTGGAGCTGGTATGCTTCAAGCCTTAGGATGCCATCTATTAGACAAAGAAGGTAATGAACTTCCATTTGGTGGTGCAGCCTTAATAAATTTAAATACTATAGATTTAACTAATTTTGATAGTAGATTAAAAGAAGTAACATTTGAAGTTGCTTGTGATGTAACAAATCCACTTATTGGTGAGCAAGGTGCTTCAAGAATATTTGGACCTCAAAAAGGAGCTACAGAAGAAATGATTATTGAGTTAGATAAAGCTCTAACTAACTATGCAGAAGTCATTAAAAAGGATTTTAAAATAGATGTAGCAAATGTTGAAGGCGCTGGAGCAGCAGGAGGACTTGGAGCAGCTTTACTTATCTTTCTTAATGGAGAATTAAAAAGAGGTATAGATTTAATAATGAAACATACTGATTTAGAAAATAAAATCAAAGGGGCTGACTTCGTATTTACTGGTGAAGGTGCAATAGATGGTCAAACTATATTCGGAAAAACACCTATGGGAGTAGCTAATATAGCTAAAAAAAATGGAGTGAAAACAATAGCCTTTGCAGGTAAGATTGATGAAGGAGCAGAAAATCTATACGATGTAGGAATTAATTCAATTTTTGGTATTATGAGAGGAGTATGTTCTTTAGATGAAGCACTCAAAGATGGGAAGATTAACCTAGAAAAAACTGTGGAAAATGTAGTTAGAACTTTGATTCTATAATTATAAGAAAAGTACAATGTTTATTATTAATGTTGTACTTTTTCTTTTTGCAATAAGGAGCCTTTAGGTTTAAAAATATAAAAAATTAATTTTATGGTAAATATTGTAGATTTTTATATGGATTTATGCTAAAATATTGTGATAATTAGAATGGATATTTCCCAAAGATGAAATACTAATATTTAATGAGTGTTTCATTTTTATTTATATCTAAGAGTTTTGAGAAAGGAAGTGTAAATAGCAGCAATGAAATTAATACTAAAATATATGAAAAATTATAAACTAATACTTGCTTTGAATATTATATCA
This sequence comes from uncultured Clostridium sp., assembly GCA_934746015.1. Lineage (GTDB taxonomy): Bacteria > Bacillota > Clostridia > Clostridiales > Clostridiaceae > Clostridium. The sequence continues at coordinate 99,761 of CAKVEW010000004.1, forward strand.
ATATTTGGTTTTGCTTTAGTAGAGCTTGGAATACCTACTATTATGGCAAAAGTAATTGATACTGGAATTATTAATAACGATATTGATTATATTAAAAAGATGGGACTCATAATAGTAATTATTTCAATAATAGGAGTCCTTGGAACTATACTTCTTGGTTATTGTTCTTCAAGAATATCCACAGGAATTACTAGAGATATGAGAAATGATATTTTTAAAAAAGCACAAGAATTTTCTCATACAGAGTATGATAAGTTTGGAGTATCTTCAATGATAACAAGAACTACAAATGATGCTTTTGTACTATTACAATTTACAAATACATTATTAAGAACAGCTTTACTTACACCTGTAATGTTTACAGTTAGTTTAGTAATGATTTTAAAAACTAGTCCATCATTGTCATTAGTGTTGGCAGCAGTAATACCACTTATAATATTAGGTGTAATAATAATAGCAAAAACATCTGAACCTTTGTCTGAAACATTACAAAAGAGGTTAGATAAACTAAATAGAATATCAAGAGAAAATTTAACTGGTATAAGAGTAATTAGAGCTTTTGGCAATGATAAGCATGAAGAAGAAAGATTTGGAGAAACCAATGAACTTTATGCAGATGTATCAAAAAAGTTAAACAAGCTTATGGCAATTTCTCAGCCCATGTTTTTCTTCTTACTTAATATGGCTATTATAGTTATATTCTGGGTATCAAGTAAAATGATAAATGTAGGATCACTTCAAGTTGGGCAATTAGTTGCATTTATTGAATATCTTTTCCATGCAATGTTTTCAATAATGTTATTCTCTATGGTATTTGTAATGTATCCAAGAGCACAAGTTTCAGCTAATAGAATTATGGAGATTCTAAATGAAGATCCAATAATAAAAAGTCCTGAAAATGGAGTTAAAGAAACAGAAGTAAAAGGAATAATTGAATTTGATAATGTATCCTTTACTTATCCTAATGGAGAAGAAGCTGTCCTTAAGAATATTTCTTTTAAAGGTAAAAAGGGTGAAACTATTGCTTTTATTGGAAGTACTGGTAGTGGAAAAAGCACATTAATAAATTTAATACCAAGATTTTATGATGTTACAGAAGGTAGTATAAAAATAGATGGCGTGGATGTTAGAAATTATGATTTAGGAGCATTGCGTAAAAAAATAGGATTCATTCCTCAAAAGACACTTTTATTTACAGGAAGCATAGCAAGTAATATAAGATTTGGTAAGAAAAATGCAGAAACTGGTGAAGTAGAATACTCAGCTAAGGTTGCTCAAGCTTATGACTTTATTTCTCGTAAGCCAAGAAAGTTTGAAGAGCAAATTAGTGAAGGTGGCTCTAATGTATCTGGAGGACAAAAACAAAGATTATCTATTGCTAGAGCAATTGTTAGAAAACCAGAAATATATATATTTGATGATAGTTTTTCAGCTCTTGATTTTAAAACTGATGCTATTTTAAGAAAAAGACTTAAGTCTGAAACAAAGGATTCAATTGTATTAATAGTTGCACAAAGAATAGGTTCAATTATGGATGCAGATAAAATTATAGTATTAAATGAAGGTGAAGTAGTTGGTATTGGAAAGCATAAGGAGCTTTTAAAGACTTGTGAAATATACCATGAAATAGCTGCATCACAACTTACAGAGGAGGAGTTAGCATAATGAATAAATTTAAAGTAGTTGTAAAAAAGATTTCTCCTTTTGTTAGTAAGTATAAATGGTCTTTCTTTGGAGCAATATTATTTATAATTTCAGCCGCAGTTTTTACTGCAATTGCACCAAGGACAGAAGGATTAATAATTACAAGATTAACTGAAGATTTTGCAGCAATTATAAAGGGAGTTACAGGAGCTTCTGTTAATTTTAATTATATTATAAAAGTTCTAATTCTATTATTCTTCGTATATTTAAGTAGCGCTGCTTCTACTTTTATAGCAAGTTTTTTATTAACTAATGCTATTCAAAATACTATGAGGGATATTAGAAAGGAAGTTAAAAATAAAATAAGTAAGCTTCCTATAAGATATTTTGATTCGCATAGTTATGGAGATGTACTAAGCAGGATTACTAATGATGTTGATACAATATCAAATGCATTGCAACAAAGCTTTGTTCAAGTAATAAATGCTATTTTATCAGTAGGTTTAGCACTTATAATGATGTATTCAATTAATGTAAAGTTAGCACTTTTAGCTACTTTGATAATTCCTTTAAGTTTAATTATAACAAAAATAATTGTTAATAGATCACAAAAATTATTTAATAAGCAACAAGAGGCTTTAGGTAAGCTTAATGGAAGAGTTCAAGAATTGTACACAGGTTTTAATGAGATAAAGCTTTATGGTAAAGAAAAAGATGCTTTGAATGATTTTATGGAAGCTAATGAAGAACTACGTGCAATGGGATTTAAGGCTCAGTTTATATCAAGTATAATGTCACCTTTAGTAAGTCTTGTTAGTTATTTAGGGATAGCAGTTGTAGGTGTTACAGGAGCTATTATATCTATTGCAGGAGGAATTACTGTAGGTAATTTACAAGCGTTTATACGTTATATATGGCAGATAAATCAACCATTATCTCAAGTAACTCAATTATCATCTGCAATACAATCAGCCTTTGCATCAGCACATAGAGTTTTTGAATTCTTAGATGAAGAAGAAGATATTCTAGATTCGGAAAATGCTATAAAAATTAATAATCCTAAGGGAAATGTAAGCTTTGAACATGTAAAGTTTGGATATAGTGATGATAAGATACTTATAAAAGATTTAAGTGCAGAAGTGAAAAGTGGTCAGATGGTTGCTATTGTTGGACCAACTGGAGCTGGAAAAACAACTTTAATTAATCTTTTAATGCGATTTTATGAGATTAAAGGTGGAGCTATTAAGATTGATGGTGTTGATATAAGAGATATGAAGCGTGAAGATTTAAGAGCCATGTTTGGTATGGTACTTCAAGATACTTGGTTATTCAATGGAACTATTTATGATAACATTGAGTATGGTAGATTTGGAGCAACTAAGGAAGAGATAATTGAAGCTGCAAAAATTGCAAATGTGCATCATTTTATAAAAACCCTGCCAGATGGATATAATATGTTCTTAAATGAAGAAGCTTCTAATATATCTCAAGGTGAAAAGCAACTTTTAACAATTGCTAGAGCTATCCTTAAAGATCCAGCAATATTAATTTTAGACGAAGCTACAAGTTCAGTAGATACTAGATTAGAATTATTACTTCAAAAAGCAATGAGAAATATAATGAAAGGTAGAACAAGTTTTGTTATTGCCCATAGGCTTTCAACTATAAGAAGTGCAGATTTAATCTTAGTAATTAATGATGGAAATATAATAGAGCAAGGAACTCACGAGGAATTAATGAAGCAAGGTGGTTTTTATGAAAATCTTTATAATAGCCAATTTGCAGATAAGACAGAAGTAAATTAAATATTTTTAATAGTACCCCACTAATAATAAGTGCATAGCTTATATTATAGTTATGTCTTTAAGGTGGGGTATTTTTTGTCTAAGAAAAAACATAGAAGAAAAAGAGGTAGAGCAGCAACGAATCCTTTTGGTGGCAAAAGAGTAGGAAGAAGAGCATCAACTACTGCAGAGGAGAAAAGAGAAACTATAATAGAAGAGGTAGAAGAAGGTGCTACTACTGAAACACCTAACAGGCATGAATTATTTGAAGAGTTAGGTACTATTAATTTAAGTATAGATCTGGTTACAATAATAGTTTTTGCTACGCTTTTAAATTTATATTATCTCCATAGCTTAAAAGCAGGAACTTTAGATGAATTATTTAATACAAAGTTTAAGGAGAATTATATAGACACAACTTATTTTCCTAGATTAATTAATACTATTTTTTTATTTACAACAGGGATGTTTTTAATTTTAAATTACACCTTATTACAAGAAGATAGGTGGCAACATAAAGATGATTGTAATAATAAAGAAGTAGTATCAAGCTATAAAGCATTTTTAGCTAGCTTATTTACATTCTTAGCTGTGATAATAAGCCGAGATAATTTAGAGATTTAAAAGAGTCATAAATAATATAGTATTTATGATTCTTTTTAGTCTTAAGTAATTTATAAAAAGATCACCATATAAATAACTTTTTATAAATTACTTTCTTCAGCTTTTTAAAGTTTTTTTAGTTGTTTTGTAATATATCCCCCTTTAAATTGAGTAGGTTCATAAGAAACTATAAAAGCGTTTTTTTCAAGGGATTGAATTAATGAAATAACTTCATTTTCTCTATTTCTATGAGAAACTATTTCAAGTTTATATCTTTTTTCTTTGTTCATACCTTCACCTTCATAAGTTGTTACACCAAATTTTAACTCTCTTAGCTTATTAACTAATTCTTCATTATATTTTGTTAAATTTACATGAATTGATCTATATCCAATTGCTAATTTTTCTTCAATTATTCCACCAATATATATTCCAATTCCATACCCAATAATATAAGCACCTATATTTAAAAAATTCTTTAAATCAGAAAATACTATTCCTAAGCTTACTATATAAATTACAGCTTCTAAAAAAGCAAACATTGACGCTTGAAGTTTTTTCCCCTTAACAACAAAGGTTGTCCTTAAAGTTAAAAGTGGAACATAAATTAATTGCAAAACAAATATGGCTAATGCATTTATCAAAATAACCCCTCCTTTTTTAAAGTTAATTATAGATTAATTAGTTTAAACTTTCATATTAGGAAAACTTAACTATAGAAAGTAAGACATAGAATTTAGAGGAATAAGATACATAATATATAATTTTGGACAATTTATTATCATAATTTCATTTGATTAACATAAAAAAAGCATAGCAATATTAATTTGCTACACTTTTTTAGCTTAGATATCAATTTGAATTATGAGTTAATCCAATCAACAACTCCTGGAGTCAATGATGCCACATCGTCCTTAGCAACCTTAGTTACAAAAAGTAAATCACCAGCTTCTAAGAAAGCTTGTATCTTTTCAGCAATTTCATTTGCTGAAGAGGTAGTTTTAACTAAATAACTATCAGGCATAAAGTTAGCCCATGCTCCAAGAGATTTTATAGTTGCTACTATATCATAATCATCACGATGATGGTGATGATGTTCATGATCATGATCATGTCCTTCACAGCCACAAGTATGACTATCTTCATTTAAATAAAAAGTTATAGCATAAGTTTCCATAATTACCTCCTAAAAATATATTTTTACTTATTATAATATATTTTAAAAATAAAAGATATGAATTTATTATGTAAAACCACAATTATACAATATATCTACATAAATAATATATGAAAACATAATATAAAGGTATAAAATTAAACAATAACAAAAAATGGAGGATATTATGAGTAAATTAGAAGAAATATTAGAGTTTAATAAAAAGTTTGTAGAAAATAAAGAATATGATATATATAGAACATCAAAGGAACCAGATAAAAAAATTCTTATTTTATCCTGTATGGATACAAGACTAACAGATTTATTGGCTAGAGCCTTAAACATAAAAAATGGAGATGTAAAAATAGTAAAAAATGCAGGGGCATCAATTATGCATCCTTTTGGAAGTGTAGTTAGGAGTATTGTAGTAGCAGTATATGAATTTAATGTTGATGAGATATTTGTTATCGGGCATTATGGTTGTGGAATGTGCAATTTAAATACCAATGATTTACTAAAGAAGATTATAGATAGAGGCATTTCTATTGATACTATAGAAACTCTTGAAAATGGAGGAATAGATATTAATAAATGGCTTCATGGCTTTGATTCAGTAGAAAAGTCAATTGAGGATAGTGTCAGTTTAATAAAAAAACATCCATTAATTCCACAGGATATAGTAGTTCATGGATTAGTTATTGATCCTGAAACAGGAAAATTAGATTTAGTAATTAATGGGTATGAATAAATTGCAAAGCAATTTATTTAATGAAAGAATGAAAAAATGAAAGAATTAATGAGGTTTTGCTACGCAAAATTAAAAATATAGTTATGTGAAGTATAGTCTATTTAAAATCCAAAAAAGAATTTTTTCTATAATTTTTTCACTCCTTCATTCCTTCATTTTTTCATTAGTTGATGTATTTATTTATAAAGTTTTCTATTGTTGACCAGTATAATTCTGGATTTACTTTTGAAGATTTGGCATGACCTGCGCCTTTTATTGTTAATTTTTCTTTACTGCAGGTAGCTGCATTATAGAGTTCATCCATCATTCTATAAGGGACAAAGTCATCTTTATCTCCATGAATAAATAGCATAGGAGTATTAGATTTTCTAACTTGTTTTAAAGCAGAAGCTTGTTTTAGACCATATCCAGCCTTAAATCTTGCAACTAAGGAAGAAGCATTCATAACAGGGAAGTTAGGCAATGAATATATAGTCTTTAGTTGATGAGAAAATTGTTCCCAAACAGATGTATAGGCACAATCAGAAATTATAGCTTTTACATTATTAGGCAGGATTTCACCAGAAACCATAGACACTGTTGCAGCACCCATGGAAATACCATGAAGTATTATCTTAGAATTTTCATTTTCTTCAACAATTAAATTTATCCACTTTAAAATATCAAGTCTATCATACCAACCCATACCAATATAACTTCCTTCACTGTTACCATGACCTCTTAAATCTGGAATTAGGATGTTATATCCCATATCATAAAATCTTTTAGCATAACTACTCATCTTGATACCATTACCAGTGTAGCCATGAACTGTAATTACCCAGTTGTCAGTTGAAATTTCATTTAATATTTTATAACCATGAAGTTTTAAGTTATCAAAAGATTCAATATAAACATCAGAGTAATTTGAGATATTCAACAACCATTGTATTGTTTCATTAACTACTTCTCTACTAGTTGAATTTGCTTCTTCTGGAGTACCAAAAATTGCTTCTTTTGAACTTTTAGGATTTAATGCTAAATTATAGAAGTAATTACCTACTAGGCTTAATGCACCAACAGATAGAACTCCTAAAACTCCTGTAGAAATTAATGCAACCTTTTTTTTATTCATATCTACCACCTCAAATTAACATAATATAGTATAAATAAAATTAATCATTAAGGATTATTTTAACATTTTTAAGTCATTATAACAATATTATAGCAAGATTTACAAAAGTATTGACATTTTTAAGAATAACGAATAATATGTAAGTGTAATAAGAAATAAAAATTCGGTAGGTGAGGTTACCACAAGGATACGGGTTGCTGCCGCAAAATAGTGGAGACACTATGAGAAGGTTAGCAGTCGATGTCGAAACCAAGGCATAGACTAATGCAATTTCATCGCCTTGTGATACTGAAGCTTGAACGAGAATAAAGTAAATTAATTTACTTTATTATTTGCATAAGCTTTTTTATTTATATTATTTTTTATAATATATTTATAAGTTTACTCACCTTACCATATATGTGTGGTAAGGTTTTTTTATTATAAGCATCCATTTAAAAATTTGATTTTAGGAGGTGATGAGGAATGGATGAGGTCAGTAGTAAGATTATAGATCCTTTAGGGAAAATTATAAGATTGTTTATTAGGGAGGATTCTATTCCTCTCACAAGTTAAAATTAAATATTTGTTATAATAATTCTTTTGGATCTATGTCTTACATCTAGATTTATTAAAAAGTAGGAGGTAAGACTATGAAAAAAAGATTATTTAAAAGAGTAATTACAGATGAAGTAAGAAAGAATGAAGCAACTAATAACTTAATAGTAGCTTCAAAATTAGAAGAAAAAGATATTTTAAAGGAGTATAATACAAGCTATAAAGGCTATGAGGAAAGTAAAGTAGATTTAATGAGGGAAGAACATGGAAAAAATGAAATTACTCATCAAAAAGGTGATTCTATAATAAAGAGATTAGTAGAAGCCTTTATAAATCCCTTTACAATAATTTTATTAATATTAGCTATAATATCTTTTGTAACAGATATTATAATGGCAGAACCAAGTAAAAAAGATGGAACTTCAGTTATTATAGTTACTTCAATGGTTTTAGTTAGTGGAATTTTACGTTTTGTGCAAGAAACAAAATCAAATAAAGCTGCTGAAAAACTAGGGGAAATGGTGGAAACTACAATTAGTGTAGCTAGAAAGATTGAAGGTGTAAAAGAAATTCCAATTAATGAGATAGTAGTTGGAGATATAATTCATCTTGCAGCAGGAGACATGATACCAGCTGATGTTAGAATATTAAAGGCTAGAGACTTATTTATAAGTCAATCATCACTTACAGGTGAAAGTGAACCTGTAGAAAAAATTTCAGATTCATTATTAACTGATTGTAAGAACCCACTAGATTTAGAAAATCTAGCATTTATGGGAAGCAATGTTATTAGCGGTTCAGCAATAGCAATAGCAATTAATGTTGGTGATGATACAATATTTGGTTCTATAGCAAAGGATTTGTCAGGTAAAAAAGAAGATACTAGCTTTGAAAAAGGGGTAAATTCAGTATCTTTGGTATTAATTAGACTTATGTTAGTTATGGTTCCAATAGTACTATTTATGAATGGATTTACTAAGGGAGATTGGATGGAAGCATTTCTATTTGCAGTATCAGTAGCAGTAGGACTAACCCCAGAAATGTTACCTATGATAGTATCAGCTAACCTTGCTAAAGGTGCAGTTTCTATGTCTAAGAAAAAAGTAATAGTTAAAGATTTAAGTGCAATACAAAACTTTGGAGCTATGGATGTTCTTTGCACAGATAAAACTGGAACTATTACTCAAGATAAAGTAGTTTTAGAATATTCATTAAATGTTCATGGAAAAGAAGATAATAGAGTTTTACGTCATGCTTTCCTAAACAGTTATCATCAAACTGGACTTAAAAACTTAATGGATATTGCAATAATTAATCATGCTAATGAAAGTAATATGATAGAACTTTGGAGGGATTATAAGAAAGTAGATGAAATTCCTTTCGATTTTAGTCGCCGTCGTATGAGTGTTGTAGTTGAAAATAAAGAAGGGAAGACTCAACTTATTACAAAAGGTGCAATTGAAGAAATGTTAGAAGTATCTACTCATGTAGAATATTATGGGGAAATAACACCTATTACAGAAGAAATTAGAAAAGAAATTTTAAGTAGGGTTTCAGAGTATAATGGACAAGGCATGAGGATCTTAGGAATATCACAAAAAAATAATCCACCAAGGGCTAAAGAACTATCTATTAATGATGAAAAGGATATGGTGTTAATTGGACTATTAGCATTCTTAGATCCACCAAAGGAAAGTACTGCTAGTGCAATTAGTGCATTAAAGGATTATGGTGTTAATGTAAAAATTTTAACTGGAGATAATGATAAGGTTACAGCAGCTGTGTGCAAACAAGTTGGAATAAAAGTAAATAATTTATTATTAGGTTCAGATATAGAAGAAATGGATGATGAATTATTAAGAGAAGCTGTTGAAGAAACTAATGTATTTGCTAAGCTTTCACCTAGCCAAAAGACTAGAGTGGTTTCAGCTCTTAAAGCTAATAGACATACTGTAGGCTTTATGGGAGACGGAATAAATGATGCAGCAGCAATGAGTGAAGCAGATGTTGGAATATCAGTAGATACTGCAGTAGATATTGCTAAGGAATCAGCCAATATAATATTATTACAAAAAGATTTAATGGTATTAGAAGATGGGGTAATCGAAGGAAGAAAGATTTATGCTAATATAATAAAATATATTAAAATGACAGCTAGCTCAAATTTTGGGAATATATTATCTATATTAGTAGCAAGTATATTCCTACCATTCATACCAATGCTTCCTATTCAATTGTTGATGTTAAATTTAATTTATGATATTTCATGTATTACAATTCCATGGGATAATGTTGATGAAGAATATTTAAAAGAACCACGTACTTGGGATGCAAGTTCTATTAGTAAATTTATGTTTTGGATGGGGCCTGCTAGTTCTTTATTTGATATTGCAACATTTATATTAATGTATTTCTTTATTTGCCCATTTATATTTGGAGGACAATATAATAGTTTAAATGAACTACAACAACTTGGATTTATAGGACTATTCCATGCAGGATGGTTTGTTGAATCATTATGGTCTCAAACTCTTATAATTCATATGATTAGGACTAAAGAAATTCCATTTATTAAGAGTAGAGCATCATGGCAACTAACTTCATTAACAACATTAGGAATAATATTAGGAACAGTTATACCTTATACTGTCTTTGGAGAAACATTAGAAATGGTAGCTATGCCTTTAATATATTTTATATGTTTAAGCATAATTATAATTTTATATATGACTTTAATAGCAGTTTTAAAGAAAAAATTTATCAATAGATATGGTGAATTACTATAAGCTTTTAGAAAAGTCCTAGCTTAATTAGCTAGGACTTTTTATTAATATAGTATAGGTTATTTCGTATTGAATAAAATTCTTATATATGGTAAAATACTTTTGAAATAAACTTTCAAAAGTATTTTAAAAGGTGTGGAAATAAGTCGTGAGAAAGTACAAATGTATAATTTTTGATTTAGATGGTACAGTACTAGATACTGAAAGAATGAATTTTGTTCCTTTACAAAGGCTAATAAAAGAGGAACTTGGAATAGAAATAAGATATGAAGATTTACTTAAATTCAAACCATATGCTGGAAGAAAGACCCTTGAAGAATTAGGATTTAAAGATATTGAAAAATCATATAGTAAATGGGTTAAATATGTAAATGAATTTGAAGAGGGAGCAGTTTTATATGATGGGTTTGAGGAAGTATTTAAATCTTTAAATGATAATAATATAATTTGTGGAATTGTAAGTTCAAAAACTAGAGAGCAGTATGAAATAGATTTTGTAAGCAAAGGTTTAGATAAATATATAGAATGTGAAGTATTAGCAGATGATACAAAAAGACATAAGCCTTATCCTGATCCATTATTAAAATTCACTGAAATAGTAGGAGTTGATTCAAAGGATTGCATGTATATAGGAGATACAATATTTGATTTTAAAGCTACTAAAGCAGCAGGAATGGATTTTGGAATAGCACTGTGGGGAGCCGATAACTTAGATGGAATAAAGGCAGATTATGAATTTGTTAAGCCAATAGATATTTTAAAGGAGATAGATATCTAATAATGAAAAAAATTATAGGAAAACCAACAGAACTTAAAAATGTAAATACCTCACTAATAATAAGCTCAATAAGGAGCAGAGGGAATGCAACTAGAGGAGAAATTTCTAGTGATACAGGATTAAGTCATACAACTGTTAGAGCTATACTTAATGAGTTAATAGATATGGATGAAATAGTATCTTTGGGTCTTGATGAATCCACTGGTGGAAGAAGAGCAAGTAGATATGAAATAAATTTAAATAAGAGATATTTACTAGTTATGGCTATAGAAAAATATAAAGTAAATTATAGAATTGTAAATACTTTAGGGAACATAATTGAGGAAAATAGTAGAAGGATTAATTCATTAGATGATGTTAATGGAGTTATAGAATTAATTGAATCATTAGAGGATATTTATAAAAATATTGAAGGCATTGGAATTAGCGTTCCAGGAGTTGTAACTGATGATGGATTTTTATCTGGAATTAGAATGGAAGATTGGAAGGAAATAAAGATAAAAAAACAAATTGAAGAAAAATTTAATATTCCTATATTATTAGAGAATGATATAAACTCCTCTGCAATAGCTTTTTATAATGATTATGTTGAAAAGAATAATAATAGAAAAATGAGCTTAGTATATATAAGCTTCACTTCATTGGGTGTAGGATCTGGAATAGTAGTAAATGGAGAAGTTATTAAAGGTGATAAGGGGTATGCAGGAGAAATTGGATTTATGCCTATGGGAGATTCTTTTTTTAACACAAAGATTTCTAGCGAATTAGATAATCTGGAATATTGTCGTGTAGTTATAGATGCTATTAAAGTAATATCAGCAATACTTAATCCTAGTATAGTAGTTTTAGGTGGAAATAGTTTTAGATATGATATGAAATATAAAATAATAGAAGATTATAATAAGGAATTTAGTATTAAAACTAAGATATTGGTTGAAGAGAAGAATAATAATTATGATATAGAAGGTATAACAGAAAAGGCTTTATGCCTTATAAATAAAGAATTTAAATTAATTAGGAGTTAAATATTTTGTTATTATTAGTATTGAGGGCGTAATAGTTTCTACTAGCGTAACCAAAGTACTATTTAATAAATTTTAAGAGTTTTGGTTTTAACTAAAACTCTTTTTTTTATATATATGCTAAGAAAGTTTTTTTCTTATAAAATAAATACATGAAATTAAATTTTACAAGTGAAGGCTTCATTGATATAATTAAAGTAAGAATAATTCTAAGGAGAATAACATTAATGGAAAAAAGTAAATCTTTAATAGACAGTATATTTGCTGAATACAATAGCTTCTTTGATGCTGAAAAGAAAATTGCTAGTTATATTTTAAGTAATCCTAAGAAAGTAGTAGATATGACAATTTCTGAATTAGCAGGAGAAGCAGGGACAAGTGAAGCAACTATTTCAAGGTTTTGCAAAAGGTGTAATATGAAAGGATTTCATCACTTAAAAATTACTTTAGCAAAAGAATTAGTAGAATCAACAAAAGAAGAGTTAACTGTTTCAGGCGATGTAAATCAAAATAATATATACCAATCTCTGAAAAATATTCTATCAAATAAAATTGATGAACTAAGGCAAACTATCTCAAGTATTAATGAAAATGAATTAAAAGAAATTTTAAATTTATTAAGTAATGCTAGAACTGTACAATTTGCAGCAGTGGGTAATACAATACCTGTTGCTATGGATGGGGCCTATAAATTCAATCAAATAGGTATTCCATCTATTGCTAACACAATCTGGGAAATACAAATTGCATTTACATATAATCTCTCAAAAGATGATGTAATTATATTAATATCAAATTCTGGAGCATCTAAAAGGCTTCTAACAGTTGCAGAAGCTGCTAAAGAAAAAAATATAAAAACTATAGCAATAACAAATAGTGATACTTCACCTTTAGCAAAGACTTGTAAATATCATATTAAAACTGCTACTAGGGAAAAACTTTTTCTTGAAGAGTATTATTTTTCAAGAATATCAGCTATGACTATTATAGAAATACTATATCTTTTTTTAACTGTTGGAAAAGAAGATGTATATAAAAATTTAAGCAGACATGAGCAAGCTATTGCTGATGATAAGATATAAAAACGGAGGGTATTATGAAGAAAAGATGTGCAAAAGAAGCTTTAAAATATATAAAGGATAATAGTATTATCGGCTTAGGTGGGGGAAGTACTATTTCTTATTTAGTAGCATTTATAAAGGAAGCAGGATTGAATGTAAAAGTAGTAACACCTTCATTTAATACTGCAAATTTATGTATGAAAAATGGCTTAGAGATTCTTCCTACGTGGTCAGTAAACACTATTGATGTTGCCTTTGATGGTTGCGATGAGGTGGATGAAGAACTAAATGCTTTAAAAAGTGGTGGTGGAATCCATACTAAAGAAAAACTTATAGCGAAGATGGCAAAGGAATATATATTACTTGTAGATGAAAGTAAAGTAGTAAAGTCATTAGATTTTAAATATCCAATTGTATTAGAAATTATGCCAGAGAGTAAGAGCTATGTTGAAAATATAGTAAAGTCACTTGGAGGAGAACCATCTATGAGGATTAGCAATTCAAAAGATGGATTAACTGTAAGTGATAATGGGATGTTACTTATGGATGTGATGTTTGACAAAAAGAAAGTAGGTAGTCTTGAAGTTCTAGATAAGACACTTAAAGAAATAACAGGGGTAATAGATACATCACTATTTTATAATATTGCTACAAAAGCTTTGGTAGTTAGTGAAGAAGGTTTAAGAATAATAAATAAATAAATAAATAAATAAATAAATAAATAAATAAATAAATAAATGTAAGGATGTGTTAGAATGAAAGAAAATTATAAAGAATTATCTAATGGATTAAAAATACCTTCTATAGGATTTGGAACCTATAAATTAGGAGATGATGAACAAGTTATTAATGCTGTAGATTATGCATTGAAAGTAGGATATAGACATATTGATACAGCAGCTTTTTATGGGAATGAAGAAGCTATAGGAAAAGCTCTAAAAGAAAGTGATGTAAAAAGAGAAGATATTTTCTTAGCAACTAAGTTATGGAATAATTGTCATGGATATGAAAAGGCAATGAAAGCTTTTAATGATTCTATTAAAAAGTTAGGTGTAGATTATTTAGATTTATATTATATCCATTGGCCTAATGAATTAAACTCTGAGACTTGGAGAGCTTTAGAGGATCTTTATAATGAAGGAAAAGTTAAGGCTATAGGGGTATGTAACTTTAAAATAGGGCATTTAGAAGACTTAAAGAAAACTGCTAAAATAATGCCAATGGTTAATCAAATTGAAATACATCCAGGATTTACTCAAAAAGAAATGGTTAAGTATTGCCAAGGAAATAATATTCAAGTGATAGCTTGGAGTCCAATAATGAGGGGAAGATTGTTTACTGAACCTTTAATGATTGAGTTGTCAGAAAAATATAATAGGACTATTACACAAATAATTTTAAGATGGCATATACAAAATGATATTATTCCAATACCAAAGTCATCTAATAAGGATAGAATTAAAGAAAATCTTGATATCTTTGATTTTGAAATAGAAAAAGAAGATATGTTGAAAATAGATTCCTTAAATAGGGATGAAAATGTATCAGGAGTACCAGATGACTCAAATTATCTAAAATACTAAATAATATAAGAAGTTGTTAATAAGGCCTATCAGTTTATGATAGGCTTATTTGTTTTGAAATGTTATAATTTAGTAAAAAAGTGTAAAGAGGTAATAAAATGAAAAAGATATTATTAATAGAAGATGATATTGATTTATCTAATCAACTTTCTTTATCTTTAAATAAATGGGGATTTAGTGTTGAGTTAATAGAGGATTTTAGTAATATACTAAAAGAGTTTACTGAAAAAAAACCAAGTTTAATAATAATGGATGTTAATTTACCTTATTATGATGGGTTTTATTGGTGTTCAAAAATTAGAGAAATATCTAAGGTGCCAATAATATTTTTATCTTCTAGAGATTCTAATATGGATTTAATTATGGGAATAAATAATGGCGGGGACGATTATATAACTAAGCCTTTTTCTATAGAAGTTTTAATAACTAAGATAAATGCAGTACTAAGAAGAAGTTATGATTATACTTTTTCAGATTCTGTTATTTATTATAAGGATACTATATTGGATATGGAGAAATGTACATTTAAGTATGAAGATAATGTTATTGATTTAACTAAAAATGAAATGAAAATATTATCGATACTTATAAAAAATAAAGGAAAAGTAGTATCAAGAGATAAAATTATGATGAGCTTATGGAATGATGATGAATTTGTAAGTGATAACACATTAACTGTTAATATAACTAGATTAAGAGCAAGACTAAAAGATGAATTGGGATTAAGGAATTTTATAAAGACAAAGAAAGGTATAGGGTATATGGTTCAATGAATTTAATAAGATTTATAAAAGAAAAGGGTATAAATATTATATTTTCAATTACTTTATTATTAGTAATAAACATATATTTACTTACAATAAATTCATTTAACGGTAGAACTAGTGATTTAATTTACCTGGACTTTATTTTAATTACTATATATTTAGGCTGGATATGCATTGCTTTTTTTTATTGGAAGAAGAAATACTATGATATATATAAATCTATTTTAAATAAGAATGATATTTCAATAGAAGATATTAAAGGACGTTATTTAGAAGAAGAAATAATTTTTAAGATTATAGAAAATAAGGATAAGAAGTATGATTTTAAAATGAAAGAATATGAAGAAAAATTAAGAGATATGGAAGAATATATTTCTAAATGGGTTCATGAAATTAAATTACCAATAACAGCATTAAATATAATTTCAGAGGGCATAGATGATTATTCTTTAGAAAGCAGCGTAAAAAATGAAATTGAAAAAATTAATTTTTTAGTTAATTCAATGCTTTATGGAAGTAGAGCTACAGTAGCTTCAGAGGATATATTTATTAAAGAAGAGAATTTAGGAGATATAGTAAAGAAGTCCATAAAAAACAATTCATTTTTCTTAATAAAAAATAAGATAGAAGTTGTTACCAGTAATTTAAACTATCACATTTATAGTGATGGAAAATGGATTAACTATGTTATAGATCAATTAATTAATAATGCTATAAAATATTCAAAAGAAAATGGTAAGATAGAATTTTATGCAGAAGATAATAAGGATTATATAAAGCTATGCATTAAGGATAATGGCATAGGAATAGCAAAAGAAGATATAGATAGGATATTTAACAAAGGTTTTACAGGAAGTAATGGTAGAAATAAAGTATATAAATCTACTGGAATGGGGCTTTATTTTACTAAGAAGGTTTTAAATAAATTGGAACATGAAATCACTGTTGAATCAATAAAGGGTGAATATACCTTATTTAACATATACTTTTATAAAATATCTGATTACTTAAAGGTTACTAAAATGTAACATTAGAATAAAAAAGGTAAGGTTAAGTGAAGGAATCCAAATTAAAAAACTATTAAAATATAATTAAGGTTAAAGTTAATTTGGGAGGAATGAATTATGAAGGAAATTTTAAAACTAAAGGATGTATCTAAGGAATATGGACTTAGGGGATTTAGAACAAGGGTTTTAAATAATATAAATCTTGCTGTAAATGAAGGCGATTTTATTTCTATAATGGGACCATCAGGAGCAGGAAAAACTACCTTGCTTAATTTAATTTCAACTTTAGACAAACCAACAAAGGGTGAAATAATCTTAGATGGAAAGGATATAACAAAGATTAAAAATAAAGAATTATCCAATTTAAGAAGAGATAAAATAGGGTTTATATTTCAAGATTATAACTTATTAGATAATATGAATTTAATGGATAATATAGCATTGCCATTAGCTTTAGGTAAAAAGAGAACAAAAGTTATAGAAGATAAGGTTATGGAGATTTCAGAAATATTTGGACTAAAGGAGCATTTAAAGAAGTATCCCTATGAACTATCTGGAGGACAAAAGCAAAGGGGGGCAGCAGCTAGAGCTTTAATAACTAATCCAAAAGTAATCTTTGCTGATGAACCTACTGGAGCCTTAGATTCAAGATCATCATCAGATTTATTGGAATCATTAAGTAGAGCAAATAAAGAAGAAAAGGCTACTATTGTTATGGTTACTCATGATGCTATTACTGCAAGTTATTCTAATAAAGTATACATATTAAGTGATGGAGAAATAAAGTGTCAATTAAATAAAGGAGAAAGTAGAAAAGAGTTTTATGGTAAGATAATCGATATGTTAGCATCTTTAGGAGGTGCTAAATAATGAGCATATTTAGTATAGCCTATAATAATTTTAAAAATAATATAAAGATATATACTATGTTTTTTATATCAATGATTTTTTCAGTAGTTGTTTTAAGTAATTTCCGAATTATGCTAGATGGAGATGCAATGAAGGTCCTTGGTGAAATGAATGAAAGATATAGTAAGCTTATTTTACAACTTATAACTATTATTTTAGTTATTTTTATGTTTTTCTTTATTTGGTATGCATCTAATATCTTCTTAAAAAATAGAAAAAAAGAAATTGGTATTTATGCATTTATGGGTCTTGATTCCGTTGTAATAGGAAAGATATATTTTATTGAAATGATGTTAATTGGAATAAGTGCATTAATAATTGGAACAACTATTGGAGTTGTTTTATCAAAGTTTTTCCAAATAATAGTCTTTAAAATTGCAGATTTTAATATAGATGTAACTTTTGCTGTAAAATTAAGCTCAATAATTTATACTATAGTAACTTTTATGTGTATATTTCTATTTATGAGTATAAAAGGTTTCATAAGTATAGTTAGAAGTAAAATTGTAGATCTTTTAAATGCAAGTAAAAAACAAGAAAAGATGCCTAAGGTTAATTTTCTAATATATACAATTGCTATAATTTCCTTGATTTTAATAGGATATGGATATTATTTAATAAGTAAACAAGCTTTAAATGCTCTTATAACTTTAATAATAGTATGCATAGGAACCTATGGACTATTTGGAGCTGTTTTTCCAATTGTATTTAATTTCTTAATTAATAAAAAATCCATACTATATAATGGATCAAATATTATTACTATAAATAATTTAGCCTATAGATTTAAGAAAAATTATACAGTTTATGCCACTATAGCTATATTAACAGCAACAACCACTACAGTTCTTGGAACGGCTTTTTCAATGAAGACAAGATATGAAAATATTCAAAGAAATATTCAGGTATATTCCTTAGCAATTTCCTCTACAGATGATTTTAATACAGAAGAAATAGAAGAGGACTTAAAAAATGTAGGGAAAGAAAAATATTCTTTAGAAACTAAAATTTTAAAGGTTAATAATACATTAAAAGATGTAGAAGGTAACCAAAAAGAAGAGTATATAGTAATATCATATGAAAACTTATTCAATATATTAAAAACTAATGGTGATGAAAAAGAATTAGATAAGTTTAATGAGGAAATGGTAAAGGATAATAATGTTATTTACATTGAAAGACCAGGTACTCTTATAAGCTTTTTAACTAATAAAAAAGATATTAAATTAAATGATATTAATTTTAATGTAAGTAAGAGCACTAGGACTAGAGTTTTTGGTGAAGCATTAAATTATGCCACAATAGTTGTAAATAATGATGAATATGAAAGACTTAAAGGAACAGGAACTGAAATAAAGTTTTATGGAATTAAAATAGAAAATGAAGAAGATATAATTAATGTAATAGATAAAGTAGGAGAAAATATTAATCCAGAAACTACAAAGGGATACTATGGACAATATGAACTAAAAAAAGTAGAATGGGTAAAGTTTATTTATGCAATTGGAGGATTCTTATTCTTAGTAATGGCATTAGCAGAAGCTAGTATTATTTATATAAAAGTTTATAGTGATGCAAATGAAGATAAGCAAAAATATCAAACACTTTTAAAAATAGGAGCATCTAAGAAGGATATAAGTAAATCTATAAGAAGAGAAGTAGAATTATTTTATTTTATTCCATTAGCAGTTGGAGCTGTTCATAGTTATTTTGCCATTAGTGCTTTAGGTGATTTTTTAAGTGAAAATCTAAATAATGTATATTTATTAAGTATAATAATATGTACAGTTATATTTATAGTTAACTGCATTATATCAATTATTGGATTTAAAAATATAATAGGAATAAAGGAAAGTTAATCATAAAAAATTCACCATTGTTTTAGGCAATGGTGAATTTTTTTGCTTTTTAGAAAGTATATTATATATGTATAAAAAGGATTTATTTAACTGATAATAAATTTATAAAGAAAGGAGAGAGTAATATGGATAATTCAATGTTTTGCTATCAATGTGAACAAACTATGGGGGGAAAGGGGTGTACTAAGCTGGGGGTTTGTGGAAAGACACCAGAAGTTGCAAATCTTCAAGACTTATTAATTTATCAGTTAAAGGGGATATCATGCTATGCTAAACCATTAATTGATAAGGGAGAAATTATTGATAAAGATGCAGTTAAAATAGTGGAAAATGGACTTTTTACAACATTAACTAATGTTAACTTTGATGTAGAAGTGCATATACAACTTCTAAAGGATGCTCAAAAAATAAAGGAATCATTGCGTAAAAAGGCACCAAAAGGAGATTATCCTGATCAAGCTAAATATAACTTAAGTGAAACTAAACAAGAAATGCTTAAGGATGCTGTTAAAGCAGGTATAATGTATGATCAAGATTTAGATGCAGATGTAAGATCATTAAGATCAACAATTCTTTATGGATTAAAAGGTATATCTGCTTATGGACATCAAGCTAGGGTTATGGGCTTTTATAGTGATCAAGTTGATCAGTTTTATTTTAGAGCATTAGAGATTATAACAAATGATAATGTTGAAATAGAAGAATTAATACGCTGGGTAATGAGAACAGGAGAAATATCTATAGAAGTTATGAGAGTATTAGATGATGCTCATACAACTAGATATAAGAATCCAACACCTCATAGAGTTAATGTTAATACAAGAAAAGGTCCGTTTATAATTGTCTCTGGTCATAATTTGAAGGATTTAGAAATGTTATTAGAGC
This sequence comes from uncultured Clostridium sp., assembly GCA_934746015.1. Lineage (GTDB taxonomy): Bacteria > Bacillota > Clostridia > Clostridiales > Clostridiaceae > Clostridium. Next base: position 120,001 of record CAKVEW010000004.1, read on the forward strand.
AAACAGAAGGTAAAGGAATAAATATATATACTCATGGAGAAATGTTACCAAGTCATGGATATGATGGACTTAGAAAATATAAACATTTAGTTGGAAACTTTGGATCTGCATGGCAAAATCAACAAAAAGAATTTGATAATATACCAGGATGTATTCTTATGACAACTAATTGTCTAATGAGGCCAAGAGAAAGTTATAAAGATAGAATTTATAGTACTAGTGTAGTTGGCTGGGACGGAATTGCTCACATAGGAGAAGATCCAGATGGATATAAGGATTTTTCAGAAATAATTAATAAGGCTCTTGAATTAGGTGGATTTGAAGAAGATGAGGAAGAACAGGAAATACTAGTAGGTTTTGCTCATAAGACAACTTTAAGTTATGCAGACAAGATAGTGGATTCAGTTAAAGAAGGAAAGCTAAGACATTTCTTTGTAATTGGAGGCTGTGATGGTGCAAGACCAGGAAGAAATTATTATACAAAATTTGCTGAACAAGTTCCAAATGATTGTATAATTTTAACTCTTGCCTGTGGAAAATACAGATTCAATAAGTTGGAATTTGGAGAAGTAAATGGATTACCTAGACTTTTAGATGTAGGTCAATGTAATGATGTTTATTCTGCTGTAAAGATTGCTACATCTTTAGCTGATGTTTTTGGAACAGATGTAAATGGATTACCATTATCTATAGTTTTATCATGGTATGAGCAAAAAGCTGTTGCAGATTTATTAGCACTTTTATCTCTTGGAGTAAAGGGGATTTTCTTAGGACCATCATTGCCAGCATTTATATCACCAAATGTTTTACAATACTTAATAGATACATTTAATTTGAGACCTATTAGCATGCCAGAAGATGATTTGAAAACTTGCCTTCAACAATTAGTTTAATATAAGTTTTTCTAAGGAGGTGTAGTAATTTACATCTCCTTAATATTTTATTTATATAAAAATATAAGGTTTTAGAAAGATAATTATATAATGCACTTAGTATTTCAATAATTAAAAATAGAGTAATTTACATATGCCCTTTACTTAAACTTTAAAATAAAAATTATAAAATTTGATTCAAATCACATTTTTATTTTGTAAGTTTTCTTATAATTTACTCATAGATAAGAAAACACATTATTGGAGGGATTGGTTATGAAAAATAATATAAATAAAAATTTAAGTTTAGGTGAATGCGTTATTATTTATCCTGCAATTGTAGAAAAGTTTAATGACATGCAATTAGATTATTGTTGTGGTGGAAATAAAAATTTAGAAGTTGCATTAAAAGAAAAAGATATTGATGTAGATAAATTTATTGAAGATATAAATAAGGAGCTTGAAAAATTCGTATTTGATAATTCATCATATATAAATTGGAATGAAAAGAATTCAGAAGAATTAATTAATCATATAGTAAATACTCATCATGCTAAAACATTTGAATTACTAAAGGCAATAGATCCATTACTAGTTAAGGTGTTTAAAGTTCATTATAATCATTTACCAGAAGTTTTAACACAAGTTCACAAACTTTTTGGGAAATTAAAATCTGAATTAGAAGAGCATTTAATAAAAGAGGAAAAAATATTATTTCCAAAGATAATTGAATTTGAAAATACTAATAACATAGAAAAGAAGGATAAGTTAAAAGTAGAAATTCAAAGCTTTATAGCAGAACATGAAGCAGCGGGAGATATACTTAAAGAATTAGCAGATATTACTGATGATTATACTGTTCCATCATGGGCATGTACAAGCTTTAAACTATTATATATGAAGATGCATGATCTTGAAAAAGACTTATTTGTTCATATTCATAAAGAAAACAATATTTTATTTAAAAGATATTAATAAAAGGATTAAGTATAGAGGTGATTAATTTGGAAAAGAAAAGATTTATTTTAGATAATGGTGAAAATAGAGCAGTTAATGAAGGGAAAATAAAGGAGTTAACAGTACTTTTAAAGAATTTAAATGAAAATGGACTAACAGAAGATTTAAAGGAAAAAGGACTAAAGTTAGTTAAATCAATAAGCCCACTAGAACTTTCTATGGCAGAGCAAAGCTTAGTAGAAGAAGGAATGAATCCAAGTGAACTAAGACATTTATGTGAAATTCATATGATGCTTTTAAAAGGTGAACTTGAAAAATTACAAAGTAATATTTCTAAAGGACACGTTTTATATACACTAATAGAAGAACATGAATTGATTTTAAGCTTTTTAAAGGAACTAGAAGAAGTAACTAATGTAATATTAGAAATGGAAAGCTATGATGAAAATAGAAGAGAGTTTACAAGAGTAACTGAATTAATTATAAGTATATTAGATGCTGAACCACATTATAAAAGAGAAGAAGATGTTTTATTCCCAGAACTTGAAGGAAGGGGGATAACAGGACCAACTAGAATAATGAGACTTGAGCATGAAGACTTAAGAAAAAAGAAAAAAGACCTAAAGGAATTAAGTGAATCTGTTGCAGAATTAGATTTTAATGAATATAAAAGTGAATTAAAAAGGCTTTCAAATGCTATATGTTTTGAATTAAAAGATCATATATTTAAGGAAAACTATATATTATATCCTACAGCCTTAGAAAGTATAAATGAAGATGCTAAGTGGGATAATATGAAAACAGAATGTGATAATATAGGATATTGTACATTTACACCTGAAGAGTGTAAGTAATAATTAGATAAAATGCAATAAAATACCTCCTTTTAAATCATATAATTTAATTATAAATACGCATATTATAGTATAATTAAATTAATTTATATGATTTAAGCTAGGAGGTATTTTGCTTTGAATTGTGATAAGTGTTGTGAAAAATGTGCAAGTAGATTATATGCGCAAGAGGTACCTATATTTGAATCACTTTCTGAAGAGGAGTTAGAGAGGATAATATCTGTAAGAAAGCACATGGATTTAAAAAAAGGAGAGAGTCTATTTTTAGAAGGTGAGAAGGTTTCTAAGCTTTTTATAATAAGTGATGGAATGATAAAAATAAGTAAGACTACTACCACTGGAAAAGAGCAAATTATAAATATATTAACTGTTGGAGATTTTCTCGGAGAAAGTAATATACTAGGAGATACTATTGAAAGTAATGTATCTGCAGTAGCAGTTAAGAATACTGAATTATGTACTATTTCCAGGGAGGATTTGAAGGGAATATTGTATGCTAATCCTTCAATTGCACTTAAATTTCTATCGGAATTAAATAAGAAACTAGTAGAAGTAGAGAATTTAACTAAGAATTTATCAAGTAATAATCCTGAATCAAGAATATGTTATATGCTAATAGAATTTTCGGAGAAGTATGGTAAAAAGGTAAATGAAGGAATAGAAATAGAATTACCTTTAAATAGAGAAGGAATGGCAAATTATTGTGGCTTAGCAAGGGAAACATTAAGCAGAAAACTAACTTATTTAGAAAATAGAAATATAATAGAGATTATAGGAACAAAGAAAATAAGGATAAGAAATTTAGAATTATTAGAGAAAGAAATTTTTTGAATATATATAATGCACAATATATTGTGTGAATTTTAATGTCTATATACAATAGATATTAAAGGAATAAAATGATAAAATAAGATGAGAATATTTGGGACTTTTAATTTATAGGAGGATATATAGGGTGAATAATTTATGCATAAGGTCAATAGAAGAATCTATAAAAAATAGATATTCTGTAAGAAGCTATAGTGGGGAACAGCTATCAGAAGAAATTATTGAAGAAATAGAGGAATATGTTAATACTTTGGATAATCCTTTTGATATTAAGGTAAGAATACGATTAGTAAAAAAAGAAAAATATGATGGAGTAGTTAGACTAGGGACTTATGGAGTAATTAGTGGTGCAAATTATTATTTGGTGGCAGTATGTGAAAAGGTTGACTTTGCTTTAGAAGCATTAGGATATACTTTTGAAAAAGCTATCTTATATTGCACTTCTTTAGGACTTGATTCTGTATGGCTTGGAGCTAGTTTTAGTAGAAGTGCTTTTGAAAAAACAATTAACTTAAAAGAAAATGAGATATTACCAGTAATATCTCCAATTGGTTATAAAGGTGGAAAAAAATCCTTTATTTCATCTTTTATGAAAGATCATAGAAATAATAGAATAGATTTTTCAGAGTTGTTTTTTGATAAGGATTTCAATAAAAAGCTTACTAAAAAGGATGATGTAAATAGTATGGCCTTAGAAATGGTTAGATTAGCCCCTTCATCTTTAAATACTCAGCCTTGGAGAATAATAATTAATGAGGATAATTTCCATATATATAATATAGGAAAAACAAAAATGAATAGAATAGACATAGGAATAGCACTGTGCCATCTTGATTTATTTTTAAAGGAAAAGGGAATAGAGGGAGGATTTAGATTTACTAATCCTAACATAAATACTAAATATAAATATGTAGTTAGTTGGATTAAAAAATAGTAAAGTCTATATAATAAGTTAATAACATAATAATTTACATAATTTATAAGTATGAAGAATTATTAGTTTTAAAAAATATATTGTCTTATAGTCACTTTGAAAAATAAGATAATATATTTTTTGCAATTTTATATAAAGAATATACAAATAAAATAATTAATATACAAATTGTGTTGTGAATTATTGATATTATAGTACTTGTAACTGGTTTGATAAATCTAGTAACTAATAGGATTATTAAAAAATAGTATTATAAATAAAGGAATTAATAAAAGGGTGGGATACAAGATGGTACAAGAAAATTTATCAAAAGTTCTAAATGAGAGATTTAAAAAGACAATAAAAGAAGCAAGTAATGAAGAAATTTATTTAGCTTTATTGGAATTAACAAAAGACACAATAAAGACACAAGGAAGTAATAAAAGTGAAAAAAAATTATATTATATTTCTGCAGAATTTTTAATTGGAAAGCTTTTATCTAATAACTTAATTAATTTAGGTTTATATGAAGAAGTTAAAAAAGTTTTACATGATAATGGTAAAGATCTTACTGAAATTGAGGAAGTAGAATTAGAGCCTTCATTAGGTAATGGTGGACTTGGAAGACTTGCAGCCTGTTTCCTAGATTCAATTGCCACATTAGGCCTTAATGGAGATGGAATAGGATTAAACTATCATTTTGGTTTATTTAAACAAGTTTTTGAAAATAATAAGCAAAAAGCTGTTAAGAATCCATGGATAACTAGTGAAAGCTGGTTAAATAAAACAGATATAAAATTTGAAGTTCCATTTGGTGGATTTAAAGTTACATCAACTCTTTATGATATAGATGTTACTGGATATAATAAACCTTGTAATAAGCTTCATTTATTTGATATAGATACTATAGATGAATCCTTAGTAAAGGATGGCATTGATTTTAATAAGGAAGAAATAAAGAAAAACTTGACTTTATTCTTATATCCAGATGATAGTGATAAGGCTGGAAATTTATTAAGAGTTTATCAACAATACTTTATGGTAAGCAATGCAGCACAATTTATATTAATGGAGTTTGAAGAAAATGGATATGATATTCATAAGCTAAATGACCATGTTGTAATACAAATAAATGATACACATCCATCAATGATTATTCCTGAATTAATTAGACTTTTAGGAAATAAAGGAATAGGCGTTGATGAAGCAATAGAAATAGTTTCTAAGACATGTGCATACACAAATCATACTATTTTAGCAGAAGCTTTAGAAAAATGGCCAATAGAATACCTAGATAGGGTTGCACCTCAAATAGTGCCAATAATAAGAGAGTTAGATAATAGAGTAAAAGCTAAATATTCTGATGAAAGAGTACACATAATTGATAAAGAAAATAGAGTTCATATGGCTAACATGGATATTCATTATGGATTTAGTGTAAATGGAGTTGCTGCCATTCATACAGAAATTTTAGAACATGAAGAGCTTAAGCCATTTTACGATATATATCCTGAAAAGTTTAATAATAAAACAAATGGTATAACATTTAGAAGATGGTTAATTCATTGCAATAATGAACTTTCAGATTATATTAGTAGCTTAATTGGTGATGAGTTTAAAACTGATGCAAAAAAACTAGAGGATTTATTAAAATATGTAGATAATGATAAGGTACTAAATAGACTAGAAGAAATTAAAAAGCATAATAAAATAGCTTTAAAGAAATATTTAAAGGATACACAAAATATAGAGGTTGATGAAAATTCTATATTTGATATTCAAGTAAAGAGACTTCATGAATATAAGAGACAACAAATGAATGTACTTTATATTATTCATAAATATCTAGAAATTAAGAAGGGAAATCTACCAGAAAGACCAATTACAATTATATTTGGAGCTAAAGCGGCACCAGCATATGTAATTGCTCAAGATATAATTCATACAATATTATGTTTACAAGAAATTATAAATAATGATCCAGAAGTAAATAAATATATAAAAGTTGTTATGGTTGAAAACTACAATGTAACAAAGGCAGAAAAATTAATACCAGCATGTGATATTTCAGAACAAATTTCATTAGCTTCAAAGGAAGCTTCAGGTACTGGTAATATGAAATTTATGTTAAATGGAGCATTAACTTTAGGAACTGAAGATGGAGCAAATGTTGAAATTCATGAATTAGTTGGAGATGACAATATTTATATCTTTGGTGAATCAAGTGAAGAAGTTATTGAACATTATAAAAATGCAGATTATGTTTCAAAGAAATACTATGAAAAACCAGCAATTAAGGAATTAGTTGATTTTATAGTAAGTGATGAAATGCTGGCTGTTGGAGATAAAGAAAATCTAACTAGACTTAAAAATGAATTAATTAATAAAGATTGGTTTATGACTCTATTAGATTTAGAAGAATATATTAAGACAAAAGAAAAAGTATTTAAGGATTATGAAGATAGAGCTAATTGGAATAAGAAGGTATTAGTTAATATTAGTAAAGCTGGATTCTTCTCATCAGATAGAACTATTGAAGAGTATAATAGAGATATATGGAAACTTAAATAGGTAATAGGTAAGAGGTAAGAGGTAAGAAGTAAGAGTTAGGAATGAAAGAATTAAAGAATTAAAAGTGAGAAAAGGGAAGTGGTTTAGTGAAAATCACTTCCTTTATATTTTTATTGGCTTATGTGTTGTATGCAGAGGTTTTACGAGAAAACTAAATTTATTAGAAGCTACTATTTTTTGTATTTATTATTTCTTTTTTATCTAAAATTAACTTCACGTTCAGGAATTTCAAAGTGTAAGTACTCTTCAATTTCTTCTAGAATATTATAATTTTTAGGATCTGTAATAAGGCATGCGTACCCACTATCACCAGCACGTGCTGTTCTTCCTATTCTATGAATATAGCTTTCAACACTTTCAGGGGCATCATAGTTATATATATGGGTTACGCCAGTAACGTCTATTCCTCTTGAAGCAACATCTGTTGCTATTAAATATTGTATTTCACAATTTTTAAAAGCCTTCATAATTTTTTCCCTTTTATTTTGAGGAACATCACTATGTATTTTAGCAGCTTTTATACCTTTAGCAGCAAGTTTAATTTCTAATTCATCAGCTCTTCTTTTAGTTCTACAGAATATAATAGACATAAATGGATTATCTTCTTCTAAAACCTTAACTAAAGCATCTACCTTCCATCTATCTGTAGTTTTAACAACTTCTTGCTTAATATTAGGGATTTCAGATTCTTCATTTTCCGTAATATCAATAATAGTTGGATTATCCATATATCTGTAAGCTAGTTTTTTAACCTTAGAATCTATAGTTGCAGAAAAGCAAAGAGTTTGAAGCTTTTTTGTAGCATAAGACATTATTTTTTCTATTTCATTTCTAAAGCCCATTAAAAGCATTTGATCTGCTTCATCTATAACTACAGTATTTAGTTTACTTAAATCTATGCTTTTTCTTTCTAAATGATCTATTAATCTCCCTGGAGTTGCAATAATAATGTTAATCCCCTTATTAAGCTTCTTTAATTGAGACCCAACATCTTTACCACCATAAGCAGCTAATATTCCTAAATCATTTATATTAAATTTATTAGCTTCTTCAGTAATTTGAATAGCTAATTCTCTAGTAGGGGATAAAATTAACACTTCTGTATTTTTAGAAACATTTTTTGCTCTTTGAAGAATAGGCAATAAGAAGGATAGTGTTTTACCAGAACCAGTTTTAGATTTTACTATTAAATCATTCTTATTAATTATCTTAGGAATAACCTCTTCTTGAACCTTAGTAGGAGTTATTATTCCATTCTTTTTTAACAAGTCAATTAATTCTAAATTTATATTTAAATTTTTAAAACTCATATATTTATCCTTTCCATAAATCTTTATAAATAGAGAGGAGCTTGGTATCCGGCGAAAGACAACCCAAGCTCCTCAAGTAATTAGCACTTACGTACCAACTGCACAGTTATAATAACATTAAATTTAGAAAATAGCAACAAAAACATATATTAAAATAAAAATTTTTATACTTAAATTTAGAAAATCTAAAGTTTTTAACTGCATTAAATTTAAGGGTTATACTATATAATAATAATATAAGGATTATTGACAATAAAATTAATAAAATGTACTATATAATTATATTAAATATTTAATCCTATGAAGAGAAAGAGTAATTAAATTTAGCTTCATTAAAGAGAGTTAAGGATGGTGAAATCTTAACAAGAAGGAATTTGATGAATGGGTCTTGGAGGAATAAGGAGAAATCTAAAGAGAGTATCTGATATGGTGGGCTGCACCTTATAGCAGATAGGGTATGTTAGTACTTGAAAATGAGTGGTGTAACTTTAATGTTATGCAATTTAGGTGGTATCACGGATATTATGCTTCGTCCTATTAATTTAGGGCGGAGCTTTTTTTATTAAATTTTTATAGTCTTAGGAGGAATATGTATGAAAAAAGAAGTTATTTTAACAGGAGATAGGCCAACAGGAAAACTTCATATAGGACATTATGTTGGGTCTTTAGTGAATAGAGTTAAACTACAAAATACAAATAATTATAATATGAATATAATGATTGCAGATATTCAAGCTTTAACAGATAATGCAAAAAATCCAGATAAGATAATAGATAACTTGTTAGAAGTTTTATTAGATTATCTAGCAGTAGGACTGGATCCAAAGAAATCTACTATTTTTGTTCAATCTCAAATACCAGAGCTTAACGAATTAACTATGTATTATTTAAATTTGGTTACTTTATCTAGATTAGAGAGAAATCCAACAGTTAAAAGTGAAATTAAAGAAAGAGGTTTTGAAAGTAGTATACCAGGAGGATTTTTAATTTATCCAATAAGTCAGGCTGCTGATATAACAGCATTTAAGGCAGGAATAGTTCCTGTAGGAGAAGATCAACTTCCTATGATAGAACAAACTAGAGAAATTGTTAGAAGTTTTAATAATACTTATAAAACTAATATATTAATTGAACCTAAAGCAATTATTCCAGAAGGAATTTCAGCAAGACTTCCTGGAATAGATGGAAAAAGTAAAATGAGTAAATCATTAGGAAATACAATTTATTTATCAGATGATGAAGATACAATAAGAAAAAAGATTATGAGCATGTACACTGATCCTAATCATTTAAGAGTCAATGATCCTGGAAAGATAGAAGGAAATGTCGTATTTACATATTTAGATATTTTCTGTAAAGATAAGGTATTATTAAATGAAATGAAGGAACATTATAGAAGAGGAGGATTAGGAGATGTAAAAATTAAGATGTTTTTAAATGAATTATTACAAGAAGAACTTAAGCCTATTAGAGAAAAAAGAAAAGAATATGAAAAAGATAAGGCATATTTATATGATATATTAAAAGAAGGAAGCAATAAGGCTAGAGAAATAGCATCTAACACTTTAGATGAAGTTAGGGGTGCAATAGGATTAAATTATTTTAATTAGATGTGTAAATAAAGAAAAATTAAGTTTGTTAAAGAATGAATGGAGTATATTATTAAAAGATGCTAACATAAATATTGTTTAGTATCTAAACAATATTCAGATGTTTACTAAAAAAATAAAAGGAGTCTATAATAATGAATATAAGAACTGCAACAATTATGGATTTACAAGCTATTACTGAAGTTGAATCAAGATGTTTTCCTAAAGCAGAAGCAGCTTCAGAAAATGATTTTAGAAAGAGGTTAAGTGTATATCCTAACCATTTTTGGCTTTTAGAAGATGATAAAAAACTTGTTGGTTTTGTAAATGGTATGGTTACAAATGAACCAATACTACGTGATGAAATGTTTGAGAATGCTAATTTACACGATGAAAATGGTCAATGGCAAATGATTTTTGGCGTAAATACTATACCAGAGTATCGTAGACAAGGTTGTGCAGAAAAAATAATTAATAAAGTTATTTCTGATGCTAAAAATCAAGGGCGTAAAGGACTAGTTCTTACATGCAAAGAAAAATTACTTAAGTATTATGAAAAATTTGGATTTAAGAATGAAGGATTATCAGAATCAATACATGGAGGAGCAGTTTGGTATAATATGCGATTAACGTTTTAATATAATTTTGATTAATACAATGATTTATAAATAGATTAAATAAAATAATGATTTTTACAAATAATACTTCTATATTAATATGGAGGTGTTATTAATGCATAAAGATATATTAGATAGACTAGAACTTAAAAATAATGAAAATTTATCAGAAAATGAATTTAGAAAAAACACAGTTTTAGGAATGAATAAAGATCTTGATAAGTTGAAGATAAATGATGATTTTTCTAATGAAGATGCTTTGAATAATGAATATACATCAAAAGTTACTAATTCATATATAGAGCTAAATGATGTTATAAAAGATGATGATAGACATAAAATAAATAAGGATGATAAAAATAAAACAGATTTAAACTCATTAATATTAAATAAAATATAATATATGAGAGCTCTTGAAAAATATCAAGAGCTTTTTTATTATAGCAAAATAGTGATAATATTTATCTCTATTGCTTTAAGATTAATTTAAGGTAAAAATGATATTATTTACTCAATAAGAATCTAGGAGGATTTAGTATGAGTAAAAAGATTATAGCGATTCTTTCTATAATGGCTATATTAACAGGTGTTACAGGTTGTGCAAGTAAAACTACTGCATCTAATGATAATGCTGTAGCAAGTGAAAATATAGAAAAAGTAGATACTAATATTATTTTAGGAGAGAATATTTCAGTTGAAGGTAATGGAGTTGTAGTTGAAAATAATAAAATTACAATAAGCTCTGCAGGAACATATGGAATATCAGGAACTTTAAAGGATGGTCAAATAATAATTGATGCAAGTAAAGAAGATAATGTAAAGTTAGTTTTAAACGGAGTTAATATATCCTGTTCAAATAGTGCACCTATATATGTAAAGAATGCAAAAAATGCATATTTAGTTTTAGCTGATGGCAGTGAAAATATTGTTACAGATGGAGAAAACTATGTTTTTGAAGATGAAACTAGTGATGAGCCAAATGCAACGATTTTTAGTAAAGATGATTTGTTTATTAGTGGAACTGGTAAGCTAACAGTTAACTCTAACTATAATAATGCAATTACTAGCAAAGATGATTTAGAAATAGAGGCTGCAAATATAGATATAACTTCAGTAGCAGATGGGATAAGAGGAAAAGATTCTATTACTATTTCTAGCGGTAATATTAACATAAATGCTACAGGAGATGGTATGAAATCTAATAACTCTGAAGATGCTCAAAAGGGTTATGTATTAATTAAAGGGGGAACTATAAATATAACTTCTGGAGAAGATGGAATACAAGCTGAAACAAATGCAACTATAACTGGAGGAGATTTAACTATAAATTCTGGTGGAGGTAGTGAAAATAGCAGTAAATCTAGTTCATGGGGTAATTTTGGAAAGCAAATGTTTGGACAAAATAATGATACAGCTACAGAAGAGGACATACCTAGTGCAAAAGGAATAAAAGGTAGTGTGTTAGTAAAAATAGATGGAGGAAATATAAATATAGATTCTGCAGATGATTCAATACATTCTAATGGTAATGTAGAAATTAACGGAGGAAATATAAATATATCTTCAGGTGACGATGGAATTCATGGAGATTCAACCATAGATATAAACTCTGGAGAAATAAATATTACAAAATCTTATGAAGGAATTGAAGCTGAAACAATAAATATTAACGATGGAAATATTAAAGTTGTAGCAAGTGATGATGGAATAAATGCAGCTGGTGGTAATGATGGCTCTTCTGTAAATGGTAGACCAGGACAAAATAATTTTGCTTCATCATCAAATGCTTCAATTAATTTTAATGGTGGCAGAGTAGTTGTAGATGCAGGTGGAGATGGATTAGATGCAAATGGATCTATATATATGAAGGATGGAGTAGTTATAGTAAATGGACCAGAAGATAATGGTAACGGAGCATTAGATTATGATAATAAATTTGAAATTTCTGGAGGATTGTTAATTGCTGCAGGAAGTTCAGGAATGGCCCAATCACCAAGTGAAACATCAACACAAAATTCAATTAATGTATTTACTTCTATTTCAGCTAATACATTGCTTCATATTGAAGATGAAAATGGAAATGAATTAATAACATTTGCACCAAGCAAATCAGTTAGTTCAATAGTTATATCTTCATCAAATATAAAAACAGGAACAACTTATAAGGTTTATACTGGTGGAGAATCAACAGGAACAGCAACTGATGGATTATATTCAGATGGAAGTTATTCAAGTGGAACAGAAGGAGATAGCTTTACAGTATCTAGTACTGTAACTAATGTAGGACAAAATGTTGGTGGATTTGAAGGCCCTGGTGGTGGAAGAGGAAACCAAGGAGGTATGCCAGGACAAGGAGCAGGAATGCCACAAGGAGAAAGACCTACAAGACCTTAAATAAATAAAAACTAATAGTAAGGAATATTACAAAGTAATATAAGTAATTTTTTTCTAATATTCCTTTTTGTTATATATGTTAAAATTAGCAAAACTATAGTTATATTAGTATAATATTTTATAATTATTAGAGAGGGGGAATTCTTAGTATATATTTAAAATTAGGTATATATTTAAGCTTATTAAAATATAATACATAAATAATCAAGGGGGTGATTGTAATGTATAAGAAACTAATTAATTGCATAGTTATAACATTTTTATTGCCTATTATTTTTCTTGGATGTAGTAAATTAAGTTATAAAGATAATAAAAGTAAAGTAGATATTCCAAAGGGCGTAGAAGCAGTTACGGAAATTACACCACTTGAGGCTAATGTAAATGAAGAAACTTGGATAGGAGTAGATGTTGCCACTCTTAACTATGCATCAGATGATAGAATAGTTTTGCATGGAAATTTTGGGCTTTTTATTTATGATTTAAATACTGAAAAAGTGCTTAGAGGAATTGATGTTAAATCAATAGGCTGTGGGTCTACACAGGGGGATAATGTATGTATTGTTTCTGTTAGTAAAGATGGTAATATAGTTTCACTTCATCCATCTAGTAGTCAAGATATGTATATATATGATGTTGAAAAGAACACATTAATAAAGACTAAGTATAAAAAGTTAGATGATGAACTTAAAACATTACCAATGGATGAATCATATTATACATACGATGAAGAATATACTTATTCTTATATAAAGCTCATTGATGGAGAAGTTAGTTATTTAAAAACTCCTGTATCAAATAAGGCCATAGATTTGCAGTATATAAAAAATGATAAAGTATATGATATATTTAAATAATAATTTAGAAGGACTCATTAAGAGTCCTTCTAAATTATTATTATCTAAATTTTACTTTTACTTTTTTGATAGAAATAAATATATAGTTTATAGAAACATAAATAAATAATATTTGAAGTGAAAATTAAAAATGAATTCCATATAAACAAAGTTGTAACTAATTGAAGTTCAGATTTACTTGACTGATAAATAAAATATATAATTGTAATATAAATTATGCTTATAGAAATAGGTATTATTAATGAAGATATTACTATCTTGCGTAAAGTAAGTTTTTTAATAATAAAACCAGTAATAATTCCTAAAAGGATAGGAATTATAAAATATAAAATAGGCACTAAATTTAAAACTACATCTTTTTGCATTAATTTACCTCCTGCCTCTACTTGTAAATATATATAATTGCGTAATAATATATAAGTTTTGAAAAATTAATAGTAGATTCTAATTTAATTATATACAAATAATGGAATAAAAAAGCTATTTACCTTTATTTACAAAAAATATATATAATAGATTGACAATATTGATACTCGATATTACAATTAATAATATATATGGAATATATTTCTTGTTGGTTTAATATCGAGTATCGATGTTTAAGGGGTGACAAAAGATGCCAAGAGAACAATTTCAAAATTTAACTGAACCAATGTATTATATATTAATATCATTACTAGAGGAACGTTGTGGAGTAGATATAATGGCTGCTGTAGATGAAATATCAAGAGGAAGAGTAAAAATAGGTCCAGGAACATTATATGCTTTACTTGGAAGATTTGAAAAAGAAGAAATAATTAGAGAAACTGAAGTTATTGGAAGAAAAAGAAGTTATATAATTACAAATAAAGGCTTAGAAATACTTAAAGAAGAATATAATCGATTAATATTACTAGTTAAGGACGGAGAATCTTTTTTAGGGGGAAACAGTAATGGTATTTAGGAAGAAGAAGAGAGTTATATTTAATTTTTTGCCATATGAGTATAAGAGTTTAGAAGAATACTTAGAAAAAATGTCAGCAAAGGGATGGATCTTAGAAGATATAAAAGGATATTATTTAAAATTCAAAAAAAGCCAGCCTAAAAAATTAAAGTACTCAGTTGATATAATGGATAGTATATCATTTTTTGATGGTAAAGATAGTGAAAAGGCTTTAGAATATAGGGAGTACTGCACAAAAGCAGGTTGGAACTTTGTTTGTGGAAGTGATAAAAGACAAATTTATTGTAGTGAATCAGAAGAGAATAGAGTAGATATCCATACTGATGAGATAGAGAAATTTAATACTATTGCTAAAGCATCATTAAAATATATTTGTCTAAGCTTGATAAATATTATATCATTTTCATTAATTCAATGTAGTATAACTATTGGAAGTGGTGATGCACACTTTTTAGCCAATTCATTAAGTTTAGGCAGTTTAATATTTGCTAGTATTTTTTCATTTCATGAAATACTTGGAATAATAGTATTTTTAATATTTATTATAAAAGGGAAAATATCAATAAGTAAGGATAGAAAAATAAATTACAACTTCAAAGTAGTAGTTTTAATAAAGAGACTAATATATTATTTACTATTTATAGTATTATTTATAGTTTTTTTATATTTCGCTATAGAATATGATATTAATATTTTAAAGATAGTTATTATAATAGCTTTTTCATTATGTATATATAATTATATGATTAATTTCATTAAGGATAAGAATTATAAAAATAAAAAAATAATAATTCCATGTATATCCTTAATATTAACATTAGCAATAATCTTTAATATTATTAATAATATTAGTAATAATATTATTAAAGGTGCGTTTGAAATGAACTATAAATACGGCGATGAAAAAATAGAAAAAGTGTCATATATGACTTTAGAAGATTTTAATGATATTAGTAAAGATGATTTAATATTTTTTAGATTAGAAAAATCACCAATAGCTTCATATATTTTTTATAGTAAGGAAGGCGAAAAAATAGATTTAAGCTATGAAATTTTTGAAAGTAAGTATAAATGGCCTGTTAAGTATAACTTTTATAAGGAAGAGAAGTTTGCTAATAGAATTGGTGTAGAATATATAGAAAAGGAAACTAATTTACCGAAAGATATAAAGGTATATATTAATAAAAGTAGAAATAAATATACAATACTTTCTGAAAATAAAATGGTAGAAATATATGATATTGAGACTATTAGTGAGAATGAATTATTAAATACTGTTTAT
Source organism: uncultured Clostridium sp. (assembly GCA_934746015.1). Taxonomy (GTDB): domain Bacteria; phylum Bacillota; class Clostridia; order Clostridiales; family Clostridiaceae; genus Clostridium. The sequence goes on from CAKVEW010000004.1 coordinate 135,985, forward strand.
GAAAAAGTATTTAAAGAAAAATAAAAGTGCATTTAAAATATAAATAAGGAGTTGTCCAAAAACAACTCCTTATCATATATATATTTATTATGCAATTTTTGAAGCTTCATAAGAAGTTTCTTCTTTTTTCATTTCTTCATTCTTTAATTTTTTCATTATATCTAGTTATAGACTTTTTCATCAAATCCAGAAAAGTTTAGAGAAATATTTAAATTCCCATTTTTACATCTTAACTCATCAATAAATTTCTTTTGATTAATATCAAGTTTCATTTGAATTATATAGTGAATTTCGAAAAGAGAACCAAAATCTCTAGTTTTAATAGTTTCAATTTTCCATGAAGTTGTGTATTTATTTAATATTTCATCAAATATTCCATCATAATTTAAATCTTCTGGAATTGTTATTTTAAGCTTTGAAGTTTTTGTTTTAGGCATAGCAAACTTTGTTGCATCTAATATTATAGTTAAAGCACAAAGCACTATAGTAAATATAAAGGCATATCCAATATACCCCATACCACAAGTTAATCCAACTGCTAAAGTAAAGAATACATAAGTTATATCCTTTGGATCCCCAGGGGCACTTCTAAAACGAATAATTGAAAAGGCTCCAGCTAGACTAAATGCTCTTGCTACATTATTTCCTACTAAAAGTATAATAATTGATATTATAACTGGTAGCATAATTAATGTTACTGTAAAACTTGGAGTATACCCTTCTCTTTTATGAGTTCTCATATATGCAAGGCTAATAATTAATCCAAGCACAATTGATGATAAAATAATAATTAAGGCATTAAATAAAGTAAATGATTCCCCATTAGTTGACGTTATTATAGTTTCTAGCATATGTTTTTCCTCCTTATGTCACAAGTATTATTTAAACAATAACTCATATATTCATTTCCATATTTAGAAAAGTGAGTATTGTATATTTTTAATTCTGAAAGTGTTTTACTTAACCAAAGTGGTATAGCACCTAATATTTTAACTTCCATAAGATAATAACCCTTTGGGAGTAAATCATCACCATAGCTACCCATCTTAAGAGATAAGTTATCACGTCTACTTAAGATATTTGAATCAAAGGTTATTCTAAAGTCATTGTCATTTTTTCCAAAGAAAGCTTTTCTGCTATAACTTATAAATACCTTAGGAGATACATTATTATTGTCTAAATAATATTCTATTTCATCTAAAACTTGATTATTTAAGTAATCAATAGAATCTGGTATTTTTCGATATTCTAAAAACATTTCAGCTTCTTTTAATGTTAAGGTTGCTCTTCTTTTATTTACAATTCCATTTATTTTTTTCTTAAGTTCTAAAAAAACTTTATTATTTTCATCTATAGGAGCTTTATAACTTCTTAATCTAAGCTTTTCTTTATAATAAGGTTTGTTAATTGAATGTCTAATTACGTCATTATCAACTGTATCATAGTAAATACTATAAATATTGTAGTTATTCCCATTTTTACAGTATTTATCTGGATTCATATAGTCATATAAAATAGGTAGAAGAGATTTATATTGACTTTCACTTAATATGAATTTCTTTTCAAATCTTTTAAATGACTTTATTGCCATATAATTACCTCCTGTTAATTTTCTTCTTGAGGTAATTATATAAACCTAAGCTTAAATAAATCTTAAATTTAAAAAACTTTATTCAAAAAATATATTATTTACTTTATAAAAAGAGTAAAATTGAATTGATATGTATTTTTGAAGGGTTATGTAAACGATATAATAATTTGTGGGGGAATACAGATGAAAGAATTTGATTATGAGATAGACGAAGAAAATATATTTGTAAATGATGTTTCAAGGCAAAAATATTTAAGATTATTAGCAAAACAATATCCAACTATAGCAGAAGCCTCAACAGAAATAATAAATCTTGAAGCAATTTTAAATTTACCAAAGGGAACTGAACATTTTTTAAGTGATATACATGGAGAGTATGAACCTTTTATACACGTTTTAAGAAATGGATCAGGAGTAGTAAAAAGAAAGATAGAAGATATTTTCGGTAATTCACTTATGGAAAGTGAAAAAAAGAGCCTTGCAACTTTGGTTTATTATCCTGAACAAAAACTAGAAATTGTATTAAAAGAAGAAAAAAATATAGAGGATTGGTACAAGATAACTCTATATAGGTTAATAGAATTATGCAGATTTGTATCCTCAAAATATACAAGATCAAAGGTAAGAAAAGCTCTTCCAAAGGATTTTTCATATGTCATTGAAGAATTACTCCATGAACAAGTAAGTGAAATAGATAAACAGAAATATTATGATAAAATTATTACTACCATTATAGAAATTAATAGAGCAAATGAATTCATTATTGCCTTATCTAAGCTTATACAAAGGCTAGTTATAGATAGGCTTCATATATTAGGAGATATTTATGATAGGGGACCTAGACCAGATATAATCTTAGATACTCTTATAGACTACCATTCGGTAGATATTCAATGGGGAAATCATGATATTTTATGGATGGGGGCTGCTGCTGGGTCAAGAGTATGCATGGCTAATGTTTTAAGAATTTCAGCTAGGTATTCTAATTTAGATATAATAGAGGACATATATGGAATTAATATGTTGCCTTTAGCTACCTTTGCTATGAAGTATTATCAAGAGGATTCTTGCAAAAATTTTATACCAAAAGAATATGATAATAACTCAGAAATAGAATTAATAGCTAAGATGCATAAAGCAATAACTATAATACAATTTAAACTTGAATATGAAGTTATAAGTAGAAATCCAGAGTTTAATATGGAACATAGATTATTATTAGATAAAATAGATTTCGACAAAGGAACTATTAATATAAAAGATAAAATTTATAACCTTAATGATAAAAGTTTTCCTACAATAGACAGAAATAATCCATTTAAACTTACTAAAGATGAAGAAATATTAATTGAAAAAATTGAATCATCTTTTCTTAATAGTGAAAAGTTACAAAGACATACTGCTTTCTTATTTGAAAAGGGAACAATATACTTAAAATATAATGATAGTTTATTATTCCATGGATGCATACCATTAAATTATGATAAGTCCTTTGCTAGTATGAAAATACAAGAAAAATTTTATAAGGGGAAAGACCTTTTAGATAAGTTTGAAATACTAGTGAGAGAAGGATATTTTAGTAAAAGGGATACTAAAGAAAAAGAATTTGGAATGGATGTAATGTGGTATCTTTGGACTGGATCTAAATCATCATTATTTGGAAAGGATGAAATGACAACTTTTGAGAGGTATTTTATAGATGATAAGAATACTCATATAGAGCATAAGAATGCTTATTATAAATGGAGAGATGAGGAAGAAGTATGTAATAATATTTTAAGAGAGTTTGGTATTGAATCAAATGAAGGCAGAATAATAAATGGACATGTTCCTGTAAAAAATAAAAATGGAGAAAGTCCAATTAAAGCTAATGGTAAGCTAATAGTGATAGATGGAGGATTTTCAAAAGCATATAGAAGCCATACAGGAATAGCAGGATATACTTTAATATATAATTCTTATGGATTACAGTTAGTTGCACATGAACCCTTTGATTCTACAGAAGAAGCTATAGTAAAAGAAAAGGATATATTATCTACAACTTTGGTAGTTGAGAAAAAGCTAGAAAGAAAGAGAGTAGTAGATACAGATATTGGACTAGAATTAAAGAATCAAATAAAAGATTTAAAAATGCTTCTAACTGCTTATAGAAAAGGATTAATTAAATAATAAATAAGATGATAATAATTTAAAAGAAGATACTAAGTTTAATGATTTTGAAGCTTATATAAAGGGTACTTTTTACTTATATTGATAGTAATGTAACATTATTGTAAAATAATGTTATAGATAATAAGTTAAAGAGGTGAGTTATTATGAAGAAGTTATTAATTTATTTATTATTTTCCGCATTTTTATTAACTGCTTGTTCATTAAATAAGCCAGCTAATACAGAAAAAAAAGTTGATACTAACACAAAGGAAGTCACTAATGAAGAATCTAATACTAATTTAAAAGAAGAGGATGACAAATCAAAGGATTCAAGTGAAACTTCACAGAGTAATACTAATTCATTAAATGAAAATATAAGTGAAAAAGTTAAGGATTATATTATAAATGGACAAGAAAATAAATCTGAAGCAGAAAAATTAAAATGGAGTAAAACATTTTTAAATGAAGTTAATATTGAAGATTTGTATAATAAATATATAAACAGTGGTGGTAATGGAGAAAATATACAAGAATTTGCTAGCTATATGACTTCAAATGCTCCTATACTTTCTAATTGGGAAGATTTATTTAAGAAAGATTTATATGATACCTATAGTGAAGAAGTAGTTAAGTTAGAACATTTAGAAGGAGATTTATATCAGGCATACGTTAATAAAGATGGCTCAGAAGTTCCTTTTGTTGTAGTTTCATCAAGAACAGGTTATTTTCACGGATAGATACTTATAAGTTGCTAGCGCACAATGTAAAATGAATAATGTAAAGTTAAGTAGGAAACTTCCTTAAGGAGTTTCTAAAATAAAAATATTTTACATTATACTTTTGATTAGGAGCTGTTGTAACAGCCTTTTTTATTGAAAGTATACTAAATTTAATATATTCGTAATTAAAATGTAATTTAGATATAGGAGATTTTGATGTAGAATTATATTGTAGTTACAAAATTTGGTTAAGGTGTGGATTCTATGAGAAAATTAAGATTAAATAAAAAGAGAATATTGATTATCATAGTAATGTTGATATTGGTGTTAGTTGGAATTATAAGTTTAAAAAACTTATATAAAAAAGATAATTACGAAAATGAAGAAATTAATATGACTGAAGAAGATAAAGAAATTGTAGATAATGTTATAGAACTAGCAGAATCAAAAATTGGATTTCAATATGTTTGGGGTGGAAAAGGAGAAATAATGACTGACGAAAGGCTTGATGAACTTATTAGTTATTATGGAGATAGTTATTATCCACTAAGTAGAGAGACATATATAGGAAGTCAAGCCTTTGATTGCTCTGGATTAACATATTGGACATATAGGGAAGTAACAGGAATAGAAATAGGTTATTCTACATTTGATCAAGAGGATATTTTACAAGGATATGAGGTTAATGAAGAAGATTTGCAACCTGGAGATTTAATATATACACCTGGACATGTAGTTTTATATAAGGGCAGGGGGAAAATAATTCATGCTTATAATAAATATGCTTATCCAATTGGGGGAGTAAAAGAATCAAATCTATACTTAAGTGATGATAGTATAATTTATAGACCTACTGATTATATAAATTCTTTAAAATAATTTATAAATTAGGGAACTTTTTTAAAAGTTTTTTACTCTTAGGTATATAAAGTTACTTAGAAGTTAGGGGGGGAAGATGCTTGGAGCTAGAAGTTAAAAAGGCTATAACAGGGGATAAAGAAGCACTTTTAAATTTAATCCTTAAGGAAAAAGATAATTATTATAAGTTAGCATATTTCTATATGAAAAATGAACATGATACTTTAGACGTACTACAGGAAATGATAATTGTTGTATATAAAGAAATTCCAAGGTTAAAAAAATTAAGTTCCTTTTATATATGGAGTAAAAAGATTTTAGTGAATTTATGTAAGAAAGAATTGTCTAAGAATAATAAATTTGAGGAAATAAATAAAGCTTTATCTTTAGAAGAAAAGGGATTTAAAGAAACTGAAAATAGAATATATTTAAAGACACTAATAGAAAATTTAAATGAAGATCAAAAGGAAGTAATAAAGCTTAAATATTATTTAGATTATACCTATGATGATATTGCAAAGATTCTAGACATTCCCCTAGGAACAGTTAAATCTAGAATTAATAAAGGAATTAGTAAAATTAGAAAAAATATAGGTGGTGATATAAATGATGGACTTAGATAAGGAATTGAAAAATTTAAAAGAAGATAAGTTAAAGGCCCCACCAGAATTCGAAAATTTAATGAGAGAAGCTTTAGATGGTGCTAAAAGAGAAAAAAAGAAAAATCTTAATTTAAATAATAAATATGTTAAGGTAGCAATATTATTTATATCATTTATTCTTATTTTAAATATAAGTACAGTTTCAGCAATGATTAAAAAATTAATAGGATACGATGAATATTTTTCTTATTATAGTTATGTAAAAAAGCTTAATGAAGGTGGAGAATTACAAGAGATTGACCAAAAAGTAAGCTTTAGTAATGGAAAAGAAATAATTATCGAAGCTATAGTTTATGATAATAAATATATTTCTGTTTTTATGAAAGGAAATATTAATTATATTAAAAGATACGTACCTTTAGATGATTTACCAACAGAAAATAATAATATTGAGACAAAATCTAATATAGAGATTATAAATGGAGAGGTTGCATCAGGTTCAAGTATATATAGTGAAAATGAAGAGAGTGGAAATGTATTAAGTGTTCAAATATTTAAAATAGGAGAAAATAAAGACGAATTTACTTTAAGAATTACTGAAGATGGAGAAAGCAAAGAAATAACTATTAATATTGATGAATCTAAAATAGTTAAAGTGAAAAATATAAAGCCAGATAATAATGAAATAGAAATAGATGGAGTAAAATTTGTCGTAAATAGTTTAAGAGTTAGCCCACTGGCTATAAACTTAGAGTATTCACTTGTTTCAGATGATGCTGAAAAAGTTAAAGCTATTCAATTAAACAATGGTGATTTCTTTAATGAGGGAATATATTTTATGCCTATTATAGAAGGAAGAAATATTGAAGAGATGGGGGTAGTATCATTTGATGAAAGGGAAATTTTAAACAATGGTATTAGATTAGTTAAAAATTTTGTGCTTAATGATTTAGCTATAGATAAGTTTAATAATGCAAAAATAATAATACAAAGAGCAAATTTTAGTGAAAGCTTAAATTTAGATATAAAAAGTAATATAAAGGACATTAAGATAAATGATAATCTATTTATTGAAGAATTAAAATATAATGAAAGAAAGAAAACTGTAGATATTGCTTATTGGAGTAAGTATAAGAAGAAATGGTCTTATAAATATTTATATTATGAAATACTCCCTTATGATGGATATTTTTCATATGAGCCTTCAGCTCATAAAAGTAATATAAAAGATTATCTAGGTAGTGATTATAAAAAATATGAGTTTATGAGAAGACAGCTATATATTGGAGACGATAAAAAGTTTTTTATTGTAAATGATAAAGCCTTAGATATTAGTAAGAAAGATAGAACTATAAAAATTAAAATTGATTATTAATTAAAAGATATTGACAATAATTGAAAGAAGTTCTATAATCCATATTAATAAATAAGCATAACTAAGAATTATTAATATAATTCGGAGTATAAGATAATAAAAAGCTATGATAAGAAGAAGTAGTAATTAGAAAGGCTTACAGAAAGTTACCGGTTGATGAGAGGTGCAAGAAAATCTAATTATGAATACATCTTTGAGCTTCACACCAAATGGCATTGTTTTAAATGTAGTGTAAATAAAAAATGAATAATTATTATGGGAGCTATATTAAATTATCACATTAATTTAATTTTTAAAACTCCAAGGGAGTTTTTTCCTTCATTTTACATTCTTCATTTTACATTTTTCATTGCACCATAGTGCCTAGTAGGCTGTGACGTATTCCTTGCACACGTTATAGTGCTAGAGTATTACCTAGTTTAATCTAGAGTACTCGAAAAGGTAGGTAATGTGAGTTGCCTATGAACTAAGGTGGTAACACGAAGATTTATCTCTCGTCCTTTTGATATAAGGGCGGGAGTTTTTTATTTTCCCACAAGTTCTTAATTATTAAAAAGCTTTAATACATTATTCTTATAGAGCTTGCTTATATTTTAAATATAAGAGGAGTGTTATAAAGATATGAAAACAGTAGAGGAACAACTAAAAATTATTAAAAAGGGAGTAGAATTAATAGTTAGTGAAGAGGAGCTTAGATTAAAGCTTGAAAAATCTATAAAAAATAATAAGCCATTAACTATTAAGCTAGGTCTTGATCCAAGTGCACCAGACATACACTTAGGTCATGCTGTGGTTTTAAGAAAAATTAAGCAAATGCAGGACTTAGGCCATAAGGCAGTTATAGTAATAGGCGATTTTACTGGGAAAATTGGGGATCCAACAGGAAAGGCAAAGGGAAGAAAAGCCTTAACTGAAGAAGAAGTATTAAAAAATGCTGAAACCTACAAAAAGCAAATTTTTAAGGTTTTAGATAAGGATAAAACAGAAGTTAAATTTAATAGTACGTGGCTTTCAAAATTGAATTTTGATGATGTATTAAAGCTAGCAGCAACAACTACTGTAGCGAGAATGTTAGAAAGAGATGATTTTCAAAAAAGATACAACAATAATGTTCCAATAGGAATTCATGAATTCTTTTACCCATTAATGCAAGCATACGATTCTGTAGCCTTAGAAGCAGATATAGAGCTTGGAGGAACCGATCAAACCTTTAATATATTAATGGGAAGAACCTTACAAAAGACTAGAGGACAAGAACAACAAATTGCCATGTTTATGCCAATATTAGAAGGCTTAGATGGAATTGAAAAAATGAGCAAAAGTTTAGGGAACTACATTGGAGTTAATGAACCAGCTAATGTAATGTTTAAAAAAGTAATGGAAGTACCTGATAATTTAATAATTAAATACTTTGAACTAGCAACAGATGAACATCCTGATAAAATAGAAGAAATAAAAGAAAGACTTAATAAGGGAGAAAATCCAAGGGACATTAAGCTTGAATTAGCAAATATAATAACAGCTTTATATAATTCAAAAGAAGAAGTGAAAGAAGCAATAGATTTTTATATTACTGCTTTTTCAAAAAAAGAAATACCAGATAATATTCCTAGTTTAAATTTTAAGGGAAGTAATTTAAGAGATATTCTTGATGATTTAATAAAGGAAAAATTTGTTCCTAGTAAAAAGGAATTTAATAGATTACTAGAGCAAGGAGGAATTAAGTTAAATGGTAAAAAAATACAAGATTTAGATATAAATATTAAAAATAATGATGTATTGAAAATAGGCAAGAAAAAGTTCCTTAGGGTAATAATAAAATAATAAGTATGTTAAAAATTACATTGTTTATTGAAAAGATTTTGTGATATAATAATGAAAAAACAGTTAAATTAAAATTATATTTTGCCGCCGGGTAAATTAAAAGCATTGTATTTCATATCATTAGGCCATAGAAGATATGAAATTATGATGCTTTTTATTTTTATGAAAATAAAATGCATAGGAAAGGAAGAGGTTTTGTGGAGAAATTTTTAATTAGAGAATGTAATTTAGAGGATATAAAAAATATTAAATATATAAGTGAAAGGACTTTTTGCGAAACATTTTCTGGTGAAAATACAAAAGAAGATATGGAAATTTATATAAAAGAAAATCTTTCTTATGAAAAAATAGAAAGTGAAGTTAAAGAAATCAATTCAAAATTCTATTTAGTTTTTAATAATAAAGAAGTAGTAGCATATATGAAAGTTAATTTTGATAAGGCTCAAACAGAAGAAGGATATAATAATACATTAGAAATTCAAAGGATATATGTATTAGAGGAATATAAAAATAATAATATTGGTAAAAATTTAATTACTAAAGCTATAGAAGTTGCTAATGAAAAAAAATTAGATTATATTTGGTTAGGGGTTTGGGAAAAGAATATAAATGCAATAAGATTTTACGAAAAACAAGGATTTAAAAAATTTGATACACATATATTCAAACTAGGTGAAGACCATCAAGTAGATAATTTAATGAAATTAATCCTATAACATTTAGTATATAAATAAGTCTCATTATTAATAAATATAAAAAACTACACTCTTCTTATAAGTATATGACTGTAGGTCAATATATTAATAGAAGAGTGTAGAATAAAAAAGATTCTCTTGGCATTAATAATTATTATAATACTTATTTAGTAGAGAAACCTTGATTTTTTAGAGCATCTTTAAAATTAGGATAGTAGTTGTTCATATATAAACCAGATGTTAAAGAACTCCAATTTTTCTCTTTTTCATATCTACCAATTTCTTTTAAATATTCAGCCATTTCATCATCATAAGGATCTATTGAATCTTCAACAGCTTTTTTATCATACTTATCTAAATGTCTAAAACTATCAAAAGATATTCTTGGCTTTTTATGTGAATTATTAGCAGGATGACCAACTACTAATCCAACTAGTGGGAAAGTATATTTTGGAAGTTCTAAAAGTTCAATAACTTCTTTAGGATTTCTTCTTATTCCACCTATTGGAACAACACCAAGTCCAAGGGATTCAGCAGCTATTGTAGCAGCACCTAAAGCTATACCAACATCAACAGATCCAACTTGAATACTTTCTATATATTCATTAATTTTTTGTTCAACATTATTTTTCTTAGCAGCAAGATATGTCCTATAAAAATCCATTACAAAAACAAGAAAGACTGGTGCCTCTGCAACATAACGCTGATTTCCAGTAAGCTCTGCTAATTTTTCTCTTTTAGCTTTGTCTCTAACTACAATTACAGATGTTTGTTGACCATTTATTGAGTTTGGCATAGCTTGGGCAGACCTTACTATTTCATCAATAATATCATCTGAAATATCTTTATCTAAGTATTGTCTAATTGATCTATGATTTTTAATTATTTCTATTGTATTATTCATTAATATTTCACCTTCATTTTTTTAATTATATTGTTATTAAGGAATTATAGTCTTATTAAGAATAAAAATCAATAGCTTTAAATTTAATTTAATACAATTTAATTTTTATTTAAAGAAAATTGTTAATTAATACGTAGAAGTGCTTATATATTTAAAAAAATATTAGAAATTATAAAATTATTTGTTGTGAGATAGCTTTGATCTCTTAGTAAATTTTTTACCGTTAGAATGTGCTCCTTTCTTTTTGCCATTTTCAATTCCTATTTCTGATCCAGATTCAGAATACATCTTCCTAAGTTCTGCATTAGATTTAGGACGATCCTTTTGCCTATTCTTATTATTATCCATTTTAAATTACCTCCTATATAAATTATCTTTATTAGTTTTTCCACAAAAATATAAAAAATAATATATAACTATATGCTTTAAAGGTATCTATTTATATATAAGTAAAAATAATACTTTTTAGATAAAATATCCACAAAATTCAAAGAATGGTATATAATATATATAAGAGAACTAATAAAATAATATTTAATGGAGGAGATTTAGATGTTTAGACCGATTTAACAATTACCTAAGATAATTTTTTAAAAACCTTTAATAAAGGTTTATTTGTCGTGTCTTAGGGGAGGTTGTTAAATTGAATAAAAGAATAAACATTTATTTATTAAATATTATTATATTTTTACAGGGATTAATATTTTATGCTCCAATTGCAACTATATATAGAGAAAATAGAGGAATATCTATATCACAAATATTTTTAATAGAGTCTATTTATATGATACTAATTATATTATTAGAAATTCCTTGGGGAAGATTCGCTGATAAATTTGGATATAAGAGAACTTTGGTATTAGCTAATTTTATCTTTTTTCTTTCTAAAATAATCTTTTTTAAAGCAGATTCATTCTTCTTATTTTTTATTGAAAGATTGCTATTAGCTATTTCAATATCAGGTTTATCAGGATGTGACTCTGCATTATTATTTCTTTCATTAGATGAAGAGGATAATAGTGAAAAAGCTTTTGCAAGATATGATTTTTTCTCGATTTTAGGGTTTTTATTAGGTTCAATTTTATCTACATTTATTATTAATATATCTATGGATTTAGCAGCATTTTATACAATAATACCTTATGGAGTTGCTTTTTTATTATCCTTTCTTTTAAAGGATGTTAAGGGAAAATCTTCAGAAAGCATAGGAATGATAAAAAATTTTAAATGCATTTTAGAAAAAAGAAATATATTGATATTTGTAATTGCTATAGCCTTAGTAACTGAAGTAGTTCAAAGTATAACTGTATTTTTAAACCAAGAAATATATATAAAAAGTAATATTGATGTAAAATATTTTGGAGTAATTTTAGCGGTTATTCAAGTTATTAAATTAATATCAATTAAATCATATAAAATAACAAATAGAATTGGACAAAAAAATACTATTAAATTGTTCGTTATGCTTATATTGGTAAGTTCATTTGCTTTGATATTTATTAGAAATGGCTTTTTATCTTTTACTTGTATAGCATTAATAGCAACTAGTATGGCTTTTATCGAACCGATCTTTATGGATATTAAGAATAAATCTATAAAGAATGTAGATAGAGCAACTTTGCTTTCTATCTATTCTATGTTTGGAAGCGTAATTTCAGCAGTTGTTAATCCAGTAATAGGATTTGCTGCTAATTATTCTTTAGAAGGAGGACTAATAGTCTGTTGTATAATTAGTCTAATTTCAATGATATTTATTTGGGGTAATAAAGAATAATAATAAACTTTTTTAAAATACCCTTTTGAAATTTTATAAAAATATATGTTATAATTTGATTAAGATCAGCGTGTAGTTTGTTTTGCAAGCGTAAGTCCAGTTGCAAATAAACTACATGCTTTTTTTTATTTTATAGAAGTTAAAAGAGGTGATTAAATTGGGAAGAATAAAAAATTTTATACCAACTTCTAAAAATAATTATCTTGAACCACTAGGGTTTCCTGATTGCATACACCTTAATGAAAATTGTAAATGTAGTATACTTGAAGTGGATGGCTGTATAGGTGAAAGTTGCTCATTTTACAAAAGTAATTTTGAAGAAAGATCAGCAGAAATAAATACAATGAAAAGATTAAGTAGCTTAGATAAAGATAAGCAAAAGCAAATTGCAAGTACATACTATGATGGTAAGATGCCATGGAAAAATAATAATAAGAATTAAATCTATATTCTTTTAATAGGCTATACTAATTATTTTGTAAAGGAGAAGAAGAATGTATAAATGCGGTGATTATGTAATCTGTAGGAGTGGAGGAGTATGGAATATAGTTCAGGAAGACTTAGATTCTTTAAAATTAAAAGAGCATATAAATGCTTTAGAAAAAACAATATCTGTTAATAGTGATGAAATAATTAGAAAGATTTGTTCTAAAGAGACTATTGAAGAAGCTATAGATAGGGTTGGTTTTATACAAACATTAAAAGCTCCAAATGATAAAGCTAGAAAAGAAATTTATGATTCTGCTATGGCAGAATATGATGAAATAGCATGGATTAGTATTATAAAGACTATTTATATAAGGGAAAAAGATCATAGGCTTATGACTAATGAACTTGAGTATAGCAAGAAAGCAAAAGAATATTTTCATAGCGAAGTAGCAATTCTTTTAAATATAGATTATAAAGAGGTTGAAGAGTATATTTCAGATAAAGTATCAAATGATGAATGGTAGAATTCTTATAAGTAAATTCTCACTACAAGAATTGAGGATTAACCACCATTGTATATAATATAATCAGATATACAATGGTGGTTAATTATATTTGTTTAAATAATTATTATTTTAAAGTTTTAAGCTTATTTAAGATAGCAAGGTATTCTTCCTCTAATAGATCCTTTTTCTCTAGGTTGTTTTCAAAGGATAACAAAGATATAACTTCAGAAAGCTTGTTTTCTAATAGCATTATATTTTCTTTATTGGCCTTTTCATTTTTAGAAGCTTTAGGTTTAGACTTAAAGTTCATATATTCATCATAGCTACCATCAAATTGATTGATTTCAGTATTTTCTATTTCTAATATATAGTCACAAATATTAGAAATAAATTTTCTATCATGAGAAATAATTAATAAAGTTTTATCAGTATTTTTAAGAGCATTTTCAAGAGATTCCATACATTTAATATCTAAATAATTAGTTGGTTCATCAAGGATAATTATATTATTATCTGAAAGTAGTAGCTTACAAATGGCAACTCTTACTTTTTCTCCACCACTTAGGGTAGAAACCTTTTTATAGACAGTATCACCTTTAAATCCAAATCCATCTAGATTAATTCTAATAAAACTTTCTTCATAGGATGAGTTGATTTTTATATTTTCTAATATTGTTTTATTTGGATCTAGTATATTTTGTTCTTGATCAAGGATACCAAATACAACATTATTAGATATTTTTATGCTTTCATTTTTATTTTTAATTAACTCTTTTAATAGAGTACTTTTACCAGAACCATTTTTCCCTATTAAAGCTACTTTCTTACCTCTTTTTATTTTAAAGTTGGCATTTGACAATAAGACTTTATCTTTAACTAAAAGCTTTAAATCCTTAACTTCAATAGGATTTTTTGAGGTAAGTTCTAAACTTTCTATTACATTAATTTTTATTTGTTTTTCAGTTTTTGGCTTTTCTTTTATATCAAGATGCTCAATTCTGCTATTAATGGCTTTTATATTATTATCTATATTTTTTTTAGCTTTTTGACCTCCCATTTTATGAAGTCTTGCTTCTGAATTACCCATTCTTTTTGGAGTTCTTCTTATATTATTTTTAAGTTGTTCTTTAACAGATATTGCTTCTTCAAGCCTTCTTTTTTCATTTACATATTTGTTATATTCATCTTTTTGATACTCAATTTCTGATTTTTTTAATTCTAAATACTTAGTATAGTTACCTTTATAGATATTGATTCTTCCATCTTCAATTTCAACTATAGTATTACATAAAGCATCTAGAAAGTTTCTATCATGGGAAACTAAAATAAAGGAGCCAGTATGATTTTTAAACATTTTTTCAAGAGTTTCAATACTATTACTATCTAAATTAGAAGTTGGCTCATCTGCAATTATAAGTTCTTTATTTTCACTTAAGGCATTAGAAATTTTAAGTTTTACTTTTTCTCCACCAGACAGGGAATCTCTATATTCAGTAGGGGCATTAAATAGGCCCTTTATTTTGCTAAAAGAGCAATCTTCTTTAGGATTTTCTACTTGGCTAATATAGGAATAACTTTTAGTTAAGTAAATGCTTCCAGAATCAGCGTCTTCTTCACCTATTAAGATTTTTAAAAGAGTGCTTTTGCCAGTACCATTTTCACCTACTAATCCTATTCTATCTCCTTTTAGAATTTCAAGTTTTTTAATATCCAGTAATAATCTATCACCATAATACTTTTTGACATTGTTTAATAATGCTAATTGCATAAAAAAATCCCTCCTATTTTGGGAGAGAGTTATAGACATTTAAAAAAGGCAACACAAAGAAACCTATTGTCAATAATCTACTCTCCATAAATTTACGCATAAGAAAAAAGCCTAAAGACTGTTTTTATATGCACTTAAATTAATTAAAGTAGATTACATTCTCATTGTTGAAATTACCTTTTCCTTTCCTTTAGTAAATATTAATTTTGAAGAAATAATATCTTCAATTATATTATATATATAATTTTAATTATTAGATAGATAAATATACAAAAAATTTGAAATAATAAATAATTTCTGCTTTTCATTTAAAATGATATAATTAATAATAATCATATATAAGGAAGTAAGGATTGTGAGTAAATTTATAAAAAAAGAGATAGATAAGTTAAATAAAAAGGAAAATAAGATAATCAACAAGAAAAGGAATAAGATTATTAAAGATAAAATAGATCCAATATCTGAGAAAATAGAGGAAAAGATCCCATATAAGTTAAAATCAACATTAGAGAGTGCTTTTTATAATGCTTTTAAGGTAGTTATAAAAAATGGTAGTAAATATATTGAAAAATTATATAATAAGGAAAAGATAAAAGTAGATCATGAAATAAATGATTATTCTTTAAATAGAAGAATGACAAGAAAAAGTTTGAAAATCATTGATTCTCAAGGAAAGAAAAGTAAGCACATTAATTCCACTATTTCAACTATTGAGGGAGTAGGATTAGGGCTTTTAGGTATTGGAATACCTGATATTCCAGTATTTATAGCAATGATATTAAAAACTGTATATGAAATTGCTTTAAGTTATGGATTTGATTATGAAAATGAAGCTGAAAAAATATATATTCTAAACCTCATTAATGTT
Source organism: uncultured Clostridium sp. (assembly GCA_934746015.1). GTDB lineage: Bacteria > Bacillota > Clostridia > Clostridiales > Clostridiaceae > Clostridium. Next base: position 152,049 of record CAKVEW010000004.1, read on the forward strand.
GCATTAACAAGTGAAGAAGAGAAACAGTTTTATAATGAGAAATTAAATAGTATAGAAAGTAAAATGGTATTTGGATTAGGAATAGAAAATATTTTAGATGAAGAAATAAGAGAAACTTCTAAAGTTTTATCCAATAGATTGCTAATTGCTAAATTTATTCAAGGCTTGCCTATAGTAGGTGTAATAGGTGGACTTACAAATTATCAATTTATAAATAAGGTAAGCAAATATGCAAGAATTAGATATAAAAAGAGATATTTAAATAAATACTAATCTTTTAGAAAGGAAACTAAATGAAAAAAACAATAGGAATACTTGCCCACGTAGATGCAGGAAAAACAACATTTTCAGAACAATTACTTTATCATACAAATAGTATTAGAAATAGAGGAAGAGTAGACCATAAGAATTCCTTTTTGGATTCTCATAATATAGAAAAGGAAAGAGGAATTACAATATTCTCTGATCAAGCAATTTTTGAAGTAGGAGAATCGACTTATTATATTATTGACACACCTGGACATATAGATTTTTCTTCAGAGATGGAAAGAGCATTAAGCATTTTAGATTACGCAATATTAATAGTAAGTGGAGTAGAAGGAATACAAGGACATACTGATACAATTTGGTCTTTACTTAGAAAATATAATATTCCAACTTTCTTTTTTATTAATAAAATGGACAGAACAGGTGCTAATTTAGAAAAGATAATGGAGGAAATTAGTAATCAGCTAACAAATGATATATGTTACATAGATAATTTAGATAACTTAAATGAAGATATAATAGAATTTATTTCAGAAAGAGATGATATTCTTTTAGAAAAATATTTTAATGGAGAGTATAGCCAAGAAGAATTGATTTATTATCTAAAAAAATTTATAAAAGAAAGAAAAATTTTTCCCTGCTATTCTGGAAGTGCTCTTCAAGATGATGGAATTGAAAACTTCTTAAGAATTTTTAATGATTTAACCATTAGTAATTATAATGAAGAAGGGGAATTTTCAGGAAGAGTATATAAAATAAAACATGATGATAATGGGACTAGACTTACTTTTATAAAAGCATTAAGTGGAAGTTTAAAAGTTAGAGATGAAGTATCATATGGAAGAAATTCTGAAATAACAGAAAAAATAAGTAGTATAAGAATATATAATGGAAGTAAATTTACTACTGTAGATAAGGTAGTAGCAGGAGAAGTATTTGCAGTAACTGGATTAAGTCTAGCTAATGCAGGAGAAGGAATTGGGAACTTAAAAGATGATATAAGCTTTAATATGGTTCCAACATTGATGTCAAAAGTTATTTTTGACAAAGCCTATAATGTAAAAGATGTACTTAGATTTTTTAGAATTTTAGAAAGTGAAGACCCAGCTCTAAATGTCATTTGGAATGAGGCCCTACAAGAAATACAAGTTTCTATTATGGGAAAAATTCAATTAGAAGTATTAAAGGAAGTAGTAGATGAAAGGTTTAATTTAAAGTTAGACTTTGGACCTTGTGAAATAATGTATAAAGAAACTATAGGGAATATTTCCTATGGTTATGGACATTTTGAACCTTTAAAGCATTATGCAGAAGTGCATTTAAAATTGGAGCCAAATTATAGGGGAGAAGGAATAACTTTTGAGAATAAGTGTCATGCAGATGATTTAACTACAGGTCATCAAAATTTAATTAAAACACATATATTTGAAAGAAGTCATCATGGGCTTTTAACAGGATCACCAATTACAGACATAAAATTCACTTTATTAACAGGAAGAGCTCATAATAAACATACAGAGGGTGGAGATTTTAGAGAAGCCACTTTTAGAGCCATTAGACAAGGATTAGAAAAGTGTGAAAATATACTTTTAGAACCATATTATAAATTCAAGATAGATGTTGATTTAGAATATATGGGAAGAGTGATTTCAGATATACAAAGGTTACATGGAAGCTTTAATCCACCAGAGACAAAGTTAAATAAAGTTACTATAACAGGAAGAGGACCAGTATCAACTTTTATGGAATATAGTGAAGAAATCCTTACCTTTACTAAGGGAAAAGGTAGCATAAATTTAATTTTCGAAAAATATGATATTTGTCATAATAAAGAAGAAGTAGTAGAAAGATTAGGCTATGATAAAAATGCGGATATAGAATATTCATCTAGTTCAATTTTTTGTTCTAAGGGACAGGGATTTGTAGTACCTTGGGATAAGGTAGAAGAATATATCCATTGTGATAGAAAAGAATAGTAGAGCTGTCCTAGACAGCTCTAAATTTAAAATGTAGACTTAGAATAAGTGTGCAAACAACTTATTTTCATCTTCAAAAACTGTAATGGTAAAATAATTCCAAGGAACAACAGTTGCATAAGCTTTAGATATTGCAACTCTTATTTTAAATTTTGACCCAATATTAGTTTTAGAGTCTTTACCTTCATAAGTAACCTTATCTAATCTTACTACCATTTCTTCACCTGTAGTGAGTTCCATTTGACTTCTTAATGAATTTAAATCTTTAATAAGCTTTTCTTTATCTTCTTTAGTTATATTTGTATAGCCTTTATCAACAGATGTATTATAAGAAATTAAATAATCATAAACTGAAGAATCTTCATTAAGATATAAGTATAATAAATCATTAATAAAATCTATTTCTTTGTATTCACCTGAAGTATAGTGGATGGATTGTTGGTCATCATAAATATTAGAACCTATTTCTATTTGAGATAAGTCTTTTGAAAAAGTATAAGTTTTTCCTAAAGCTTCAAAGACTTTTGGAGAATCGGGCTCTTTTATTTCTTCTTCTTTAGAGGGTGTTTCTATACTATTTTTATTTTCTTCATTTTTAGCTTCAAAAGATGAACAACTAATTAAAGTAAGGGATAAGATAAGTAATATTATCAATAATAAACTATTTTTTTTCATTATATCCTCCGAAAATGCCTATAATAAAGTGGAATTTATTTAATTTTACGATAAATATAAGTAAAAGTAAATTACTATAGAGTAGGTAATAAAGGTTGATAAATTTATTTAATATTAATATAATTAAGGGAGAAAAATTTTCATTAGGAGGAAATATTATGTCAGTTAAGATGTTACACACTTGTATAAGGGTGATGGATTTAGAAAAGTCTTTAAGATTTTATGAGGAAGCTTTAGGATTAGTTATAACTAGAAGAAAAGATTTTCCAGAACATAAATTTAGTCTTGTATATTTATCAAATGAAGTAGGCGGATACGAAATAGAATTAACTTATAATTATGATGTTGAAAAGCCATATGAATTAGGTAATGGATTTAGTCATATAGCTGTAGAAGCTGAAGATTTAGAAGCAATGAGAGAAAAACATATTGCTTTAGGATATGAAGTAACACCTTTTAAAGGACTGCCTGGAACTAAACCTTCATACTACTTTGTGACAGATCCAGATGGCTATAAGGTAGAAGTAATAAGAGCTAAGTAATCTTGAACTAGTAACTTGTAAAAGTTACTAGTTTTTTTAAAAAAAATTCACATATAATAGTTAATAGTAAATTGATAATTATTATTAATTAGGATATAATAAAAGTGGATAAATTATTCTAAAAAGGATGAAGGTGTATATTTATGAGTAAAATATCAATTATAGGTGCAGGAGCAATTGGAGCTACTACTGCCTTTGCCTTATTACAAAAAGAAGTTGCAAGAGAAATAGTAATTAATGACATTAATCAAGAAAAAGCTTTAGGTGAAGTACTTGATTTAATTCATGGAAGTGCTTTATCAAGTCCTTGTAATGTTATATTAGGATCTTTAGAAGATACAAAAGATTCAGATATTATTATAATTACAGCAGGAGTTGCTCAAAAACCTGGTGAAACCAGATTAGATTTAGTTGATAAGAATTATAAGATTTTTAAAAGCTTTGTACCAACATTAGCAAAGTTAAGTCCAAATGCAATACTTTTAGTTGTTTCAAACCCTGTAGACATTCTAGCTTATATGACATATAAGCTATCAGGATTCCCAAAAGAAAGGGTAATAGGATCTGGAACAGTATTAGATACAACTAGACTTAGAAGCTTACTTGGTAAGTATTTTGGAGTAGATGGAAGAATAGTTCAAGGCTATGTACTTGGAGAACATGGAGATAGTGAATTTGTTCCATGGTCATCTTTAACTATTGGAAATATTCCAATTGATAAATTTTCAAATCAATTAGAAATTGAATGGGATAAAGCTACAGAAAAAGTTATTGCTGATGATGTAAAAAATGCGGCATATGAAGTTATTAATAGAAAAGGTGCAACAGCATTTTCAGTTGCAGCTGTTTTAACAAGAATAGTTGAAGCATTTTTAAAGGATGAGAAAACTATATTATCAGTTTCTACTTTATTAAATGACTATTATGGAGTAAATGAAACCTATTTAAGTGTGCCAACAATAGTTGGGAAAAATGGAGTGGAAAAGGTGTTAAATATTGAATTCTCTGAAGAAGAAAAAGAAAAATTCGTTTCATCAGCTAATTTAATGAAGCAATATATAGATAGAATAAATGAAAACTAATCATTTATTATAAAAAATCAAAAGTAGACTATAACATTTTTGAAGGTATGTTATAGTCTACTTTTGATTTATATAAATTTTTATATAAGTTTTAAAACAATAAAGTTATACATATTATAGATTAGTTAATATTTTATTTTGAAAGGTAATATGTATGATAAGAGAAATTATAAATAGATTATTTAAAAATAAAGTTGTAGGAAATATTTTTATATTTTTATGCTCTATAACTTTGTTATACTTGCTAAGTTCAGTATATTTTGTTAATCACTTTTTTATTAATACTAAGATTAATGGGGTAGATTTATCTCTAAAAAATTATAATGTAGTAAATGAAACTTTTTATAATTCAATAAATGATTATAGTATAGAAATACTGGGCAGAGATAGTAGGAGTGAAATAATTGATGGAAAGGATATTGGGATAACTTTTACTAAAAAAGATATTAAAGAAGAAATAAAAAAACAACAAAATCCTATTATATGGGGCAGTGCATTAATAGGTAAAAAAGAATATTATATAGAAGGTCTAATTGATTATGATAAAGGAAAATTAGATACAATAATTGATAATTTAGAAATTCTCACAAAGGATATAGAAAATCCAATTAATGTTGGATTTAATTATTCTGATGGTATTTATGTAATTGAGCCAGAGGTATATGGAAATAAGATAGATAAAGAGAAATTTAAGAAAATTTTAAGTGACAGTATATATGAAGGAAAGAGAATAATTAACTTAAATGAAAATGAATGTTATGAAAATCCTATTTTTACAAGTGTTTCTGATAAAGCAATGGAAACAGAAGAACTATTGAATAAATATATATCAACGAAAATAACTTACTTATTTGGGGAAAATAAAGAAGTTTTGGAGGCTAATATTATAAAGAATTGGCTTTCTGTAAATGAAGATTTAGATGTTGTTTTAGATGAAAAAGCTTTAAATGAATACATAACATCTCTATGTAATAAATATAATACTGTTGGAATAAGTAGGAACTTTAAAACATCTACAGGAAAAACCATAGAAGTAGAGGGTGGTTATTATGGTTGGAAGATAAATTCAATAGCAGAAAGAAAGTTGCTTAATGAGTATATTAAATTGGGGGCAATTATAGAAAAGGAACCTATATATAGTCAAGAAGCTTTATATAGAAATGAAGATGATATAGGAAATACTTATGTTGAAATAAATATATCAAGGCAGTATATGTGGTTTTATAAGGAGGGGAAAGTTATTGCAGAAGGTGGTGTAGTTACAGGAGATCCAAGAAAGGGGTATTCAACACTTAAAGGAACTTACATGATTAATTACAAACAAAAAGGTGCGGTTTTAAGAGGCCCAGGATATGAAGCAAAGGTTAATTATTGGATGCCTTTTAATGGGAATATAGGTATTCATGATGCTAGTTGGAGATCATCTTTTGGTTATAATATTTATCAAAATAATGGAACTCATGGATGTGTAAACTCACCTCTAAGTTTGGCTAAAAAAATCTATGAAAATATAGAATCAGGAACACCTGTTATATGTTATGAAGAATAAATAATTAAATAATATGAAAGAAATATCGGATATTTAAACAATATCCGATATTTTTAATGGTTAATAATTACATTAGTGGTATAATATAGATTATAAATTGGCTATATTGAATTATAGGGGGAGAGAATAATGGAAGAAAATCAGAAAAGATATGACTCGATTAATATTATGAGGATGATATGTGCTTTTCTAGTAATATCACTCCACACTTCTATTTTTGCAAGTATTAATTTAGGATTAAATAGTATTATTGCAAAAGGAATATCTAGAATAGCAGTACCTTTTTTCTTTATTTCAACAGGATACTTTATGGTTAAGAATATTACAAAGGGTGGATATGTTAAAGGTTTTGTGAAGAAGTTAAGTTTAATATATTTACTAATATCTGTAATAGATATAATACTTATTATGCCTTACGTTTCTATGAGGCTAAGTGGAGATTTTATTGATAAAATTAAGATTATTTTTATTGGAGGAGTTACTGAAAGTTTATGGTATATACCTGCTATAATATTTGCTGTGGTTTTGATAAGTTTATTTTTAAAGAAAAATTGCATAAAGCCATTAATATCATTAAGTGTTTTACTCTATATTATTGGACTACTAGGGGATAGCTATTTTGGTTTAATAAAAAATACTCCTATAGAAGGAGTAATAAATTTTTATAATAATATATTTATAAATACTAGAAATGGAATAACATTTAGTGTACCTTTTGTAGCACTTGGGGTTCTAATAGCTAAGGAGAATATTAAGCTTAGTAAAAATATAACAAATATGTGTCTTATAATATTTTCAATTTTATTTGCATTTGAAGCATATTTCTTAAATCTAAGTAGTATTTCAATTGATACTAATATGTATATTTCTCTTCTTTTGTTAGTACCAGTAATATTTATTTGGTTATTAAATATGAATGTGAAGATAAATGAAAGAACATCAAATATATTTAGAGAAATGAGCTTATGGATTTATTGTGTTCACGAAACTATAATGCTTATAGTAATGATATATATGGGATCAAAAAATACTATGTTAATGTTCTTAGAAGTATCATTAATATCAACTTTTATTGCATATCTAATTGCAAGAAAAAAAGTAAAAGTCCCAGTTAATAATATAAAAAAGGAAAGAAGAATAATAGCAGTATTATTAGGGTTGTCTTTAGTATTTTTATTTGCAAATAACACAAATAAAAATAGTCAAGCAGCTAATAACCAATCTGATATGTATAATTCCAATGGAGAACCAACAGATATAGTAGGGCCTTTATATAAAGTTAGTGATGAAAATAGTAACATATATATTTATCAAAGCTTTGGATTTGGGACTAAAGATATGTATCCTTTAAACACAGTAGTAGAAGAAGCATTAAAAAATAGTGATGCCATAGTACTTGAAACAAAAGGAATAAATATTCAAGATAAAAGTATTATGGAGGTACTTACCTATGGTTCAAATGATTCCATAGAAAACCATGTATCAAAGGAAGCTATAGAGATATTAAAGGAAGTATCCCAAAATGCTGGATTAGAATTTAAAAATTTTGAAAATTATAAGGCATATGTAATTTCTTTAGTATTACAACAGTATATTGTTGATAAAGATGCTACATTTGTTAAATATTCTCCTCAAGCTTACTTAACAAGTCTAGCTTTAGAAGAGAAAAAGGAAAGTATTTATATAGTTGATTCAGTTGAGTATTTTAAGAATTCTTTAGATGTTTCTGAAAAAGTTGGAGATGAATTTATTAAGTTAACTAAATATTATAAGGATGTAAATAAAGATAATATAACAAAACTTATAGAATTATGGAAAAATGCAGATGTAGAAGCTTTAAATAAATATGATTATATTTATGAAAGTTTAGATGATGAGAATAAAGAAGAATATAAGAAATTAAATGATAAAATTAATAATGTTTATAATGAATTTTTAAATAAACAAAAAGATATTTATGTTGAAAAAGTTAAGGAATATATTAAAGAGGATAAAAAATATTTTATAGTATTATCGGATATATCAATAACAGGAGAAAAAGGTATACTAGATACTTTAACGCAAGAAGGATATAAAATAGAAAAAATAACTAAGGAATAGAATAAAAAATATTAATATTTTTTTAAATGTAAATGGTACTAGATACTATTTAGGAAAAGAATGTTATAATAGTAAAAAGGGGGAGTATTTATGAAAAATAGAATAATAAATATATTAGTAAAATCTATAATTTGGGGATTAGTATGGCTTGGATTAGCAGCATTAATAGGATTTATAATAACTAAATTTTCACCGGATAAAAGCTTTGAAAATATATTGTTTTTTGAAGGCTTAGTTTTAGTTTTTGGAGGGATTTTTGCATCTATTTCTGGTGATCCTATGGGATTATCTATGCAGGGTTTAGGACAAAATAATGCACAATATATAACTAATGCAAACTTGGAAATAGCAAAAATGGAAAAGGAAAAATCAGGAGCAAAGATTGATATTGGGTTTTCATTAAGTACTTTTTCTTTATTAATAGGTGGAATTTTATCCGTTATAACAACATTTTTAATATAAATATGAAGAACAATATAAAATAATTAGAAAGTCAATCATATATAGGTTGGCTTTTTTATATTCAAAAGTGAAAGGAGATATTAAATAATAGATATTATTGTTTATACTTGCCATAATAGTAAAGCTTATAGTATTATTTATTTAATTAAAAGAAAAAATAATAAATGTATTAATAGCATAGATTATGGAGGAGACAATGTTAAATATAGGATGTCATTTATCAACAACAAAGGGTTTTGAAAATATGGGAAAGGAAGCATTAGAAATTGGAGCTAATACCTTTCAATTTTTCACTAGAAATCCTAGGGGTGGAAAAGCAAAAGATATAGATATTAATGATATGGAAGGACTTTTAAAGATAGCAAGAGAAAATAATTTTACTACTATTTTAGCTCATGCTCCTTATACTTTAAATGCATGTTCAGCAGATGAAAGAACTAGAGAATTCGCAAGAGAAATGATGGAAGATGATTTAAGAAGAATGGAGTTTATGCCAAATAATTTATATAATTTTCATCCTGGAAGTCATGTAAAGCAAGGGGTTGAGATAGGAATAGACTACATAGTAGAATTATTAAATAATGTATTAAGAGAAGAACAAACTACAACAGTTTTATTAGAAACAATGGCAGGAAAGGGTTCTGAAGTTGGTAGAACCTTTGAAGAAATAGCAGAAATAATAGCTAGAGTTGAATTAAAAGATAAAATGGGTGTATGCTTAGATACTTGTCATGTTTATGATGCAGGCTATGATATAGTTAATAACTTAGATGAAGTATTAGAAGAATTTGATAGAGTAATTGGATTAGATAGGTTAAAGGCAATACATTTAAATGATAGTAAAAATCCGTTTAAAAGTCATAAAGATAGACATGAAAAAATAGGAGAAGGATTCTTAGGCTTAGATGCAATAACAAATATAATTAACCATCCAAAGCTTAAACATCTACCATTTTTCCTAGAAACACCAAATGAATTAGATGGATACGCAAAGGAAATTGAATTGTTAAAGAGTAGATATCAAGATTAACTTGATATTATTTACTTTCTTGTGTATCATATTTCATATTAAGAAAGGTGTGTTTTGGTTGGAAGAGTTAATAAAGGCGATTAGAGAGATAACAAGCGAAGAAATAATTAAGCTTGTAATTAGCAATAAATTAAATAAAGAAGTAGAATATAATAAAATTAATGTAGTATTAAAGATAAATAATAAAGGTAAAAAGTATTATCAAATTGAAAAATTTACTGATAAGCAAGTTTTTCATGAAAATATTGAATTTAATAATTTAGAAAAAGAATTAATTAAATTATTAAATAATAATTATAAACAATTATCTGCATGGAGTATTGATAAAACCTTTGATTTAAAGATATCTAAAAAGGGAAAAGTATTTTTAGGTAAAAAGAAATCAGATAATAAAAATATAAGTAATAAAAGTCATAATAAAGAAAAAAACTATATTTTAAAAGAAGGTATGATAATTGAGCCTTTAATAGACTTAGGTGTATTTACTAAAGAAGGTAAAGTTATTAATTCTAAATACGATAAGTATAAGCAAATAAATAGATTTATCGAAATTATAGATGATGAAATAAAGAAAAATGATTATAAGGAATTAACTATATTAGATTTTGGTTGTGGTAAATCATATTTAACTTTTGTTTTATACTATTACTTTGTTGAAATTAAAGACATAAAAGTAAAGATGATAGGGTTAGATCTTAAAGAAGATGTAATAAAAAAATGTAATGAAATAGCTAAGAGATATAAATATGATAATTTACATTTTGAACTTGGCGATATAAATGGATATAAATATGAAAATAATGTAGATATGGTAATAACATTACATGCTTGTGATACTGCAACAGATTATGCTTTATATAATGCTATAAAATGGAATGCAAAGATGATTTTCTCTGTACCATGTTGTCAGCATGAATTTAACGCTCAAATTCAACCTGAATCCTTATCTATTATTTCAAAATATGGTATAATTCAAGAAAGAGTTTCTGCACTTATGACAGATGCTGTTAGAGGAAACTTATTAGAGGCTGTAGGATATAAAACTCAACTTTTAGAGTTTATAGATATAGCACATTCACCCAAAAATATATTAATTAGAGCATCAAAAGGAAAGATTTCTTTAGAGAAGAAAGAAAAGGCTTTAAGTGAGGTGGATGCTTTAATTAAGGAATTTAACTTTAATCCTACATTATTAAATCTTTTAAAAAATGATAAATTAATATGACTTGCAATGCTGCGCTTATTTAAGTGCAGCATTTTTACTATATTGCTTTGTAACTTAATTACTAAAAAATAGATGAAAATATAGTAATATTAAAGACAAAGGAGGAGAATTATGGATAAAAACCAATTGAAAACAAAAATAGAAAGAAAGCTAAATAGTGAGTATATAGCACAAGAAGAATACTTTAGAGATTTGGCAGAATACTTTATTGAAAAAGTTGATAAAAATGAAAAAGGAATATTGCTTGTAGCTGGTGAGAGAAATACTTTTAAAAAGGCAAGTGTTAGAACTATATTTGATGTATTAAAAGAAGAGAAGATAATAGAAAATGAAAAACTAGAGGAAATGGACTTAGCATCCTATAATTTCAATATGGGATATAATACTTTTTTAACAGATTTATATGAAATATTAAATAACACTTCATCCTATGGTGTAATATTTAAAAATACTGAAAAAGCATCTGATGAAATTTTAAATTTATTATCTACGCTTTATCCTAATTCTTGTATAAAGTTAAAGAATAGATATAAGGTTAAAAATAACTTTTTAGTAGATGCAAAGGAAGATGAAAATAATACAATTAGAGAAATTGTTTGTCATAATAAATTTTTTATATTTATTTATAATTATGAAGAAAAAATAGAATTAGATGATTTTATAGAATCTTCATTAAATAATATAGATAAAGTTTTATATACAAGGGAACTTACTGAAAAAGAAAAAAATAATATTATAAGAAGAAAGATTAATAAAGAAATAAATGAAATAAAAACTGATTATGGAGTTCAAATACTTTTAGGCTATAAAGATGATGTTAGTGACAAGGAAAAGTATTCTGTATGTGAGTATTTGCAAGATTATTTCAGAAAAAAAGGAAGCTTTGCTATTACAGAATATATAAGATATTCATTTACCAATCCAATTAGAAGTTTAATAGAAAAGGAGAAAATTACTAAAGGGGAAAAATTATTAATATATGTAGAAGGTTATGGATTAAAATGTAAAGCTAATGACTCTAAATATAATTTAAATAAATATTCAACACCTACTTTAGATGAAGTAAAGTATAAGCTTGAATCTATAATAGGTTTAAAAGAGTTAAAGGAATTTTTATTAAATATAGAAAATAATAAGAAAGTTCAAATGATTAGAGAGAGGCTTGGATTAAGGACTTCCTATATTTCATTAAATATGATTTTTGCTGGTAATGCAGGTACTGGAAAAACTAATGCTGCTAGAATTACTTATGAATATTTAAATGCACTTGGATTATTAACTAAGGGAAACTTAGTAGAGGTAAGCAAGGCAGACTTTATAACAGAAAATATAAATGAAACAGCAAAAAGAACTAATGAAATTATTAATTCAGCAATAGGTGGAGTGTTATTTATTGATGAAGCATATTCATTATATGAAGGTGAAAATGATAAAGTAGGAAAAGAAATAGTTGATTCACTAATAAAAGGAATTGAAGATAATAGAAATAATTTAACAGTAATTTTAGCTGGTTATGAAAAAGATATGGAAGAATTTCTAAGTATAAATCAAGGACTTAAATCAAGATTTCCTAATATAATTCACTTTGAAGATTATAGTCCAAATGAAATGTATCAAATAGCAATTCAAATTGCAAAGTCAAAAGGATATAGAATTTCAAAGAATGTTAAAAATGATCTTATTGATTTATTTACAAGAAATCAACTTATTGGCAAAAATGATTTAGGAAATGCAAGATTCGTAAGAAATATTATTGAAAATGCAATAATATTTTCTTCAAGAAAATACTTAAATAATAATAAAAGCGAAATAGACCTTTTAGAAAGAGAAGATTTCAATTTTAAGACTAATGCTAAATTTGATTTAGAAGAAAAATTAAAGAGTATTATAGGCTTAGAGGAAGTAAAAAAATTATTAAGAAGTCAGTATAAATTATTGATAGCTCAAGAAAAAAGAAAGTCAGTTGGTGTAAACACTGAAATAGAACAGAACTTAAATATGGTATTTGCAGGGAATCCAGGAACAGGTAAGACTAGTATTGCAAGATTAGTAGCTGAAATGTTAAATAGTATGGGTCTACTAAAGATTGGGCAGTTAATTGAATGTGATAGATCAAGCTTTGTATCCAATATACCAGGTGAAACTGCTAAAAAGACTGAAGAAAAATTTAAAGAAGCTCTTGGAGGAATTCTATTTATAGATGAGGCATATACCCTTGCTAATGATAATTTAGGACGAGAAGCAATAGAAACATTGCTAAAACTAGTTGAAGACTACTCTAATGAAGTAATAGTTATATTAGCAGGATATGAAGAAGAAATGGAAGACTTTTTTGATGTTAATATAGGACTAAGATCAAGATTTCCATTATGGACAAATTTTGAAGATTATAATCCTAATGAACTACTAGAAATGGCAATAAGATTAATGGAATCAAAAGGATTTAAGTTATCTAAAAATGGTTATTCATCTCTAAAGAAAAGCTTTATAGATATTTATGAAAATTCAGATTCACAATCTGGAAATGGTAGAATGGTAAGAAATTATGTTGAAAATTTAATAAGAGTGCAAAGTATAAGAATAGCAGAAGAAGATACGAGTGTATATGAAATAAATTTAATAACAGCAAAGGATATTGAAAAATTAAACACATCTCAATATGATAATGAGTTTGATTTAGAAAAGCACTTAAATAACTTGGTTGGAAATGAAGAAGCAAAAGAATTCTTAAGAGATCAATATAAGCTAATTAGAGTAAAGGAAAAGAGAAAAAAACTTGGATTATCTACGGATATAAATAGATATATGAACATAATTTTTACTGGGGATATTGGTACAGGTAAGAAAACAGTTTTAAATATTTTTTCAGAGACACTATATAGTATGGGAATAGTAAAGGCTAAAAATATAGTAGAAATAAATAAAGATGAAGCTATAGATTGTATCAATAAAAACACATCCTTTGAAGAAGTTTTAAATAAACAAATAGGGAAGGTTATTTATATAGATGGTGCAGAATTTTTATTAAAACCATATTCTAATAAGATAGTAAAAGACTTAATAAAGTTCATGGATAAGAATAGTAATAATACTATATTAGCATTATCAGGAAGAGAAGAGGATATTAGAAGGTTAATGTATTTAAATCCAGAATTAAATTATAGATTTTCATCAATGCTGAATTTTAAAGATTATAGTAAAGGTGAATTAATAAATATGGCATTAGGAATTTTAGAAGATAAGGGATATATTTTAGATGAAAACTCAAGAACAGAATTAACTAAAACAATAGATGAACTTTATAGTAACAAGGACTTAACTTTAAAAAATGCTCTTATGGTGAAACAGTACTTAGATATATTAATCAGAGAACAAAGTATTAGAATTTGTGATATAAGAATAAATAATAAAGAAATGAATTTAATAATTACAGAAGATTTAGTTAAAAGCAAAGAAAAATTTATTTTAAAAAATATATATAATAAGTAAAGAAATATTTAACTTTATAATTAGAAGTGGGCATAAATGTCCACTTCATTATTTCTATTGGAGCTCCTTTATATTAGATACATTTGTATTCACTGTTTCACCATTATTAAAGAGAATATGACTTCCCTTATATGGCTCACCATCTACTAAAATTATAACTTGGCTAACATTATAATTATAACCATAAGTTAATGCTAATGTTCTTAATGCGGAAGCTTCAGTACCAGAGCCCACTCTAGTTAATATATTATAGTAAGTGTTAGATAGGTTAACAGTTAAAGTATCACCATTTAAGTTTGCAGATTTAATAGCTAAATCATCTTTAAAGTCAAAAAAATCTTTACTAGGTAAATTTTTAATTTCCTTAGTTAATGCTGATACTAAAGCACTATCAACTACTTCTATACTTTTATCAGTAAAGTAATACATATCATCATTAACATTATAATAATAAATTCTGCAATTCATATTTTTAATATTTGATGAAGTTGTAGTACTAGAGTCACTAATATAGGTGTCTTTAGAGTAAGCTTTAGCAGAACTATAATCAACATCGAAATACCCATTAGGTAAATCACCTTTTAAAGAAGTATATAATTCATCATTGAAATATATGGCAACTTTATCTACATTAAAATTATATCCATAAGTGGCAAGTAATGATGATAAAAGACCACTTTCTGTTGAAGAACCTAAAAGCATTTCATTAACATAAGATGAAGAAAATTTAATTTTTAAAATTCCGTTCTTTTCATCTAATGTAGCTGATGTTATTTCCACTTTATCAGTTAAATTTAAAAAATTATTATTTGGTGAATAATCTTGTAGTTCTTTAGTTAATGCTTTTATTATTGCCTTATCTTTAACTTCTATTTCTTTATCTACATAGTATAATTCATAATTTACAGTATCAAAATAAAATAACCTTACTTTTTTTAGTTGTTTATTTGTGCTTTCAGTTTCTGGTTCATCCTTCTCATTATCATTATTATTTTTATCTTCAATATTGTTATTGTTTGGATTATTAGGATTTTCTTTATCATTATTTTTATTGCAACCAATTAATATTATAGAAAAAAATAGAGAGAATAACAAAAGAAAGACTTTCTTTTTCATAAAATCACTTCCTTATTATAATATCATTATATTCTATTAAATTTTTTAGGTATTATTGACAAATATAACATAAAATAATGATAAAATATATTATAAATAATAAATTATATAGGAGGGCTTATGAAGAAATTTTTTAAGTTTTTAGGAATAGCAGTACTATTAATAATTTTAGCCTCTGGTGTTTTTGCATTTTTAGTTAGGGATAAAATAAAGTTAACAATTAATATACTTAATAAGTATTCAGAATTTGTAGAAGAGTCTAAAGTTTTAACAGAGAATGATTTTTCAATGAAGCAAGATGTTATTAAGGATTATAATGAAGTTCAATATAAAAACACAAATGGAGTTCCTTTAACATTAGATATTTTTGATGCAAAAAAAGAACTTAAAAATGGTTCACCTGTAATTATTTATGTTCATGGAGGTAGCTGGGTATATGGTAATAAAGAGATTCCAGATGCTATATCACCATTACTTGATGCTTTTAGAGAAGAAGGATATGTAATAATAAGTACAAGTTATGAGCTTATGAGAGGAGAAGAAAATTTTAATAAGCAAATAAGTGATGTTAAGGATACTATAAGATGGGTCCACAAAAATAAAGATGAGTATAATTTTAATGAAAATAAAATTGGAATAATTGGAGCATCTTCAGGTGCACACCTATCTTTAATGGCAGCCTATAGTAATGAGGATGACTTTGTTGATGATGAAGAATTAAAAAATTATCCATCTACAGTTAAATATTTAATTGATTTTTTTGGACCAAGTGATTTAACTACCTTAGATATGAATAATGTTAATTGGGATTTAGAACAAATCATAAATTCAGTTGGAGATAGAAAAGAAGAAGTGTTGACTAAATATAGTCCTATTAACTATGTAGATAAAAATGAACCAAGTACACTAATAATTCATAGTAGGAAAGACTCTATTGTTCCATACAAAAATGCTGAAAGGTTATATGAAGAGTTAATAAGTAAAAATAATAAAGCTAATATAATAACTTTAGAAGGAGCGACACATGATTTTTCAGAATTTGATATGGAAGAAATTGTGACTGTAGGCAGTAAAATGCTAGAGTTTGTCCTTAGAAATATGTAATTAAGAGAATATAAAATCTTCCTTTTGTATAATATATTAAGTGAAATAAGAAGTGTTATAAAAAGGAGGATATTTATGAAAGTAATAGTAGTTGGTTGTACTCATGCTGGAACCTCGGCAGTAGTTAATCTAAAAGTACTATATCCTGATGCTGAAGTAGTTGTATATGAAAATAATGATAATATATCATTTTTATCATGTGGAATTGCTTTGAGTGTAGGAGAGATTGTAAAAGAACCAGAAAAGTTATTCTATAATTCTCCAGAAAACTTAGAAAAAAGCGGAATTAAAACTAGAATGAAGCATGATGTTTTCGATATAGATTTTGAAAATAAAAAAGTGAAGGTTAAAAATTTAGATACCAATGAAGAATTTGAAGATAGTTATGACAAATTAATATTAACATTAGGTTCTTGGCCAATTGTTCCAAAGCTTGAAGGGATAGATTTAGAAAATATATTGTTATGTAAAAATTATAGTCATGCAAAAATTATAGATGAAAGAAAAGATTCAGCTAATAATGTAGTAATTATTGGAGCAGGCTATATAGGAGTAGAACTAGCTGAAGCTTTTGAAAGATTAAATAAAAAAGTTACATTAATAGATGCAGAAAATAGAATAATGTCCAAGTATTTAGATAAAGAATTCTCAGATATTGCAGAAAAAGAATTTACTGATAGAGGAATAAAATTAGTTTTAGGAGAAAAGGTTGTAAAATTTAACGGAAGTAATGGAAAAGTTGAAAAAGTAATTACAGATAAGGGAGAATATGAAGGAGATTTAGTAATATTATGTATAGGTTTCAGACCTAGTACTAAATTAATAGAAGGAAAATTAGATACATTAAAAAATGGAGCAATAATTATTGACGATTATATGAGAACAAGTAGAGAAGATGTATATGCAGCTGGAGATTGCTGTATGGTAAGATATAATCCTGCAAAGGATAATAGATACATTCCACTTGCTACTAATGCTGTTAGAATGGGAATGCTAATTGCTAGAAATATAGAGAGACCTTCATTAAAGTATATGGGTACACAAGGAACTTCTGGTATAAAAATTTATGATGTTTGTATTGCTTCTACTGGACTTACAGAAGCAAGTGCAAAGGCTACAACTAATTTGGATGTAGATAGTGTTACTATTCATGAGAATAATAGACCTGAGTTTATGCCTACTTTTGATGATGTTATGGTGAAATTAGTTTTTGAAAAAGACAGCAAGAGGATAGTTGGAGGACAAATTGCATCTAAAGTAGATATGACTGAATTTATGAATACTTTATCAGTAGTTATTCAAAATAATATGACTGTAGAGGAATTAGCTATGACTGATTTCTTCTTCCAACCTCATTTTAATAAACCTTGGGGAATATTAAATTCTGTTGCTTTAAAGAAAATAAAGTAGCTTAAATAATAATGCTATCAATTTGATAAAAAATAAAAAAAATATGCTAAAGAGTAGGAAAATGCTAACTTTAACCAAAGTGATAAAGAGTTATCATAATGATAACTCTTTATTTTTTTATTTGAAAAATGAAGAATTATACAAGGAAAATATAGAAAAATTACTAAAAATCATTAATAAAATTTGGCATATAAATTGCTTATTATATAAAAGTAAAGATTAAAGAATTATAGTTTATATAAAGATATAAGGAGGAAAAGAAATGGATTTCAAAGAAATAAGAATAAAAGCAGGAAACTATGAAAAAGAAATGACTAAATTTTTAAGGGATTTAATTGCTATTCCTGGAGAAAGCTGTGAAGAAAAAGGTGTTGTTGAACGAATAGCTAAAGAAATGGAGTTATTAGGATTTAATAAGGTTGAAATTGATCCACAAGGTAATGTTCTTGGATATATGGGAACTGGTAAGACTCTAATAGGTTTCGATGCACATATTGATACAGTTGGTATAGGAAATAGAGATAACTGGAATTTTGATCCATATGAAGGCTATGAAACAGAAACAGAAATAGGTGGACGTGGGACATCGGATCAATTAGGTGGAATAGTATCTGCTGTATATGGTGCAAAAATTATGAAAGATTTAAATCTTTTAAATGAAGAATATACAGTTTTAGTTGTTGGTACAGTTCAAGAAGAAGACTGTGATGGTCTTTGTTGGGAATATATAATTAAGGAAGATGGAATAAGACCAGAATTTGTTGTTTCTACAGAACCAACAGATGGTGGTATTTACAGAGGACAAAGAGGAAGAATGGAAATTCGTGTTGATGTTCAAGGGGTTTCTTGCCACGGTTCAGCTCCAGAAAGAGGAGATAATGCAATTTATAAAATGGCTGAAATATTAATGAATATTAGAGATTTAAATGAAAATGATACAACTGAAGATAAAGAAATAAAAGGCTTAGTAAAGATGTTAGATGAGAAATTTAATCCAAAATGGAAAGAAGCTAATTTCTTAGGAAAAGGAACTATTACAACTTCTGAAATATTCTTTACTTCACCAAGCCGTTGTGCAGTTGCTGATTCTTGCTCAATTTCACTAGATCGTCGTATGACAGCAGGTGAAACTTGGGAAAGCTGTCTTGAAGAAATTCGTAATCTTCCTGCAGTAAAGAAATACAATGCAAAAGTAAGTATGTATAACTATGATAGACCAAGCTATACAGGGCTAATATATCCTATTGAATGTTACTTCCCAACATGGGTAATTCCAGAAGAACATATTGTTACAAAATCAATGGAGGAAGCTTATAAAGGTCTATATGGAGAAACAAGAAGTGGCGCAGTTAATGCTGATGAAATGAGAAAAGCTCGACCTCTAACTGATAAATGGACATTCTCTACAAATGGAGTTTCTATTATGGGACGTAATGGAATTCCAGTAATAGGATTTGGCCCAGGGGCAGAAGCACAAGCACATGCTCCAAATGAAATGACTTGGAAAGAAGATTTAGTTAAGTGTGCTGCTGTATACGCTGCATTACCAGCAATATATTGCACTAATAAAGAAAAATAATATTAATACAAAAATGAAGGGTAGGAATTAAAAAATGGATTTAATGGATAAGTATATAAGCGAACTAAATAAATTAGATTTTTCAAAAATGTATAATGATGATTTTATGGAAACTTGGAAAAAGAGTGACGATGAATTAAAGGCTGTATTTACAGTAGCTGAAGCTTTAAGAGACTTAAGAAAAAATAATATATCAACAAAGATATTTGATAGTGGACTTGGAATTTCTTTATTTAGAGATAATTCTACTCGTACAAGATTTAGTTTTGCATCAGCTTGTAATCTTTTAGGATTAGAAGTTCAAGATTTAGATGAAGGAAAATCTCAAGTAGCTCATGGGGAAACAGTTAGAGAAACTGCTAATATGGTATCTTTCATGGCAGATGTTATTGGTATTAGAGATGATATGTATATAGGTAAGGGAAATACTTATATGAGAGAAGTATCTAAAGCTGTAAGAGAGGGATATGAAGAGGGAACTTTAGAACAAATTCCTACATTAGTTGATTTACAATGCGATATTGACCATCCAACTCAAGCTATGGCAGATGCATTGCATTTAATTAATGAATTTGGAGGAATAGAAAACTTAAAGGGTAAGAAAGTTGCTATGACTTGGGCATATTCTCCATCCTATGGTAAACCATTATCAGTTCCACAAGGAATTATTGGATTATTAACAAGATTTGGTATGGATGTTGTCTTAGCTCATCCAGAAGGATATGAAGTTATGCCAGAAGTTGAAGAAATAGCTAAAGAAAATGCAGTAAAATCAGGCGGTTCATTTACTAAAACAAATTCTATGGAAGAAGCATTTAAGGATGCAGATATAGTATATCCAAAGAGCTGGGCTCCATTTGTTGCAATGGAGAAGAGAACTGATTTATATGGAAATAGTGATTTTGATGGAATTAAAGAATTAGAAAAAGAATTATTAGAACAAAATGCAGAGCATAAAGATTGGCAATGTACTGAGGAATTAATGAATACTACTAAAGATGGAAAAGCATTATATTTACACTGCTTACCAGCAGATATTACAGGTGTTAGCTGTGAAACTGGTGAAGTAGAAGCTTCAGTATTTGATAGATATAGAAAGCCTTTATATAAAGAAGCAAGTTACAAGCCATATGTAATTGCAGCTATGATCTTCTTAAGTAAAGTTAATAACCCACAAGAAGTTTTAGCTAGATTAGAAGATGCTAAAAAAGAAAGACATATTAAATAGACTTTACATTATAGATGAGGCTTTTATCCATAAAAATAAAAGGGTAAAGGCCTTAAAAATTAAAATATCATATATTCTAAAAGGGAATCTGTTAAGCTGTTATGAAAAAATAGCTTAATGAATCATAGAATTTCTCGTTCTTTGAAAATTATATAAGTTTG
>CAKVEW010000005.1 GCA_934746015.1 uncultured Clostridium sp.
ATTGAGTCCAGTTCAATACCGTACCCAATCCCAAAGGATTGCTTAATCAAAACGTCCAACATTTGGGGTTCAGATCATTTACACAGCTCCTTATTAATTTAACATTATTATATACTAATTTAATTTTTCTAAAACAGATTCTCCAATAGTTTCTTCTGACATCTTAACATCAAAATTATCTGCTATTGTTCTTCCTATTGCTGCAAAGCTATTACAAGTTTCTAAAACTCCATCACCTTTCATTGAAGGTGAATATGCTAAGAATGGTACATACTCCCTTGTATGATCTGATCCTATATATGTTGGATCATTTCCATGGTCTGCAGTTATAATTAATAAATCATCTTCTTTAAGTTTTTCTAAAACTTTACCTAAATTAACATCGAATTTTTCTAACTCTTCTGCATATCCTTGAGGGTTTCTTCTATGTCCCCATAATGAATCAAAATCAACTAAATTTACAAAGCATAGTCCTTCAAAATCTCTATCCATTATTTCTAATGTTTGTTCCATTCCATGAACTGAACTCTTTGATTTATTAGATTCTGTTATTCCTTCACCATCGAATATATCATTTATCTTTCCTACAGAAATAACTTCATAATTATTATCTTTTAATTCATTTAATACAGTTCTTCCATAAGGCTTTAAAGCATAATCATGTCTATTACTAGTTCTCTTAAATTCGCCCTTTCTTTCTCCAACATATGGTCTTGCAATTATTCTACCAACTTTCCATTCATCTTTTAAAGTAAGTTCTCTTGCAATTTCACAGCATCTATATAATTCTTCTAATCCAAATGTTTCTTCATGTCCACATATTTGTAAAACTGAATCTGCTGAAGTATATACTATCATATCTCCAGTCTTCATTTGATGTTCACCAAACTCATCTAATATTTCTGTTCCACTAGCACTCTTATTTCCTACTATATTGTGTCCTGTTCTCTTAGTTAATTCATCTAACAATTCCTTAGGAAAACCTGTATCAGTAAAGGTTTGGAAAGGCTTAGTAATGTGTAATCCTGCTATTTCCCAATGTCCTGTCATAGTATCCTTACCAGTACTAGCTTCTCTCATCTTCATTTGATATCCTAATGGACTTTTTTGTGCTTTCAAATGCTTAACTGGACGCAAATTAGCAATTCCTAACTTTTCAAGATTAGGTACGTTAAAAGATTCTACTGATTCTGCTATATGTCCAAGAGTATCAACATTTACATCTCCATACTCTTTTGCATCTTCCATTTCTCCAATACCTAATGAATCTATTACTATAGTGAAAATTCTTTTATACTTTTTCATGTTATTTCTCCTTTACAAATTACTTTAAGACCACCTAAATATATTATTTATTATTTGCTATAATTTAATTATTTAAATCTAAATTAATTATAACATATTTAATCTATAATATATAAGGAACTTGTCTTTAACTTGTCTATTATATATTTATAATACTACAATCCTCTTATATCGGTCAACGTTTCCACCCTTGTATTTTATTGATTTTTTATTAAAGAAAATTGATAATTCCTTTTGTAATTATGTTATAATATATAAGAAACTTGTATTAAACTTGTTTATTTAATTGTGGAGATGATCTTTATGCTTAATACAGATATTATGAAAAATTCGAAAAAATTAAGATATGTTGAAGTATATAATACGCTTTTTAAAATGATAAAGGAAGAAGATTTTCCAGATAATTATAGACTTCCATCAGAACCTGACTTAGCTAAAGAACTAGGGGTAAGTAGAACTACTCTACGTCAAGCTTTATCCTTGTTGCAAGATGATGGCTTAATTAAAAATATTCGCGGCAAAGGGAATTTCATAGTTAAAAATCAAAAAAATCAACATACTGGAATTGAAAAATTTGGACATATTATATATAAATCATTGAAAGATAAAATTGATTCTGTAGAAATGAGCTTTCATATAGAACCTCCATCTGATTATTTTATAGAGATTTTAGGGAAAAAAACTGTTGCTGCAGTAAATATTGATAGATGGTATATGAGTAATGGAAATGCTATTGCATATACCTTCACAATTATTCCTATTGAAACTATATCTTACTTTGATATAGATCTAAATGATACTAATAAGCTACTTAACTTTATTGAAACTGATATTTATAATAAATGTACAAATAGTTCTATAGATATTAAATTTTCGTCATCAGGAAAATTTGCAACAAAAAAATATTCTATTTCTTCTGAAAAACAATACTATTTAATAGAAGAATCTATATATAATAATGATGAATATCCTATTGCTTTTAATAAACACTATTTGCCTTTATTAGGCACATCAATTAAAATTCATACTTCAAAATAGAATAATATTAAAATATATAAATAAAAAAACTATTACTACAAAGCAAAGCAATGTAATAATAGTTTTTTATTATAATTTTTTATTCTCTTCTCTTCTTATAAAATGCTAAACCACCAAGTAATGATGTTATTCCTAATAACATTGTTGATAATGCTGATTGTCCACCTGTTTGAGGAAGCTTGCCTGGTTTATTATTTGTATTATCCTCTTCAGTAGCATTTGATGCATCTCCATTACCATTTTCCGGTTTTTCTTCTGGCTTAACTTCTGGTTTAGTTTCAGGTTTTTCTTCTGGATTAGATTCTTCAGTATAATCTGTAAAATCTTTTATTGCATTTTCTAATTTCTTATTTGCTGCAAATATCTCTTCTCTAGATGCTCCATCTATTAATAAAGTTTCCATTTGAGTTACTTCTGCTTTTAAATTTTTAATAACTTCATCTGATTTACCTTCAGTATTTGTTAATAGATCTTTTGCCTTTATTAAATTAGTTTTTGCAATTTCTTTTACAGCTTCTAAAGTAAAGTTTTCAGTTACTATTTCATAAATTTGTGGCTTTCCAGAGCCATCTTGGAACTCTAAAGTTATAGATATAACCTCTTCTGGTTTTTCCATATTAAACATATTGTATCCTTTATCTAATGTTCCGAGCTCTATTCTCCTATCATCTGATGTTCTAGCAATAACTTTAGCATTAGATATAGTTTTTTCACTTTGGAATATTTCAACTTTATTTACTAAAGCACCATCAAATATGTTATAAACTAGCTTATCTCCATTACCAAGTTCTCTAGATGGTATATATGAAGTTTGAATATTATTATCCATTAAGTTAGGTAGTCTATGATTATCATCAGATGGTTTAGCAGTTGATTCTAATATAACTTCAGCTTCAGGTGAATTTACTGAGAAATCTGATAATCTAAGCCATGAATCAGTACCTTTAGTGGCAGTTACTTTTATATACTTAGCATTAAATTCTAAGTCATACATTCTAAATTGTTCAGAAATACTTCCATTATATATTTCTGTCCAACTTTCTCCATCTAGTGAATACTCAACTTTACCTTCACGGATTCTATCACCACCGTATGCTCTATCCCCTATAAATTGAATATTTCTAACATTAGTTACTTCTCCTAAATCTAAAGTAAAATAATCTCCTACTTTTAATGCACTAGCTGAAATAAAACTTGAGTCTACATCTCCATCAATAATAGCATTTAAATCTTTATAATTTCCACTACCATTTCTATTTGTTTCAATTGACTGATTTGCTCTTCCTTCAATTACTACATCCATAGTAAACTTATCTGCTGTTTTATCTTCATTTGATACAAATCTAACTGCTTTTACAACTTGTGATTTATCTGATTTTATTTTTTCATTACTTCCAAGCTTAATCCAATCAATTCCGTTTACTGTATACTCTATATTACCTTTTACATTACTATTTATATTAACTTCTGTAACAAATTTAAATTCTGGTAATTCTAATTCAATTGTGTCCCCAGTTTTAAATTTTATTTTTTCTTCTGCTACAACTGAATTAATCTCGTTTTTATCAACCACAGTATTCTTTTGTGATAATTTAACATCTACACTGGATTTAATTCCTGCATTGGTATTTTTATTTACCATAAATTCTCTTACATATACTTGATTTTCTTGATCTTCAGTAGCTACATATTTAATGTATCTAACACTTTCATTAATTCCATCTTCAAATACTTCTCTAAACATATTTTCTTCTACTATAGTTTTCCACTCAGTACCATCTTTAGATATTTGAAGATTACCTTTCATAATCATATTATCTTCTGATGTTCTTCCCATTAAAAAATATATATTTTTAATATATTCCTCTTGCCCTAAATCTACTACTATTTCATCTCCAGATTGAATATTTCCTGATGATCTATATGCTGTATCTAACTTTCCATCAAACATATTTGAAAGCTCATAAGGTGCTTTATTATTATACCATTCAGTATATTTCATTGGTGAAAGATTATCTGATGTAGTTGCATTATAACTATATATCTTTTCTTCTTCCTTTAATACACCATCAAAATACATACTATCTGTCTTTATATTAGCTTTCTTAATAAAATCATCTAAAACACTTTCAGATATTATTGCACTAGATGCATCTAGAACTTCAATTTGTAATGAAAGCTTTGATTTTAATTCCCACCATGCTTTACTATCACCATTTAACATTGCAATAACCATATCTGCTGCTGTAGTTGCTGCATCAGCGTAATTATTAAGTTTTTCTAACTGAGGAGCTATCTCTTCAAGCATATCAGAATATAATTTAGATTTAGTTTCTTCTACTGCTACTTTTATAGCTTCAAATCTAACTTTTAAACTTTCAACTTCTGTTGTAGGTATTTGCTTATTATCAACCTTTGCCCAGAAAGAATCCATTATAGCTCTCATTTCTGGTGCATCCTCTCTACCAGTATCTAATCTTGTACTATGATCAGCAAAAATTTTAAAACTGTCTTTTAATTCTTCACCAACTAAATCTATAATAGCATTATCCCAAGCTTCATTGTAATTGTAAGCTGCAGTATTCCAAGCATAACTAGCTCCTGTATGAATTGTTATTTTAGAAGCTTCTGCAAATTCCATGGGATTTATAACAAATCCACCAATTTTACTATCTAAATCATTTCCTAAATTATATATTGGACCTAATGCTAGCTTATCAACTTTATAATCAGTAACAGGATAATTCCACCATAAAATCATTTTTCTATTATAAATATTATTTACTTTTTCTGCATCCTCTAAGGTTACAGTTTCAGGAATAACACTTTCCCCTGTCCACATAACTTCAATATCACTATCTAGATTTTCAGCAAACTCTTTAGTATAAGTTTTCACTTCCCCATCTGAAAACATATATGATCCCCAATATTGAGTTGGAACTGTTAACAATGGGTTTACATCACCTTTAGTCTTAACAAATTCCTTATTAAATCTATTCATTATAGCAGCTTGTCCAGCCCCATCATCTGTGAAAATATCATCCCATAATATTGCAAAACTTCTAACTCCCATATCATATAATGATTCGCATTTATTAATAAGAGCTTGATAGTCATCTTCTGAACTTATATCTATATCTTTTCCTGGAGAAATTGCAAATACAAAATCAACTTTATTTTCATCAGCTGTATTAATAAGTTCTTGCATTCTTTGCATTTCTTCTTGTGGATATGGCTCTCTCCATTGATCTCTATGATATGGATCATCCTTTGGAGCATATATGTACATATTTAACTTATTATCACCATAGAATTTTAATTGATCTAATCTATCTGCGTGAGTCCAAGGATTTCCATAGAAACCTTCAACTATAGCTCTTATATGTTGACTTGGATAATCCTTTACATAAACTTCTGGCATAATCTTTTGATCATTTTGATTAACAACTAATTCTTTTAAAGTCTTAACCCCATAATAAGTACCAACTTCATCAGTACCTTCTATAGCTATAGTCGTTGTACCCTTATCATTTGTATTAGCAGCAATTACATAACCTTCATCAACAGAAATAGACTCTGCTCCTGCTTTATTAATTTCAGATAAGAAATTATCCATCTCTACTATATTGTCATCATCTTCACCTATTATTATAGTTGCTGATTCATCATTAAAATCAGTATTCACTTCTAATCCTAGTGATTCTAAAAATCCCATTAATTCTCTTACAGCATCTTTATCTGCTTTATCTTGTCCAATAACATTTACTTTATTAGATAAAACTACACCTTCTCCTGAATATTCTAGTAATTGTGGTGTTTGACTTACTCTAGGCTCTTCAACTTTTAATTTAACTATTTGCTTTCCTTGATTATCAATCATATCTGCAAAAACTGTTGTTGGAGTTGTTGCAAATATAAATGATGCTACAACTACCTTTGCTAAAATAGAATTTAATTTTGCTTTTAACATTTTATCCCTCTTTCATCTTTATTTTTTATTAATTTTAATATTAAAAATAATAAAAGCTGTAATGAAAAACATTTTATTTATATTTATAAATAAAATATATTTTTTCACTACAGCTTATGCTCTGAATCTAATCAGATTACACGCTAAAATTAAACAAAATTTAACTTACTTTTCCAGTATATATAAATTGAATCTGCTTGTCAACGATTTCATTGTATTTTTTTCAAAATTAGAATATTTCTTAAAATTTTTGAATAAATAAAAAAGAATCCTACCACTTCTAGGATTCTTAGTTAGGGGTTATTAAAAGTTAATGAGAAAAATGATTAACATCAATTCATTCTTAACCAATTGATAATAATTATCAATTTCTTTATTGATATAATACATTGATATTGAATTTATGTCAATAGATTTTCAGAATATTTTTCTGAATATTTCTAATTATTATTCTATTGCTAAAAATGTTTTTCTAAAATTCAATTAGATTCAATCCTATTTCCTCACTAAATTTTCTTCCTATATCTCCATTTATCTTAGTAATTATTATTTCTGAAGTGGCACTTATAACTGCCTTATTTAAATGACCTCCTATACATTTACCTTCTACATTTGCAAAAGTACCATGTATATGTAAATAAACTTCATCATTCATTCTAGAAATATTTCCTGTTAAATTTGTAATTTCAAAATCTTCTTCAAAAGTATTAGAATAGTATTTTTTTTCTTCTACTTTAAAAAGTCCAACTACTACATAATTACTTGCACCAAGTCCTGAAATTGAACCTGCCTTAATATCTTCCTTTTCGCAAAGATTTTTTATTGATTCAATAACATCTTCACCTTTTTCTAATCTTAATACTATTGTTTCACCAAAAACTCTATATTCCATAATACCAACTCCCTTTATACTAATTTAAATTTTAGAATTCTACTAATATTCTAGTAGGTAAAACATCAATGCCTTCCATTTTTATTGGTAAGCAGTAAACTTTGAAACCTTCTTCAGGAATTTTATCTAAATTCGTTAAATTTTCTATAGAATAACTTTTGTTTTTTCCTAAATAAACATCAATTAGGCCATGATTTTTTCCTTTTCCTAAACCTAAAGTATCTATTCCTATCATATTAACATTTTTACTTACTAAGTACTCTATTACTTCCATAGATATTCCTGGATGACTGTTATATTTCTTCTCATCATCAAAATACTTGTCATAATTAGTTTGAAAGAATACATATACTCCCTCTTTTACTCGAGAACAATCTATATCTTCTAATCTAACTTCTCTATCAATAACTTTAGAAACATCAAACTTTATTCCTTATGAAATTAGCTTATCATTTTCAATACTAACATCTATTCCCATAACATCTATATGAGTTCCCATATTATGTGTATCACATGAAAAAGATATTGTTTCATATTCACTTCCACTTTCGGAATTTCTCTTTACTTTTTCAACTTTTAAGGGTTCTGATCCTGTTCTATAAACCCTCCCTATTCTTGTTGTTTGAGTTATATCAATAATCACTTTAGCACCTCCTTTATAAATCTTAATAATTGATTTTTATTTTCAGTATATTGTTAATGTTATCATAAATAATAAGGTTATGGGTAACATATTTATCCATAACCTTAATTCTTCTACCTCTGTAGTATTGAAAACTTTCAAAAATCTTTATTTGTAATTAGTCCTTATGTAAATATTATTGATATCATTTCTTATATAATAATAATTAAAGATATTTATGTATTTTTATACTTTAAATTGGTATAATGTTAATCATAAATGAAAAAATTATAATAACCTAAGGGGGAATAGAGTTGAAAAAACATTATGATTATACAGATTTATTATCTCAATTTGATGAAGAGCTAAGTGCTGCAACTATAAAGCTTGATAGTGAAGTACAAATACTTAGAAGTGAAAATCCAGCATTTGATGATTATAGGCCTGTAGTAGATTGGTACTATGATGATGATTTTATGATGGAGATATTAAATGGATATGATTTTGATGATAAGAAAGAATTAAGTCCAGATAAAAAACAATATTTATTAGATAAGCCTAATCTAACAACTGTAAAATTTAAAGATTTAATAAAAGAACTTAAAGATTTAAATTCTATAACTTAAAATAAATAAAAGAATCTTCCTAGATAAACTAGAAAGATTCTTATTTATTTTAAAGTAACTTTGCCATTTTAATTACTCTCTCACCTAAAAGTACTCTATCAAATATCTTATTATAATTCAATTTTTCATAAAACTTAGTAACATTTTCATTCTTAGCAAGTAATGAAATCCCTTCAAAGTCTTCATTTTTAGCAACCTGCTCTGCATACAACATAAGCATTTTACCTACTCCAAGTCCTCTAGTACTCTCATCAGTAGCTATATTTGAAATGTAAAGATTTCCTCTTCTACATTCCCTAAATACCATATACTTAATTGAATTTATTATATATAATATCTTTCCATGTAATCCTTCTATCCTACTAATTTGTTTTATATCAGTCTCAATACTTAATTTGTCTAATTTATCATAAGGAATTAATATAATTGCTCCAACCACTTTATTATTAAGTTCAGCAACTGTTATATAGTCTGTACTATATCTTGATTCTTTACTACTAATTAATGTTTTTAAATTATCTAAAGTTTCTTCTTTAGATTCTCCCCCTCATACATCCCCTGGGTTTACTTCTGTATAGTAAATTAAACTTGCTATTTCTTCTATATCCCCAATATTTCCTTTTCTAATCTTAATATTTTTTGCATCCATAATTATAACCTCCAACATAGAAACAATCATCTATCTATATTTATTATAAGAAAATAAATATATCTTTTCATTGATATTTGTACTGTATTAAATGCATTAATGTGCTTTAATTAAAAATTATACCACTTGAAAATTAGTATAAATATCCTATTAATTTCTTCTTTTTATTCTTTCTTTAATTATTTAATATAGTATCCTATATACACTTTCAAATATGATTATATAACTCTCACTTATAGCAAAATACACTTTATATAATTTCAACAAGTAAAAAATTTTAACATTATATCTCTCAAATATATTTGAAATGCTTTATATTTAGTGAAAGAGAAGCATATAATTATTTATAAAAAATATTCATTTTAATGTGGAGGTATAGAATATGAAAATATTTCTAAACTGGATTCAAGGCAGACTAATTCCTCCTTTAGCTAAAATTGCAAATCAAAGACATTTGGTTTCAGTTAGAAATGGATTAGTCGTGACCTTACCAGCAATTATTGCAGGAAGTTTATTTTTAATTGTAGGAAACATTCCTATTGATGCATGGACAATTTTTTTGGAACCATACCAATTTATGATTGATGCAGCAGTCAGTGCATCTTTTGGTATAATTTCATTATTGGCTGCAATAGGAATTGGATATGAATTGTCCAAAAATTATGGACTGAGTGGTATATCAGGATCTGCATTATCTGTTGTGGCTTTTATCATTACACAGCTTTCAGATGAATTTACAATTAATGCAGGTGGATTTGATTCTACAGGCCTATTTACAGCTATAATCTCAAGTATTATAGCATCAGAAATTTATCATTTTTGTGTTAAAAAAAATTGGATTATTAAGCTTCCAGATGGTGTTCCACCTGCCGTAGGTAATTCTTTTGTTTCATTAATACCTGCAGTTTTAACATTGGTATTATTTTGGATAGTACGTGTTCCTTTGCATTTTAATATTAATGAATTTATTCAATCTATTTTCTCACCATTATTATTTGCATTGAATACATTACCAGGAATTTTACTTTACACTTTATTAGTCAGTCTATTATGGTGTGCTGGTGTTCATGGAGATATGACATTAGAAGGTGTTTCAGATCCAATATTTATTCAATTTGTTACTGCTAATGCCCTAGCATTTTCTCACGGTGATCCATTACCATATATAACTGCTTCAGGGTTTAGTTCATTATTTGTAAACGTTGGAGGTACTGGAGCAACTTTGGCTCTTGTACTATTAATGTTAAGGGGCCACAGTAAGACTTACAATCAATTAGGAAAAATATCTTTACCAGCAGCATTATTTGAAATTAATGAGCCAGTTATTTTTGGTTTCCCAATTATTATGAATCCATTAATGATGATACCATTTATTCTTGTTCCCCTAGTTTTATGTACATTGAGTTATTTAGTTATATGGCTTGGTTTAGTTACTGCCCCTGTAACTATGGT
Organism: uncultured Clostridium sp.; assembly: GCA_934746015.1. Lineage (GTDB taxonomy): Bacteria > Bacillota > Clostridia > Clostridiales > Clostridiaceae > Clostridium. The sequence goes on from CAKVEW010000005.1 coordinate 10,555, forward strand.
ACCTTGGACAATGCCGCCAATTATTGGACCATTAATGGCAACAGGTTGGGACTTTAGGGCAGCTATATGGTCAGCAATTGAAATTATTATAGCCATTATTATTTATATGCCATTCTTTAAAGTTGCTGAAAAACAAATGTTAACCGAAGAGAATTGAAAATATAATTTAGATACTTAATATAATTATTTTTTCATAATAAAATGGACTGTACCAAAACAAATTTTTATACAGTCCATTTTATTTCTATTCTTACTATATAGTTTAATTACCAACTTCTTCTTGAAGTCTTTCTTTTAGCCTAAAATCTTCTCCTTTAACTAATTTTAATATTAATCCCAATATAATTCCAAAAATGCCTGGTACTATCCAAGCTAATCCTTCACTATAAAGTGGTAAATATGAAATTAATTTTACTAAAGTTTCTTTAGCTAATCCTACTTGTGCAATTGCATCAATCAAGCTTACTAATCCTGTAAACAATATTGTTAATCCATAGACATACTTATTTTCTTTAAATATAAAATCAAACATAGATAGTATGATAAGCATAATTGCAATTGGATATATAGCATTTAATATAGGCACTGATATACTAAGTATTTTGGTTAATCCCATATTAGCTAAAAGCATACTAGTTAAAGTTAATATCCTAGCCCAATTATTATAGGATATCTTATTAGTTAATGTTGAAAAATATTGGCTACATGAAGTAATTAATCCAACAGATGTAGTTAAACAAGCTAATGTAAAAATTGCTGCTAATAATATCGCTCCTGGTTTTCCAAATATGTAAGTTGTTATATTTGTTAATGTTTGTGCTCCATTTTCAGTTAATCCAAATCTGTCGCCACTTGTAGCTCCTAAATGAGCTAACATAGCATATATAACAGCAAGTAGTATTCCTGCTATAATACCTGCCTTTATAGATAATGAAATTACAGTTTTACCATCATCTACTCCCTTAGATTTTATAGCTAATGCAATTACAATTCCAAAATTTAAAGCTGCTATAGTATCCATCGTTAAGTATCCATCTAAAAATCCCTTAAAAAATGATGATACTTCATATCCATTTGTAGCTACTCCATATCCCCCTAAAGGTTTTACAAAGGAACCAATAACCATTACTAAAATTAATAGAAGTAATGTTGGTGTTAAAACCTTTCCCATACGATCTACTAACTTACTAGGTGACAATGATAACCAATATGCTATAGCAAAGAATACAAGTGTATATATGAATAAAGATAATTTCACTGAAACTTCTTCTGGTAAATAAGGTGCTACAGCCATCTCAAAAGGTAAACTGCCTGCTCTTGGAATTCCTAAACCAGGACCAATTGATAAATATATTAAAATAGTAAATATTGTTGCAAAAACTGGATTAACTCTTTTAGCTAGATTAGTTAGTCCATTAGATTTTGCTACAGCTATAACTCCTAACACTGGAAATCCAACTGCTGTAACAAAAAAGCCTAATAATACAATCCAGGTTTTATCTCCTGCAGCCTCTCCCATAAATGGTGGAAAAATTAAGTTTCCTGCTCCAAAAAAAAGTGAAAAAAGCATAAGTCCTACAAATAATAAATCTTTTCTTGATAAATTTTTCATTTTATTGTTCCTCCCCAAAATGTCTTTATAAATCTTACTTAATAATTTCACCTTCAATATCCATAAAAAGCCCCCCTTTTTTAGTAAATAAAAAACCGTCCCTTGAAAACAAGGGACGGAAATATCCGCGTTACCACCCTAATTCTATAAATTAGAATATATTAAACTAATTTATAGCACTTAGCTAACGTATCTATCAATACGCTTATCTTTTAACGGTGAAAGACTCCGTCAATACTTACTAAAATATTTCAGTATTGCTTCTCAGAGATGATTTTCAGTTAGTCTTTGAACATTGGCTTTCAGCATATACCAACTCTCTTTTGGACAAAATAATAACCTACTTTTTCTCTTCATAGAATTTTTATTTTCATTATTTATTTAAAATAATACAACGATTTATTTTATATGTCAACCACTATATTTTTTTAACAAACTCTGATTTTAACTTCATAGCTCCAAAGCCATCAATTTTACAATCTATATTGTGATCGCCTTCTACTAATCTTATATTTTTAACCTTAGTTCCTTGTTTTAGCGGTGCTGAGCTTCCTTTAACCTTAAGGTCTTTAATTATAGTAACTGAATCACCATCATTTAATATATTTCCATTTGAATCTTTTACTACTAATTCATCTTCTTTAGACTCATTATCTGTATTCAAAGTCCATTCATATGCACATTCTGGGCAAATTAAAAGGCTTCCATCCTCATAAGTATATTCTGAATTACATTTTGGGCAATTTGGTAAAGATATCATTAGTTTATTTCCTCCATCTTTATATTTTACGTATTTTATACTATCATACACATTGTATTTTTACAAATATTATACCACTTTATTCTTATATATTAATTATTTTCATATATAATATCATCTGCTTATACTTTATATCAGCATAAATAAATATGTCTATGAACAAACTAATATAGAAATTTATAAACAAAGGAGAAGTTATATATGAAAAAATTATTAAAGAGCTTGATATTATCAATATTATTAATAAACTTATTTTTTATTCCATTAAAAGCAAATGCTGTAGAAAATAAACTTTTAGGAGATACATCTATAAATAAAACTAAATGTGATTTAAAAATGAATCAAAGAGGCTTATGGATAGACCATGTTTCATGGACTAGAAGTTATATAGTTAGTGCTGTTGCCTCTCTCCAAGACAAAAATATTGTATTGGAAAGACTTTTAAAAAATCAAGATGACATAGGTAATTCAATAAAACCATATTATGGCGAAGATGCTGGCAATAAACTTGCTTAATTATTAAGAGAGCATATAGAATTAGCTGGTAAAGTTCTTGAAGATGCAAAAAATAAAGATTCTAAGTCTCTAGAAGATAATAATAAACTTTGGTACGAAAATGCAGATAAAATAGCTGATTTTTTAAGTGTTGCTAATCCTAATTATTCTAATAAGGAATTAAAAGATATGCTTCATAAGCACTTACAATTTGTTACTGATCAAGTAGTAGCTAGGTTAAATAATGACTGGAAAGCAGATATTAGTGCCTATGATAAAGGAGAGGATCATATGATTCATTTTGCTGATATTATTTCTGATGGCATTATTAAACAATTTCCTGATAAATTTAAATAAGGATTTATATTATTCAAAAGACTCGGTTTTGAGATGCAAAAAAGCTTTTCAAAATAAAAATAACAAAAAAACAAAGGTCTGGCTTATGCCTGACCTTTTGTAGTTCCTATTATATTAATATTATTTAACGCTAGGTAATTCAAATTTAATCTTTCCACCTCAACTTATAATATTTATAAGTTATTTTAAACCTTAATGAATTATGTTTATATCAAATTTTTCTCATATGAAATAATTTATTTAATATGTTTTTTTCCAAATTGATCTACTAAACATGATTAGCATTGGATATATTTCTAATCTACCAGCAAGCATACAAAAAGATAAAACAATTTTACTTAATGGTGAAAAAGCTGAAAAGTTGCCTATCGGCCCTACCATTTCAAAACCCGGCCCTACATTGCTTATAGTAGTTAATACAGATGTAGATGTTGTTATTAAATCGAAACCATCAAAAGCTACAATAAACATTGCTATTAATGCAATTACAATATATGCTCCTATAAATAAGAATACTCCAGATATAGTTTCCTCATCTACTACTTTTCCATCTATTTTAACTCTTTGTACTCTTTTAGGATGTAATATTTTATCTATACCACGTCTTATAGCTTTTAACATTATTACTATCCTTATTGTTTTTACTCCACCACCTGTTGATCCAGCCATTGCCCCTGATATCATAAGCATTAGAATTATTATTTTACTAAGTGTTGGCCATAAATTAAAATCTACTGTTGCATATCCTGTAGTTGTAATTATTGATGCAACTTGAAATGAAGATTGTCTTATTGATTCACTTACATTTCCATTATTAAAGCCTAAAATGTTTATAGTAATAAATATTATAGATACTAAAATCATTAATAAATAATACTTTAGTTCTTCACTTTTAAAGAAACTTTTAATATTTCCTCTTATTACTTGAAAATATAAAGCAAAATTAATTCCGAATAATACCATGAATATTGTTATAATCCATTCAATAGCAGGGTTAGCAAAGGCAGCAACGCTTGAGTTCATATTAGAAAATCCACCTGTTCCAGCAGTTCCTAATGCATGTATTATAGCATCATATGCTGAAAGACCTGCTATCATTAACAAAACAGTTTGAACTATAGTTAATATAAAATATATTATGTATAATATTTTAGCAGTTTCCCTTATCTTAGGAACTATTTTACCTGGATTGGGTCCTGGACTCTCTGCTCTTAATAAATATATTGTATTAGATCCTAATGATGGTATTAATGCCAATATAAAAATTAAAAATCCCATTCCTCCTATCCAATGAGTAAAACTTCTCCAAAACAATATTCCCCTAGGTAAGGACTGAATTTCTGTCAATATTGTTGCACCTGTTGTTGTAAATCCCGAAACAGTTTCAAAAAATGCATCTATAAATGAAGGTATAGCACCACTTATAACAAAGGGTAAAGCTCCAAAAGCTGATATTACTATCCATGTTAGTCCTACTGTTAAGAACCCCTCTTTTGCATACATATCTTTTGCTTTAACATTTATTCTTCTTAATAACAATGATATTGGTATCATCAAAATAATCGTTATTAAAAACGCAAAGCTATCTCCATCTCCATACCCTAAAGCTATTCCTAAAGGAATTAGTAAAAGTATTGACTCATATAATAATACATTTCCCAAAACCTTTAGAACCATTTTATAATTCATGTTATCTGCCACCTCCGACAAAGATGTCATCAATATTTAAAACCTTCATATTCTTATTTACAATAATTACTCTATCATTTACTTTTAGGCAGTCATCACCTGTTGGAATTATTATTTTATTATTTCTAACAATTGTAGCTACCAAAATATCCTTTTTAAACTCTATATTTTTAAACTTTTCATTTATATTATTAGTATCATTTCCAACTATAAACTCTACTGCTTCTGCTTTATCATTACAAATCCTATAAATATTTTCTATAGACGACTTTTTCTTATTTCTTAATGTTCTTACATATCTTAATATCTTATATGCAGTAGCTAACTTTGGATTTACTATAGAATTTATTCCTACAGTTTTTCCAATCTCTCTATAATTATCTCTTGTTATTTTAGTTATTACATTATCTACAGATTTGCTACTTGCTAAAAGGGAAGCTATTATATTATCTTCATCTCTTCCTGTTAAAGTAATAAAACTATCTACCTCTAGTAGGCTTTCAGATAGCAATAACTCTTCATCCATACCATCACCATTGATAATTATAGAATTTGGTAAAAGGCTATTTAATTCTTCGCAAATTTTTAAATCTCTTTCTATTATCTTACAATTCACTCCGACTTCACTAATGATTTTAGCAAGATAATATCCTATTTTACCACCACCTACAATCATGGCTCTTTTTACATTTTTCTTATATTTTCCTAACCTATTAAATAAATTTTGAATATCTTTATGTTCACCTATTACATATACCCTATCCTCTTTATGGAAAACATAGTCTCCTCCAGGCATTATAAATTCATCATTTCTTTCTACTCCACAAAAAAGTACATTCCCTCTAATAAAGTCAATCTTACTTACCATTTTACCTTCAAGTGCAGTATCATCAGATACTTTAAAGCCAACTAAATTTACCTTACCATCAGAAAAATTATCTATGCTACATACTGAGGGATATTTAATTAACTTAGCTATTTCTATTGCTGCGGCTTTTTCTGGATTTATCACTAAATCTATTCCCACAGCTTCTGTTAATAAAGTTAAATCTTCATCATAATCTGGAGTCCTAACTCTAGCTACAGTATGCTTAACTCCTAATTTTTTAGAAGCTAAAGAACAAAGCATATTTAATTCATCACTATCTGTTACTGAAATTAATAAATCTGCTGTTCTTACTCCAGCCTCATCAAGGACCTTCAAACTAGTACAATTACCTTTAACACACATTACATCTAAATTATTATTAATATGCTCTAAGGCCGTATCTTTATTATCTATAATAGTTATATTATCTCCATCTATAGATAAATATTTAGCTAAGGTATATCCTACTTTACCTGCACCAACAATAATAATATTCATTTTTCTTCTCCTTGTTATCTTATATTACTCATATGTACAACACTTCAATTATACATTACAAACAATATTATTTAAAGTAATTAAATTTTCTTAATCTCTTGTTCCTAAATCAAGTTTATAATATCTGTAATGAGCCATAAATTTTCTATATTTATTCTATTATAGATTACTTATGGAAAAGAATCTATTTATATTTAATTTAGTCAGAAAGTAAATTAAATATAAATTTAAGAGTTCAATTATTTACATAATTGAACCCTTTTTTATATTTTTTTAATTTATCTTTCAACTAATTAGAGTAATTATAGATATTACACTAGATATCTATATTCTAATTATTATTCTTGCAATAATTTTAGAAACATATTCTATTTTAGATGTTATTGTCTTATCTTTTTTAGGATGACTTTTTAGTTTGAAATTAATTACTTTTTTTGATTGATTTCCTGAAGAATCAGTAGCAACTACAACAAATTCATATTTACCTGGATTAACTATTTCTTCACCAGAATAAATCTCGCCATTTAAAGTTGTTGTAATTTCCGCTTCTTCATTAACAGAAACTTCTATATTAATCTTAGTATTTTTATATACTCCTTTATCTTTTACACCAGTTATAGTTATTTCAGGAGCCTTTTTATCTAAAGTAAAATCATCAACTACAGTACCATCTGGCTTTCTTGCTATTATTTGTATATCTCCATCTTTATACTCTAAAGTTGTATATATGGCCGTATTTTCATCATTATACACTTCAAAACTTCCATCATTAACTGCTTGATAATGCTTTTGGCCTGTTGTTCCCGTTACTACATATATTGCTCCATTTTTATCTTCTACTCCATTTTTTAATTTTTTACTTCTTCCATAAGCATGATCATGTCCTGAAAATACTAAATCTATGCCTAACTCATCAACTACTGGTGGCAGCATTTCTTTAATTAACCCATTTCCACCTTCAGGATTTGTATAATATGGTGGTTGATGTGTTAATAAAATCTTTAATTTCTTATTTGACTTATTAACATCATTTTTTAACCATTCTAACTTCTTTTCTAATAATTCTTTATCAGAAGTAAATCCTATAACACTAAAATGAACATCATTATAATCTACTGAATATACTCCATCTAGGCTTTCATCTATGCCTTCAGTTGGTGTGTTAAATATTTCCTTAGCCTTTTCTGCCTTTGGATCACCCATATATTCATGATTTCCTAAAACATTTAACATATCAATAGAGTTTGTTTTATTATAGTTATTAAATAATGAACTTATATAATCCCATTGTTGGAATATTGATGAATCATCAATAAAATCCCCTACATGAATTATTGCATCTGAATCACTATGCTGATTTTCAATAACATTTAATATTTTATCTAACTCCGCTAAACCTTCCTTTGATGGAGATTGTGTATCCCCAAGTATTACAAACTTCATATTATCCTTATGTTTTAATGTGGTAAATTCCATATATTCAGACCAATTTTCTCCATCTCCAACTCTTACCATATAAGTAGTATTTGGTTTTAATCCAGTTATCTTTGCCTTATTGAGTCTTACTATTCCATTTAACTTAATATCACTATTTCCTCCAAATGTAAGATTCTTATATTCAGCATTAATTTCTTTTACTTTCATTTTCTTTTTTGATGGTTTTTTTAAATTGTAATCTGATTTCTTTATATATTGAACTACTGCCTTATTTCCAGAAGTTAATGGATTTGTCATCCATGTAACTGATTTTTCTTTGCTTGGATTTTCGGTAGTTCCAAATAATATATTTACTGGCTTTATGTCCTTCAATGCTGCATAAGATTGACTCTTTAATATTGTAGATGATATTGCATCTTTTTCAGCATATACAGAGAATCTTTTCACTTCATTTGTAAGTTCTTCACTAGAAAGTAATCCTTCAAAATTAGTTTTACCTAAGATATTTTTACTTCCATCTTCATATTCTGCTACTATACTAGCATCACTAACTGTGTTGCCACTTCTATCTAATACTTTTATAATAGCAGGTTTTCCTACTAGAACTTCCTCTAAATAAATATTAAAAGCACTAACTACTGGAACTTGTCCTATTTCAGAAGATGAAGTTTTAATAAAGTTTGTTTCCTTTTCTGATATATAATCTATAGTTGAATTAATAATCTCAAAACTTATATTTGAAGAACTATCAACAGTATTTGGTATTTCTATCTCTATATTTGCTATTATACTTTCTTCATTATCTAAATTATTATTTTCACCATATATCTCAATTAATCCGCTTTCCTTATTATAGTTCCATGTAAAATTCTTAACTTTTTCAGAAAACTTAACATCTTTTATATTATATTTCTTATCCACTTTTACTTTAGATATGAAGCTTTTAATGTCAGTTCCTTTATTAGATTTCAATTCTAAATTTATAGCACCACCTAAAAATCCTTCTTCATCCTTTGATTCAATATATATCTTTGCAGAATCAGTATTCACATTAAAATACTCAATTCTATTCGTTTCATTTCCAAAATTATCTTGTGCTATTACTTCTACTTTATGAGTTCCATCAGCCCATTTATATCCTGATAATGTTACTGTCCCATCCTTATCATAAGAAAAATGTCCTTCTTTTCCTGTATATTCAATATTATCTACAAATATTCTAACTCTATCCCAATTAATGCCTGTAGCATATTTATCATCCTGATAATCATAAAGTTTTGCTGTAATATTAATATTATTTACATTATATTCTTCATCTGCAATATTAATTGAATCTATTATTGGTGGATATAGATCATCAACTTTATCTCCATAAACTGCGCGTATATTATCTATATATAATACACCTTTTGTCATAGGTCCTTCACCTTCAAGACCTGATTTTAATGACATTATTCTGATTGTTTGGGTTGGATGTAATGAAAATGGTCCAATATAGGTTTCAGGTATTTCAGCTTCCAAGTACTTCCATCCAGTCCAATCTATCCCGGGTCTTTGGTTAACTAAATCAATAGTCTTACTTTTGCCATCTCCTGCTATTAAATTCATTCTCAACCAATATCCATTAGCTTCTTCTGTTGCATATACCCACATACCAATTGCTTTTGGATTCCCTTCAATATTTACTGTTTCTGTAGGTCCTGCATAAGCTCCTAAGGTAGTCCCTACTTGTGCATTTGTAAAATCATAATTCAATTTTAAAGAATGCTGGCCAAATCTTGTAGGTTCATTTGGATAATTTGTTAATTCTACTGATGCTATTTCTCCTCTATTTGCAGTGGAGGCTTTCCATGAACCAAGTCCCTCTTCAAAATCATCTAATATTATTGGCAATTGTCCTACTGTAACATTTACACTTGCTGATAAGTTTGTTCCTCTTATGCTTGCCTTAATTTCACCTGACAAACTGTTATCTGATGTATGTAATACACCATTTTCATCTATAGTTCCCATTCCTTCAGGAACATCCCAAATTATATCATTAGCATTATATTTTACATTTCTTTTATTAAATAAAGTAGTTAATCCTAAGCTCTTACTTGAGGTTTTATCAATACTTATTTCACTATTATAAAAATATATTTCATTTGGAACTTCAATTTCAAAATTAGTTTCTCCTACTACGTTTCCATTGTAGCTTAATAAGGCTTTTGCTTGTCCTAATTTTCCTGTAGATGTAAATAATCCATTATTCTCATCTATTGTTCCAAATGAACTATCTGAAATACTCCAAATTAATCCTTCTTTAGGAAAATCAGCTGAAGCTCCAGCTAAATCTACACCTACAGCCGTAAATTGTATATTTGAATTTGGGCTAAAGCTTTTTTCATTAGGTGTTACATAAGCTGAATTAAACTGATGAGTTATAGGCTCTTTAGAAACTATCATCCAAGAATTCGCAACACTTCTTTCCGAATTATCAGATGGTCGATTTTTTATATCTAAAACATCACTACCAGGTGTTCTTGATAAATGTGTAGTAGAGCCACCACCATCTAAGTTAAGTGCTTGTACAGCTCCCATAGAAATCATTAATTCTGCTAATTCCTCCATAGAGAGACCTGTAGAATATGGTTCCTGTCTTCCATCAACAGTTAAAAAAATTACTTTTCCATCATCTTTTATACCTACGGCAGTTCTTGGTTCTTTATCAGCACCAGTTTGTGGTGTTTCAAATACTTGTCCATCTTTTACTAGTATTGCATTACCACCTAAGGCTTCTTCAATATTATCTTTTAATTCATTAAATTTATTATAATCACCAATAACTGGAGTGCCATCTTTAAGTACCCCAAAGAATTTTCTTGAATTAGGATTATTTTTAATTATTACTCCATCTTTTACAACTACCCCGCTAGGTTCTCCAGTTGCCATATTATAGAAATCCGCATTAACTCCTGCAACTACTTGCTCTCCCTTTGCTATAAGCACATCTGCTTGCTTTCTTACAGTTTGCAGACCATAAGAATTTTCATCATTTGGTGTCATAGCTTCTATACTTACTTTTTCATTTAGAGGGTCTACTTCTACCACAAAGCTTTCATTTTTCTTGCCATTACTGTCAATAAATGAATAACCCTTCTCTAAAATTCCTGGTGCAAGTTTTGTAATATAGTTATTAATAGGAATAGAAATAAGAGGTGATGATATATCAAAATCACCTAAAGCACTGACACTAAATGTTGGTACCAAACTAATAAAAATAGAAATAGAAATTAATAAGCACATTATTCTAGTTCTTAAATTTTTACTCATAATATCCTCCTATAAATTCTTTAATAATTTAACGTAATTTCATAAATTGAAATCCACTATGAAATATCATTACATAAATAGTAGCATATCATTTTTCGTCTGTAAACATTTTCCTCATATTTTTAATTGTTTTTATTATTATATTAAAAATATAATTTAATATTAAAAAACCACCTAAAATTCCAAAAAAATATTGTTGGACGCTTTAAAGCATCCAACAATAAATAAATCCATATATATTAATAATGATTTTTTCTATACAAACCTTTTGCCTTTACTATAAATTCTAAAACCTATATCCTCTAACAAGTTAAATAAACTTGAAGTTATAAAATATATTCCTAAAGCTATGGGTGCTTTAATAGTTATTAATACTCCCATTATAATCATTGGTAAAATACTCTTTATAGTTGCAGGCTGTTCATTCTTATCAAATACTTTTAAGTATGAAATAATACTAGGTGCTATAGTTATAAGAGTATATATTATAGGAACTATAAATTTATCATCTGTGTTTCCTATATTAATAGTCCAAGGGACTAAAATGCTCATGGCTTCAATCTGTACCCTATTAATTGACATATATAATCCTGATATTATAGGTAATTGAAGTATAGGAATCAAACATCCTAATAAGCCCTTAGAATTTTCTGAATATAACTTATTTAATTCATCTTCTTGCTTATTTTTATTAGTCTTATATCTAGCTTTAACCTCTTCTATTTTTTTAGTAAATGATATTTGCTTTTTCATTGCTACTCTTTGTTTTATCGAGAAAGGAAGCATTATAAACTTTACAGTTATAGTTAATAATACAATTGCTATTCCATAATCCCCAGAAAATTGGTAAAAAAACCCTAAAATATATTTAAAAATATTAATGATGATATCCATAAATCCTCCTCATATTAAATAATTCATAAACATCATCATTGTTAAAACAAGGTACAATATCTCCAAATATCTATTTTTTCATAAGTATTGTATTTATCTAAGGTTAAATTAATACAATAATTAAAAATTTCTTTATTTATGCAAATTAAGATAATATTATTGAAGTTTTGTTTTCTACTTAAAAAATAACCTTTAAAGTATATAAATAAAAAAGTACTAATACTTAATATAACTATTAAATTCATTAAATATATCATATCAATTTTCATATATGCCTCCTAAAAGTTATTATTTAACTTATTATATGATATTAAACTCAATACGTCAATATATGGAAATTGTATTTTTATTTATTAATTACCTTACCTTGTAGTCCTTCTATTACATCTAAAGTTTTTTCATGTAATGTTTCATCAAAACTTGCACAAAGACTTGCATCAACAATTATATCAGCATTCCTATATTGTGATTGAAACATTACAAAATTGCTTATTACACAAATATTAGTAACTACTCCTACTATCTCAATTTTCTCTAAATCTTCCCCTATTTCCTTTGATATTTTAACCATATCTTCAGGAGCTAAACCAAATCCATATTTTTCGTAACAAATCACATTTTCATTGTCTTCAAATTCATTTAGTCTTCCAAATAACTTATGTCCTTTTGTCCCCTTAATACAATGAACTACTGGTAGATTTTTACCTTCCCTTGTATCTAAATAGTTTTCTTCGTGAGTATCATAAGTAAATAGAACTTTATTTCCTTCTTTTAAATATTTATTTATTTTATTATATATACCTTCCTCTAATGTAACTGCCTTTTCAAAGCCTAAAGCACCATCAACGAAATCTTTTTGATAATCAATAACCACTAATATTTTTTTCATTATACCCTCCAAAAACTTATATATTTTTATATTTTATACTTAATATCACTATAATATTATTTTAACCAAAAATGTAATTATTGCATAATATATTATTTTACTTATCTTTTTATTAGAATAATATTCTCCTGCTATGTATAATAAAAGAATGGAGTAAAAAATATTTTATATTTAGGAGAATTTATATTATGAAAATAGAACATATAGCCATGTACGTAAATGATTTGGAAAAGGTTAAGGAATTTTTCGTTAAGTACTTTGATGCAAAGCATAATGATATTTATCACAATAAAAAAACTGATTTCAAATCATATTTTTTGAGTTTCGAAGATAATAGTAGATTAGAAATTATGACTAAACCTAATATGATTGATACAAATAAAGATTTAACGAGGACAGGCTTTGTACATATTGCTTTTAGTGTAGGTAGTAAAGAAAAAGTAGATAACTTAACAAAAAGATTGAAAAGTGATGGATATGAAGTAATTAGTGGCCCAAGAACAACAGGTGATGGATATTATGAAAGTTGTATCCTTGGAATAGAAGGAAATCAAATCGAAATAACTGTGTAAATATTAATTGAAACATAATTCCCCTTATAGTTGATAGTTAGATTAATAAAACTACCTTTATAAGGGGATTCTTTTTAAACTTATCTTCTTTTATAATAAAAATATCAATTAAATGACTTTATACTATTGATAATCCTCCATCTACTACAATATGTTGTCCTGTAACATAGCTTGAAGCATCTGATGAGAAATATAAAATAGTTCCATTTAATTCACCTTTTTTAGCTGGTCTAGAAGCTGGACAAAGGTAATTATAACTCTTTAAAAATTCATCAGATTTAAATAATGTATCTTCAGTCATTTCTGATTCAAATAATCCAGGACAAACAGAATTTACTGTTATTCCATATTGAGCATAAGATGCTGCCATTCCCTTAGATAATCCTAACACAGCTGCCTTTGAAGCATTATAAGAATGTCTAATGAAAATATCAGCTTTGTCTGCTAATATTGCATTTATTGAGCTAACATTAACTACCTTACCATAGTTTTGTTTTTTCATAACTGGAATAACATATTTACACATTAGATAAATTCCTTTTACATTAGTGTCCATGCTTTTATTCCAATCTTCCTCACTTAGAGTTTCTACTCCACCTCTAACTGCTACTCCCGCATTATTCAATAAAATATCTATTCTGCCAAACTTATCAACAATTTTTTCTACAGCAGCTTTAACTTCTTCTTCGTTAGTAACATCACATTTAAGAGCAATAGATTCAACACCTAAGCCTTCTATTTCCTTTGCTACCCCTTCAATTTTATCTACCCTTCTTGCTAACAAACAGACATTGGCCCCCTCTTTAGCATATGCTATTGCAGCATCTTTTCCTAAGCCACTGGATGCACCTGTAACAACAGCTATTTTACCATTTAAATTAAACATAATTCTACCTCCCATAAATTATATTACACATTTATTATATACTTATTTCTATATAATATCTATCAAAGCAAGCAAAATTTGTTATAATTTTAACACTTTTTTTTATTTTGAAATTTATGTGAAATTTATTTTTTCTTAATAAAAATTTTAAATTTACTATTTATATTATATAATATTATTATGATATTTTTTAAGAGGTGATTAAATTCTATGAATAATACGCTTACAGAGGAGAACATAAAAAAATTAAGAGAAGAATTAGAATATAGAATGACTGTAAAAAGAGCAGAAATAGCAAAAGAAAAAGCCATAGCTGCAGCTCATGGCGATAGATCAGAAAATGCAGAATATAAAGAAGCTTGTGCTAACTACAGAGAAAATGATAATAGGATACAATACTTATTAAATATGATTTCTACTGCTACTGTTATAGCTGATGATGAAATAGATAAATCTGTATTAGGAATTAATAGTAAAGCTAGAATTAAATTTATTGAAGATGATTTTGATGATGTGGTAACATTAGTAACTGTTATGGATTCTGATCCTGAAAATATGTGTATTAGTATTGAATCAGATCTTGGATTAGCACTAAAAGGTAAAACCATTGGAGATATAGTTGAAGTAATTGCTCCAGAAGATAAATACACAGTTGAAATCTTAGAAATACTATAATATTTCTAAGATTTTATAATAATAAGGAGCTGTCTAAGCAGCTCCTTTAAGTTTATTTTAAATTTTTAATACCTTCTTCTAGTATCTTTAATTGTAATAAAGTTTCTTCATCCTTTATTTTCTTATCTTTATTATTTATTATAGCCTCATATAGATCATCATATACCCTACCATAGTCTCCATTTACTGATTTTACTTTTTCTTCATGAATTATTTTTTCATCATCAATATATGTTAAGACTCCATAATGCTCTAATGTATCAACTCCAAAATCACTATTATTTGGCATATAAAACATTTTTAAATGTTCTTCTTGCCTATCTTTAGTTTCTTTTACAAAGCATCCTTTTTTACCATACACAACAAAACTTGGTCTTGGCTTTATTCTAAAATAACTAGATTTAACAGATACTTTTGTAGTTCCATAATATAAATCTAAATCAAAATAATCATTCATTCTTCCTGTTCCAAGTAATTGTCTAACATCATAATGAATACTGTCTGGTTTACCAAAATAGCTTATTACTTGGTCTAAAGTATGACATCCATGCCCATATAAAAATGATTCATATGGTGAAAATTTAGAATTCCCTTCAGGAACTTCTGGTCTAAAATAATCAAAATGCATTTCTACTTCTAATAAATCTCCAAGCTTTCCTTCTTCAATAACCTTTTGAACTGTTAAAAAATCACTATCAAACCTTCTATTTTGATAAGCTTGAACAATTAAATTTTTAGACTTCGCTAAATCAAAAATCTCCTTTGCTTCATCATAAGTTTCCATAAAAGGCTTTTCAACTAAGCAATGTTTATTATTTTCTAAAACTAACTTTGTATAATTATAATGACTATCTTGTCTTGTACATACTACGATTAATTGTATATCCTCATCCTTTAACAATTCATCCAAATTTGATGTATAATTTATTCCATCTATCCTATCCCAGTTCTCATTCTTAGGATTTCTTTGATAAATAGTTTTTACTTTTATATTTTTTCTTTGAAGAACAAATGGAAGGTGATACCTATTTGTACTTTTCCCATTTCCTATATATCCTATTGTAAGCATTCTATTCCTCCTAAATTAATTATTATAATAAATCACAAACAAATGTGATACTTCAACATAAGGTAAAATTCAAAATGTCATTTTTCAATTGTTTTTTACTTCTTTAATAAACTCCCAAGTTGCTCCATTATCTTTAGATTCATATAGGGCACTGCTATTTCCATTATAATCTCCATCCGCTCCTTGACCAACTAAAACATTTAAAACTCCATTATCTTCAAATGGCATTTCAGGAAAATCAAAGGGTTCTATAACAGATCCATCATCTAATTTCACTTCTTTTTTAGGAATATCTATCAGATTAAATGTTGATCCACCATCTTCTGTTCTATATAAATCTGCTTCATCTCCTCCATTATGAGATAAGGAAATAAATCCAATACTCTCATTAATGAATACAATTCCCGAAGCCCCTCCTGAACTACCTAAGAAAGGATCATCATTTATTGTACTCCAACTTATACCTCCATCCTTAGTACCCTCTAAGGAATAAAATCTACTACCTAGTGCAGCTCCTACTACTTTTAATTTGTATCCTATTTTATCATTTATATAATATTCTTTATCTTCACTACTGGAAGAATTATTCCTAGTGGTATCTGGTTTATCTAAAGTTTTTTCATTTATATTGCTCAAGTCATTAACTAGATTATACCTAACAGGTGTAATTGAATTTTCTTTTCCAGGTACATAAACTGAAACAGTATATCCTATAATTTCTGAAGTCATAACATCTGGCTCTTTAGTATTTCCATTATTATCTATATATACTATCCCATCTGTATTAAACCCCCAGCTCCTTTTACCATAATAAAGTATTCCATATTTATCTTCATCCCACTTACTAACTGTATCTTCTAATGGAATAACCTTCATAGCATTCACAAAAGGTTCCAATAACTTATCTTCATTATAATCTGCATTAATATATCCATTTAAATAAATTGTTATTTTTTTAGATTTACTTAAATCATAGTCTAATAAGTAACTTTGAAGTTCACCATTTTCATTATCTCCATATATAAAAGCATAAAATGATTCTATAGTTCCATCTTTACTAAACTCTACATTGAATCCACTATCTGATACATATAATTTTCCAGGTAAATTCACTTTTTCATTTATATCTTTCAATATACCTTCAATACCATCATTATATATATTATTATTATCAAACTTTGCAGTTTTTTTATTTTTAAAATCGTATAATTTCCAAGATAACTTTCCATTAAAATTTATTGAAGTTTCATAAATTCTAATTCCATAATAAACTGTAGTGAAGAAAAGTATTATTATAGACAGGTAAATCCATATATTTTTTAAATTAGACTTCACTTTTTTATCATGCAACTTTTCCTTTAGCCTATCTTTATAATACTCATCTATATCTTCTAAACTTAAAATAATAACATCATTATTTTTTAAAATTATATAAGTATACTTCTTCTTCACCTTGAAAAATTTGATATCATTAATTTTTATTTCTAAGCCATTATAATCATCTAACCTTATAGAATCCTCATTAACACTATATTTTTTTATTATTTCCTTTGGAATATCTGTTTGTTTTCTTATATTTTTTATTAAATATATAAAAAGGATTAAAAATAATATTAAGCATACTATAAGTATCACATAATTATAATTATATCTTCCATATTTAAATAAAGAATGTAACTCATAAAATGTAATAATATATACTAGTACAAATAAGGGATTAGTTAGCATTGATAATAACTGATTTTTTATCTTTATATTGTTATATTTCATTACCCACCGCCTCCTATAATAATAATTATACTCTTTTTTTTGTAAAAAATAAAAATCCACATAATAATGTAGACTTTTAATTCATTTATTCCTGTAATAATAATTTACTTTAATTTCTTAAATCTCCATTGACCTTTCTATATTTAAGTGGTGTCATTCCATATCTCTTTTTGAAAATTCTAAAGAAATAACTTTTTTCCTTAAACCCAATTATTTCTGAAATATTTTGAACAGATAAATCAGTAGTGATTAGTAACCATTTTGCTTTCTCCAATTTTATTTCTCTAAGCTTGTCCGAAAAGCTATCATTAGCCAATGTTTTAAATTTAAGAGAAAAGTAAGTTGGATTAAAATTAAAATCCTTTGCCATACTATTTAAAGATACAGTGGAATAATTATCCACCATATATTTTAACCATCTTCCAACATCGTAGTTCTCCATCATACTAGATTCACTAATTATTAAAGAATCCTTATGAACATTGTGCAAGTTAGTTAAAAATAAAACTAATACTGCTTTGACTAATTTCTCATTTTTTTCATTTATGCTACTGATTTCATATAATAAAAAATTTAAATACTTTTTAACTATATCATAAGTTGTAATATCAAATACTAAGTACTCCATCTTTTTTGTATCTAATCTAATGAAGTCGTATAATATTGGACAATCAGCCATTTGATACTTTAGATTAGAATCAAAAAATTCTTCTTTAAAATTAATTACACATATTTTAGAATTTTTTTCATCAAATGAGTATTTAATCTTTGAGCCATTCCTTAATAAAACTATTGTTCCCTCTACCAGCTTTACTATCTTTGAACCAATATTTACATTTGCAACTCCATATACAATTATTATAGACATATATTTTTCTTCTGAAATAAGAAAACCATTTCTATTTTCATATAAATTTAAACTATAAAAATTCTCAATATTAAGATTAGATTTATTTTTTATTTGTTTTAAAAGCAAAGTTTTATCCAATGATTCATTTCTCTTTCGTATAATTTATTTTTTAATTTATATTTAACATTCTTTATAATTATTTTATATTATTTATAGCTATTGTACAATTAGACCTAAAGAAAAACCACTTTTTATGTGAATTATAACATCTTCTTTTAATAAATTTCTCTGCTATACTTTTTATTGTTAGTTAAAAAAATAACAATAAATTCATTAATGGGGGAAAATAAATGAAAAAAGGTTTTTTACGTAAATTACTAACAGCTACTTTAGCTTTAACCTTATCAACTGGTTTGCTAATAGGATGTGAATCTAAAAGTAATTCTGTTGCTAAAGCAGGAACTTACTCAGCTACAGAAACTGGATTTGGTGGAGATGTAACTGTAAATGTAACTATATCAGATGAAGGTAAAATTTCATCAATTGATGTTACTGCTGATTCAGAAACGCCTACTATAGGAGGAGAAGCTGCTCCAAAATTAGCAAAAACTATTGTTGATACGCAAAGCTTAGCCGTAGATACTGTAAGTGGAGCTACTTATACAAGTACTGCTGTTATAAATGCTGTTACTACTGCATTAACTGAAGCAGGTGCTGATATCAAAGCTCTTAAAAATAATAAGGTATCAAAAAATGGACAAAACGAAGAAGTAAATGTTGATGTAGTCGTTGTTGGTGCTGGTGGATCTGGTACTGCTGCTGCTTTAGCAGCAAGTGAAGCTGGACTTAACGTACTTGTAGTTGAAAAAAATCCATCATCAGGTGGTAACTCAAAACTTGCATCTGGATTTTTTGCAATAGGAACAGAATTACAAAAGAATGAAGGACTTGATCTTTCTGTGGATAAAGCAGTTCAAGATCTTATGGTATTTAATCAATATTTATCAAATGGTACTATAGTAAGAAAAATTGTTGAAAATGCCGCTGACACTGTTGAATGGTTACAAGGATATGGAGTTGAATTCTATCTTCCTAAAGAAACTACTCAATTAGCACATGAAGATGATCTTTATAAGTGGAAAACTTACCATAAGTTTGTAGACCAAGCAAAAGCTTTCGAGAATATGTATAGCAATCTAGAAAACATGGGTGCTAAAGTTGTTTATAACACATCTCTTGAAACTATAACAAAAAATTCTGATGGTGTAGTAACAGGAATTACTGCAAAAAAAGAAGATGGTGGTATACTAACTGTTAATGCTTCTGCAACAGTTATTTGTACAGGTGGTTTTGGAGCTGATTCTGAAAAAACTGCAGCTGCATTAAATTCTAACTTATTTAATTCACTTGGTATGCCAAATGCTGGTGAAGGTATTACTGCAATTGAAAAAATTGGTGGCTTTGATTTAGATGGAACTCCTTTATTACATGCTTGTCAATTTGCTGAATCATCAGTTAAACAAGATTCTGCTGGAGAAAATCTTGCTGGCTTCTCTGATACAAGTTTAACACAAGTGCTTAATACTCCATTATTATGGGTTGATACTACTGGTAGCCGTTTTACTAATGAAGATGTTGTTTATGATACAGCTTTCTGGGCAAATGCAGCATATACAGTAGGTGGAAAGTACTACATTATAGTAGATAAAGATACTTTAGAATCCTTCTCAAAAGGAACATCTTTAGCTGTATCTCAAGCAGGACCTGGTGCTAAAATGGATCTTGATGATTTTGTAAAACTAGCTGATGCTTCTGTTGAAGCTGGTACTGCATTTAAAGGAAGCACATTAGAAGAATTAGCTAAATCTACTGGAATGAATTCAGATGACTTAAAAGCTACTGTTGAAAGATATAATTCAATGATTGAAAAGGGGTCAGATACTGACTATGGTAAGGCAAGTGAATCATTAGCTTATAAAGTAGAGTCTGGTGACTTTTATGCTTTCGATGTTCGTGGTGTATTCCTTGGAACAATTGGTGGTGTTAAAGTAGATGATAATATGCAAGTTATGACTACTGATTTTGAATTAATTCCTGGTTTATATGCTGCTGGAACAACTGCAGGTGGATATTATACAGGAGTTGGTTACCCACCATATGAAGGTTTAGCTTGCGGCTTTGCTTATACTTCAGGTAGAATAGCAGGAACAAGTGCCGTTAAGTATGTAAATTCATTGAAATAAATTAGAAAGCAAAAAATCTGCGATATTAAATCGCAGATTTTTTATTTTAGATAATATATAACTATAAATGTGATGTACTATTTATTCATAGACTCAATAACACTATCAACAAGTGCATCCATATCTACAACATTATCTTCCTTCATTGAAGATACTAATGACATCTTGTCATCTAATACATTCATTCCCTTCATTTCATCAAGGAATTTACCCATTAACCTACCTGATTGAGTTGCCCAAGAACCATTTTCAATAAGAGCAACTGTTCTATTTTGAAGATTTAAAGCTTTCATATCCATTAGATAATTATGCATTAATGGATATATACCTAAATTATAAGTTACTGATGCTAAAACTATATGACTAACTCTGAATGTTTCAGCTATTAATGTAGATACATGTGTATTTGATACATCATATAGTACTACATTAGTTATTCCCTTTTCAACAAACTTAGTTGCTAATGCGTTAGCTGCTGATTCTGTATTTCCATACATTGATGCATAAACAATCATTACAGCTTTTTCTTCTGGTTCATATTTACTCCACTTATCATGTTTATCTATAAAATATCCTAAGTTTGAACGCCAAACTGGACCATGTAGTGGACAAATCATCTTAATATCTAGCTTACTTGCCTTTTTAAGTAATGCTTGTACATGTGGACCATACTTTCCAACTATATTAGTATAGTATCTTCTAGCATCATCAATCCAATCACGTTCAAAGTTTACTTCATCATTAAATAACTTACCATCTAAAGCTCCAAATGTTCCGAATGCATCAGCTGAGAAAAGAACTCCGTTCTTAGTATCAAAGCTAACCATTACTTCTGGCCAGTGAACCATTGGTGCTGTTAAGAATTTAATTTCATGCTTACCAAATGACTTTGTATCTCCATCCTTAACTTCTATTTCTCTTCCATCGACATTAAATCCAAATTGTCTCATTAATAAGAATGATTTTTCTGTACTTATAATCTTTACTCCTGGATAACGTCTAATTATTTCTTCGATAGAAGCTGCATGGTCTGGTTCCATATGATTTATTACTAAATAATCTAAGTTTCTACCTTCTAAAACAGCTTCAATATTTTCCATAAATTGTCTTGCTATTGCCCAATCTACAGTATCAAATAACACTGTTTTCTTGTCCAATAATAAATATGAGTTGTATGAAACCCCTCTTGGAATTGGGTGAATATTTTCAAATAGAGCTAGACGCTTATCATTACCGCCTACCCAATAAAGGTCTTCAGTTACCTTTCTAACACAAAACATAAATTAATCCTCCTTTTGACTATGAAAATTTAAACTTTTGCTAAAGATTATGCCTCTATGAAATTAGATTTTTCTTCACCACAATCTGGGCAAATCCATTCTTCTGGTAGGGCTTCAAATAGAGTTTCTGGTGCTACTTCATTTTCTTCATCACCTACTGCTGGATCATATTCATATCCACAGCCACTACATACATAAGTCTTCCATGTAGGTTCAACCTTCTTAGGAACACTTCTCTTCATCTTCTTCATAGGAGGAGCCGGCTTCTTAGGTTCTCCGTTATTTAACGCTTCTGTTAATAATGGCATTATTTCCATTATATCTCCAACGATACCATAATCTGCATTCTTAAATATTGGTGCATTAGGGTTAGTATTAATAGCAACAATAGTTGTAGCATCCTTAATTCCTTTTAGATGTTGTCCAGCGCCTGATATACCACATGCTATATAAAGATTTCCATTAAACTTTTGTCCTGACATTCCAACATAACGATTTAGAGGTAAATATTTCAATGTTTCAGCTACAGGACGTGATGATCCAATAGCAGCCCCAGCTTGGACTGCTAAAGCTTTTGCAAGTTCCATATTTTTCTCTTCGCCAATTCCTCTACCAACACTGACTACACGATCAGCTTTTGATATTGGAGTATTTATGTCAATTCCAACAGTAAAGTCATATCCATCACTCTTTAATGCCTCAACAAGTTTGTCTACATTTTCTTTAGCTGTATCTTCCTTAAATATAACCTTCTTACGAGCACCTGTCAATGGGTCAGCTTTCTTCTTAGATCTTCTGTCACCCTTTGGCATCTTTCCAATTATATGAGAAGCTATAACTACTCTTTGAATTTCATTAGTTCCTTCATAAATTGTACAAATCTTAGCATCACGATATGCTCTTTCAACATCCATACCCTTTAAGTATCCTGATCCACCAAATATTTGTAGTGCATCATTAACTACTTCTAGACATATGTCTGAAGCATACATTTTAGCCATTGCAGATTCCATTGAATATGATTCATGATGTTCTTTTAAATCTGCTGCACTATATATTAATAATCTTGCTGCTCTTAATTTAGTTGCCATATCTGCTAATTTAAATGAAATTCCTTGTTGTTGAGCTATAGGTTTTCCAAATTGTATTCTTTCTTTTGCATATTCTAGAGCATTTTCATATGCACCTTGTGCAATTCCTAAAGCTTGAGATGCTATACCTATACGACCACCATCTAAGGTTTGCATAGCTATCTTAAACCCTTCTCCTTCTTTTCCTAATAAGTTCTCTTTTGGAACCTTAACATTGTTGAAAAGTAATTGAGCAGTTGAAGAGGAACGAATACCTAATTTATCATAGTGATCACCAAAAGTGAATCCTTCCCATCCTTTTTCAACTATAAACGCACTAATACCTCTTACTCCAATATCTGGTGTAGTTACAGCAAATACAACATATGTATCAGCTTTATCAGCATTAGTAATAAAGATTTTTTCACCATTTAGTATATAATAATCGCCTTCTAAAACAGCTGTTGTTTCAGTTCCACCTGCATCACTACCTGCATTTGGTTCAGTTAATCCAAAGGCACCAATTTTTTCACCTTTTGCTAATGGTACTAAATATTTTTGTTTTTGTTCTTCAGTTCCAAATGCAAATATTGGATAACTTCCTAAAGATACATGAGCTGATAATATAACTCCAGTACCGCCATCTACTCTTGAAAGTTCTTCTACAGCAATAGCATAGCTTATAACATCGCCACCTAGTCCACCATATTCCTTAGGATAAGGAGTTCCCATTACACCCATTTCCCCTATTTTTTTTACAACTTCTGTAGGGAAAATGCTGTCCTTGTCCCACATAGCTGCTTGTGGTCTAATTTCTGCTTCTGCAAATTCTCTTATTTTTGCACGAAAAGCTTCGTGTTGGTCTGTAGTCTTAAAAAACATAAATTTGCCTCCTTTTTTTGTTTTGTGTTTTATATTTACTAAAAACACATTTGCATTAGTAATAAAATCTAAAACTTTTTTCTGCAAATATTTGTAAGATAAATAAAAACGAATAATAACCTTTTATCTTTCTTAATAATAATTATTATAAAACTAACAATATCCACTGTCAATTTTTTCTGAAAATATTTACAATTTGATATTTTTTTATATTCCATTTATTATTCTTAACAAATTTCTAAAGTTTAAATTCACAAAATAGTAATAATATTATTACTATTTTTTCATTTTAAAAATAAACCCATACATATTTTACCTTTTTTATAAAAAATTTTCTATTATGGGTTGCATTACTTTCTGCATCGTTTATTAATTAATTAACAATTTTTGAAATTTAAAAAGAGCCAGATTTACATCTGACTCTAATTATTATGTATTTACAAATTTTAATTATCGCTAAAAAGTCCTGCTCCCCTTATGATATCTTGTTCTCTAAACAGACTTAAGACAGCTTCATTATATTCTTCTATTTTCTGTGCTTTTTTTATTCTTTTTATATATTTCTTATTATCAGAAAAAATATATATCATATATCCCCATAATTCTTTCATTCTGTAAATAGCATTCTTATCTTCGTTAAAAACTTTTCTATAGTTCATAAAAATTTCATTATGAAATTCTTTTAATATTTCTTTATCTAAAAATATACTTTCTTTTATTTCATCTAATAGACCAGGATTAGCTAGTATTCCTCTTCCAATCATTATTTTTTCTACATCTGGAAAGCAATCTATAAAACTACTATAATCCTCAGCAGTAAAAATATCACCATTATAACATACTGGACTTTTACTTAAGCTTAATGCATCTTTAAATACTTCTAAATTAGGTTTATTTCCATAAAAATCTTCCCTAGTTCTTGGATGAATTATTAATTCTTCCAATGGATATTTATTATAAATTTCAATAAGCTCGTAAAATTCTTCTGGATTATCCTTTCCTATTCTTGTTTTTATAGAAATTTTCATATCATCAATTTTAAATATTTCATCAAGAAATTTATCAAGTTCTTCTCTTTTTGCTAAAAACCCAGAACCTCTATATTTTGATACCACAGTTCCAGATGGACAACCAAGATTTAAATTTATTTCATTATATCCAAACTCTTTTAACTTTTTAGAAGTGCTTATAAATCCTTCTGAATCATTAGTAAGTATTTGAGGAACAATATTTAATCCTTTATTATTTTCTGGCAATAAATCTCTTAACTCTTTAGTCTTAAAGCTTTTACTTGTATTTGGTGTAATAAAAGGGGTAAAGAATTTGTCTATATTATTAAAATACTTATTATACGAGTTTCTATATATATATCCTGTAATCCCTTCCATAGGTGCTAAATAATATTTCATGTAATAACTCCTCTACATTTATTATAAAGAAATTATATCAGCCTTATCTTCAGTTATCTATATATGTTTTATTTATTGAATATTTTTTTTATTTCATCTAAATCTTTGCAATAAAAATCTGCATCCATCTCCTTACAAACATCATTAATATTTGTAAATGCCATTCCCCCTAATATTATTAATGGAGCCTTGTTCTTAAATGAACTTCTAATTGCTTTTATAACATTTTTAGCAGATTCTATATTATTAGATAGAGTAACTGAAATAGCAACAAATTTAGGATTTTCTGATTCAATGGCACTAATAATACTAAGAGTCGGCAGGTTTGATCCAAGATATATTACCTTAATGCCGCTTACCTCTAATAAATCTGCAATCATTTTTATTCCAATATTATGTTGCTCTGAACCTGCTGTTAAACAAATTATAGATTCTTCACTATTTTCATCAAATTTTTGATAACCTTTTAATTCTCTCATTATATCTAAAATACTTTCCGAAATATAATGTTCATTCCAAACATCTATTTCCCCAACTTCCCAAAGGACACCAACTTCTTTTAGTGCTGTTTCTAATATATTAAAATATATCCATTCTATATCTATCCCATTTATATACATATTTAATATTAAATCTCTTGCTTTATTCTTATATCCATTCAATAAATACTCTAAAAATTTTTTATATTCTTCTTTACTTATTGAATAGTGATTTTTATCACTTACTTTTTTCTCTTCACCATTTAAAAGATAATCTATTGAAACATTAAACAAGTTCGAAATTTGTTTTAGTTTATCTGCATCCGGAAATCTTAATCCTTTTTCATAATTAGATATGGTAGTTTGCTTTATTCCTAATATGTCTGAAAGTTCCCTTTGAGTATATCCAAATTTATTTCTAAGTTTTTTTAACTGTTCACCGAACTTATTGCTCATACAAAACTCCTCTTATCTTATTAATTATATTATATCAAATTATATAACCTTTGCATATCATATTATATCACATATTGTAATATAAATATTCAAAATATTTCATTTTTTCTATTGATTTATTCCAAAATGTTATTTATTATTGATATTATAAATAATGATTATTTTTAGAAAACTATTATTAATAAAATAAATATCATTTAAATTATATAGATAAATAAAACTTGGAAATGAAAATCAATTTTTATATTGCTTATTGAAAGGGGATTAATTATGAAATTACCATTTAAAATATCTTTACGTTTTTTAAGTTCTAGTAAAGGGCAAACTTTTCTTATAGCTATTGGAATAGCAATAGGAGTTTCTGTACAAATATTTATAGGATCTCTTATAAATAGTCTTCAAAAGAATTTAATAGATAAAACTATCGGTAACTCACCAGAAATAAAAATAACTTCTAATACAGAAGACAAATTAATTAATAATTACGCTAATATTGAATCTGAAATAGAATCTAATGAGGGAGTAACTAATTTATCATTTACAGCAGATGGAGCTGGATTAATAAAAACAAATGAAAATACTTATTCCATTTTACTTAGGGGAATGAATATTGATGATTCAGATAAAATTTATAATATCAAAAGTAGAATATATGAAGGTAATGAAGCTAAAAATGATTATGAAACAATAATTGGTAAAGAACTTCAAAATGAACTAGGAATAGAAATAAATGAAAATATTGAAATAATATCAAATACAGGTAAAACCTCAGAACTTAAAGTTGTTGGCTTTTATGACTTAGGAGTAGCCTCATTAAATAAATCTTGGCTCCTAACTAATCTTTCTACTTCACAAGAAATATTTTCATTAGGTGACTCTGTTACTACAATAGAAATGCAAACTAATGATTTATTTAATGCAGATGTTATTGCCAGTGATTTATCATCAAACTTGGGAGATGATTATAAAATTACCAATTGGAAAGATGATAATGCTGAACTACTAAGTGGATTAAATGGACAAAGCATTTCAAGTATTATGATCCAAGTATTTGTATTAATATCTGTAGTTTTAGGAATTGCAAGTGTACTAGCAATTACTGTTCTTCAAAAATCTAAACAAATCGGAATTTTAAAAGCCATGGGAATTAAAGATAAAGATGCAAGTTTAATCTTCTTATTTGAAGGATTATTACTTGGAATAATGGGGGCTATTTTAGGTGTTATTTTAGGATTCTTATTAAGCTTTATGTTTAGTAAATTTGCTTTAAACCCAGATGGCACACCTGTTATTAAACTATATATAGACTATAAATTTATAGGACTCTCAGCAGTTATAGCTATATTATCATCTACAATAGCAGCATTAATTCCTGCTAGAAGGTCTTCAAAACTTAATTTATTGGAGGTAATTAAAAATGGGTAAAATTATAACATTAAATAATATTAATAAATTCTATGGAACTACATTTAAAACTCAAGTGCTACATGATGTAAATTTATCTTTTGAAGAAGGAACTTTCAATTCAATAATAGGTTCATCAGGAAGTGGAAAAAGTACTTTACTAAATATAATGGGAACCTTAGACAAGCCTTCTACTGGAGAAATATATATAGACTCAAAAAGAGTTGATGCTCTTAATAAAAATGAACTTGCAGTGCTTAGAAATGAAACAATAGGATTTATATTCCAATTTCATTATCTTCTTCCTGAATTTACTGCACTTGAAAATGTACTAATGCCTTATAAAATTAAATCTTCTAAGGTTTCAAAGGAAGTTCTTAAAAGAGCTGAGGATTTATTAGACTTAGTGGGATTATCTAATGTGAAAAATAATCTTGCTGTTAATATGTCAGGTGGACAGCAACAAAGAACTGCAATAGCAAGAGCATTAATGAATAATTCTAAAATAATATTAGCAGATGAGCCAACTGGAAACCTTGATTCTGAATCTACTGAAACTATATATAAACTTATGAGAGATATAAATAAAAAGTTTAATACAACATTTATTGTTATAACTCATGATAATAGAATAGCAGAAAAAGCAGATAGAATTATAGAAATAAAAGATGGAAAAATCTTAGAAGTAAAAAATAGCATCTCAAAAATAGCTGGATAGATTTATTATTATTTCAAAATAATGAAGGAGCTGATATCACAACTCCTTCATTATTGTTTTAATTAAATTTCATATAATGTTTTAGAATCTAGGACTTATTTCCGTAGATTGGATTCTTTTTAAATCCTTTTGTCTTAATCTTGTTTCTTCCATTATTTTATCCCAAGATTCACCTGCTATAAGCATTTCCTTAGCTCTAGAATAAGCTTGATTTTTATTTTCTCTATTCATAGTTTCCTCCAATAATATTAAATGTTTATTTAACTACATATATATTATTAAGAAAAATATCAATAATTATTACTAAATTTATTATTCTCCTACATATATAAACTTTATGAATAGTTCAATTCTAAAGAATTCCAATATCTTTTCTATAGTATTTATCTTTAAAATTAACTTTTTCAATAGCCTTATATGCATCTTCCCTAGCTTCATCTATATTTTCCCCTACACCAACTACTGATAAAACTCTTCCTCCATTAGTCTTTAAGATTCCCTCTTCAAGCTTTGCACCTGCTATAAAAACCTTATTCTTAACTTCCTCTTTAACATCTATTGGATAACCTTTAATAAAAGGACCTGGATAGCCTTTTGAAGCTAATACTACATTTATACAAGTTTTAGATTTCCATTTAATTTCTACATTATACAGTTCTTCTCTTAATGCTGCTTCTATAGCTTCAAGTAAATCACTTTCCATTAAATAAAGAACAGATTGAGTTTCTGGATCTCCCATTCTTACATTGTATTCTAGAAGATATACTCCCTTTTTAGTTATCATTAATCCAAAGAAAATTATCCCCTTATAATCAAATCCTTCTTCTTTTATTCCAATTAATGTTTTATTCATTATATTTTCTTCAAAGTCCTTTAGAACTTCATCAGTTACAAATGGATTCGGTGCTAAAACTCCCATTCCACCTGTGTTAGGGCCTTTTCCACCATCTAAAATTTGTTTATGATCCTTTGCTGAGATAAATGGTATAATAGTTTTCCCATCAGTTATTGACAGAATTGATGCTTCAACTCCCTCTAAAAATTCTTCTATTACTATCTTTTGCCCTGCACCATTAAAAATATCTTTTATCATGAACGAATTTACTGCTTCTATTGCCTCTTCTTTGTTTTCACAAATAGCAACGCCTTTCCCTGCAGCTAGCCCATCAGCTTTAATAACCGTAGGATATGGACATACTTCTAAATAATCTAAGGCTTTACCCACATCATGAAACACTTCATACTTTGCAGTTTTAACTCCATATTTTTTCATAAAATCCTTAGAAAAACTCTTACTTCCCTCAAGTCTTGCCGCCTTCTCACTTGGTCCAAATATTTTTAGACCCTTCTCTTTAAACTTATCTACTATCCCCTTAGTTAATGGCTCTTCAGGTCCAACCACTGTTAAATCAATAGATTTATCTAAAGCAAATTGTAATAATTTATCTATTTCAGTGATATCAATATTTTCACACTTTACTTCCCTAGCAGTTCCCCCATTTCCTGGAGCTACATATATTTTCTCCACTTTATTACTCTTCGCCAGTTTCCAAGCTATTGCATGCTCTCTACCACCAGATCCAATTAATAAAATTTTCATAAAAAACCCCCTAAAAATTAAAAATGTAAAATGTAGAATGTAGAATTATTGTTGAAATTCCACGGGAATTTCTTTAATTTAAAAACTCAACTATGTTGAGTTTATTCCACAATTCTACATTCTTCATTCTTAACTCTTCATTACACTAATCGAAGATTAGTGCTTAAAGTGTCTTATTCCTGTAAATACCATTGATATTCCATGTTCATTACAAGCATCTATTGACTCTTGATCTCTTATTGAACCACCTGGCTGAATTATGGCTTTTATACCATATTTAGCACATTCATCTACTACATCTCTAAATGGAAAGAATGCATCTGATGCTAGTACTGTAGCACCTTTGCCCCTTTGAAGTGCTTCTTCTGTTGCCCAAATTCTATTAACTTGTCCACCACCAATTCCTACTGCTACTCCATCTTTTATTGCCACTATAGCATTAGATTTAACATATTTAACTACCTTCATTCCAAATAATAAATCTTTCATTTCCTTTTCTGTAGGTGATTTTTCAGTAACTACTTTTAAATCTTCAATTAATCTAGTATCTTCTTCTTGAACTAAAATCCCTCCATCAACAGTTACCATATATTTTTTAGCTTTTGGTTCATTAGTACATTTTATTACTCTTAAATTCTTTTTACTTCTTAATACTTCTAAAGCATCTTCATCGTAATCTGGTGCTGCTACTACTTCTAAGAAAATTTTAACCATTTCCTCTGCTGTTTTTTTATCTATTTTTCTGTTTATTGCCACTATTCCTCCAAAAATAGATGTTGGATCTGCATCATGAGCTTTTTTATAAACTTCAAAAACATTTTCCCCTATAGCAACTCCACAAGGAGTGTTATGTTTAAGACCACAACAAGCAACTTCATCAAATTCACAGGCAACTTTCCAAGCAATATCTAAATCCTTTATATTATTATAAGAAAGTTCCTTACCATTTAATATTTCAAAACTATTCATTGCACCATCAAATTCGTTTGAGCTGTAGTAAGCTGCACTTTGATGTGGATTTTCTCCATATCTTAAGCTTTGTTTTTTCTTATATGATATTGAAAGATATTCTGGATATTCTTCATCTTCAAGTAAAAAATTAGATATAGCTGCATCATAGGCACTCATTAAATTAAATACTTTTCCAGCTAATCTCTTTCTTACTGATATTGAAACATCTCCACTTTTATTAATTTCATCCATAACTAATTTGTAATCCTCTTTATCAGATATTACAATAACATCTTTAAAGTTTTTTGCAGCTGCCCTAAGCATAGTAGGACCACCAATATCAATAAACTCCACTTTTTCATCAAAACTTAACTCTTCTCTAACCTTTTGGAAGAAAGGATATAAATTAACTATTACCATATCTATAGTTTCTATATTCATTTCCTTAATTGTATTCATATGCTCTTCATTATTTCTTATAGCAAGAATACCAGCATGTATTATTGGATGAAGAGTTTTAACTCTTCCATCTAGCATCTCTGGAAAATCAGTAACTTCATTAACTTCTATTACATTAACTCCATTCTCTTTAAGATGCTTATAAGTTCCACCTGTAGATATTATTTCTACTCCCTTTTCTTGCAAAAACTTAGAAAAGTCTAAAATTCCATCTTTATCAAAAACACTAACTAAAGCTTTTTTTATCATAAAAACACCCCATTTATAATTGATAATGCATAATTAATGTGAAAACTCCTAAGGAGTTTTACACAATGAAAGAATGAAGCTTCTCTTTTGCATCCGCAAAATCGAAATGAAAAAATGAAATATTTTCACTTAATTTTTTAATTCTTTCATTCTTTAATTATTCTTGTTTTTCCATTAATAATTTCCACTTTATTTTTGCTTATTAATTCAATTGCCTTAGGCAGTAAAATATGTTCTTTTTCTAAAACTCTTTTTTGTAAAATTTCTTTTGTATCTTCAAAATATACTGGTACAACTTCCTGAAGAATTATTGCTCCCCCGTCTACTTCTTCATTAACAAAGTGTACAGTACATCCTGTAAATTTAACTCCTGAATTTATTACTGCTTCATGTACTTTTAATCCATACATCTTAGGACCACAAAAACTTGGTATCAATGATGGATGAATATTTATTATTTTATCTTTAAATTCTTTTAAAATATTGCCTTGAAGTATGGAAAGATACCCTGCTAAAACTATTAAATTAACCTTTCCCCTAATTAATTCTAGAATTTTATCAGATGTTTTATTTCCGTACTCATCTTTTGATACCACATAGCTTTTTATCCCCTTAAGCTTTGCCCTTTCTAGAGCATATATCCCTTCTTTACTTCCTATAACCATTTCTATCTTGCAATTTAAGCTGCCATTTTCTATAGAATCTATTATTGATTGAAGATTTGTTCCTCCCCCTGATGCAAGCACTGCTATCTTAAACAACAACCTTCACCTCCAGATGTTACATAACCTATTTCATAAGCTCTTTCTCCCATTTCAATCAATGCTTTTATAATAGTATCTACATCTGCTTCATTTACACATAATACAAATCCAATTCCCATATTGAATGTATTATACATATGATTTTTATCAACACCTTTTTCAATTATCTTTTTAAATATTAAAGGTAGTGGATAACTATTTTTATTTATCACTGCTGTTAAGCCTTCACTATTAAACATCCTTGGAACATTTTCTATAAATCCTCCACCAGT
The DNA here is from genome assembly GCA_934746015.1 of uncultured Clostridium sp. Taxonomy (GTDB): domain Bacteria; phylum Bacillota; class Clostridia; order Clostridiales; family Clostridiaceae; genus Clostridium. Next base: position 43,427 of record CAKVEW010000005.1, read on the forward strand.
AATGTGAGCCATTCCCTTTATTTCAAATCCTTCAAGTAATTTTAAAATAGGTTTTACATAAATTTTTGTTGGTGTAATTAATGTCTTCCAAGCCTCTTTTCCATCTATATCTTCATTTAAATCTGTAAATAACTTTCTTACTAAAGAATAACCATTAGAATGTAATCCTGAAGATGCAATACCAATAAGCTTATCTCCAGCTTTGATATTTTTACCATTAATTATTTTGTCTTTGTCCACTATTCCAACTGCAAATCCAGCCATATCATATTCACCATCTCTATAAAAGCCAGGCATTTCTGCTGTTTCACCACCAACTAAGGCACAATCTCCCTGGATACATCCTTCTGAAATTCCCTTAACTAAATCAGCAGCCACTTCTGACTGAAGTTTCCCGCAGGCTATATAATCTAAAAAGAATAATGGTTTTGCTCCATGACATAAAATATCATTAACACACATAGCAACACAGTCTATGCCAACTGTATCATATTTTTTAGTCTTAAATGCAATATCAAGTTTAGTACCAACTCCATCTGTACCTGATACTAAAACTGGTTTCTTATATCCTTCTGGAAGCTCAACCATACCAGCAAAACTTCCAAGGCCATTTAATACATATTTACTCATAGTTTTACTTGCATATTCTTTTATTAATTTAACCGATCTATACCCTTCTTCTATATTGACTCCAGCTTCTTTATAAGTTAACATTTCACCACTACCTTTCAGAATTATTTTGCACCCTCTATAGGAGTTGCTACTGGATAAATTCCATTAAAGCATCCAACACAATAACCACAATCCCTTTTAAAGCATTTATACATTCCTTCCATGCTTAAATAGCCTAGTGAATCTGCTCCTATAGCTTCTTTAATTTCTTCTATAGATTTTTTTGATCCAATTAATTCACTTCTATATGGAGTATCTATACCAAAATAACAAGGAAACTTAACTATTGGAGAAGCAACTAAAAAATGTACTTCCTTAGCACCAGCTTTTCTTAATGAATCCACTAGGTGCTTTGAAGTAGTTCCCCTTACTATAGAATCATCAATTAAAATAACTCTTTTCCCACTTATATTCACTTTTAATGGATTTAATTTAACAGCTACTGCCTTCTCCCTAATTTCTTGAGATGGAGCTATGAAAGTTCTACCTACATATCTATTTTTTACAAAGCCTGTATCATAGGCTATACCTGATGCCTTAGAATATCCTATTGCTGCTGGTATCCCTGAATCTGGAACTGCTACTACTATATCTGCCTCTATCTTATATTCATTATATAACTCTTCACCAGCTCTTACTCTTGAATAATGAACATCTAATCCATCTATTGTAGAGTCTGGTCTAGCAAAATATATATATTCAAAGGCACAGGTTTGACACTGTGTATTTTCAGAATACTTATAAGACTTAGTACCATTTTTATCTATTATAATAATTTCTCCTGGCTCTATATCCCTAATTAGCTCTGCACCTATTGCATCTAATGCACAACTTTCTGAAGATAAAACGTATCCATCTTCAATTTTTCCAAGACACAAAGGTCTTATTCCATGGGGATCTCTAACACCTATAAGCTTATCTTCTGTTAAGATAACCATAGCAAAGGATCCTCTAATTGCTTGAATAGCATCAAAAATTGCTCTTTCTATCCCCTTTTTCGCAGCTCTTGCTATAAGATTAGCTATTACTTCAGAATCTATTGAAGTATGAAATATATGTCCTCCATCCTCTAATAATTCCCTTATTACATCAGCATTTACTAAAGTTCCATTATGAGCCATGGCTATTTGTCCAAGCTTTGATTGACTAAGTAAAGGTTGTGCATTTTCGATTCTAGTATCACCACTTGTAGAGTATCTAACATGTCCAATAGCTATAGAACCCTTAAGATTCTCTAAGTTTTCCTTAGAAAAAGCCTCTGTAACAAGTCCCATTCCTTTATGAATATCTATGGTTTCTCCATTTGAAACAGCTATTCCTGCACTTTCTTGTCCTCTATGTTGAAGAGCATATAAGCCATAATAAACCATAGAAGAAGCCTCTATAGATTTATTTAAATAAACTCCAAAAACTCCACATTCCTCTTTAAATTTGTCATTACTTGGATCAAAGACTAAATTTGAATTCAAAAAAACACCCCCGTAAATAATTAATAATGTAAAATGTAGAGTGTAGAATTATTGATGAAACTCAGCCTAGCTGAGTTTCTTAATTAAATTCTAATAATTCAGTAATAACTGAATTATTTCATTAATTTTACATTTTTCACTATTCATTTTACATTGTGCGAAAGCACACCCCTTATGCATTGTTACCTATTCTGTTCAGTATTTCAACATATGCATCTTTTACATTTCCAAGGTCTCTTCTAAATCTATCTTTATCTAGCTTCTCTCCTGTAATTGCATCCCAAAATCTACATGTATCTGGTGAAATTTCGTCTGCTAATAAAATTTCTCCATTATATCTACCAAATTCTAATTTGAAATCTATAAGTTTAATATTTTGTTCTATAAAGAACTCTTTTAAAATTTCATTTATCTTAGCAGTGATTTCATATATTTTTTCTAATTCTTCAAAGGTAGTTGCTCCTATTCCTACTGCATGATAATCGTTAATTAATGGATCTCCAAGTGAATCGTCTTTGTAGGATAGTTCAAATACTGTTGTTTTAAGTTCATATCCTTCTTGTAATCCTAGTCTTTTTGCCATTGATCCAGCTGCTACATTTCTGACTATAACTTCTAATGGAATTATCTCAACTTTTTTACATAACTGTTCTCTTTCATTTAATTTCTTTATGAAATGAGTTTTAATTCCCTTTTTCTCTAACATTTCAAATATCATTGAAGTAATAGAGTTATTTAGAACTCCTTTATCTTCTATTTGTCCCTTTTTCTCTCCATTAAAGGCTGTAGCATCATCTTTATAATAAACTATAACCTCATCTTCCTTATCTGTAGCATATATCTTCTTTGCCTTTCCTTCATATAGCATTTCTAACTTTTCCATTACAAATCCACTCCTTGTCCATTTTCTTCTATAAATTTCTTTTTCATATCTATTCTAAATTTATTTAATTTTTCTTTTAGTTCTTTATCTTTTATAGCAAGCATTTGAACTGCAAGCATTCCAGCATTATAACTATTATTTATTCCTACTGTAGCTACTGGAATTGATTTTGGCATTTGAACAATTGAAAATAATGCATCTAGACCTTCAACAGCCCCTTTAATAGGTACTCCTATAACCGGCATCGTAGTTTGAGAAGCTATAACCCCTGGTAAATGTGCAGCAAGACCAGCTCCTGCAATAACTACTTCACATCCATTTTTCTCTGCTTCCTTTAAAGTTTCAGTTAACCTTTCAGGAACCCTATGAGCTGATAAAACATAGGCCTTAAAATCAACACCAAACTCCCTTAAACAATTAGCTGCACCCTTCATTACATCAGTATCTGATTTGCTTCCAAAAAAAATTGCTACTTTCATATAAAACCCCTTTCCTTTAATGCGTAATGCATAATTGTTGAAATAATTCAGCCATCTGAATTATTAAATTTATAAATCCCCAAAGAATTTAACCATTAATTCTTTCATTTCTTCATGTTGATTTTGCTTCATCCGATAAGCTAATACCTATTTCATTCTTTCATTTCGATTTTGCGTATGCAAAAGAGAATCTTCATTTTTTCATTTCCAAAACTCCTGTGGAGTTTTAACATTAATAATGCATTTTGCATTACGCATTATGCATTATTATAATTAGCACCTATTCGACTTCGCTCATAGGTGTAAGTTCGGCTAAGCCAAATCATAGATTTGGAGCCGATTTAGGTAACACCTATTCGACTTCACTCATAGGTGTAAGTTCGGCTAAGCCAAATCATAGATTTGGAGCCTTACTTAAAGTAATTTACTCCTGCTTTAAATATCTTTTGATCAAAGTTTCCTGGTATGTTTTTATATAGGTCTTCTCCTATTCTTTCTGAATGACCCATCTTACCAAGGATTCTTCCATCTGGACTTGTTATTCCTTCTATAGCTAACATTGAGCCATTTGGGTTGTAAGGCATGTCCATAGATATATTTCCATTTAAATCTACATATTGAGTTGCTATTTGACCATTTTTACTTAACTTCTCTAATATCTCTTTTGGTGCTACAAATCTTCCTTCTCCATGAGAAATAGCAACTGAATGTATATCTCCTATGTTAACTTCACTAAACCAAGGTGACTTATTTGAAGTAATCTTGGTTCTTATTATTGAACTCATATGCCTATTAATTTCATTAAAAGTTAGAGTTGCCATATCATCTTCAATATCAACTATTTCTCCATAAGGAACTAATCCAAGTTTAATTAGTGCTTGGAATCCGTTGCATATTCCTAACATTAACCCATCTCTATTTTTTAGTAGGTCCATTACAGCATCTTTAATTCTTTCATTTCTAAATACATTTGCTATAAATTTACCTGATCCATCTGGTTCATCACCTGCTGAAAATCCCCCAGGTAGCATTATAATTTGACTTTTTCTAATTATTTCTTCCATCTTTAAGATAGATTCATTTAAAAATTCCTTATTCATATTATTAAAGATAAGCTCTGTTACTTCTGCGCCTTCTTTTTTGAAAGCTCTAAAACTATCATATTCACAATTTGTGCCCGGAAATACTGGTATAAATACTCTTGGCTTAGCTATTTTAATAACAGGCTTCTTTATTTCTTTTCTTTCAAATAAATTTAATTGGATATTTTCATTTTTTTCTTCTGTTTTTATCTTAAATACATTAGATAATTTTTCTTCTAATATTTCCTCTAAGATGTTTATATCAAAGTTAATATCATATTTTTTAAAAATTATAGCCCCTTTTTTAATTGTTTTACCTATTGCTTTATAAGCGCAATCCTTAAATTCCTTATCTATATCAGCTTCATTTATAACTTCTAAAACTAAGCTGCCATAGTTAAGACCAAACAATTCTTCCTTGTTTAAATCTTCAATTTCTACCCCAATTCTATTTCCTAAAGTCATCTTAGTTAAAGCTTCTGCTATTCCACCAAATTTAATTGATGATGCTGAAATAACTTTTCCTTCTTTAATTAATTTATAAAGTCTTTCTAAGTTATTTTTAAAGCCTTTAACTTTTAATGTCATATCTTCATTTTTCTCTGCAATTAATAAAACTACCTTTGAATCAGTATTTTTAAATTCTGGGGAAATTATATTCTTTGCCTTTTCCACATCTACAGCAAAGGCTACTAATGATGGTGGAACATCTAAATCTCCAAAGGTTCCTGACATTGAATCCTTTCCCCCAATAGCTGGTATTCCTAAATCCATTTGTGCTTGATATGCCCCAAGTAAAGCTGCAAATGGTTTTCCCCACTTAATTTCATTTTTCCCTAATCTCTCAAAATACTCTTGAAGTGTAAGTCTTGCTTTTTTATAATTTCCACCCATAGCTGAAAGCTTTGTTATAGCTTCAATAACTGAATAATATGCCATATGATATGGACTCCACATTCCTATTTCAGGATTAAATCCATATGTCATTAATGTTGCATCTTTGCTTTCTCCATTTAATACTGGAATTTTGGCTGCCATTCCTTCTGCTGGTGTTTTTTGATACCTTCCACCAAATGGCATAAGTACTGTTCCTGCTCCAATAGTAGAATCAAATCTTTCTACTAACCCTTGTTGTGATGAAACATTTAATTTTTTCAATATATTTATCCATTCTTCTTTTACATTTAAATGATTTTTAATTAAGAATGGATATTCATCTGGTGATTTTACTGTAATATTAGTACTTTGTCTTGCCCCATTTGTATCTAAAAATTCTCTTTTTAAATCTACTATATTTTTACCTTTCCAGAACATCTTAAGTCTTTCAGAATCAGTAACAATTGCAACTTGTACTGCTTCTAAATTTTCTTTATTAGCTAATTCTATAAACTTATCTTTATTTTCTTTAGATATTACAACTGCCATTCTCTCTTGAGATTCAGAAATTGCAATTTCAGTTCCATCTAGTCCTTCATATTTCTTTGGCACCTTATCTAAATCAATATCTAAGCCTCTTGTTAATTCTCCAATTGCTACTGATACTCCACCAGCTCCAAAATCATTACATCTTTTTATCATTGTAGTTACTTCTTTATTTCTAAATAATCTTTGAATTTTTCTCTCAACTACTGGGTTTCCTTTTTGAACCTCTGCCCCACATTCATTTATAGAATCCTCAGTATGTTCTTTTGAAGATCCTGTTGCTCCACCTAAGCCATCCCTACCTGTTCTTCCTCCTAATAGAATTACAATATCCCCTGCTTTAGGCTCTTCTCTAACTACATTTTCTATAGGTGCTGCTGCTATAACCGCTCCAACTTCCATTCTTTTTGCTACATAATTTGGATGATATATTTCAGCAACTTCACCTGTAGCAAGTCCTATTTGATTTCCATAGGAGCTATATCCATGAGCTGCTCCTATGGTTATAGTTCTTTGTGGAAGTTTTCCTTTTAATGTTTTTTCAATGCTAACTGTTGGATCCGCAGATCCAGTAACTCTCATTGCCTGATATACATAAGTCCTTCCTGATAAAGGATCCCTAATAGCTCCTCCAAGACATGTTGCAGCTCCACCAAAAGGTTCAATTTCTGTAGGATGATTATGAGTTTCATTTTTAAACATCACTAGATACTCTTCATTTCCCTTGTCAGTTTCAATATTTACTTTTATTGAACAAGCGTTTATTTCATCTGAAACATCTAAATCATCTAAGAGGCCCTTTTTTCTCATTTCCTTCATGGTAATAACTGCTATGTCCATAAGAGTTTCATCTCTATCTGTTTCCCCATATACGAAATCCCTTGATTTTAAATATGCCTCATATGACTTTACTATTGGTACTGTATAAAGACTTTCTTCAATATTTACATTTTCTATTGCTGTGGAAAAGGTGGTGTGTCTACAATGATCTGACCAGTAGGTATCTATAACTCTTATTTCAGTAATACTCGGATCTCTTTCTTCTTTTTTAAAATACTCTCTTATAAGCTTAATATCTTCTAAGCTCATAGCTAGGCTCATTTTTTCGTGTAGCTTTTCTATTTCTATATCATTCTTGTTTCTGAATCCATTTAATATTTCTACATCCTTTGGTTCTGGAAGTTGTGAAGATAATTCTAAATTATCTATTTTAACTTCTCTTGAATCTACTGGATTTATATAATATTTTTTGATTTTATCAATTTCACATTCTGATAAATCACCTTTTAATACTATGATTTTTGTCCATTTAACCTCTAATTTTTCTCCAGAAGTCAATATTGCATAACATTCAGAAGCTGAATCTGCTCTTTGATCATATTGACCTGGTAAATACTCCACTGCAAAGGCAATTTCATCTTCACCTATATCAATGTTATTCTCATATAGTTTGTCCACTGTTCTTTCTGAAAAAATAGTATAAAGAGCTTTTTTATAATCTTCTTCTTTAACTTCTCCTAATGTATATTTATTAATTAGCTTTACTGAATTTAATGTATTTATTCCTAAGTTATTTTTAAAATCTTCTAATAAACTTTTCCCTTCTACATCATACTCGTCTTTTTTTTTCACAAATATACATCTCAACATGAATCTTTAACCTCCAAAGTTAATAGTATTAATTTACACGAACATTATTTGCTATAATCATTTAATTTTTCGCTTTTCTACCTTAAGGTTAGCATTTTAATATGTATATGTCAACATTATCCTTTTATTTTATGAAATAATTCGTCATATACCGAACATTAACTTTTAACACTCTTCATTTTCTTGTATATTTTTTCTTTTTCCCTACTTTTAACTTTAAAAATTTATTAACTTTTGCTATTTATTTTATTTTTTTGCTAATACTAATAAAGACATTAAAAAGGTGGTGTTAATTATGAATAGAAATGCAAAAGAGAATTTAAATCTTACTCTAAAGGAACTATGTAATTGTGAAAATCATTTAAATACTGCCTACTTAAATTCAGAAGAATCTTATAACAGAAATGAGATTCATGAAGCTCTTAAGGCTGTAAGTAGTGCTGTTGATGCTGCTCAATATGCTATTAGAAATTATAAAGATTAAAAGGAGTGTTTTTTTATGGGACATAGACCTGATGCTAAAGATGAGTTAAAAGAAGCATTAAGTAGTATCAATCATGCTCAAGAATTATTAAATGATGCCATTGATACTGTTGAAAAAGAAGAAAATAGACAATTATTACAAAATACATTAGCTAATGTAAATAAGGCAATAAATGCAACTAGAACTTCTACATATGGATATAAATAAAAAAAGAGAGAATCCTAGATATATTAGGAATTATGAAATCTATTAATATGATAATATTTTTGACTTAATAATTAAATATCAATTATACTTAATAGTGGTAAATCCTTATAAAATAATAAAGACTGTAGGTTACCCTACAGTCTAATTAACTATCTTCTGTTGTTTTGAGCTTTTCTAGCTTTTCTACAAGCAGGACATCTTACTGGTTCGTTGTCAAATCCTTTTTCTTTGTAGAATTCTTGTTCTCCAACTGTGAATACGAATTCTGATCCACAATCTTTACATAATATCTTCTTATCTTCCATTATTAAACCCTCCATTTTAAAGACTATTATAGTAATATTAATCTCTATAACGGAGAATATCATTATCTATCAAAAATCTTTAAATAAATTATTTTTTAGTCAAATTGACTACTTTTATATAATATCATATTTTATTCTATAAATCCATAGAAATTTAAATATATTTTTTATTAATAACAAATATATTTGCTATAGAAAAAATCCCTATAAACACAAAATTATATGTAGTTCAATTACTTATATTATAAAAATCTTAAATTATAATATATTTAAGAATAAAAAATACTGGTAGCCTAAAACTACCAGCAAAGAAACCTACGTAACCCTTTAGGGTCATTTTTATTTTTATCTAATTCTTCAATTTATATTCAACAATAATTTTATTTTATATTCCATTTCTATCCATTAACAATTCTAATAATTCTCTAGAAGACTTATCCCTCATATCCATTTGTAACTCAATATCTGTAATTTTATTTTCCATTTTAATTATGAAATTCTCTGTATCTATGTTGCTATAATCTTTATTATCAAATCTTGTATCTTCAATACTTAATTTAACAATTTCTATCGCATCTTTTAGTTCTTTATTGTAATTTTCTTCAGTTATTAATGGATCATTTCTCATTTCATAATTGAAATTATTTTCTTCTTTAATATTATAAATCAAGAAATTATAATCATTAGGCTTACCTAATAAATAATATTTTAAATTACCATTCTTATAAAAATTCTCAATTGTATTAGAATGTTGGCTAAAATATATAGTTTCACTATTTAATACATCCGTAATTGCTTGAGAATGGAAAGCTATATTATTAGGTCTAGAATATTGAACAATATCTCCTATATAAATACTATAGTAAATATTATTCCAATTTCTTAAAGCATCATCAATTTTATACTCTCTATAATTATGTGCTCTTTTGTATTCTTTCCCAAAATGTAAATTAAAAGCCTTTGCTGAAGTCCATGTAGAAGTTCTATTAGGTAAATCAGCAGAATAATAAAACCAGGAATTAATGCTTGTTGCATTTTTCTTACTACCTATAAACTCTATCCCTCCAGCCCTTAAAACTTGAGAAACAAAATTAGTGCAATCTCCTCCCTCATTTATATAATTATAATAAGCTTTATTAGGAGTAACAGCCCATTTTAAAGCATATTCCCTAGCTTTTTCTCTGCTATAATTATTATCCTTTATATTACTAATTTCATTAATAAAGTATATTAATGAATTCTCAGTATTTATATAACATAGTACAGATTTATTAGCTATACTTATATTAATTATTGTAAATAAAAATAATACTATTATTGAAGGTCTTACTTTTTTGTTATTTATCATAGCAATACTCCATTACCTTTTATTAATAAGTGTTTATAATTATTATTAATATAGTACTGAAATTTATTCACATCTATACGCTAATATTACCCTTTATAAAATTATATTTTAATTCTATTTACTACATTTCCAAACTTGCATACTACTACTTCCCTTGAATTAGCTTTAGTATTAAGAACTTTATCCATTTCATCAAAGGCTTTTCTAGAAATCATATCTTTTCTAAACTGAACAACTACATAGTCTACATTTTTTATTTTATCTTTATATATTTCACAAAATCCCTTTATTGGTGCTGAAACTGTAAATACATGGATTGGGGTAACTATAATTATCTTTTTATATTTTGAAACATCTATTCTTATATCATCTATAGGCATAGCCCATTTATGCATTGCAAATCTTCCAAGCCAAGCAAAGCCTAAAAATCCATCAATTCTTTCAGGAGTAGTAACTTCATATATGCTTGCTCCTATTTTATCAGCTTTTTCATAAGCAACTTTTCTAGTATATCCAAGACGAGAAAAATAAACCACTAAAGTATCTTTATCTTTACCAATATTGTTGTAGTTATTTATTTCAAATTTAAATTCACTTTGTTTTAAAAAAATTAAATATGTATATACAAATATTATTTGCACTATCCCAAAGATTAAAAATATTATATCCCTAGAATTAGGTGATGAACTAATAAAATCGATACAATTTAATATAATAAGTATAATACTAGAAAAGCATACTAAATATGCTCCTGTTCTTTTTCTTTTAGCAATTAAAAATGTAGCTATAATATTAATAATACCATTTATAATTAAAAAGGAATTGCCCTCGTAATTTACAAATATATCCATACCCCCAATTATTGCTGCAATACCTATAAAAAGAGTCTCTAAAATAACAATTTTTCTAAAGCTTTTTTCATACCTCACTACTATCCCCCCTTTAGAATAACTATAAGTTATATACTTTTTATATAACTTTCAAAATATTTATTATTAATAACTATTTATTAGAATTCAAAAGATACAGCAATCAAAAAATGATTCCTGTATCCTTATAGATTATATTAACTTTTTATTTATTCTTTACTTCCCTTTAACATTTCTCCAATTGCAGCTATACTTCCAAGAGAAGATAATGTTTCATTTGGTAATATAAGCTTATTAGCTGGGTTATTAGCCATTTCTTTAAGTGCTTCTACTTGTTTTAAAGCAATAACTCTTTCATCTGTTCCAGATTCAATGATAGCTGTATTAATCTTTTTAATAGCTTCTGCTTCTGCAATACTAATTTCTTCTATTGCCTTTGCCTTACCTTCTGCTTCAAGTAATTGAGATTCCTTTAAACCTTCAGCTCTTCTTATATTGGCTTCCTTTTCAGCTTCTGCTGCAAGTATCTTAGATCTCTTTTCACCTTCAGCCTTTTCAATTTGAGATTGTCTTTGTCCTTCAGCTTCAAGGATCATGGCTCTTTTGTTTCTCTCTGCCTTCATTTGCTTTTCCATGGCTTCTTGAATTTCTGTTGGTGGTATTATATTTTTAATTTCAACTGAAAGTATCTTTATTCCATATGCATCAGTAACTTCATCAATTATACTTAAAAGATCTTGGTTAATCTTATCTCTACCTGATAATATTTCATCTAAACTCATATTACCTAAAATATTTCTCATATTAGTTGTAGCTGAGTAAACTATACCTGATCTAAAATCTTCTATATTATAAACAGCATCTTTTGCATTTAAAAGCTTATAGAAAATAACATTATCAACTGATATTTTAACGTTATCCTTAGTAATAACTGATTGTGGTGGCACATCTAAAATTTGTTGCTTTGTTGAAACCTTCTTTCTAACAAAATCTACAAATGGAATCATAAAATGCCATCCTGGTTCTAATGTTTTGTGGTATTGACCAAATCTTTCTACTACATATAAATATCCTGTGTTTACAATCTTTATTGATGATAAGATTATAATTAAAAGAAAAAATACTATTACCCCTGCAATAACAAGTCCTATTATTTTATCCATCTAAATTTCCTCCTCTTTTTTTATAATTAACTTTATACCTTCAATTCCTATAATCTTAAAGTTTTCTCCTGCTTTAATTTCATCTCCTGTATTTAGTACAGTCCAATAAATTCCATCTACTTTAACTCTTGCTTTTTCTATTATATCCTCTTCTGCTTTCATTATCCTTCCAATGTAGGTTTCTTCCATCAAAGGTGTTCTTTTAACTGATTTTTTAAACTTTTTCTTTATCCAAGGATATCCAAGTGAAACTGTTATTAAATTTATCACTAAGAAGATAATTGCTTGAACACCAAAGCTTATACCTAAAAAGTCTGCTATCATAGCTGCAATTGCTCCTATAGTAAACCAAGCAAATAAAAAGTTACTTGTTACTATATCTATTATAATTGATACCGCTGCAATGATAATCCAAAAGATTACTGCACTCATACCCATCCCCCTCCTTTTCATATTAATATTATATCATTTTTTAGAAAAAAAATTAGAAATTATTTGAAATTACTTCACTCATGTGTTTATTATATTATATTATTTAACTCTTTACAATATCTTTTTTATCTTTTTATATAGTATATATAACTATTTATGTGTTTGTTTTTATTTCTTTTCTTCTATTATCATTGATTTTCTATAGTTTTCCTTTTATTATTTAAATAGTTAGTTTTGAATTTATTATCTGAAAAGAGTTAAAATATTATTATTAATGTTTAGATTGGAGAGATTTTATGGATTTTATTAAAGTTGCTGCTGCATGTCCTATCACACGTGTTGCAGATATTGAATATAATTTAGAAAATATCCTTTTATGCCTTGAGGATGCACATAAGAATGAAGCTAAGGCAATTGTATTTCCAGAACTATGTGTTACTTCTTATAGTTGTGGAGATTTATTTATGCAATATAACCTTTTAGAAAAAGCTAACTTGGCTATTTCTAAAATAGTAGAAAAAAGTTCTAATTTAGATATATTAATAGCTGTAGGTGCTCCTTTAACCTTTAAAAACTCCTTATTCAACTGTGCCTATATAATATTTAATGGAAAACTACTTGGAATAGTTCCTAAATCTTATATTCCAAATTACAGTGAATTTTACGAAAAACGTTGGTTTAGTGAAGGATTAGGAATAATTGATGAAAAAGTAGACTTGGAATTTCAAAAAGAAGTTCCCTTTGGAACTAACTTAATTTTTAATTCTGGTGAATATTCATTTGGATTCGAAGTTTGTGAAGACCTTTGGGTTACTATACCTCCAAGTTCTTACCTTTCACTTTTAGGAGCAAATATCATAGGAAACTTATCTGCTTCTAATGAATTAGTAAGTAAAAAAGACTATAGAGAAGCCTTAATCTCAAATCAAAGTGCTAGATGTATGTCTGCTTATATTTATTCTTCTGCTGGAGTTCATGAATCTACAACAGACCTTTTATTTAGTGGCCATATGTTAATTTCTGAAAATGGAACTATGCTTAAGGAGAATGAAAGATTTCAAAGAGAAAATGAAGTTATTTATTCATACATAGATGTTTTTAGACTTAATAGTGAAAGACTTAAAAATATAAGTTATAGAGATGCATCAAGAATTCTTCCTTTTGATGCAAATATAATTAAATTTAAATATAAAGAAAATAAAATGAATAATTTTGATAGATATATAGATAAGCATCCTTTTGTTCCTTCTAATGCTAAGCAAAGAGAAGAAAGATGCAAAGAAATATTTAGCATTCAAGCTGCTGCACTAGCTAAAAGGATGGAACATACCAACTTGAAAAAAGCAGTTATCGGTATATCTGGAGGCCTTGATTCCACCTTAGCATTACTTGTAGTTGTAAAAACCTTTAAACTTCTAGGTATAGATAATAAAAATATAATTACAATAACTATGCCAGGCTTTGGAACTACAGACAGAACATATAATAATGCTCTAACTCTATGTAAAGAACTTGGTTGTGATTTAAGAGAAATTAATATAGTAAAAGCAGCATTGCAACATTTTGAAGATATAGGCCATGATAAAGATATCCATGATGTTACATATGAAAATGTTCAAGCAAGAGAAAGAACACAAATTCTTATGGATTTAGCTAATAAAGAAGGTGGATTGTTAATTGGAACTGGAGATCTATCAGAACTTGCCCTTGGCTGGTGTACTTATAATGGAGATCATATGAGTATGTATTCTGTTAATCCATCTATTCCAAAGACTTTAGTTAGATATTTAGTTAGATATGTAGCTGAGAAAGAATCCTCTAAGGAAGTATCTGAAACATTATTAGATATATTAGATACTCCTGTTAGTCCTGAATTGCTTCCAAAGGATGATAAAGGAGAAATTTCTCAAAAAACAGAAGATATAGTTGGTCCTTATGAATTACATGATTTCTTCTTATATCACTTTATAAAAAATGGTTCTTCTAAAGAAAGAATTAAATTTTTAGCAGAAGAAGCCTTTAAAAATGATTATAGCAAAGAAGAAATACAAAAATGGCTGGATAAATTTATTTATAGATTCTTTACTCAACAATTTAAAAGAAGTGCTTTACCAGATGGTCCAAAAGTTGGTAGTATTTCTCTAAGTCCTCGTGGTGACTGGAGAATGCCTTCTGATGCTTCTTTTAACTCATTTAAATAATTTATAAAATAAGAATCTGTTGAACTACAAGTTGCTGGTATTACTTCTGATAGAGTTTTTATAACTCTAGTTCATCGTAATAATGCAACTTTCCTCTCATCAGATTCTTATTTTATTACTATAAATTGAGTTACAGTTGAATAATTGTTTCTAAAGGTAGTGTCTTTGTTAATTCAATACTTCTTGCATCTGGTTGTGATATACCAATAAAGAGTTTGAATCTTTTACTGTCTAGTATTCTATTACCTTCATCATTTACAACTTCAAATTCTTTTCTTCTTAATTCAAAGCTCAAAGTTTTGCTTTCACCTTTTTTTAAGTTTACACGCTTAAATCCAACTAGGCTATGATGTAGCACAGCATATTTAGATTCTAAGTCTTTTAAATAGCATTGAACTACTTCATCAGTATCGTAGTCTCCTATATTTTTAATATCTACAGTTACATTTACAGTTTCAAAATCATTGTTTATTTTTTCTACTTGTAGATTATTTAATTCTATCTTTGAATAGGTTAAACCATATCCAAATGGATATAAAACCTCTGATTCTACATATCTATAAGTTCTTCCCTTCATTGAATAATCTGTAAAATCAGGAATATCCTCTTCATTTTTATAGAAGGTTACTGGCAGCTTTCCACTTGGTGAGCATTTACCAAATAGTAAATCTGCAACTGCTTTTCCTCCTCTACTGCCTGGATACCAAATATCTAATACAGCTGCACATTTTTCTTCTGCCCCATTAAAAGTTAATGCACTTCCTGATCCAATTAATAGAATAACTGGAGTTCCTGTTGCTAATAACCTCTCTAATAATTGCTGCTGCCTTCCTGGTAATTTCAAATCAGGTTTATCTCCAGTACCAGAATCTCCCTCTTCTCCTTCAAAGGTTGCATCTAATCCCAAGCAAAGTATTACCACATCTGACTTTTCTGCTATTATTTCAGCTTCAACAAATCTATCATCAGCTTCACCTAATGCTGAAATTCTATCTTTAAGTAAGTGACATCCATCTGAATAAAATACTCTAATATCATCTCCTGCTACGTCATGAATACCTTCTAATATAGTTATATATTTTGAAGCAGTACCACAATAATTTGCACGGAGCATAATTTCACTATTTGCATTTGGTCCTATAACTGCAATGGATTTTAGTTTTTCCTTTTTTAATGGTAGTATTCCATTATTCTTTAATAAAACCATAGACTTTCTTGCAGCTTCTAAAGATAATTCATTATGTTTCTTGCAATCATTTATTTCATATGGTATTTCATTATACTCACAGTTTTCATCAAACATTCCAAGTCTTATTCTTGTAGCCATTAATCTTTCAGCAGCTGTGGTTATATCTTCCTCTGTAACTAAACCTTCTTTATAAGCTAATAGCAATTGAAGATATATATTCCCACAGTTTAAATCGCATCCATTTTTAATAGCTAATGCTGCTGATTCTGTAGCTGTACTTGTTATATGGTGGTGCAAATGAAAATCTGCTATTGCCCAGCAATCAGAAACTACATGTCCTTTAAATTCCCACTTTCCTCTTAATATATCCTTTAATAAAGTTTTACTTCCACAACAAGGTTCACCATTTGTACGATTATAAGCTCCCATTACTGATTCTACATCTGCTTCTTTTACTGCTGCCTCAAAAGCTGGTAAATAGGTTTCATATAAGTCCTTTTCATTTACAACTGCATTAAATTCATGTCTTAATGTTTCTGGACCACTATGAACAGCAAAATGCTTTGCACAAGCAGCTGTCTTTAAATATTTCCCCTGGCCTTGAAGTCCATTAATAAATGCCACCCCAAGTCTAGAAGTTAAATATGGATCTTCTCCGTAAGTTTCGTGCCCACGTCCCCATCTAGGATCTCTAAATATATTAATATTAGGAGACCATAATGTAATACCCTTATAAATATCCCTATCGCCTCTTTTACTATTTTCATTATACTTTGCACGTGCTTCTGTAGAAATCACACTTGCTACTTTTCCTAATAAATCCTGGTCAAAGATAGCAGCTAACCCAATAGCTTGTGGAAACACAGTTGCTGTACCAGTTCTTGCAACTCCATGCAGGCCTTCATTCCACCAATTGTATCTTGGAATATTTAGATGTTCTATAGGTGCTGCATTATAAGTTAACTGTGATGCCTTTTCTTGAAGTGTCATTTTTGCAACTAACTCTCTTGCCTTCTCTAAAGCTTCTTTATGAGTAATTTTATTCCCTTTTTTCATACCATTTCTCCTATTTTTTCTCATATATTTAGAGATACTTATAAAAATATTTCTCATCTAAATTCCAACTTTTTTCTTTTTTCTATACTGCAATGGTGTTTTTCCTTTTAGTTGTACAAACTTATTTATAAAATAATCAGTGTTGTTATAACCAACTTTTTCTGAAATTCTATATATCTTCTCATTACTATTCATTAATAATTCTTCAGCTCTATCAATTCTATAAGTATTCAAATAATCCTTAAAGCTCATATTATATTGTTTTTTAAATACTTGTCCTAAATAAGCACTATTAATATAATATTTTTCACCTAATGATTTTAAACTTAACTTTTCCATATAATGTTCTGATATTTCTTTATTAATATGATCTAATATTCCTTGAGAATTATTTTGTCTAAGTTGAACTAAATAATCAGAAAATTCTATCGAAAAATTCTTTAAATGCTTAGCGCTTCCTCTACTCATATTCCCATTAAATATCCCTAAACTTATATATTGGGCTATTTTTTCTTGATTCACATTTTCATCTATATTTTTAGCTATACTTATAAGATTACATAATAAATAATTGATATTTATTGATATAATTTCTAAATCTATATAGTGATTTTTAAAACTACTATAAAATTCATCAATGCAGGTAATTATATATTCTGTAGAATTTTCTTCAATTGCTTTAATTATATTATCCATATACTTCTTTTCAATAGTATAAGTTTTAGGATTATTCATTATGTCCTCATAATATAGTATCTTACTATCTAGTGAAAAGTTTGAAAGCATTTTGGCTATGATGGCTGATTTATATGATATTTCAATCTCTTCAATACCATTAACTATTTGCCCTATATAAATAAAAAAATCATAATTACATCCTTCTCTTAAATAATTTATAAGACTTGATATATACGCTTTTTCATTAATACATTTTTCTCTTGATAATCTTTTTTCATAAATAAATCCAATATCATAGCAATCCTTTTCATTTGTTACATCAAAAATAACATTATAGGAATCCTTTTCTAGCCAATCTACTATTTTATTATATAGCTTATGCTGTCCAAACCTTTTTTCTTCATGAGACATGTTTGAATATTTGTCATCATTATAGTTAACTTCTATATTTATATATCTAATTTCACTTTTATGATAAAGTTTTTGTTTTATATAATTTATACTTTTTTTATCATATCTTCCTGATATTAAATCACTTACATATTTATCATAAATTAGTTTTTCATTATTTTGCCTTTCTTCATTTTCAAGAATTACTTTAATGTATCTTTCCTGTATTTTTCCTAAAGAATTAATAAGTTCTTCTCTTTGTATTGGTTTTAAAATATAATCTTCAACATTGTATCTTATTGCTTGTCTAGCATATTCAAATTCACAATATCCACTTAAAACTATATAATTTATTTTTCTTTTTATATTCTTAGATACATACTCTATAAGTTCAAGGCCATCCATTTCAGGCATCTTTATATCTGTTATTACTAAATCAATTTCTTTTTCTTTGATTTTTTCTATAGCTTTTAATCCATTTTCAGCTTCATCTACAATTTCATATCCATATTTCTCCCAATCAATTAAAACCCTTAGCCCTTGTCTTATAAAGGGTTCATCATCTACTATTAAAGTTTTAATCATTATATTCTCTCCCTTTTTGAAATTCATCTATAGATATTTTTATTGTAATGTCTGTTCCTTCACCTTCTTCACTCTCAATTTCAAAACTAATATTATTATTAAAGTACATTTTCATTCTCATGTAAGCATTAAAAATACCTATACTTTTTTCTTCATTTAAGGAATCAAAGTTAAAATTATCTATACCTTGCCTTATCTTATCTAGTATTTCCTTTGTTATTCCTTCTCCCGTATCAGAAATCTCCATATATAAGTAATCTTCATCCTTAAAAATAGAAACACTAATACCTGCATTATAAGATATTCTTTCTATTCCATGAACGCAGGAATTTTCAACAAAGGTTACTAATGATAACTTAGGTATTTTATAATTCTTACAATCATCGCTAATATAGCAATTATAAGATAACTTTTCTCCAAATCTATACTTCTGAATATCAATGTAGTTATTAACAAACATCATTTCCTCTTCAATTGTAATATTATCATTACCCCAGTTTATTGTTCTTCTAAGAAGAAGTGAAAGCTTCTCTATTATTTCAGCTGTCTCATCTTCTTTTTTTATAAGACTTCTCATTCTTATAGTTTCTAGAGTGTTAAACATAAAGTGAGGATTAATCTGACTTTGCAATGCTTTTAATTCAGCTTGTTTTTTTGATAATTGCAGAATTTTTTTCTCTGCATCTTCTTTAAAGACTACTTCTATTAGTTCTTTAATCTTTAAAACCATTAAGTTGTAACTTTTCATTAGGCTACTTATTTCGTCATTTCCTTCAATACTCTCTATAACATAAAACTCTTCTTTTTCCACTTTACCTAAATAAGTATTTATAAGCTTAACTCTATTTTCTAATGATTTTGATATTAAACTTATTATTATTGTTGGTAATATTAGATTGAAAATAATTAATAATGTGAAAAGCTTTCTTGAATCTTTTAGATTTAAAAATAAGCTTTCATAGTCTTCTGTAAAAATAATATCCCAATCATTTTTTGATTCCTTTAGTTTTATTTTTTCATGAACCAACATATTATCCATATTTATTATATCAATCTTCTTAAAGTCTTCTTTTGGAGAATATATTCCCTTATTAGATAATAAAACTAAATCCTCGTTTACTATATATAGGCTCTCCTTCATTTGCTCATTTAATATATTACTTAATAAGGCTTCATAATTTATATCAATTTTAACTAATTTTTCTCTTCCATCTTTAAAATAATCTAATTTTCTTACAATACTTATAATTCTACAAGCATTATTATCTGCAAACATTTTTCTTTCTTCATCATATTCAACTGTTATAGTTGTACTTTCATTATTGTTATGATATTGCTTATACCACTCTTTATTTTTTACATCTGTTGTTAACTTAGATATATTGGCACTATTTAATATAGTATCATTATCAACATAAACATTGATTCTATATATATGTTGTGGATTATAGTAATCTTTTATTGCAGTATTTTTTAATAGCCTAAAATATTTATCATAGTAATCAACTGGAAATTTATATTCACTTGTTATTATATTATTTAAATCTTCATCTGAATTAATATGACTACTTAACATCATACACTCTTCTACAACAGCATTTAAATTAAAAGTTACCCTATCTATTACATGATCAATATTAGTTTTTTGTTCTTTTTTCTCATTATTTCTTACTGTATATAGCATTAAACTATTAGTAATAATCATGGGAACTAATACACAAAAAATATAAATTATTAACAATTTATATTTAATACTACAATTATTTAATGAATATCTTTTTTTCATATTCTTATCCTTCATCCTTATACTATAATCAAATTATTACTGGTAAAATTTTAAATATATAATAATCAAAAGTTTTCTTCTGTAGTAAATGGTGAAGCTGGTAATCCTTCCCCATTATATAAATTTATATCCTTTGGTCCATTTTCATAGGCATATCTTACAGCCTTAGGATTATAAACTTTATAACTCCAAACTTCTATATAATCCTCTTTAATATTTGCAATAGCTTTATAATATATATTATCTTCTCCACATATTTCAAAATTCTTTAAATCACCCTTTATATTTAGCAATTTACTTTTATTATTATGAAAATATATATTTATTTTAGTATCATTCTTCTTCATTTCTTTATATAATGGCCCATTGCATACTATATCTTCACCATAGTATTTATTAATAGCTAATAGAGCTAATCTTCTTCCAACCTCTTTCTTATTAAATGGATGAAGTTCATTATTTTCTCCAATATCAATTATTACAGCCATACCTGTATTAGAATTCTTTAATGATTTTCTTTGTGTTTCCCTTAATCTAGCCCAATTAATATCTTTTGAGGTATTTGATGGATCAGTGTAATTAGCTAGCTGTACATAAAAGAAAGGAAAATCTCCTATACTCCAATTACTTCTCCATTCCTTTAACAGGACTTCAAATAACTCTTCATAATCATCAGGATATCCAGTATTTGATTCTCCTTGATACCATATAACACCTGATATTGTATAATTTCTTAAAGGATAAATAACTGAATTATAAAAACCAGTAGGCATATATTCAAAATGAGTTCTATCAAAATTAGCATTCATTTCACAACCTATTTTATATTTCCATCCACCAGACAATTCAATTTCTTCATTATTAAATACTAATTTGTATGGTTTATCGCATATAAAACCACCTATACTTGTACAACTTGTAGTTCTTAGTGCTACTAAATTTCTTCCTTCTTTTAAAATGCCCTTATTCACTAAATATTTTCTAGGAGGATATCTATATTCAGTCCTTCCCACTAAAGTTCCATTTATATAGGCTTCATCAGCATCTAAAATATTTCCTAAATAAAGATTAGCTTCACTAGTTGATAAATCTTTAGGTAAATAAAACTCTTTTCTAAACCATACTGTTCCATTTAATTTATCTAAGACTGTATCTCTCCACATACCTGGAATAACGAATTCATCCCATTTTGAATCATCTAAGTCCTCTAAATGCCACTTATTTATTCCTTCATCCTTTAAGTCTCTTTCTATAAACCAAGAATTTATTCTATCATCATCTTCTTTTTGTTTACTTACTACATAGTTACTATCTTTACAATTTGTAATTAACTCATCAAATCTATGAAAATTTTTCAATCCTTCTTCACTAATCCATGATTCTATTGGAGTTCCCCCAATAGCAGTTGAAATTAATCCTATTGGAACTTTATACCTATTATATAATTCCTTTGCAAAAAAATATCCTACTGCACTAAAGTCTAATATAGAATCTTTAGTTGCAGACTTCCATATTCCATATTCTAAATCTTCTTGTTTCCCTTGAAGATTATTATTCTTACTAGCTAAAAATTGTCTTATATTATTATTAGAACATTCTGCTAATTCATCTTCATATAAATCCATTACTCTCTCTATAGGTAATTCCATATTAGATTGTCCACTACATAACCATACATCTCCAATTAAAATATCATCTATAATTAACTTTTCCTTGGCTTTAATAGTCATTGTATAGGGTCCACCAGCTTCTAAATTACATAATAAAACTGACCAATTTCCTTTATTATCTGAAGTTGTTTCGTATTTCTTATTTAAAAATTCTACTTCTATTTTTATATTATTTTCTGCTTTGCCATAAACTTTAGTTTTATCCCCACGTTGAAGAACCATACCCTTGCTTAATATACTAGATAACTTAATACCCTTCATAGTTCTATATCCTTTCCATAATTATATATTACTGTATTCAAACCATAAAAAATCAGCATAGTTTTGGCTTCTAATTCCATTACCTGTAGCAAACATACCTATGGTACAACCAACAAATCCACCTGCTACTTCTGTACTTAAATATCTAAGATCAAAATTTTCTTCTAGTAAATAATATTTCATACCGTCAGTACTATAATAAAAATCTAAGTTATGATTTCTACTAATGATTTTAAGTGCTACATTACTACTATCTAAAAACACTTTTTTTATTACTTCTTCTTTTCCACTTCTACATTCAATTATTCTAAGCACTTTATCTTTATTTATCATAGAATACTCAAATCTTAAGTTATGAGTATTGTTTTGAATTATTGCTAATCCTGCACTTTCATATGTATTTTTAGGATTAAATTCAATCATTGTTGATGCTAAAAACTTATATTCTTCCTGTCTTATCCCTACATATGCAGGATTCCCCAAGTCATTTATATTTTCTTCTTTCAAATACAATCTTAATGCACCTTTTCGTTCTTTTAAAGAATATAAATTATTACTTGGATTCCTTAAAAATAGAAATCTATCATCTAATTTATCTCCATAAAAATGATAACACTTCTCTTTATTCTCTAATTTAAATTCATTAGTGGGAATTTCCTGTTCTAATTGTAATATTCCTTTTCCTTTATTAATAATTGGCCATCCATCTTCCCAATCTACTTTAGCTAAAAATGTTTCTCTGCCTGTATTACAGTATCCATCAACTTGTCTACTAGCAAGCATTACAATAAACCATTCACTATCTTCTGTACTTACTAAGTCTCCATGTCCAACATGCTTAATAGAATAATCTTTTCCTAAATGTCTATGAGTAATTATTGGATTTTTAGGGTTATTTTCATATTCTCCATAAATAGATTTACTTCTTGCAATAGTAATACAATGATCTGGTCCAGTTCCTCCCTCAGCAATCATCAAATAGTAATAATCCTTTATCTTATATAAATGAGGTCCTTCTGGCCAAATAACATTTTTCATGGCTCCATTCCAAATCTCATGGCTTTCTCCTATTAACTTCATATTTACTAAATCTATTTCTTGAATCCATATATACCAATCGCCATTATATTTTTCACCATTTCTATTTGGTCTAGTTCCTATATAATAAGATTTTCCATCCTCATCAAAGAATAAGCTTGGATCAATTCCTTCAGCTCCTTCAATCTTATATGAATCTGACCACGGCCCTTCTGGACTTTTAGCTGTAAATATTATATTCCCATCATAAGGAACGTTAGTTGTAATTAAATAATATATTCCATTATTATAGCGAATTGTAGGTGCATAAATTCCTTGAGAATGCTCTATACCTTTAAAATTCACTTGATTTTCCCTATCTATAACATTCCCTATTTGTATCCAATTAACTAAATCCTTACTATGAAAAACTGGAATCCCAGGAAAAAATGAAAAGGTAGAATTAACAAGATAATAATCTTCTCCAACTCTACATATTGATGGATCTGGATAAAAACCTTTTAGTATTGGGTTTTTCATTAATGTAGTCATTCTATTTCCCTCATTTCTTTCATTACCAAATTCTATAATTACCACTTAAAGCTAGAAAAGCAAATAAATATAAGCAGTTATCGTAATATCTTCTTTCGCCTTTTCTTAGTGGAGTGTTCCAAAATTTATCTACACATTCCTTTTTGTATTTTCCCTTACTTGCTAAAGATGCCATTGCATTTGTTGCTATAATAGCAACTGGATGAAGTGCTTTTTCATATATAATCCTTCCATCTATTTCATATATTAAATCTTCTTTTCCTTTTACTGTTTCACAAAAGAATCTTTGTATATTATCAGCACATTCACATTCCCATTCGGATGCCTTAAACCATTCATAATCTAATCCTAAATTAGCAGCAACTCTATAAGAATCACTATAATATCTTTGTCTATTATCCCTTGTAACTGGTTCCCCATTATAATGAGCATATTCTGGTGCTAATCCTGTAACTGGATGGCATGCCTTTTTTAAATATTCCCTGCTATTATTAGCTGCTTCTCTCCAATATTCTTTATCTTCTTCATAACACCAAAGTGAAAATAACTGATAAAAATGAGGTAAGTGATAAGATGGATCAGTAAAATTCAATCCTGGAACAAATTTTATTAATTTATTCTTTGGTTCCCACATAGGATAACCATCATTATTTTCACCTTTATGAATACATGTATATAGTAAATCCTTAGCTTCTTTTGAATAGTTATATATTCCTTCCCCATCTCCCCATCTATGAGAAGCAAAAAATAATGCCATTGCAAAATATTCTTCTCCATCTGGAGCTGGTCCATCTGAATACTTAATTCCTTCTGGACTTACAGACCATGCAAAGTACCCTGAATTAATACCTTCTTCAAGATACATATATTTTTTAGAAAAATTCCATAATGAATCAAATTCCTTTTTCATATCTCTTTGAACACACATCATCATTGCATAGGACATTCCTTCTGTCCTTGCATCATTATTCCCAGTATCAATAAAACAAGCTGTATTTTCATCTAAAATATGATAAAACTTTTCTTCTTCATCATAAAAAATAGTTTCATAAATTTTATCTAATCTTTTTTCTATATCATTTAAGGAATATCCGTACTTTAAAAATAAATTTGTATATTCATTTTTAATATTCATTATTCTTTTACACCTCCAATAGTTAAACCAGATACAAAGTATTTTTGTAAAAATGGATATAAGCATACTATTGGGAAAGCTGTAACAATTGTTATTGCAGCACGAATAGATCTTGGTGTTACTATATTACCTGCATTTTTCACCATTTCAGCTGTTCCAGAACCACCTTGTTGGGTTGTTGATGATAGAAGCTTCATTAACTCATATTGCAATGTTGTAAGTTTAGGATTTGCAGAAGCATATAACATAGCATCAAACCATGAATTCCATTGTGCTACTGCAATAAATAAAGCTACTGTTGCAAGAACTGGCTTACATAATGGAAGTATTATTTGCATAAAAATTCTAAACTCTCCAGCACCGTCAATTTTTGCAGATTCTATTAAGCTTTCAGGTAATCCATTTATATATGTCCTAATTACTATCATATTAAATGCACTAACTAAGCCTGGTAAAATATAAACTAAAAAGTTATTTAATAGTCCTAATTCCTTTATTAAAATATAATTTGGAATCATTCCACCATTAACATACATGGTTAACACATAAATAAATGATATTTGTTTTTTAAACACAAAATCCTTTCTACTTAAAATGTAGGCTAGCATAGCTGTTAAAAATACTTGAACAACAGTTGCGATTATTGTTCTTGATACTGATATAAATGCTGCTTGCTTTAAGTTTGGATTATTGAAAACAGTTTGATAATTTTTTAGTGTAAACATTCTAGGCCATAGATATACACCACCCCTTACGGAATCTATTCCATCATTAAAGGATATGGCTAAAGTATTTAGTATTGGGTATAATGTTACTATTACAAAAAAAATCATGAATATTAATAAAAATATATTAAAAATTATATCGCCTTTACTTTTTCTCTTTAAATTTATATTTAACATAAATACTCCCCCTTAGAATAATCTTTCTTCGCCCATTGATTTTGCAAACTTGTTAGCTAAGAATATTAAGACTATACTTATTACACTTTTAAATATACCAGCTGCAGTGGCTAAAGAATAATTTCCTAAGCTTATTCCATATTTTAAAACAAAAATATCTATAGTTTGTGATACTTGCTGTACTAAGCCATTTCCTAATAAATATTGCACTTCAAATCCAGCATTTAGTATATTGCCTATGTTTATTAATAGTAATATAAAAATTGTAGGCTTTATTCCCGGTAAGGTTACATGTAACATCTTTTGGAATCTTCCTGCTCCATCTATCTCTGCTGCTTCATATAAATCTGGATTTATAGAAGTTATAGCTGCTAGATAAATAATGCTTCCCCAACCTACTTCCTTCCATACATTAGCTAATCCTACTATTCCCCAGAAATATTTAGTTTCTGCAAAGAAATTTATAGGTTTTTCTATTATGTTAAACCAAACCAATAACTGGTTAATTATTCCTGTTTCAGGTGATAAAACTTCAGCTACAATTCCAGTTACAATTATCCATGATAAGAAATGTGGTAAATATGATACTGTTTGTACAAATTTTTTAGATAACATATTCTTAACTTCATTTAGTAATAAAGCAAATCCTATAGAACACACAAAACTTAGTGTTAAATTAATTAAGCTCATAGCTAAAGTATTTCTTATTACTTTTATAAAAGTAGGGTCAGAAAATAGAAATTTAAATTGATCTAATCCCACCCACACTTGATTAAAAAGACCTTTTGCAGGCTTAAAATTTTGAAATGCCATTACCCATCCCACAAGAGGAGCATAGCAAAAAATAACTACATATATAATAAATGGAATTGACATTAAAACTAAACTTTTCTGTTTCTTTATTCTATTCCATAAACTTTTGTTAGGTTTTTTTTCTACATTTAAAGTTTGTTTTTTAAGTTCTAATTGCATCCCAAAACTCTCCTTCTTAATTTCTTTAATTTTAAATAAGGGGAAAGTTTTTTATACTTCCCCTATTTTTTATTTATTAAATAATTCTGCTCTTCTCTTAGCTTCTTTAGTTAATGCTTCTTCGTAAGCTTTTACATCTGCTTGAGTAGTTAAAGTACTTTGATATTCATTCCAAGTTTTTTCAAAATCACTTGTACCAGTCATAACTACCTTTGGAAGCCATTGCTTCTTTATTTCATCCATTTTTTGCATTGCAATTCCAGCTGGTGAATCAGCTGTTAAAGTGCTTGCATAAGAATATATTGGGAACCAAGGTTGATTCTCTTCAGGAGGTTCTGGCATAAAATCTGTAAACTTTTCATATCCATATTTATCTAATATATTTTTATCTACTGCACTTAAAGCATCATAGAATTCTTTTGGTTGTTCATTTGGTACTACTGAATTTTTACCATCTTCTAATAAGCCTTTAAATTGTGGGAAATATGTGTACATGCATAGGTTTTCAGTAACCCAGTCTTGATTTTTATTATTTTTTCTTTGTTCTTCTGTTCTGTAGAATAATCCGCCATCTCCTACTTTATAATCTACATCTTTTTCTCCCCAGTATCTTAATATCATTACATCGTTATTTAATAAATCATTAATAACTTGTAAAGCACCTTCAACGTCTTTGCAGCTTACTGATATACCAAGTCCACCACCTGCATTTATTGCTGATCTATTTCTATAGTTAGATTTCACATTTGGATCTAAAGTTAATCCTAGAGGTACATAAGTTCTCTCGTCTAAACCTTGTTGTACTAATGATTGTTCTGCAGTTTGGAATTGCCAGCCTTGATCTATCATTCCTAAAACTCTACCTGTTGAAAGTTTAGAAATATATTGATCATAAGATGATGTAAATGTTTCTGGATCTATTATACCTTTATTGTACATTTTATTAAGTTTTTCAAAATATTGTTTTGCTTCAGGTATAGTATCATAACTCTTTGCAGTTACTGTTTTTGGATCTATAACAGCCTTTCCATCATTAGGATATCCAGCTAAGAATTGAGGTGGATTTTCTAAACAGAAATATCTCCAGTCATCTGATAATATTTCAAATCCAATAGTAGGTTGTCCATTTATTTCTGGATTTGCTGCTTTATATTTTTCAATTAAATCAAAATACTCATCAAGAGTAGTAATTGTAGGATAATTAGCCCATTCTAACACTGCTTTTTGAATCCAGAAGGCTTCATCATTGTGCTTAGTTTCCATAGCCTTTACTTTTATATTGCCAAATTGAGGTATATAATAAATATGTCCGTCTTCTTTTCTTACCTTCTCCCAATCACTTTCTGACCATAAATTTTTTATATTAGGATATTTATCTATATATTCATCTAGAGCTATTAAAGCACCTGCATCAACTAAAGCTTGTGTTCCATCTCCACCATCTAGAAAATCTGGATAATCGCCACCTGCTATCATTACTCCTATTCTTTCCTTTGCTGTTTGACCTGTAAGCCATGTTTCAGTAACTTTAGCTCCTATTTTCTCTGCTATAGCATTTTTAAGTCTATTATCTGGAACTTCTTTACCTGCTGTTGCAAAAAAAGCACTAAATTCTTTTATTCCATCTTTATTAGCATTTGAATTTTTGTCTGTTCCTTTAGAACATCCAGTGAAAACGCCTAAAGCTACCATTGAAGTTAAAACTAAACTTAATAACCTTTTTCTTCTCATTTTTTTCAAATCCCCTCATATTGTTTTCGTTTACATTGCATGCATACAATTATTATTAAGATTTAAATCCATTAATTAAATTCTAACATTTACCATTTAAATGACAACCATTCAAATTATAGAAAAAAATAAGAAAAATTATAGATTAATATATTTTTCTATTTTTATTATCTTTAATACCTGACATTCTATAAAAATAAGTATTTACTCTATCTCTCCATTCTCCAGCATTAAATAATTGCTCTATCATCTTACCTCTAAGGTGAATGTATATATCCTTATTTAAACTGTCTTTTATTTCATCTAATTTCCCTATAAATCTTTCAACTAAAGAATATCCATCAAAATGTGAATCATATATATGCTGAATTACTGTTTTCCCACTCTTCAGTAAATGATTATATTTAACATTATGGAAAAATAATAATAATTCATCAGGGCATATATTTATATCTTCATAAATTTCCTTTAAAGGTGAATTATATTGATTGATATATTTTGTACCACTTTTTATAGTTCTATCTATTCCTATCCTCATACAATCTGCTCTATTATAGGTTCCCCATGGAGAATATTCATATCCATCAATATCTGGACCATAATGATGCCCTGGTGAAACCATCCACCCAATACCTAAAGGTGAGGTATACTCTTCATAGGTTTCCCAAGAATTTAACAAAATAAAACTAATATTATTTACTACTTTTTCATTATTTCCAAAGGTAAGTCTTATCCATTCATCTACAATTTCTTCACTAGTTATTTTACTATTCCATATTAATCTTCCATAGCCATAAAGATTCCCTTGTGCTAAAAAGTTTCCTGTCCAATTTGAGTCATTGCCAATATTGGATATTGCAGCTACACCCTTTATTCTTTCTCTAACCCCTTTTGCTTCACCACCAGCATAAGTATTAAATTCTAAAATTTCTTTCCACCATGGTACTAAGAAACATATATCTTTTTGTTGGCCTGTATATTCTTGAGTTATTTGAAGTTCCAATATTTTATTGGTTTTATCCATTGCTCCGAATAAAGGTGAAATAGGTTCTCTAACTTGAAAATCCATTGGTCCATTTTTGATTTGTAAATATACATTATCTAGAAATTCTCCATCTAAGGGATTAAAGCAATCATAAGCTGCCTTAGCTCTATCAGTTGAATAATCACGCCAATCCTGTTTGCAATTATAAACAAAACATCTCCATATTAATATTCCTCCATAAGGCTTTAGAGCTCTTCCTAACATATTTGCACCATCTGCATGATTTCTTCCATAAGTAAAGGGACCAGGTCTTCCTTCTGAATCAGCCTTTACCATAAATCCTCCTAAATTAGGGATGCAATCATAAAGGAATTTAGCTCTATTTTCCCACCATTTAATTACCTCTTCTTCTAATGGGTCTGCAGTATTTAAGTCCTTTAAAGTAATAGGAGCAGCAAAATTAATACTAAGAAATAATTTTATTCCCCATTTACTCATAATTTCATTAAGTGTTTTTATCATACCTATCTTATTATCTATAAAATAGGTTTCTTCTTTATGTACATTAGTATTATTTACAACAATTCCATTTATACCTATAGATGCAAGGAGTCTAGCATAATCATTAATTCTTCCTAAATCCTCCGCTAAACCATACTCATCATTAAAAGCTTCACGTATTAAATCACTACTAGCAGGTATTCCAATAATCTTCATTATTTCTTTTATTTTTTCTTTATTTCTTACACTTTCAAAAAAAATCGAACTTCCAGAAAAACCTCTCTCAACTGTTCCATCTATATTGTCCCATTGATTTATAAGTCTTAATTCATTCTCTGGATTCTCTATTATTGCTTTTTCAGTGATTTCATTATTTGCTCCTAGTAATCTTAACAAATGAAATACACCATATAGAACTCCATTTTCATCATGACCTATCACACTTATATATTTTTTTTCTAAATAAGTCCTTTTAATTTCATATCCATTTTTTCTTAATGCCTTATTTTTTTCAATTCCTAGTTTTATATAGCAATCTTCTTTTATATCCTTTTCATTTAGATGTATACTTTGTATGGTATTCCCACCATAAATACTTTTTAATGCTTTTTC
The DNA here is from genome assembly GCA_934746015.1 of uncultured Clostridium sp. GTDB lineage: Bacteria > Bacillota > Clostridia > Clostridiales > Clostridiaceae > Clostridium. The sequence continues at coordinate 74,115 of CAKVEW010000005.1, forward strand.
TAATTCTAATAGTGCATTGTTTATAACATCACTTGCTCTTATTGCTAAATGTATATTCTTTAGATATTCTTTATACTTAGAGTTTTTTATTTCTCTATAAGTAAGCCATGCTCCATACATATCATTATTTTTATCTACCATTTAAAATCTCCTTCATAAAATAGAAATTTAATTCTATTAATTTTTTATTCAAATTTTACTTTTAATGGATATTTATAGTAAATTTTATCATTTTGAATTTTCATTAACAACAATACATATTATAGGAAAAAATACTAATAATTTTAAAAACAAAAAAATATCGGAGAAATTATAAAATTCTACGATATTTTTATTATAATTATATTTAAATTTGTTCTATCTCTATTTCACATTCTTTTAATTTAACTTCTTCTTCAATTTTAACTTCATACAATGATTTTTTAAATAATAGCATTGCAATTATCATAATTACAGAAGAAATTAAAAAAATACTAGAAACATTTATCTTATCAAAAAGGTAGCCATAAATCATACTACTTAAAGGAGATGCTAACATACATCCAGTTGAAACTACTGTCGATACTCTTCCTAAAAAATCTAAAGGAACTATTGATTGAAGTCCTGCACTTACAAAGGTATTTGCAATACCTATAAACATACACATTATAAATGTAATTATTAGCATTATTAAATATAAATAAAAAATAGAACCTTGAATATTTACTAGTGGTTTTAAAGCTACAATAGAATATAGTGATAAAAAAACTGATGCAATCATTAAGCTTATATATATATTCTTGCCTATAGAATATTTCCTTGAAAACCAACCTACAATAAAAGTTGCCAAAATCATACCTGCTACTCCAAAAGTATCTACCATACCATATTGAAAGTCAGATACTTTTAATATAATTTTACTTATAAATGCTGATCCAATTGTAAATGATCCTAAAGCAAAATTTAATATTACAGCTAAACTTACTATATTTATAATATCTTTTTTCTTTAATATAAAACTAATTCCATCCTTAAACTCATTAGAAAATTTATTTAAAGATAATTTTCCTTTTGACTTTATATTTCTAGGTATAACTAGAAATACTTCTGAAAAAGCTGAAACATAAAATGAAATAGCATTTACTATAAAAACAGTTTCTAATCCAAAACTTCCATAAATAAATGCAGCAATAGCTGGTGAAATCATATTACCAATAGACATTAATAAAGAATTTAATGCATTAGCTTCAACTAAATCTTCTTTTTTTGTTATAGTTGGTATTATTGTTTGAAGCGTTGGATTATCTAATGTTGAAATCAAAGAAAGTAATATAACTAAAATGTAAATATTTATAAGTGATATTTCTCCAGTAATAAAATATATAATAGCAAATATACTTACTACTACACCACTTGCTAAATCTAAGAAAATCAATATATTTTTTCTATAAAACCAATCTACAATCACCCCTGAAATAGGTGATAATATTAATCCTGGAACTAAGGAAACTGCAAGGATAGATGCAAATTTAGTAGCTGATCCTGTTGTACTTAAAACAAATAGAGATAATGCAAAACTTTGCATATTGGAACCAATTAAAGATGTAATTTTCCCAAACATTAAAAGTGAAAAGTTTTTGTCTTTTAAAATATTAAATTTCATATTTCCTCCTCCTTACACTATAATATGTGTAACCATGATTATTTCTTTATCCGTAACATTGTTTTATTAATCCCCAATAAATATTTATTTTTATTTGATTATAATATTATTATATCGTAACATTGTTACGTTTGTAAATGGATTTTATTATTTATTTCTAAGATATAGAATTATTTTACTAATTCTATATCTTTATAATTTATGCTTTAGCTTTTTTCCTTAAAACTCTTAATAAAGTTAAAACTGCTCCTATTAAACATATAGATCCAATACCAACAAAGACAAATCTCATTGCATAAATAAATACATCTGCTCTTCCTTCAACATATCCAGAAACTTTATATCCCATTTTACTACTCATCATAGAATATAAAAGGCTTGTGGAAAATGCTATTCCTGTAGTAATACCTAAATTTCTTATTAATCCATTTATACTTCCAGCTATCCCCAACTTACTTTTCTCCACAGTTGACATTATTAAAGAATTATTAGGTGATTGGAACATTCCACTACCTAATGATACTGAAGCTATAAGAATTCCAACTACAAATAATGAAGTACTTTCTTTAAAAATTGATAATGAAAGTAATCCCAAGGTCATAATACTTAATCCTACTGCAGATATTTTTTCACTTCCTAATTTATCAGAAAGATGCCCACTTATAGGCGCTACTATAGCTAGAACTATAGGTGAAACTGTCATCATAAGTCCTGCCATACTTGGAGTAAGTTTTAAAACATCTTGAAGATAAAAAGGTAAAATTATATTCATAGCTCCTATAGCTATAAAAGAAATAAAGCCACAGAATATACTTAAAGAAAATAACTTATTCTCAAATATATGTATATCTAACATTGGATTATGAATTTTTCCTTCAACCTTAATAAATACAAATAATAATAAAAGTGAAAATAGAAATGTTAAAACTATAATAGGATTTGTGAAACCCTTACTTTGTCCAAAATTTATTGAGCAGAAAAGTAGTACAATTGAAGTCATAAATAAAATAGTTCCTTTTAAATCAAAGGGTACTTTTTCTTTTTCTTTTCTAAAACTTAGTGTCTTTAAAACTCCAATATAAACTATAATTCCTATTGGTATATTTATTAAAAATATATATTCCCAAGGGGCAACAGATACTATTAGCCCTCCTAAAGTAGGTCCAACCATTGTTCCTAATGCAACTGCTGTTCCAGTTAACCCTAATGCTCTTCCTCTTTCAGAAGCTGGAAATGTTTCTGTAATTATTCCTTGATTTGTTGCCATAGCTGCCGCAGCCCCTACAGCTTGAATTATTCTTGATATGATTAACATTGTTAATGTATTTGATAGTCCACAAAGTAAAGACCCTATTGTAAATACTGCAATGCCTATCCTAAAAACTCTACTTTTCCCAATAATATCTCCAAATCTACCAAATAATAATATAAAAGCACATATTGTTATTAAATAGCTAGTTACTACCCATTCTATACCAGCCATAGTTGTTCCAAGTTCTCTTGCCATGGTAGGTAAGGCAACATTTACTATACTACTATCTAAAGTGGTCATAAATGTCATAGGTAAAACTACTAATAATATTGCCCATTCTTTTTTCATTATTTCATCTCCTTGTAAAAGTCCTTAATCACTATATAATACTCCTATTTAATAAAAATGAAAATATATAATATGTAATATGTAGTATTTATAACGCTTACATACTTTAAAAGTATTCTATCTTCATATTAATTATTAAATATTAATATAAACATATTTTTGATTATAAATAAAAAAATAACAGCCAATGTTTAATAAATAACATCGACTGTTTTCATATGATTCTATATACTGCTCTTATTTTATTTTTCCATTTCCCTAACTTCTTTAAGCTTTTCTTCAACTAATTCTATAAGTTTTTCCTTATCAGACACATTATTTACAACATCCATATTATCCATATCTATAATTAATACTTCAGATGCATTATAATAATTTTCAACCCAATTATCATAATCCTTCCATAAGAAGTGATAATACTCTCTTAGACTGTCATCTATCTCAAATTCTCTTCCTCTTAAGGCTATTCTATTTAAAACTGTTTCAAAAGATCCCTTTAAATAAACCATAACATCAGGTGCCTTCTTTGGAAGCTCTTCTAATTCTTCCAACATATTATGTAAAAGCTCTTCATAAATCTTCATCTCTAAATCATTTATTCTTCCAAGCTCCATATTTTTTTTAGCAAAATACCAATCTTCATATATTGATCTATCTAATACATTATCATTGTTTACTAATGCTTCCTTAATACTTTTAAATCTTGTGTTTAAGAAATATAACTGTAGTAAAAATGGATACCTCTTTTTTTGGATTTCTTCTTCACTTTCATTATAGAACAAAGGTAATATAGGATTATCATCTACACTTTCATAAAATACATCTGAATTAAAATGATTTCCTAGAATTTCAGCAACAGAACTTTTACCAAGCCCAATCATTCCACCAACAACTATCAACATGCTTCACCTATCCTTTATTTTTTGTCTTCCTCTATATTACATAATAAAAATATCACTTTCAAGTCTTGACTTTTATTATTAATACCACATGTGGTATTAAAACCTCAATATATCCCTAATATCTTGTGTTTCTTATAAGACAATTATTTTTTGTAAAAATAAAAGGAGTCTTGATATTAATATTTAAAATTAATAATCAAAACTCCTTTTAATAATTATAAACTACATTAAATTCAATATTTGCTTCTTTATATTTATAAACTCTTCAGTAGTAACAATTTTTTCATTTCTTTCTTTAGGTAAATTAACTTTAATTTCACCTTTAATTACAGCAGGTTTTTCAGATATAATATATATTTTGTTAGAAAGAAATATAGCTTCTTCTATATCATGAGTTATGAATAGTATTGTAGAGTTCATTGCCCTAGTAAGATCTAGAAGCCAATTTTGCATCTTCCTTCTTGTCATAGAATCTAATGCACCAAAGGGTTCATCTAAAAGCATAATATCATTAGAAGTTAAATATGTTTTTAAAAAGTTAGCTCTTTGTTTCATACCACCAGATAATTGAGATGGATATTTATATTCAAAACCGCTAAGTCCAAACTCATCTATGTGTTTTTTAACTTCTTCTCTAGCTTCTTTTTTCCCTTTTCCTTTAAATATAAGAGGAATACCTATATTATCTATTACCTTTTTCCAAGGAACCATCATATCCTTTTGATACATATAGCTTATATCACCATTTATATTAACTTCTCCATTATCACTATTTATAATATTAGTTAATATATTAAATATTGTACTTTTCCCACTTCCTGAAGGTCCAAGTATTGAAACTAATTCACCTTCCTTGGCCTCAATATTAATATCTTTTAATATCTCCATACCATCAAAGGATTTAGAAATATTTTTTAATAAAATCTTATTTTGATAGGAATTCATTTGTATAAGCCTCGCTTGCTTTCATTTCCTTATTAATTAATTTATTATCATACAAGAATTTAGTATAGTTATCCCATACACTATCCTTCATTTCTCCCCAAATCTTAGTACCTTCCATATATTTATCAGCTAGATATTTTTGGCTTTCTATTGCTAGTTCTTCACTAATTTCAGGTACCTTACTTACTAATATTTTTGCAGCTTCTTCTGGGTTTGCTATTGCTTCTTCATATCCTTTTGTAGTAGCTTCCATAAATTTTGTAGCTAAATCTTTCTTATTATTAACTGTATCCTCTGTTGTAGCAATAATAGGAGTATAATAATCTAAAGCAGGATCTAAATCTCTAACAGGAATATAGTTTATATCAAAGTTTCTTAGTTTTGCTTCAATATTAGTCCAAGCTTCAAAGGTCCATTCAAAGTCTAAATTATTTTTAGTTGCTATAAAGAAATCTTCTGTGCCAGCATCTACCATCTTTAGCTTACTAAAATCAGCTCCATTTTTCTCCATAACAGCCCTTAATATAGCTTCCTCTGATGGACTTCCCCATCCACCATAAACTTTATTTTCAAAATCTTTTACAGTTTCTATCCCCTTTTCCTTAGGTGATGAAAAGCCTGATGTATTATGTTGTATTATAGCTGCTATTGCCATAACTGGTAATGGATTATCTGATGTTCTAGCATAAGTTAAATCTTCTTGATAACTAACTGCAAAATCTCCTTTCCCAGCTGCTAGAAGTTGCAGTGATGATCCTTCTGATGGTTGTATTATTTCAACATCTAAACCTAGGTCTTTATAATATCCCTTTTCCTTTGCAACATAAAATCCTGTATGATTAGTATTAGGTGTCCAATCCAATATTAATGTTACCTTTTGTAAAGCCCCTTCCTTATTTGTTTCCTTATTACTACATCCAGTAAATAGCGTTAATGCTGCTACTGATGCTAATACTACTGATAATAATTTCTTTTTTATCATTATTTCCACCTCCAATTAATTATTTCTTTTTATGCTATTTTTTTTATTATTCCAAGGAGTAAATATTTTTTCCATAATTGAAACTAAAGCAAATATAGCCATGCTTATAATAACTATTATCACAATTGATGCAAACATTTTATCTAAAGCATATGCACTTCTTGCTCTTGTCATATATACACCAAGTCCCTTATCTCCTCCAAGCCATTCTCCAATTACAGCACCCATAATACTATAAGTTGCTGCTATCCTCATGCCAGAGAAGAAATTTATCATTCCATAAGGAAGCTTTAAATGTATAAATATATTAAGCTTAGATGCCCCCATTAATTTAAAGTGATTTATTAAATCTTCATCTACACCTTCTAAACCATCTACTATACTTATTACTATTGGGAAAAAGCATACAATTATAACTACAATTATTTTAGGCAAATAACCAAAGCCAAACCATATAATAAAAAGTGGTGCTAAAGCAATAGTTGGTATAGTTTGTGATATAACCAAGACTGGATAAAGAGCTTTTTTAACAAGTGGTACCATATCCATAATTATGGCTAGTATTATAGCAATCACTATAGCAGCTAAGAAACCTACAAAGCCTTCATATAATGTAGCCTTTATATGCGATATCATAGCTTTAAAATCACTAATTAAAACATTAATTACATCTGTTGGTGCTGGCATTATGTATTTTTCTATTCCACCTGCCCTAACAACAGCTTCCCATAAGCTTAATAAAATTAAAATAAATATTATAGGTGCAAGTTTATTTCCTATATTTTTCGATTTTTTCATCCATAGTCACGCCTTCTTTTTTATAGTCTATTTTAACCATAGAACATACTCTTGATGCACCTTCTTCTGTACATATCTCTTGAGCCTTCTTTACTATCTCTAGTAAAGTATCTAGTTCCCCTTCCATTGTGGTCTCCATTGCTCCAACTTCGTACTTCACTCCAGTAGAAGCAATATATTCAATAACTTTGTCCACTACAGGATAAATTCTTTCTTCAGTTACTGAAGGTATCACTTGAAGGCTTACATTACATAGTGCCATAAAATCCCTCCTTTTTTTATAATTAACTTAAATAATTTATCTTGAATCTGATAAAGTATATTGTTAAAAGAAAAAACAGCATCCTAATATAAGAATGCTGCTTAATAGCTTAATTTGTAATTGAAACAATACTAATCTCCCTACGTTGGCATTATCCAAATCAGGTTTATGGGTCAAAATGGTCACAACTTTATCTCAGACAGTTCCCTGCCCCCCCAGTTAAATTATTAAGTTTATATTAACATTTTATTCATTTTGGTTATTAATGTCAAGCTAGTTAATAATAATTATTAATTATATATTTTCCAATAGTTTAATATTACTCTATTTTCTTTGCTCCATATATAACAACTACAATTCCTAATATTTATCAATCCTTATTTAATAATCTTTTAAAGTTTTCTTTAACAATAATTTGTAAGGCTTCTACACCTATACACTTTAATTTAGCTACCTTCTCATAAACTTTTATTATTTCACTTGGGTATCCATACTCTCCATTAACCCATTCTAATGCAGTTGGTCCATCAGTTTCTATAAGTAATTTATCTATAGGTACTATACTTAATACTTCATAAGCTTTTTCTGAGTATCCTATATCTACACTAATTGTAAAATAACATCCTAGTTCTATTAACTCTTCTAAGGTATTAATATCACCACTATACCAATGAATTATTGCTTTATTATAATTATATTTTTTTAGAGCCTCATATATTTCTTTTTCTGCATCTTTAGTATGAAGACTTATAACTTTATTTCTCTTTATGCTTTCTTCAAGCATGAAATAAAATACTCTTCTTTGTGGCTTAAAGGTACTCTTGTCTTCTACCCAAAGATAGTCTAATCCTATTTCCCCTATAATCTCACTTTCTTCAATATAGGGAATAAGTTCCTTTAAATCTCCTCTATACTCTGCAGCTTTCCATGGATGAATACCAAAACACGGTTTAATAAACTCACTCTTTTTACTATATTCTTTATTTTTAATATAACTTTCTATATCCATACTATTTGCAAGAGTAAGAATTTTATTATCATTTATATCTCTTATTGCTTCTTCAAGCTTATCTTCAAAAAAATCTAAATGTGTATGACAATCTATATACATGTATCCTCCTTAATAAAAAAACAAAACTTTAGATAAGTATTTCTACTATATAGTTATTTTTATATTCTTATATATAACTTTTTATATCTTTAATAGTTTATACATTATATATAGTATATCATTTATATTTATCTAATTAGAATATCTCAATTCAATTGGAGAAACAGTAGCAATTCATTTATTATAAAAGTACTTTAGCAAATTCTATATTATCAAATTCATTTTCTTTTATATATTCTAATGAATCAATTAAATAACTTTTATGATGTTCTATAGTTTTAGAGAAAGATTGAATAAATTCAACTATACTTTCTTTAGATTCCTTTTTATTATATAGATATTTGCCAACCAAATAAAATCTAATAAATGAATATCTTGTTAAAAGCATAATATATCCATCAAATATTGATTCAGATTCAGAAAATGGAAAAATATTATTATATATGAAATTCACTAAATAATTTTCAAAAATATAGCTATTATTAATAAGATTTTCATTATAATCTTCAAATGCTTTTATGTATAATCCTGAATGTTCACTTATTTCAGTATTTTCATCAAACTTAAATCCAGCTATAATTTCCCTTGTATATTCTTTAAAAGAAAAGCTATCCACATTTTTAGATACATTTAAAAACTCTAACATTTTTTTGAAAAAATCAATTTGAATAAGATAATTTGATTTATTTTTTTCATAGCAATCATTACCTAAATTTATATCATATTTTTTAATAAATTTAGGTACATTGCTATAATTATATTTAAGCTCATCCTCTAATTTATTTATAAAATCACCTAATATATAAAGCCTTTCACTTAAGTTTAATTTTCTATTTTGTATTATTTTGATACTAAGATCTCTAATTTCCTTGAAATACTTTATTGGTGACTTATTGTATTTTTTAGATTTAGTATCAATCTCACTTGATACTATATGTTTTCCTAAGTTTTCTTCACTTTCTTTAAATTTAATTCCTTCTTCCTTTAATAAAAGAATTCTTGCCGCTTCAGGGCAGGCTACATCAAGGGACATTTCATAATAACCATCTACTTTATTAATTATTCTAGGAAAGGATGTACAAACGTTTGAAAGATATTCTTCTCCAATCTTAGAATAAATAATACAATAATTTTCTTCATCCAAAAAAGGGCACCTTTTATCACCCTTTAATTTTACTTTTCCATAATCGATATCAGAACTTGTACAATAATCATTATTATGAACATTTTTTTGAAACATTCTTTTCATTTCTTTGTCTTGAATTCTATAATATTGTTTGAAGGTAATCTTATCTATATCTATATCCCAACCAACACAACAGCTATCTTTGCAGTTTCCACCTATACACTTAAATTCTTTAAAATATTCTGGGTATATCATTTTATATTTTTCTCCCATAGTATAACTTCCTTTTCAAATTAATTACTTAAATTTTCCTATTAAATATTTATTTTACTACAGTATTTTAAATTTGTCATATATGCCTTAACTTCTAGTTATAATAATAAAATTATTTATTAATGCCCAATAAAACTAATGGTACTGAAAACTTAAACTTTTTCAGTACCATCATATTTTCATATCTTAATTAAGCCCTATTTTTTCTTTATTGGAATCCAAATTTCACTATAGTAATTTTCATCTAAAATCCCTTTTTCATACTTACTTGGATCACTATACATTTCTATATTATATCCTGCAGCAATTTCATAATCTCTACAGTTTGGTAACCACTCTGAAAATATCTTCTTATTAGTTTCTTGAATTGATGTTTTTCCTTGTCCATAACAAGGGAAAACAGCCCAAGTAAATTTAGGAATTGTTTTAACTATATACCCTTCCATACCTTCTTTTTCTTTAGAATAATCCTCTGCTATAAGGTACTCAAATTCATTACCGCTCATTTCCTCATCAATATTAATACCATACATTCCACATATATCCTTTAACTTTCCTTGTGAAATATGCTCATTCCAAAATGCTGGTACATCTACAAATGCAGAATCATATTTAAATTTTCTATAGGCTCCTATAACCTTAAATTCATCCTTCTCAACTATCTTATAATCCATAACATATCCTCCTTCTAATGAAAATTTGATTTTAAGAGCAACAAATGACTTTATTACTGCCCCCTCTTTACGAACTGCAGATGGAGTAACTCCATGAAATCTTGTAAAAGCTTTAGTAAAGCTATCTGGAGAATCATATCCATACTTTATTGCAATATCTATTATTTTTTCATTAGTAGATAAAACCTCACTGCCGGCAAGTGTAAGTCTTCTTCTCCTAATGTATTCACTTACTGAATATCCACATAACATTGCAAATCCTTTTTGAAAATAAAAAGGAGAAACATTTACCCTATCTGAAATTTCTGTAATAGATAAATCCTCTGTAATATTATCTTCAATATAAGAAATAGCTTCTCTAATGCTTTCAATCCACTCCATTATTTTTCCCCCTTACAATTCGTTAATCTAATATTATCATCATTAAAAATTGGACTCCCGACTTTTTAAGCTTTCTTTTGTCCTATAATTAACTCTTCTTATATAATTATAAATTATATTTATATTTCCATAAATATATATCCTATTTATGTATTAATATCTAATGTACTTTTTAAAGGCAAAATAATTTTCAAATTAAAATCTATTACCTTTATATTGTTTATCAATAAAAAAATATCTTATTTAAATAAAAATATATTGTTTATTTATTATTTTTAATATAAACTATTATTAATAAGTAAATTAAAAGGAGATTTTTCAATGAGAAAAATAATAATAAAATTAGTAGATTACTTTTATACAACACCTATTATATTTACTATAATAGTAAGCTTTTTCATATCATTACTATCTTCTGTTTTGATGAATAACATTCTCCAAGGTAGTATAATTTATTTACCATTAACATTGTCTATAACATTAACCTTTGAAAATTTAATTTTCTTTATACTACATCCTAAATTTGATAATAATAGTTATGCACATAAAAAGATTGAGGTTTTAGGATTATGTCTTGGATTAATTTTTAATATTTCTATATTTACTTTTCTAGGTATCCGATTTTCAGATTGGAATATTCAGTTAAGTAATAGTGAAGTGCATTCTCCCATCCTTATAAGTTCAATGCCAACTATAATAGTAATTTTATTAATTTCTTTATTAGGATATATTTATTGCAGATTTGTAGATTTAAAAAATCAACCTCCCTTAATTACCGTTGTTGGAATTGCATCTATGTATCTTGGATTAATTTTATCTATAATGTGGTGTATTCAAATGTGGAATTACTTCTTTCTACTACTTCTTTTACCATTTAACTACATAATAATAATTTTAAAAACAGTAAGATATTTAATTTATCAGAAATCTCAAATTATAGAAACTAATGTAAATTCTGATAATAATAGCCATGATAAACTTTCTAAGCTTAATAAAATAATAAGCACTTCCTCTAATTGGCCATGGTTAGGTATTGTAGTGATGCTTCCTTTATTAGGCATAATTATAGCTATTTTAATTCTTTTTGGTCAAAAACCAAATAATATTATAAAAGCTTGGACAGAAACAGCCAATTGGACATTTTCTCAAAAAATACCGCCACAAAATATATATTATGATCAACATTATCTATGTACGGTTGCAGCTGGTGGACATAAAGAAATTGTAAAGCCAATAAGAGAAGGAAAACGTCATGGACATAAGGTATTAGTAAATCGTCAATTATGTATTGCAAATGCATTTGAGCAAATTCTTGAAGAAAAAACACCTAAGATTCATAAAATTATAAGAAGTATATATGATAAATATGGATATCCTATTGCTACTAAAATAAAATCACCTTATATAGCAGATATTATTTATTTTTTAATGAAACCATTAGAGTGGATATTTTTAATTGTTTTATATACAGTTGATACAAATCCTGAAAACAGAATCTCAATACAATATCCTCATACTACTATTCCTAAACTTTAGTATATAAAAAGCAATATATTATCACTATTCTTTAAAGATATCTTTTGTATTAGTTAAAGTTCAAAAAAGACTTTCTAATAAGTTAATAAACTTAATTAGAAAGCCTTTTATATTAAAAAAAATTTATTATTCTTATTATCTTTATATTTTTAAAACAATTTTAAGCTACAACTTCTATATCTTCTGATTTTGAATTTTTACTTTTTATAAATAATCCTAAACAAAATGCTGCAAAAATAATTCCTGCAGGATATGCAATTGTGCTACTAAGCTTAAAGCCTTCAGGTGCCATTAAAATATAAGTTAAACTTACTGCAGACATAAATGTTGCAGGCACTACAGCTACCCAAGGATTCTTTTTGTTTCTAAAAAGATAAACTGCTCCTGCCCATAGTGCAAACATTGCTAATGTTTGATTACTCCAAGAGAAGTATCTCCAAATCATTTGCACGTCCATTTGAGTTAATATTGCTCCTACAGCTAATAGCGGAATTGTAAGTAGTAATCTCTTTGAAGCACTCTTTTGCTCTATATTAAACCAGTCTGAAATAACAAGTCTTGCACTTCTAAATGCTGTATCCCCTGATGATATAGGGCAAGCAATAACACCAATCATTGCTAATACTGATCCAGCTCCTCCAAGCAATTTGTAAGTAATATCATAAACAACAGGACCTTGTCCACCTAATTCTTTAATTGCTGTTTGTAATCCTCCTGTTGAACCATAGAAAGCACAACCTGCTGCTGCCCATATAAGGGCTATAACTCCTTCAGCAACCATTGCTCCATAAAATATCTTTTTGCCTTCCTTTTCTGTTTTCATGCAACGTGCCATTAATGGTGATTGTGTTGCATGGAATCCAGAAATTGCTCCACAAGCAACTGACACGAACATCATAGGCCATATAGGTGTTTTACCTGGATGAAGATTAGCTAATGTAATTTCTGGAATAGTGTATCCCTTTAAAAGAATTCCACCAATTACCCCTAAAGCCATAAAAATTAAACTACATCCAAATAGAGGATATATTTTTCCAATAATTTTATCAATTGGTAGAAAAGTTGCAAGAAAATAATAAATAAGTATTACAACTAACCAAAAAGTAAAATTTAGTGCTTTTGGTGTAAGCATAGCTAAAAGTGCCGCTGGTCCAGTTGTAAAGCTAACTCCTACAAGTACAAGCAATACTATTGAGAATATACGCATAACTTGTTTCATAAAAGGCCCTAAATAAATTCCAACAATTTCACCAATTGTAGTACCTTTATGACGCATTGATATCATTCCTGATAAATAGTCATGGACAGCCCCTGCAAATATAGTACCAAAGGTAATCCACAAAAATACTGATGGTCCCCACAATGCTCCTGCAATAGCTCCATATATAGGTCCAAGACCTGCTATATTCAATAGTTGAACAAGAAATATTCTCCATGTAGGCATTACTACATAGTCTGTTCCATCAGCCATAGCAATTGCAGGTGTTTCTCTATCATCTGGTCCAAAGTTTTTTTCAATGTACTTACCATAAATAGAATAACCACCAATTAAAATCGCTAAACAAATAAAAAAAGATACCATTAAAAATTCCACCTCTCACATATAATTCTTGCAACTAATTCCTTTAAGGATAAAAAATTTATCATCTAATAAAGTTATTATTTACCCTTTAAGTTTAGCATAATCCCCTATGTAAACGTTTATTTAATGGGTGAAATGCTATTTTTATTGTATAAATTGCATCTTTTAATGTTTTAAATGCAAAATTCTCTTAAGATCCTTTATTTTATTTCTACTAACAGGTAAAAAAACATCCTTCAATCCGCTTACTTTTATGCAATAAGTGTTATTAAACCAAGGGTGAATTTCTAATATATAATTCAAATTTATTAAAAAGCTTTTATGAATTCTTAAAAAACATTTATTGGCTAGTTTTTCTTCAAAAAAATTAAGTGTATTACTATCTCTATAGGATTCATTTTTTGTATGAATAATGCACTCCCTATTCTCACATTCTATATAAATAATTTCTTCAATGTTAACCATAATAAATTTCTTATCTACATATAATGGAATTTTTGAAAATAGTTCATCTTTTTTTAAGTAATTTTCAGACTTTTTTATCTTATATCTCTCTAACATTTGTTTAACTTTTGCTTCTGAAAAGGGCTTTAACAAATAGTGTATTGCACCTACTTCAAAGGCTTTTTCGGCATAGTTATTATAAGCTGTTGCAAATACAATTTCAGAATGAGGTAGAATTTTTCTTACCATGGTAGCTAAGGTCGTTCCACTAATATCACCTAGATTAATATCAATACAAAATAAATCATAACTTTCATTTGATATAGACTTTAAAACCTCTTCTCCACTAGAAAACTCGGTAATAATTGCACTAGGGAGTATTTCTTTTATTAAAAAAATAAGTTCACTTCTTGCAGGTTTTTCATCATCAATTACTGCAATTTTCATAATTCTCATCCTTTCTTTCAATCATTGGTATACATATGTTTATTTTTGTTCCATCCCTTGATGTTAATATATCTAAACCATGACTTTCTCCATAAAGATAGCATAGTCTTCTATGGACATTTATTAATCCTATTTTTCCTTCATAAGATGTATTTCCCTGTAACCCTTCAATAACTTCCCTTGGAATTCCAAATCCATTATCTATAACAGAAATTTTTAGATTTCTTTTATCTTCTTCTAGAATAATTTTAACTATTCCAGCCTTTCTTTTCATTGCTCCGTGAATAATAGCATTCTCAACTATAGGCTGCAAAATTAAACAAGGTACTTTGCATTTTAAATTGTTTGGAATTTTAATCTCTATTATTAGCCTATCTTCAAATCTTGCCTTTTCTAACTGCAAATAGGCTTTTACATAATCCATTTCTTCATATATATCTACTAATCCCTCTTTGTTTTGAATAGAGTTCCTAAAATAAGTTGCTAAATCAATTAATAATTCTCTTGCTTTTCCAGGTTTTTCTCTACAAAAAGCACTAATAGTATTAAGAGAATTAAATATAAAATGAGGATTTATTTGTGATTGTAATGCATGAAATTCTGCTTTTTGCATAAGCTCTCTTTGCTTTTCTGATTCTAATAATTCATATTTAGTAGATAAAAATGAACTTAGTCCCTCTGCAAATTGTATTTCAGGATCTAAGGAAAGCTTATATTTCTGAGTAAATATAATAAAACATCCAAATGCTTGTCCATTTTTTATTAAAGGAGCTCCAATTGCTACCATATTTCTTAAAGCTTTATAAAATATGTCTCCCTCTTTACATTCTTCCTCTAAGCACACAGTTTTTTCCTTTAGTACTTTTTTAGCTACTTCTGGCAAATCACACTTATTATCTATAGAAAGTTTTCCTTTAGTATAAATTATTTTTTCTGTATCTGTAAAAACTAATCCTAACTTTTTAGAGAATTGTATAATAATTTCACCTATTTCTTTACAACTTTCTTCATCATACATTCCTTTTTCAATAATAGGTAAGCATTTTTTAGTTATATCAAAGGCTAAACTCATTTTTTCTCCTAATTCATATTCTTTTTCTATAAATATATGTTTAAACACACCAATAAACAGTACTAATCCAAAAGAATTAATAAAAACCATAGGAAATGCTATGCTTTTAACTAATTCTAAAGCCATTCCAAAAGGTCTTGAAATTACAAGTATTACTATCATCTGAAGAACTTCAGCTACAAAAGTTATTAAATATAAGTTAATTTTTTTATATTTTTTCTTTTTAATATAATTTGAAAAAAATGCCGCTATAATTCCTTCTAATATAGTGGATATACAACATGCTAATGCAGTAAACCCATTTATATCAATAGCATATCTATGAATACCTGCTATAATCCCGGTTCCAATTCCAACTATAGGTCCTCCAATAAAACCTCCAGCCATAACTCCAATTACTCTTGTGTTTGCAAGGGCTCCCTTTATTCCATACCCCATATATGTTGATAAAATACTGATTATACTGAAAATCATAATCATAACTAACTGTTCTTTTGCAGTATGTTTTTCACTTACTAAGTATTCCTTTATCTTATCAAATCCAGCTAAAACTTGTGCTATAACTACAAGGAGTCCAATATTTAAAATAATACTTCTAATAATTTCTATATTCATTCTACCCTCTCCAAAACTTCATATATTTACACCAATACCTTACATTGTAGAATATCTTGTAAACATTTTCAAGCAATTGTTTTATTTGCGAATTCCTAAATAATAAAAAATACACCTCCAAATGTTAGATATTCTGTCTAACATTTGAGGTGTACTTCTAAGTAGCTCCAAATTAAGAATTTGTTCTTTTAGCTATGAAAGGTAATATTAAACCTAATGCAATTAATATAAATGGGGTTATAATATTTAACAATAATTGGAATGTATCTTTTGAATACATACCACCTATACAAGCAAAGGCTGTAAAGGCAAAGCACCAAGCTCCAAAAATGATTCCTAAAGTTCTATTCTTAACAAAATAATATTCTCTTTCGAATTTTCCTCCAACCTTTTTTAAAGCTATATATGCTACAAATACCCATAAATATCTTAATGGCATACATACTGCATTTAGCTTTACTAACCATCTAACTAATTCATCCACGCTTCCAATTCCTATTGCAGGAACTATGATTAATATAGAAACTATAACAAAAATCAACTTAAATCCATTAGTATATGCACCATTTTTATTCCTTACAAATAGTTTTTCTGGAATAAATCTTCTATCACCACTATCAAGTAGCATACGTAATGGTGCATCAATTGAAATAATTAGAACTGCAAATTGACCAATCATATTAGTAATTGCGTAAGCTATAACAAATAAATTACCTACTCTATAATACTCACCTAACTTTTGGAATGCATAATATGCCCCATTTGTCATTAAATCATTAGGAATATTATTTGAATCAAACATCATTCCTAATGATATTGTTCCAAGTATTGCTGTAACTGCAACCATAACAGCTAATGCTATCATTCCCTTTGAAAAACCTTTAGCTGGATCCTTCATTTGATTTACGTATGGTGATATTTTTTCACAACCACCAACAGCAAAAACTAATATTGATAAACTTGTGAAGAAGGTCACATCAAACTTTGGCATAAATGTACTTAATGACCAGTCAATTTGATTTAACTGCACATTTGTAATTGCTGGTGCTGCCATCATTAATAAAATAAATAGCATAGACATTACAAACATAGAAGTTCCTGCTAAAGAAGCTAATTTCTTTAATGGGTTTAATCCCTTTGATGCAATATACATAGCAATCACAAAAATTATTAAACAGCTTACTTGCAGTAATACTGTATTCATACTACTAACTCTACTATCTTGGAAAACAGCCCAACTTGCTGCAATCATAAAACTATTAGGTTTTTGTGAAAGGTAGGGCATATGTACTATCCAATAAGTCCATCCTGCATAATATGCAAGCTTAGGTCCTATGGTTTCTCCAACCCAAGAGCTAACGCCGCCTCCAAGATTTTTAAAGGCTGATCCTAATTCTCCTACCATTAATGCATATGGTATAAAATATATTGCAAAAATAATTAGCCAAGCTACAATTGCTTGTAGTCCATTATATTCAGAAAATCCGTTAATTACATTACCGAATCCCCAAACTCCTGAAAAAGCCATTAATGCAAGAGTATACCACATAATTTTTCCTCTTTTGTTTTCTTGCATATTTTTAACCTCACTTTAATAAAATAATAAAAAACTACAACTATGATACTATCATAATTATAGTTATTTTTCATTATTTTTATACATTTTATTATTTATATTTATCAAATTCATTAGCTAAGACTTCTGTTAATTCAAAGTGAAAAGCCTCTAAATACTTTTTATTCTTATCATACCCACTTTTCCCAAAAAATCTATTCCAAAATAAATCTATTTTATTTATACTTTTAGTTATTTATTCCTAATTTCTATTTAACTTCATATACCTCATAATAAACATCTTCTATTTCTTCTTCCCCTGGCACCGTTTTTGTCTTTACATAATTAACATAAAACTTATTTCCATTATTGCTCCATCCTGTTATAGATAGTCCATTGTTTTTACTTCTATTCGGCAAAATTGAGTTAGTAAGTTCTTGAATATTCGATATTTTTAAATTATCATTTATTCTTGCTAAGCTTAAACTAAAGTCTTCAAGAAAATTTGTATTTGTAATTATTATAAAGCTTTTATCTTTGCTGACTTGGAAATAAGAATAATCTGATTTTAACTCTACTTGTTTCTCTAATTTCTTCGATTCTATATTATAACTCCAAATTCCATAACTATCTTCTACATATCCAGAAAAGAGTATATTATTATTACTATATAATACATCTCCTTTTAATTTAACCTTTACTGTACTTTTTCCATCAAAAAATGTTGTTAATTTATTATTTTCAATATATCCTATAGTACTTATGGTATCATATGTTGTATCAGTTACTGAAACATATATCTTATCTCCTTCAGCCATTAAAATCCTAAGACCACTTTTAATACTATCTAATACTTTTCCATTTATCTCATGGTATTTATTATTTAATATATCGATTATAACTATTTTCTCAATTCCCTTTCCTTCATCAAAATAATAAATATCTAAATTTCCATCATAACTTGTATCAAATCTATTTAAATTGCCATTAGTATCTTCTATTAATTTTTTATATGCAGTTATTTCTTTTAAATTATAGTTACTATCTAATGTATATACTTTATTATCCTTGAATATTCTAAATGGATCTCCAGCCCCCATGTATTCTATAAGTAATTGTCCATTAATATCTTTATTTTCCCAATTGACTACATTTCTATTATTTTGAACATCATCTGTAATATTTCCTATTTCTAAATTATTAATATATATATTTGGAAATTGAGTCTTATAAATTGCACCTTCATCTTCTCCAAAGTCTTCACTATATTGAATTTGAATCAATTTTTCATCAGCTCTTAACATTGCTCCCTTTCTATCTCCATTAAGGTTTTCAGTTAATAGTAATCTGTTAACAGAAATACTATTATTACTATCTGCAGTTTCCTTTGCATCTTCATCAATTACTACACTATCCATAACCTTATCTTCACTTGAAATATTATTTGAGCATCCTATTATTATACTTGAAGCAATAAATATTAAAATTGTAAGTAATATTTTATTTTTCATGTTATCTCCCCTTTCATACTTTTATTTTAATAAAGTATTGTTTTTAAACTTGTTCTAAATCATTTCCAACTTGTAAATTTTTAGGGAGCTCAACAATAAATTTTACTTCATCATCATTTAATATAAGATTAATATTTCCTCTATGTCCTAAAACTATATTTTTGCAAATATATAATCCTAATCCATTTGAATTTTTAGATGAAAATCCTTTTTCTTCTACTTTTACAAAAGGTTCAAATATCTTATCTTTAAACTCATAAGGTACCCTCTTCCCCTTAGTTAATATTGAGAAATTAAGATGGTCATTAATCTCTTCTGTTTCAATTATTATGTTAGTTTTTTCGTATGAATATTTAATTCCATTATCTATTAAATTACTAAATAATATCCTTAAATATTGTTTATTCCCTCTTATATTTTCTGATTTGATATTTGTAATTATATTCAATTCTTTTTCTTTGATTTGTAATGACTTTAAACTTATTAAATTATTAATAATATTTTTTATGTTAACTTCTTGAAATGAATATTCTTCTAAATCACTACTCTGCTTTGATATTTCTAATAATGACATTACTAATTCATGCATTCTATTGCTTTCCGATATTATTCTATCTAAAGCATTTTCTTTAAATACCTTATCATTAAAATCATCACCTTTTAAAATTTGCGCATAACCTGAAATATTAGTTAATGGTGTTTTTAATTCGTGAGTTATATTTCTAAAAATATTTTTTTCCTGTTCACCCTTAATCCTTAATCTATTATTCATATCATTAAAACTATCTATTAGTGCTCCTACTTCATCTTTAGACCTATGTTCTATTTTTTGTGGATAATTTCCTTTACCAATTGCTAAAAGTTTATCTTTCAAATTTATTATAGGCTTAATTATTGCATATGATAAAAAATATAAGCATATAAAAATTATAATAAATAGAGCAGAAACTATTATATTTATAAGAGTTTTTATATTTATATTTCTTAAATAATCATTACTATAATTCTTAACTAAAACTAGTATTCCAATTTGGCTTTCACCACTATAAATAGGAACACTTAGCTTACCTAATATATTTCTATCTTTATTTATAATATCTATCACTGTTTTATTATTCTTCGTCTCTTCAAAGGATGGTGGCAAATCCTTTATAAGATTTAAATCTATAACTTTTTCATTAGTTATGCCAGTAGATATAACTTCACCTTCTATATTATAAAAGATACCTTGACTATTAACTCTTTCAACCACAAAGCTCATAGCTTTGCTATTAATATCCTCAATAGTAATATTATTTTTATCAATGCTATTTAAAGATATATAATCTTGTAAATTCTTATATGATATTTTATAAATATTTTGCATATCATTTATTACTAGTTCTTTAAAACTTTTATCAAAGAACTTATCTATAACTAAATTAAAAGATATTATAGATAAAAAAAATACTATTAACAAAACTATTCCATATTTTTTTCTAATTGTTAGCATTTTTCACCTTCAATATATATCCAACTCCAAAAACCGTTTCTATATTTAATGTCTTACCAATCTTTTGTCTTAATCTAGTTATATGAATATCAATGGTTCTTGTATCACCTAAATACTCATACCCCCAAACTAAATCTAATAATTGATTTCTAGAATAAACCTTATTAGGATTCTTTGATAAAAACAATAGTAGGTCAAACTCCTTTGGCTTTAGTTGAATTTCATTATCCCCTAGAAACACACTTCTACAATCTTCATCTAGTTTTATATCATTAATAATAATTTCTTTACTTTCAATTTTATTAGTAATTTCCTTAATTTCCTCTCTACGTCTAAGAGAAACTCTAATTCTTGTAACTACTTCTCTAATATCGAAAGGCTTAGCTATATAATCATCTGCTCCTAGTTCTAATCCCAAAATCTTGTCCATAATATCTATCCTGGCTGTAAGCATAATTATAGGAATCTTATAACTAGAAATTTTCCTACAAACACTAAAGCCATCTGTATCATTTAACATAATATCTAATAATATTAGATGAGGATTAAAGTTCTTTATTTCTTCTTCAGCTTCTAATCCATTAGGATTTACCTTAACTTTATACCCTTCCTTCATTAAAGCAAATCTTAGTATTTCACATATATCTTTATCATCTTCTATAATTAAAATTTTTTCTCTCATTTTATTCTCCTAAGTCTTAATTATTCATTTATATTATAAAATGTAAATATTGCCAACCATTGTGAACATATTTCCAAATTGTAAACAAATTTATTTAGTTATAATTTTATACACTAAAAACAAAATTATTATTATCCAAATAATTATAATAGGTAATCCATAAATCCAACTTTTAGGCTTTCCTTCATTCCATAACTCCTTTGATTTTTCTTCGCATTCCTCCATTATTTCCTTTGGAATTAATTTTATGGATATATAAATTAATAGAGGCAATATAATTAAATCATCTAAATATCCTAAAATAGGTATAAAATCTGGTATTAAATCTATTGGAGACAATGCATATCCAACAGTAAGTGCTGCAAAAAACTTTGCTATTATTGGTGTGTTTTCATTTTTATAAGCTAAATAAACAGCCTTAATCTTAAGCTTTAATTTTTTACTTACTTCCTTTATATTCATCAGTTACTCCCTATGACTCATTTATATATATTATACAATTTATCCCAGTATATATAAATAAAAAAAAGGTCTATAAATATTATATTCCATAGGAACTGGTAAAACTCCAGCCACCCCAATATAATACTTATAGACTTCTATCCATAATGTAAAAATTTTAAATATTATTTATATCAAAAGATATTTCTATTCTCTTATTTTTAGGTTCTAATTTAGTCATCTTAACTCCAGCTGCACTAAACATTCTCTTTGATGCTTTTACCATATCTGTATCAGAATATTTGTCTGATAGATAAACTACTTCCTGAATACCTGATTGAATTATTGCCTTTGCACATTCATTACATGGAAATAAAGCAACATATATTTTTGAACCTACTAAATTAGTACCTCTACTATTTAGTATTGCATTTAATTCTGCATGAACTACATAAGGATATTTTGTTTCAAGCATATTTCCTTCTCTACTCCAAGGAAATTCATCATCTGAACATCCCCTTGGCAATCCATTATATCCTTGACTTAATATTTTATTATCATTATCTACTATACATGCCCCAACTTGAGTACTTGGATCCTTACTTCTCATACCTGCTAAAATAGCAACACCCATAAAATATTCATCCCAAGATATGTAATCACTTCTTTTCACTGAAATACCCCCTGTTACAACTAAAATACTATAATAAACTAATTATTTAGTTTATTATACCTTATATATTATCCTATTTAAATACCTTTATGCCATAGACAATATTTACCACTAAGGTTAAAATATTTATAAGATAATTTACTTAATTATATATTATAGAAAAAATAATTTTAACTGTGGTGGTAACATAATTATGATTGATAAATTAATAAATAAATACAAAAAAATAAATTTTATTTTCTTAGATACTATAGATTCAACTAACACATATTGTAAAAAAATAGGTGAAAATAAATTTACTAAAGATACTGTAGTACTAGCTGATACTCAAAGTCAAGGAAAAGGAACAAAGGGTAGAAACTGGAATTCACCTAAAGGAAAGGGACTTTGGTTTTCAATTCTCTTGAAGCCTTATATTTCTTTAAAAGAATTAAACTTTTTCCCTATCTTAATATCAGTAGCACTATATAATACTTTTAGACATTTAGAAATTTCTACTAAAATTAAATGGCCTAATGATATTTATTTAGATTCTAAAAAACTCTGCGGTATACTTACTGAATCAAAAATTATAAATAACAATATTGAATACATAGTAATTGGAATAGGTATAAATGTTAATTTAACCTTAGAAGACTTTAATAATGAACTTAAAGAAAAGGCCACATCCCTACTAATATCAACTGGTAAACTATTTAATAGGGAAGAAATTTTAAATAAATACTTAGAAAACTTCTATGAACAATACAATGAATTATTAAATGGAAATAAAGATACAATTCTAAAAATATATAGAAATAATTCACTAATACTTAATAGAGAAGTTAACTTAGAATACAAAAATTCTATAAGAAAAATAACACCAATAGATATATTAGAAGATGGATCTCTTTTAATAAAAAATTCAAATAATGAGACAGAAAAAATTATTACTGGAGAAATATCTATTTTATTATAGTTTTTGACTCTGTTTAACTTAATTGTTCATATAGACACTAACTTAATGAAAATAAAAAGCTTTTTACTTCATAGAATTTATTGGTAATATATGTATGTAATAAATATAAATAACTTTTTACTTTATTGAAGGTGTTCTTTGTGAAAAAGCTTCGAAAAATGGATGAAATGGAGTTATTTATTACAGCAAAGGCTTTTAGATACGCATATTTTTATACTTTTATATTCTTATTTATTTGGAACTTGGTGGATTATTTTATTAATAAGAATTTTTCAAGCATTGCATTTTTCTTATTAATTACTCAAAATTCAATTTTTCTTTTCAATAAAATATATTTTAAAAAGAAAGCTAATGAATTCTAAACAATATATAATAAGAACATATATTATTACACAATTGTATTTTATTTCAAATCAATTTATGTTTGATATATAATATAGAGTGGTTAAAATAAGAGGATTACTTTATATAAAAGATAATAGACCGAATAACTTAACTAGAATTTTATTTGCAGTATATATTTTAATGCTAGTATGGATTATTTTATTTAAAATGAGCTTTTCTATAGATGAACTTTATAAAAATAGACGTATGAATATAATGCCTTTTATGGATTGGGGTATTCTTAAGCAAATATCAGTAGGATTTTTTATTAGTTTAGGTATAGAAGTTTTACAGTTTAATTTAGCTATAGGTGCAACTGATATAACGGACTTTATAGAATTTACTCATAAAAAATACTCCTTCCTGACAATTGATTTAATATTTTTATCATTGCCATAAAGGAGTATTTATTTCATCATAAGCACAAATTATTTTACGTTCTTGCACTTTTTATTATACATAATTATAATTTCGTTGTTTTTATATTATTTTGTATATTAGATTTATTTAATTAAGCATGGTTCCCAAAGACTCAAGCTCCCTTATTGATGATTCATTATTAGCTAAATCATCAGTTTTATCTACTATCATATTGGAGTCATCCTTTGCCACACATCCTTTATAGCACTGACAAGCCCCACAAACCCGTACATGGAGAAACCGTTAGTTTGTACGTATCTACAACTTCAAGTTCATGTTTACTGCTGACTCCTTTGGCAAATGTAGCGATTGCAGTTAAAGTATTTCCTTTTCGTGGACTTCCATTTAATACTAATATTTTCATAGCAGCAATACCTCTGTTCTTCTTTTAACTAAGTTCTTAACATATATTATTATATATGTATATCCCTAGTTGATATACTATTACATAAAGTGAAATATTTTTTCTCTAAACTTGATATATTTTTGTATATTCTCTTATATCCAGTTTATAACAGCATCTTTTCTTGGAACTGTTCTTTTGTATTTAACATCAGGATATCCTATTACTAAACATGATAATAATTCATCAGAACTATTTACACCAAGGAAGTCTAATATAGGTTTATTGTCTTTAGCAGCAACTATTGAGAATCCACTGAAGAAAGTACCAAGACCTAATGCGTTAGTTATAAGTTCCATATTTGAAGAAGCTAAACCAGCATTTACATTGTTTGGAGAAGCTACAAATATGGCAACTGGAGCATTGAAGAATATTTTATCATTTTTAATTGGGTCTTGTTTATACATTTCATATGAATGAACCCACATTTTAGCATATCTTTCTAAATAAGCAGTTTCAGGTGTTAAATTAGCTAAAATTGCTTCACCCTTTACTTTTAAACTTTCATAAACTAAATCTTTAAGTTCATCAAGTTTTTCACTAACTACTACATAAGAAACATCTTGACTGTTTGTAGAAGTTTGAGTAAATCTTCCTGCTTCAATTATTTTTTCTATTTTTTCTTTTTCAACTTCTTTATCTTTGAATCTTCTTACACTTCTTCTGAATTTTATGAAGTTAAGTAAGTTGTCAGCTTCCACTGAGAAGCTCTCTTTATCATAAGGAATAACTTCTTCCATATTGTAATCATCAGTTGATACAGCTTCTACTGGACAAATAGCTATACAGTGACCACATTTTAAACATCTTTCGTTGTTTATTTCAGCTTTGTTATCTACTAAAGAGATAGCAGAAACTGGACAATCTTTTATACATTGTGAACAGCCTATGCATTTTTCTTTATTTACATTAAACATTACATTTCTCCTTTTTAATATATATAAGTAATTTGACATATATATACTAAATTTATAATTTTTCTTGTTATTAAAAAAAACTAATAATACAATAGTGAAAGTATAACACTACTGAATGAATAATGTCTAATTGAAAATATTCATAAATATATAACTAAAAGTTATTGATTTTTGATGGAAAGGGGATAAAAATGAACTTACAACAACTGGAGTATTTTAAAATAATAGCAGAAACAAAGAATTTCACAACAGCATCTGATATATTATCAGTTACTCAACCAGCACTAAGCAAAGCCATATCCAAGTTGGAAGAAGAGCTAGATGTTAAACTTTTTCAAAGAGAAGGAAGAAATATCAATATTACGGAGTATGGAGAAGTTTTTTTGAAATACGCCAAAGGAGCTTTGAGTGAAGTTGAAAAAGGTAAACTTAAATTAAAAGAGATGAAAAATAATAGTGATATGATTATATCCATATCTTCAACTGCTTGTATTGGGGCAACTTTTATACCTTTTTTAATAAGTAATTTTTTTAATGATAATTCGAAGGTGAAGTTTAATATTGATAATCAAAGCACAGATGAAATTTTAAAAGGAATAAAAAACAGCCATATTGATTTTGGATTTATAAGTGATATAGATGATTTAGACAAATATAATAATTTGGAAGCTATTTTAGTAAAAAAGGAAGAATATGTTTTGATTGTTCCTAAAAACCATCCTTTAGCCAATAAGAAGGAAGTATATCTTAGTGATTTGAAAAATGAGTATTTTATATCATACAATAATAAGTGTTCTGATGTGGAGAAAGCTTATTCTGATTTAATAGGATATACACCGAAAATTTATGCAGAACCTAGTGAATCAATCATACTTTCAGGTCTTGTGCAAGCAGGGACAGGTATTGCCATAATTTTAAACACACCATTGATTAATACTAATAAGATTTCAGTTATTAAAATAAAGGATAAAATTGATGATAAAAGTATTTATATGGTGTGGAATAAAAATATTATTCACAATAAAAATAAAATGGAATTTAAAAATTATGCTTTAAATATGAGTAAAAGATGAAATTTTTATAGAGATAGATAAGGTTATAATTAATAGCCCTATAAGAGCAATTGGATAGAAACTTTACTTCAAATTAATGAAACTATTTTATAATTAGAAAATAATAGAACATATTGTATAATATAACAAGGTTCACAATTTTAATATATTACAAATCAAAAGTAGATAAATTTTTGTTATAAAAATTTATTAAATTTATATCTTATACTGTGGTGACTTGGAACGCATGTGAGGTCGCACTCATTTTGGAAACTCCGATTTTGCGGAGTTTCTTCCCTCTTTTTTATTTAAATTTTCTATACCTTTGATATCTTTCTTCTAATAGTATATCTTTAGGCTTATTAAGTAGAATTTTAAATTCTTTAATTAATTCATCCTTTATAGAATTTGCAACTAAATCTAAATTTTTATGGGCTCCTCCCTTTGGTTCTTTTATTATTTTTTCAATTATCCCTTTTTCAAATAGCTCATAGGAGGTTATCCCCATAATTTCTGCAACTTCCTTTGATTTTGATGGATCCTTTAATAATATAGAAGCAAATCCTTCAGGTGATAATATAGAATAAACGGAGTTTTCAAGCATCCAAACTCTATCTCCACAAGCTAATGCAATAGCCCCTCCACTTCCACCTTCTCCAATAATTATAGAAATTATCGGAACAGTAATTTTAGATATTTCAATTAAATTTCTTGCAATGGCTTCTCCTTGCCCTCTTTCTTCTGCTTCTATTCCGCAATATGCTC
Source organism: uncultured Clostridium sp. (assembly GCA_934746015.1). Taxonomy (GTDB): domain Bacteria; phylum Bacillota; class Clostridia; order Clostridiales; family Clostridiaceae; genus Clostridium. Next base: position 101,760 of record CAKVEW010000005.1, read on the forward strand.
CAGAAGTATTTATAAAGCATACAATTGGTCTATTAAATTTTTCTGCTTGCTTCATTAATCTTAATGCTTTTCTATATCCTTCTGGATAAGGAGAGCCAAAATTTCTCTCCATATTTTCTTTTAAGTCCTTTCCTTTTTGAATACCTATTATAGTTGTAGGTCTACCATTTAAAAGTCCTATTCCACCTACTATAGATTTATCATCTCTAAAAATTCTATCTCCATGTAATTCAAAAAAGTTAGTAAATATCTTGCTTATATAATCTAGTGTAGTTGGTCTTTCTATCATTCTTGCAATCATTAATCTCTCATAGGCATTAATATCTTTCACACTACACCTCCTTAATTATATGAAAGTTTAGAAGAGCTGAAAGAGCCATTTTTAAATTATCTCTTTTTATAATATTATCTATAAATCCATGTTCTAATAAAAATTCTGCGCTTTGAAAATCCTCTGGCAATTTTTCTTTTATAGTTCCCTCAATTACTCTTCTTCCTGCAAAGCCCACTAAAGCTTTAGGCTCTGCTAATATTATATCTCCAAGCATTGCAAAACTTGCTGTTACACCTCCAGTTGTTGGATCTGTTAAAACAGTTATATAAAGTAATCCCACATCACTATGTCTTGATAATGCACTACTTATTTTAGCCATTTGCATAAGAGATAATATCCCTTCCTGCATCCTTGCTCCACCTGAGGCTGTAAAAATAATTATAGGCAGCTTTCTTTTTGTGGCTTCTTCCACTGCAATAGTAATTTTTTCCCCTACTACAGTTCCCATACTTCCCATTAAAAAATTTGAATCCATAATAGCTATAATGGTTTTATTTCCACCAATTTCACATTCACCTGTTACAACTGCCTCATTAGTTCTGCTTTTTTCTTCATTTGCTTTTAATTTTTCTTCATAGTTTGGGAAGTCCATTGGATTTTTTGACCTCATGTACTTATTAAATTCCTTAAAGGTTCCTTTATCACAAATTTGATTAACTCTTTCATAGCTACCAAGCCTAAAATTATAATTACATTTTGTACAAACATTGTAATTATCCTCTAAGGATTTTTTATATAGAATCTTGCCACAATTACTGCACTTTATCCAAGTTCCATCTGGAACTACTGGTATATCCTTTTCTTCTAAATTAGTTATGTTTATAACTCCATATTGTCTTTTTTTAAAAATCCCCATACTCTTTCACCAACTATAAATTGTATTCTTTGCTTATAAAACTAGTATCATAGTCTCCTAAGCGAAATTTATTATTATTTAAAATATCTATCTGAAATTCAATATTATTGTCAATTCCTTCAATTACAAACTCCTCTAATGCTCTTAACATCTTATTAATAGCCTCTTCTCTATTATTTCCATAAGCTATTAATTTTGCTATCATAGAGTCATAAGTTGGAGGTATAGTGTATCCTGTAAATACTGCAGTATCTACTCTTATTCCATTACCACCAGGTAAATTTAAAAATTCTATCCTTCCTGGAGAAGGTATAAATCCTTTACTAGGATTTTCGGCATTTATTCTACATTCAATAGCATGCCCTTTAATTTTAATATCCTCTTGAGAAAAACCTAATTTTTCTCCATTAGCTATCTTTATTTGTTCCTTTACTATATCTATAGATGTTATCATCTCTGTTATAGGATGTTCCACTTGTATTCTAGTATTCATTTCCATAAAATAAAAATCTCCATGCTTATCTACTAAAAATTCTATAGTACCAGCATTTACATAATTTACTGCTTTTGCAGCATTAATAGCAGCCTCCCCCATTTCACTTCTAAGATTTTCACTTAAAATAGTTGATGGAGCTTCTTCTAATACTTTTTGATTTCTTCTTTGAACAGTGCAATCTCTTTCCCCTAAGTGGACTATATTACCATGTTCATCTCCCAAAATTTGAAATTCAATATGTCTAGGATTCTCTATAAACTTTTCAATATAAATTGTATCGTCTCCAAAGTTTACTTTAGCTTCAGTTTTTGCAGTAAAATAAGCATTTTTTAAATCATTTTTACAATGAACTATTCTTATTCCTTTACCTCCTCCCCCTAAAGCTGCTTTAATCATTACTGGATATCCTATTTCTTCTGCTTCTAAATATGCATCATCTAAACTTTTTATTATTCCATTACTTCCTGGTATTATTGGAACCTCTGCATTTTTCATGATTTCTCTTGCTCTAGACTTATCTCCCATTATTCCAATAGTCCTACTAGTAGGTCCAATAAATTTAATATTACATTCTTCACATATTGCGACAAATTCTGAGTTTTCAGATAAGAACCCAAAACCTGGATGTATTGCATTGCATTTAGTAATTACTGCTGCACTTATAATATTACTTTCATTTAAATATGAGTCCTTAGATTTAGGTTTTCCAACACAGATAGCTTCATCTGCTAACTGAGTATGCATAGCATCCTTATCAGCCTCTGAGTAAATGGCTACTGTTTTTATTCCAAGCTCCTTACAAGCCCTTATTACTCTTACTGCTATTTCTCCTCTATTAGCTATTAATACCTTTCTAATCATAAAACACCTCTTTATTAACCAACCATAAAGGTTAGCTCTGCCTCACATACCTTTTTACCATCCACATAAGCAATTCCTTTTCCAATTCCTGCTACGCCCCTAATTTTAGTTAGTTCAACTTCTAATCTTAAGGTATCCCCAGGAACTACTTTCCTTCTAAATTTAGCATTATTTATTCCACCAAAATAAGCTATTTTGCCTTTGAATTCATCTCTTTTTAATAAAGCAACTGCTCCAGTCTGAGCTAAAGCTTCTATAATTAAGACCCCTGGCATTACTGGTTCTGTTGGAAAATGTCCTTGAAAGAAATATTCATTCATAGTTACATTTTTTATAGCAACTATTTTATTATTTTCTAATTCTTCTACTTTATCTATTAATAAAAATGGATATCTATGTGGTATTATTTCCATTATCTCTTTTATATCCAAAGCTTTCACCTACTTTATCCTAAATAATTCCATGCCAAACTCTACTATATCTTCATCACTTCTTAATACTTCAACTATTTCACCATCAAATTCAGAAGTTATTTCATTCATTATCTTCATAGCTTCTACTATACAAAGGACATCCCCTTTTTTTACATAATCTCCTTTATTAACATAAGCCTTTCCTCCAGGGGTTCCAGATGAATAGTAGGTTCCTACTAATGGAGACTTAACTATATTGTAAGAAGATTCACTAGAATCAGTATTAATTTCATTACTTTTTGACTTTTCTACAGTATCTTCTGTATTTCTATTGGTTTTAGATAAAGGAATTTGTCTTTGAAATTCATTTGTAGTATTATCAAATTCTTTATGATTTTTAAAATTCTCTTCATTTTTACTTAATTTTAATTTAAAATCTTGGTCCTCTAATTCAAAAACCCTAAGAGAAGAGCAATCTATTGATTTTATTAAATCTTTAATTTGTTCATAAGTTAACATCTTATTTCCCTCTCCACTTTTTTAGTATTATTGTTCCATTATGTCCACCAAATCCTAGTGAATTTGACATAGCATATTCTATTTCTTCATTCTTCCCATTATTAACAACTAAATTCAAATCACATTCTTCATCTGGTTTTAGATAATTTATATTTGCTGGTAAAAATCCTTCTTCTAATGCTTTAATTGAAATTATGGCTTCAACTGCGCCTGCTGCTCCAAGTAAATGCCCTGTCATTGATTTAGTAGAACTTACATATACATTTTTTACTGCTTCAGAAAAAGCATTTTTTATTGCTAATGTTTCAACCTTATCATTTAATTCTGTAGAAGTTCCATGAGCATTTATATATCCAATTTTATCTGGAGATATATTAGCATCTATTAATGCATCTCTCATAGCTCTATAACCACCATCTCCATCTGATCTAGGTGATGTAATGTGATGAGCATCACATGTAGTTCCATATCCAACTACTTCAGCATATATTTTAGCACCTCTACTTAAGGCACTATCTAAATCTTCTAATAATAATGCTCCTGCACCTTCTCCCATTACAAAGCCATTTCTATCTTTATCAAAGGGAATAGAAGCCCTATTAATATCTTCACTTTTACTAAGGGCAGTCATAGATTGGAACCCAGCAATACCAAACCTACATATTGAGGCTTCTGTTCCACCAACTATAGCTCTATCTAAATATCCATCCTTTATACTTCTATAGGCTTCTCCTATGCAATGTGTAGATGATGCACATGCTGTAGTGATACTTAAACAACTTCCTTGAATACCCAATTCTATAGCAATTGCTCCAGCTGCCATATTAGAAATTATAGTTGGAATTGCTAAAGGTGATACCCTATTAGGGCTTCTATTAATTAAGGTTGTCATTTGATTTTCTATAGTTATAAGACCGCCAATCCCTGAACCAAATATAACTCCAAATCTTTCTCTATCAACAGAATCTAAATCTATATTACTATTTTTTATGCATTCTTTTGCACATATCAAAGCAAATTGTATAAATCTATCTAACCTTTTTGCATCTTTTTTTCCTAAATAATCTTCTGCATTAAAATCTTTTACTTCTGCTGCTACCTTCACTTTAAAATCTGTTGTATCAAAACATTTAATTTTATCTACTCCATTTTTCCCAATCTTTACAGAATTCCAAAAGCTATCAATAGAATTACCAATTGGTGTTATAGCCCCTAATCCTGTAACTACAACTCTTCTCTTCATACTAATTCTCTCCTTTAATGCATAACCATTCCACCATCTACATTTATCACTTGCCCAGTAATATAATTTGATAAATCTGATGATAAGAATAAAACTAAATTAGCTATTTCTTCAGGTTCTCCTATTTTTTTCATAGGAATAGTTTTTAAAACTTCTTCCTTTACTTTATCAGGTAAAACCTTTGTCATGTCTGTATTAATATATCCAGGTGCTATTACATTAACATTTATATTTCTTGATGCAAGTTCTCTTGCTATTGATTTAGAAAATCCTATTACACCAGCTTTAGATGCTGCATAATTGCATTGACCTGCATTTCCAGCTACTCCAACCACCGAAGAAATATTAATTATCTTACCGACCCTTTGCTTAACCATTATTGATGATACAGCCTTTGTCATATTGAATGTGCCTTTTAAATTTATATCAATAACATCATTAAAGTCCTTTTCACTCATTCTTAATAATAGTCCATCCTTTGTTATTCCAGCATTATTCACCAATATATCAATACTTCCAAAGTTCTCTTTAACTTCTTTAATAAAGTTATTAACTTCATCCTCATTACTAATATCACATTTAATAGCTAAAGCCTTACCTCCTAAGGCCTTTAATTCTTCTACTAAATTCTCCACTTCTTCACTATATTTTCTATAATTAATTGCAATATTAGCTCCATTCTTTGCTAGAGTTTTTGCTATTTCTTTTCCAATCCCTCTAGTTCCTCCTGTTACTATTGCATTTTTATTAACAATCATTTAATACCTCAATCCCTTCCAATGTCTTTTTTAGAGATTTCATATCTTCAACATTAAAGATATTAAGTTTTAAACCCTTTTCTCTACTTATTTCTTTTATAAATCCACTTAAGACCCTTCCTGGTCCAAGTTCTATAAAAGTATCTACTCCCATATCTATCATCTTATCTACACTTTCAGCCCATCTCACAGAAGATTTAATTTGTTTACAAAGAATCTCTTTTATTTCTTCCTTATTTTCTATAATATCAGCAGTAACATTTGAGATTATATTAACTTCTGGATTGTTAAATTCTATTTTATTTAATTCTTCCCTAAGCTTAACTGAAGCACTTTCTAATAAAGAAGTATGAAATGGTCCTGACACCTTAAGTTCCATTGCTCTTCTAGCACCCATCTCTAAGCATAATTCCTTTGCTTTTTCAACTGCTAACTTTTCTCCACCAATAACTATTTGATTATTTGTATTATAATTAGATATCTCTACTACGCCAAATTCACTTGCTTTATTTATAGCAAAATTTACTTTATCCAAAGACAATTCCATAACAGCTACCATTGATCCTTTTCCTATTGGAACTGCCTCCTGCATAAACCTTCCTCTTTTTCTTATTAGTGGTATAGCATCTTCAAAAGATAAAGATTTTGCTGCAATTAATGCTGAATACTCTCCAAGACTTAATCCAGCTACTATATCTGCCTTTATACCTTTTTCTTCTAAAGCTCTCAAAGCCATAATAGATGTCACTAGTATTGCAGGTTGAGTGTTTTCTGTAATATCTAAATCTTCCTTTTTACCATTAAAAATTAAGTCTTTAATATCGAAATCTAATAAGTCTTTTGCTTTATCAAGAATCTTCCTAGAACCTAAAATATTATGGTATAATTCCTTACCCATGCCTATATATTGAGACCCTTGGCCTGAGAAAATAAATGCTATTTTCATATTTTCATCTCCCCTTAAAACTATCCTTAATTTTTTTATATTCAAAGAAGATTTCTTCAATAATATCTCTAGCACTTTGTTTTTTACTTATAAGCCCTGAAATTTGTCCAGCCATAATTGATCCATTTTCCATATCACCATCTTTTACAGCTTTTTTTAATGCTCCTCTTCCTAATTCTTCAATTTCCTCTAATGAAATATTTTTCTTTTCAAGATTAATATATTCTCTTGCTAATTTATTTTTAATAACTTGAACAGGGTGCCCTGTTGGCCTTCCTGTTACAACTGTATCTATATCTTTAGCATTTATTACTGCTTTCTTATAATTATCATGAATTGTACATTCATTAGCTACTAGAAATCTAGTTCCTAATTGAACTCCTTTTGCACCAAGTATAAAAGCAGCAGCAACACCTCTTCCATCTCCAATTCCACCTGCTGCTATAACAGGAATATTCACAGAATCCACTACTTGTGGTAATAAAACCATAGTAGTTAGCTTTCCAATATGGCCTCCCGCTTCACATCCTTCTGCTATAATGACATCAGCACCAGCTCTTTCCATTCTTTTTGCTAAAGCTACTGATGCAACAACTGGAATTATCCTTATACCTGCCCTTTTCCACTTTTCAATATATTTACCTGGATTTCCAGCACCTGTAGTGACAACTTTAACTCCTTCTTCTATTACAATATCTGATAACTCATCTGCATTTTCAGATAGTAACATTATATTAACTCCAAAGGGTTTATCAGTTAATTCTTTAGCTTTTATAATTTCCTCTCTTACAAAACTTGCAGGAGCATTTCCACCTGCAATTATTCCAAGACCCCCTGCATTTGAAACTGCTGCTGCTAGAGAACTATCTGAAACCCATGCCATTCCCCCCTGAAAAATGGGATACTTAATATTTATCAAACTGCATATATTGTTATCCATGAGTCTTCCTCCAATATAAATTTATCTAGCTATATTTTTATGCAATACTCTCAATATACTTAACTGCATCTCCAACAGTTTTAATCTTCTCTACGCCTTCTACCTTTACATTGAAAGCATCTTCAATTTCCATAACTACTTGGAATAAATCCAATGAATCAGCTCCTAAATCTTCAATAAATTTAGTTTCTAATTTTACATCCTCTCCATTAACTCCTAATTGATCAACAACGATTTCTTTAATTTTTTCAAATACCATTTCATTTTCCTCCTAAAATTTAATTAATGCTCCAGCCCAGGTTAATCCACCACCAAAAGCTGCTAATATTATTTTATCGCCTTTATTAATAAGTCCTTTTTCTACCAATTCACTTAAAACTATTGGGATACTTGCTGCAGATGTATTACCATATCTATCAACATTTACATAAAATTTTTCTCTATCTATTTGTAACCTTCTAGCAGCTTCATCTATTATTCTCAAATTTGCTTGATGTGGAACTATATACTTAATATTCTTTATATCCTCATTTGCCTTATCTAGTAACTCTTTAATTATTTCTGGTAAAATTGAAACTGCAAATTTAAAAACTTCTCCACCCTTCATTTCTACATATCTTTTTTCATCAGAATTATCAAAAGAAAAAGGTGTTTTTATTTTTAGCTCTGCTGCTACTAAGGATTTTTCACCTAAATTACCATCAGCCCCAAAACAAGTACTTATAATTGAGTCTTCCTCTTCACATAATTCTATTACTGCAGCTCCTGCTCCATCACCAAATAATACACATGTATTTCTATCAGACCAATCAATTATCTTAGATAAAACTTCAGCTCCGATAACTAAAGCCTTCTTTTTATCTGTTGTCTTTATTAATCCTGATGCAACTATTAAAGAATATACAAATCCTGAACAAGCTGCTGCTATGTCAAAGGCTGCTGCATTCTTACATCCTAAAAGTCCTTGAATACTACAAGCAGTTGATGGCATTAATTTATCTGGTGAAGTAGTTGCAACAATTATTAAATCTATATCCTTTTCACTACATTTACTATTTCTTAAAGCATTAAGTGCTGCCTTATATGCTAAATCAACAGTTCCTTCTCCAGTTGATACTCTTCTTTCTCTTATACCAGTTCTTTTTACTATCCATTCATCTGTGGTTTCAACTATAGATTCTAAATTTTTATTTGTAACTATATTATCTGGACAATAATGGCCAATTCCAAGTATTCTAACTCCTCTCATTATTCGCCTCTTTCTGAAATACAAAAATTTCTAATTATACTTCTCTATTTTCAAAACAAATTATTATACTAAACAGATAAATTTAATTTTATTGTATTAACTACTCTCGTACCTACTAAAGCTGTTATTATTGATTTCATCAAGTCTCCTGGAAGAGTTAATAAAAATCCATTGTAGATTGCTAAACTTATAGTCATATTTATTCCTAAATAGAATTTACTAATTAGGTAAAAATAAGTTACTCCAATAAGATAAATAAATATAATACCTAAAAAATTTGCTAAAAGTAAATTTTTAAAGCTATTCTTCTTTTTTTCTACTATTCTTCCAATAATATATGCTGCTATTATCAATCCAATTAAATAACCAAATGTCGGTTGAAATATATACTGTGGGCCTCCCCCCTTAGTAAATACAGGAATGCCTATAAGTCCTATAAGAATGTATAATAATTGCGATAATGCTCCTTTCTTTGCACCAAGAATAATTCCACTCATACTACTAAAGAAAAATTGCATTGTAAAAGGAACATAGGGTATCGGTATACTAATAAAGGCTCCAATAGCTGTAAGAGCTACAAAAATTGATATCAATACCTTATCCCTTATTGTAAGATTCACTACATCACCTCCTTCAAATATTTTGACTATCAAAATATTAGTATCATAATAATATTATTTCTTTATTTTGTCAATATTCAAATTATTTTTTATAGTTATTGTATTTTTGAAATTTATAGATTATACTGTTAAATATATTTTGATAATCAAAGTAATTTTGTAGTATGAAAGGAGTAAATTTATGAATATAAATCCATTAAAAATAGGAGATTTAGTTGCTAAAATCCCAATAATTCAAGGTGGTATGGGTGTTGGTGTATCTTTATCAAATCTAGCTGGTAATGTTTCAAAGCATGGTGCAATCGGTGTAGTATCAGCTGCCCATCCAGGCTATCTTGAGGATGATTTTGAAAGTAATACATTAGCAGCTAACTTAAGAGGTTTAACTAAACATATTAAAAAAGCAAAAGAAATAAGCAAAAATGGAATTATTGCTGTTAATGTTATGGTTGCAATGAATAATTATATTGAACATGTAAAAACTGCTATAGATGCAGGCGCAGATATGATAATTTCAGGTGCTGGATTACCTTTAAATTTACCAGAAATAACAAAAGGTAGCTCTATTAAAATAGCTCCAATTGTCTCTTCTTCTAAAGCTGCAAAAATAGTACTTTCCTATTGGAAAAAGCACTTCAATAGAACAGCTGATGCAATAATAGTTGAAGGCCCTATGGCTGGAGGACACCTAGGTTTTAAAAAAGATAAAATAGAAGATGAAACAAATGTTTTTGATAAAAATGTTCAAAGTGTAATAGAAGAAGTCAAAAATTTTGAAGCTGAGTTTAACAAAACTATCCCAGTTGTTGTAGCAGGTGGAGTATTTACTCACGAAGATATGATTAAATATTTAGAACTGGGTGCTAGTGGAGTTCAAGTTGCAACTCAATTTGTAGCAACTCATGAGTGTGATGCTCACATAAACTTTAAAAATGCCTTTGTAAATTGTAAAAAAGAAGATATTGAACTTACTATAAGTCCAGTTGGTATGCCAGGAAGAGCTATTAAAAACAAATTAACAGAAACATTAAAAACTCAAAAAGTCAAAATAACTAAATGTTATAACTGCTTAATTCCTTGTAATCCTGCTAGCACGCCTTATTGCATCAGCTCTGCACTAATAAAAGCTGTTAAAGGTGATGTGGAAAATGGATTAGTTTTTTGTGGTGCTAATGCTTATAGAATAAATAAAATATCTTCTGTTGAAGAAATACTTAATAAGCTTATGAATATAAAATAAAATTTGGACCATTTTAAATTTCTAAATAAAAAATGTAAAATTATTTTAGAAGGGTCTTATGAATTTTCTAATTAATTTTACATTTTATTATTTATTTTATATACACTATATGAACTTAAAAATTATTTATATTATACATATTTTTAAAATCATTTGGTGCTACTCCATATTCTTTTTTGAAGGCTCTATAAAAACTTGAATAATCATTAAATCCAAAGATTAAATAAGCTTCACCAATTGCAATGTTACTTAAAATAGCATTTTTACATTCTGATAACCTTTTCTTAATAATGTATCTATGAATAGATACCCCTGTATTTTTCTTAAATAAATGACAAATATAATACTTGCTTAAGTAAAACTCATTAGCCAGTTTATCTAAAGACAAATCTTCATCTAAATGTTCTTCTATATAATTAATAATACTTTGATATAAATCTATATCCTCTTTAACTATATATAAGTTATTCTGTTCATAAACAATTCTATTTAAATATAGCAATAAATCATTTACACAAATTGAAATTTTAGTATCTCTTCCAAATCTATCAGAATTCATCTCCTCAATTAATTGAAATATCTTAGACTGTGTTGTGTTAAAGGTGATTATATCATTATGAAATATATACTTCTTTTTATTATTAACAAAACTTATTAAATATCCATAATCTTTGGAGATTCCTAATAATTTATTTAAATACTCCTCACTTATCCAAAATACAAATCTACTATATAAATTCTTACTATTTATTATAGGATAGTGAGATAAATTAGGTGGTACTAAAATCATATCTCCTTTTTTTAATTTATACCTCTCCATATCAATAACAATATCTACATCCCCTTCTAAAAATAAATAGAATTCATAATAATTATGTCTATGGGATTCTACCTTAGATGGATTGGAATCACTATAATAATACAACTCAAAGTCCTCTGAAAACATATACTGTCTCTTTGTGAACTCAGTTTTTAAATTTTTCTTCATAGCTACCTCCTTTCATTGAATTTACCATAAAAGAACAACTTTTACAATGTATAGAACAATAGATTCAATTGGTTTTCTTATAGGAATATTTAATAATAAAATAATAAAATACATTTTTTAAAAGGAGGATTAGTTATTATGGAAATGACATTAAGATGGTTTGGTTCAAAATTTGATACAGTTACATTAAAGCAAATTAGGCAAATCCCTGGAGTTACTGGAGTTATAACTACTTTATACGACACACTTCCTGGTGAAATATGGAGTATAGAAAGAATTCGTGAGATGAAGGATGAAGTTGAAGCTTCTGGTCTTCATATATCAGGAATTGAAAGCGTTAATATTCATGATTCAATTAAAATTGGTTCTAAAGATAGGGACATTTATATTGATAATTATATAAAAACCCTTGAAAACCTTGGAAAAGAAGACATACATTTAGTCTGCTATAATTTTATGCCTGTATTTGATTGGACACGTACAGAACTTGCTAGATTACGAAGTGATGGATCAACTGTTCTTGCTTATAACCAAGATGTTATAGATGCTTTAAATCCAGAAGATATGTTTAATCATATTTCTAATGATTCAAATGGAACAGTTTTACCTGGCTGGGAACCTGAGCGTATGTTCAAAATTAAAGATTTATTTGAATTATATAAAGATGTAAATGAGAAAAAGTTATTTGAGAACTTGGAATATTTCTTAAAGAAAATTATGCCTGTATGTAATAAATATAACATTAATATGGCAATACATCCTGATGACCCTGCATGGAGTGTATTTGGACTTCCTCGTATAATCAATAATAAAAAGAATATTTTACGTATGCTTAATAGGGTAGATGATTCACATAATGGTGTTACATTTTGCTCTGGTTCCTATGGAACTAATCAAAAAAATGATTTACCTGATATGATTCGTTCATTGAAAGGGAGAATACACTTTGCCCATGTTAGAAATTTAAGATTTAATTCACCGACTGACTTTGAAGAATCTGCTCATCTTTCATCTGATGGATCTTTTGATATGTATGAAATAATTAAGGCTTTATATGAAATTGGCTTTAATGGCCCTATTCGTCCTGATCATGGTCGAATGATATGGGATGAAGTAGCAATGCCTGGATATGGCTTATATGACAGAGCACTTGGGGCTACTTATTTAAATGGCCTCTTAGAAGCTATTGAAAAAGGAGATAAAAAATGAAATTAAATGAAATGGGAGTATCTAATAGAGAATATTTAACAAACCTTGGATATAGCCTTCCTAATTACCCTAGAGAAAAGATTATAAAAAACACAAAAGAAAATCCTAAATGGATACATTTCGGTGCTGGAAATATATTTCGTGGATTTCAAGCAAATATTGTACAAAACCTTTTAAATAATGGAATCATTGATACTGGTCTTATTGTAGCTGAAGGATATGACTATGAAATTATAGATAGGATTAATAAACCCAATGATAATTACAGCATTCTAGTTACCTTAAAATCAAATGGTGATATTAATAAAACTATAATAGGAAGTATCGCTGAATCCTTAATAGTTGATGCAGAAAATGAAAATGATTTTAATAGATTAAAAGAAATATTCAAAAAGGATTCTCTTCAAATAGCAAGTTTTACAATTACAGAAAAGGGTTATAGCTTAATAGATGGGCACGGTAATATTCTCCCATCAATCTTAAAAGATATAAATGACGGCCCAGAAAAACCAGGAAGTTATATTGGCAAAATACTATCCCTCCTCTACACCCGCTATAATTCAAGCGAAAAACCAATTTCTATGGTAAGTATGGATAACTGCTCAAATAACGGAAAGATATTTCATAATTCCCTACTTAAATTAGCTAATAAATGGTGTGAAGCTAAATTCGTTGAAAAGGAATTTATTAATTACATTAACAATAAAAATAAAGTTTCATTTCCCTGGACTATGATTGATAAAATAACACCACGTCCATCTATTTCTATTGAATCACTTTTAAAAGAGGATGGATTTGAAGATATTGAAGCTATAATAACAAAGAAAAATACCTTTATTGCTCCCTTTGTAAATACAGAGGAATGTGAATATTTAGTTATAGAAGATTCCTTTCCAAATAATCGTCCTCCCCTTGAAAAAGCTGGTGTAATATTTACTACAAGAGAAAATGTAGGGAAAGTAGAAAAAATGAAAGTTTGCACATGTTTAAATCCACTTCACACAGCTCTTGCAATATTTGGATGCTTACTAAACTATAATTTTATTTCTCAGGAAATGAAAAATATATTATTAAGAAAATTAGTTGAATATATTGGATATAATGAGGGGCTCCCTGTAGTAGTAGATCCAGGTATAATAAATCCAAAAGAGTTTATTGATACAGTATTAAATGTAAGACTTCCCAATCCTTTTATCCCTGATACTCCAGCGAGAATTGCTACGGATACTTCTCTGAAACTATCAATTCGTTTTGGAGAAACAATAAGAGCTTATAGTACTTCTAAGGATTTAGATGTTTCTGATTTAAAGTTTATCCCTTTAGTATTTGCTGGATGGCTTCGTTATCTTATGGCAATAGATGATAATGGAAATGATTTTGAATTAAGTCCTGATCCAATGCTAAATCAGTTAACCTCAATTATGTCTTCTATTAAACTTGGTGTTAATAAAAACCCTGAAGAAATATTAAAACCTATCCTTCAAGATGAAAAAATTTTTGGAGTAGATCTATATAAAGTAAATCTAGCCAATACTGTATGTAATTATTTTAGAGAAATGGTATCTGGAGTAGGTGCAGTAAAGGCTACATTAGAAAAATATCTATAAGGAGATTATTATGAAAGCTTTTATTAATGAAGATTTTTTATTACAATCTACAACTGCTAAAGCATTATATAAAAACTATGCCAGTAAAATGCCAATTATTGATTATCATAATCATTTAAATCCAAAAGATATCTATGAAGATAAAATATATAATAACTTAGCAGAAATCTGGCTTGAAGAAGATCATTACAAATGGCGTGCTATGCGTGCATATGGAATTAATGAAGATACTATAACTGGTAACACTTTACCCTATGATAAATTTCTAGCTTGGTCAGAAACTGTTCAAAATTTAATTGGAAATCCCCTTTACCATTGGACTCATCTAGAACTTAAGAATTACTTTGAAATTGATAGTATCCTAACTCCTGATACTTCTAATATGATATGGAAAAAATGTAATGAAAAACTGAATTCACCTAACTATTCAATTCGTAATCTTCTTAAAATGCAGAATATAGAAGTACTATGTACTACAGATGATCCAATTGATAGTTTAGAATATCATAAAAAGCTTAAAGATGAAAATTTTCAAATAAGAGTCTTCCCTACCTTTCGTCCTGATAAGGCATTAGATATTGAAAAAGGTGATTTTAACATCTATATCCAAAAATTAAGCGAAGTAAATAAAAAAGATATAACAAGTATTCATGCCTTAATTGAAACATTAAAAAAGAGACTTTTATATTTTATAGATAATGGTTGCTTTATTAGTGACCATAGCATAGAAAATAATTTTTCTGTATCAGCCTATGAAGAAGAAGTTAATGATATTTTTAAAAATAGACTATCAGGAATAAAACTTACTACTAATGAATGTGCAAAATATCGTGGATTCTTATTAAAAAAATTAGGATATGAATACCATAAGCACAATATAACTATGCAATTGCATATAGGTGCTCTTAGAGATAACTCTACACGTATATTAAAAAATGTAGGTTCTAATTCAGGAATAGATAGTATTAATGATTTTAATTACGCTAAAGATCTTAGCGAACTATTAAATTCTCTTGATATTACTAATGAACTTCCAAAAACAATATTATTTTGCTTAAATCCAAAAGATTTAAATATGTTATCTACTATGTGTGGTAATTTTCAAAGTAATGATAAAGAAATTAAAGGGAAAATACAACTTGGAGCTCCATGGTGGTTTTCTGATAATAAACTAGGAATTGAAAATCACATAGATATACTATCTTCTACTGGTATGCTTTCTACATTTATTGGTATGCTTACTGACTCTAGAAGTTTTTTATCTTTTCCAAGGCATGAATACTTTAGAAGAATTTTATGTAATAAAATTGGCTTATTAGTAGATAATGGAGAATATCCATGTGACTTTGATTATCTAGGAAAACTAATAGAAAACATTTGTTACTATAATGCTAAAAATTATTTTAACTTATAAGAATAGAGTTAAACCCAGATATTTACATAGGATTTATAGTTTTATATAATTAATATATATATACATTATTTAGGAGGATCTTTATATGTCCTATGTTGAGAAAAAACCTATAAAAAGAAGTAAACTTAGATTATTTATGGGTAAAAATTATTATACAATTAAAAAGTATATACATTGGTATTTTTCTAATAAATCTTATAGCAAAAAAGTTAGTTCTGACAAAGTTAAATATTTAGTATTTACACACAAAACTCCTCTTTATAGGAAGCTAAAAAATGTGGACATGTATTTACAAGAAAATAAAGTTGAAAATTTAAAATTAGCTTTAAAAAAACTTAATGGCTTAGAAATTAATCCTGGTGAATATTTTTCTTATTGGAAAGTTATAGGAAAGCCAAGCTATAGAAAAGGATATAAGGATGGAATAATATTATGCCCTAATGGTAGCTTTAAATCTGGAGTTGGCGGTGGGCTTTGCCAACTTTCTAATTTAATTTATTGGATGACCCTTCATACTCCTTTAACTGTAACAGAAAGATATAGGCATAGTCATGATGTCTTTCCAGATATAAAAAGAACACAACCCTTTGGCTCAGGTGCCACTTGTTTCTATAATTATTTAGACTTAGAAATTAAAAATACTACTAATACTAAATATCAACTTATACTATTTCTTACTGATAAATACTTAGTTGGTGAATGGAGAGCTTCAAATCCCTGTAACTATATCTATGAAATTTATGAAAAAGAACATTCCATGACTCCTGGCTTTTTCGGTAATTATATTAGAAACAATATTATTTATAGAAAAGTGTATAACCTAAATAATGAATTAATAGATGACGAATACATTTGCGAAAATCATGCTTTTATGATGTACCAACCTTACCTTAGTAATGTAAAATGAAGAATGTAGAATGTATAATTAGGGAAAAAACTCCTTGTGGAGTTTTAGGAAATAAAAGAATGAAGAAATTAAAAAATTAAAAATCCTGATAAGAAAACTCCTTAGGGAGTTTTTTATTTTGCGTAATTTGGTACAAATTACTTCAATAATTTTTCATTTTACATTCTTCATTCTTCATTTATAAGCTGCTTAGGCAGCTTTTTTTAGCTATATGATTTTTTTAATGCTTTCATTATAACTCTTGGATCTTTTTTATAAGGTGTTACTGGCTCTATTTGTTTGTTTTTTACATCTAATAAAGTGTATACTGCTATTCTAGCAGCACGTACTGAGTATTCTTCTGTAAATACCATATCTTCAGGAATTTCAACAAATTGACTAATCATTGCAAAGTTTGTTGAACCTTCAGGAACCACATTAGGTCTATCAGTCATCTTTCTTGGTTGGAATTGAGAATCTATATATGGCATCATACATGGAATTACATTAACTACAGTTTCCATAATTTCATCAATTTCATCCTCAAAATGAAGATGATGTAATAGTTCTGTTAATATTTCTTCACCAGTACAATCTCTCATTGGTTTCTTTACATAATCACCAAGCTTATCTGTATAAAGTCCATAACCCCAGAAAATAGTTGTATCCATTGGTTGATTTTTAAAGTGTGGTTGAGCAGCAACTACTATACTCATTAACCAACTAGAATCCCTAAATGTCATTAAAGCTCCACTTCCAGGTATATTTCCTGAAAATTGTTCTATAAGCTTTAATAATTTATTTCCTTTACAAGTTACAGTAAAGCTTTCCCAGTTAGTATTATCAGGATTTCCAAAGAAAGGTGTAGGATTTCCTAGACCCATTTTTTTCTTTGCTACCTTTTCCCAAAGCTCTGCTGACATTGGTTTTTCAGGTTTATATTCTGGTGCTGTATTAAAATCTCCTAATGTCGCATTATCTGTCATACATCCATTTGTCATAATGCATATATCATCATCTTTTAATTCTATTATTTTTTCATTTTCTCCATCATTTATGTGAATTGCAGTTGCAGTTATCTCTTCTCCTGGTTTAAAATCTATATCTGTTACTATTGCATTTATACTAAAATCTACATTATTTTTAGCTAAATATTCTTTAATTGGTAGAATAACTGATTCATATTGATTGTATGTTGTACGAGTAACACCTTCTAAGGTTTCTATACGAGAGAATTCAAATATCATACGATCCATATATCTCTTAAATTCAAATAAACTAGACCACTTTTGGAAAGCGAAAGTAGTTTGCCACATATACCAGAAATTTGTAGTAAAGAAATGTGGTGTGTCTCTAAACCAGTCTTCTATAGTTAAATCATCTAATTTTTCTTCTGGCATCATCATTAATTTACCTAAAGCTAAACGATCAGCATTATTGAATCCCATAGTTGTAACATCTATTTTATTTCCATACTTATCAACTAAACGTGCTTGTGCATGAGTTGGATGTAGGTGATCAAAATTTAGTATTTCTTCAGTAACACTCATCCCTGGCATATCAATTGATGGTATAGTACTAAATAACTCCCAGAAATTTTCATAGGTTTCTTCATTTAACATTCTTCCACCACGAACAATAAATCCATTTTCTGCATTCCCTGCTCCGTCATTACTTCCTCCTAAAATATGAAGGCCTTCAATAATATGAATATTTTCTCCTTTAAAATTACAATCTCTTATTAAATATGCTGCTCCTGCTAATGATCCTAATCCTCCACCAACAAAATATGCTTGCCTTCCTTCATTTTCAGCAAAATTTTCACTAAATCTCACAAAAGATTCTTTCTTTTCTTTTTTATCTATCATCTTTTTTGTAGCAGCTGCTACTGCTGCTGCTCCTGCAATAGCTCCAACAACTATCAAAGGATTTACTTTACTACTTTTTTGTTTTTTACTCATAGTATATTCCCTCAACTTTCCTTATAGATTAATCTCTTATATAATATTATTATAGTTTACCCAAATGAAAAAGTATTTAGACAATTATTAATTTTTGTATAGATAAAAATACGATATTCCAAATATAGAATATCGTATTTAATATTTATATTATTTCCTAGATATTTCATCTAAATATTTTACTGCACTTAAAGAAGCTATATTACCTTCTCCAGCTGACTTAATATATTGATATGGTTTTCCTACACAATCTCCTGCTGCAAAACAACCAGGTATATTAGTTTTCATTAACCTATCTACATTAATATGTCCTTCTTCCATAGCTAATCCTGGCACTAGCTGTCCTGGAGAAATTGAATCTTTTAAAATAAATACAGCATTTGTCTCTATTTCACTATTCTTTAAAATTAATTTTTTAACTTTCAAATCTCCAACAACTTCTTCTGGCTTATCTTCTACTAATGTTACATTATCATTTAAATTATAATTTCCCTTATACATAGGAACATAATATACTTTTCCTGCAATTTCAGAAACATAATTTGTTTCATCCTCAGCTTCCTTATTATGACCTATTATAGTTACAATTTTATTTTTGTACAAAGGTGCATCGCAAGTTGCACAATATCCTACACCTTTCCCTAAAAATTCTTCTTCTCCTTTAATAGGTTTTGTATATTCTATTCCAGTAGCTATAATAATAGATTTTGCTTCAAAGGTTTTATCATTTGCCATTAAAGCAAAATACTCTCCCATAGCATAAACGCTATTTATTCTTTCCTCTACTATTTCAATGTTCATTGTATTTAAATGCTCTTGGAATTTTTCTTTTAATAACTCTCCAGTAACATTAGGAAATCCTAAATAATTATTTATTTTAGGTGCCTTAACTATTTTATTAGTTAAATTTTTATTGCCAAATATAATAAAATCTTTATTTCTTATTCTTGCATTTAATGCAGCAGATATTCCTGCTGGTCCACTTCCGATAATAGCAATATCATATCTTTTATCCAAAGTTCTACCTCTATTATAGATGCTTAACTACAGCTGCCTTTAAAGAATCCTTTGGCATAAATCCTACTAAAGTATCAACTGGAGTACCATTTTTAAATATCATTAAAGTCGGAATACTTGAAATTTGATATTTATTTGCTAGGTTTTCATTTTCATCAACATCAATTTTTACAAATCTTGCGTTGCTAACTTCTTTAGAAACCTCTTCAACAACTGGCGCAATCATTTTACATGGACCACACCAAGTAGCCCAAAAATCAACTAACACTACTCCTTCATAATTTAATACTACTTCATTAAAATCTACTTCTGATACATGTTGAACCATATAAATCTACCTCCTAATATACCCCTACAGGGTATTCGTTAATTAATTTTACTATATATTCATTTAACTAGTCAAGATTCTCTATAGGTATTCTGTCCATTATCTATAATTTTATTTCTTTAAATTTAAAAATTGTGATTCATATAATTCTTTATATAATCCACCATTTTCAAGAAGTTCTTTATGACTTCCTTTTTCCTCTATTCCCTTATCTGTTAAAACCAATATTTCATCTGCATTTTTTATAGTAGATAATCTATGAGCAACAACTATTGTAGTTCTTCCTTTACATAGTTCTTCTAATGATTTTTGAATCATATATTCTGTTGTATTATCTAATGCAGATGTTGCTTCATCTAAAATTAAAATAGGTGGATTCTTTAAAAATACTCTAGCTATAGATATTCTTTGCTTTTGTCCACCAGAAAGTTTAACTCCTCTTTCACCTATATAAGTATCATATCCATCTGGTAAATTCACTATAAACTCATGTATATTAGCTCTTTTAGCAGCTATAATTACATCTTCATCAGAAGCTTCATGATTACCATATAAAATATTATCCTTAATAGTTCCAGTAAATAAGAAAACATCTTGCTGTACTATTCCTATATTTCCTCTTAAAGATTCTAAAGTGATTTTATATATACTTTTATCATCTATTGTTATATCCCCACTGCTTACATCATAAAACCTTGGAATTAAATTACAAAATGTAGTTTTTCCTCCTCCAGAAGGACCAACTAATGCAAGCATCTTACCTGCTTCAATTTTTAAATTAATACCTTCTAATATATTTTTTTCATCGTAGCTAAAGTATACATCCTTAAATTCAATATCACCTTTAACATTTTTTAATTCTATATTTCCGTCTTCTTCTACGTCTTCATCTATTATTGATACAAATCTCTTAAAACCAGTCATACCATTTTGATATTGTTCCATAAAGCTTACAAGTTTTTTTATTGGTTGCGTAAATAATTTAATATATAATAAATAAGCAAAAAAGTCTCCTAAATTAATATAATTAAAATAAGTAAATATTCCACCTGCTATTAATGATATATAATCTAGTATATCTATTCCAAATCCTACTCCTGCGCCATATTCTGCCATGACCTTATAAGCTCTAGATCTAGCTTTCTTAAACTTATTATTTCCTCTTTTGAACTTATCTATTTCATATTCATGTGAAACAAATGCTTTTGTTATCCTAATTCCTGAAAGTGAATTTTCAAGATTTGAATTTACTGCGGAAGTTTCAACCCTAGTTTCCATAAATGCATTAAGCATTCTATTTTTTTGCTTCCATGTAAAGAAAACTATAAATGGAATAAATGCAAAAATAATTAAAGTTAATGGAATATTTATTGTACACAATACAACAAATGATCCTACAAGCATAACAACAGAAATAAATAAATCTTCTGGCCCATGATGAGCTAGTTCTGATACTTCCATAAGATCATTTATCATTCTGCTCATTAAATCCCCAGTCTTATTATTATCAAAATATGTATTAGGTAATTTTTGTAGGTGCAAGAACATATCCTTTCGCATATCTCCTTGCATATGAACTCCCATAACATGTCCATAATATTGCATGAAGTATCCACATGCAGCCTTAACTAAATAAATTATTATTAATGTAATTGCAAAAACGATAAGCATTCTAATATTTTTATTTGGAATACTATCATTTACTAATGTTCTAGTCATCATAGGATAAACTAAATCACAAGCTGCTGCTATAAAAGCAACTAACATATCTAAGAAAAATAATTTCTTATATGGCTTATAATAACTAATAAATCTTTTTACCATATATAACCTCCTATATTACTACAAATTATTATTATTATTTAATAATATCTTTTTTTAGTAAATTTTTCAAGGTTATCCTCATAACTTATCTATATATATCAACTATTAATCCTTGTATTTCATCTATAGAGGCAGCAATATTTAAATTTTCCATTTCTCCCTTTAAAAGTGATTCTGTTAACTCTTCTAGCTTTTTATCTATTGTATCTATTGTTATAAAATACTGTGTTTGCCAAAAGCTAATATCTTTTTTAGTGTCATACATATACTTTAAAATGGATTCTAAATATTCTTTAATTATTTTTTTATATGCAAGTACATCTCCATAAGTCTTAGTAATTACTAACCTACTTCCCTTTTTATGAATATCTTCAATCATTTTTTTTAATTGCTCTTCAGATTTTCTATCTCTTGCTTGATTAAAGCTTTGGGAGAAATCTTTTTTTTCAGAAACTATTTTTCTTTCTTGATTAACTATACTCTTTCTATTAATTCTTCCAATTTCCATAATCTCCACCCTTTCACAAATTATTATAACATTAAAAATTATTAAGCTCACTTTTTATATGTATTATTATAAAGAAAAATAAATACAATATATTTATATAGGTTTTTCATAAATATATTTTAAAATTTTGGAGGTTTTTAAATGTGGTTTAACAAAGAATCTAAAGAAATTATAAATGAACTATCCACTAATTTAATAAATGGTCTTTCCTCTTCAGAAGCAAAATCAAGGTTGGATAAAAATGGATTGAATAAAATTCAAGGCAAAAAGAAAAAATCTATATTTCAACTTTTCTTATCTCAAATTAATAATATTATGATTTATATTTTATTAATTGCTGCTATTATTTCTTTTATAGTTGGGGAATTTAGTGATTCAATTATTATATTAATAGTAATATTTATTAATGCAATAATAGGAGTTATACAAGAATCTAAGGCTGAAAAAGCTTTAGATGCACTAAAAAGTATGTCAACTCCAAAGGCAATTGTAAAAAGAGATGGAAATATTATAGAAATACCTTCAGAAGAAGTTGTAGTAGGAGATATTATAATTATTGATGCTGGAAGATATATTCCTGCTGATTTAAGAATAGTTGAATCTGCTAACCTAAAAATTGAAGAATCAGCCTTTACTGGTGAGTCTGTACCTTCTGAAAAAACTTCTAACACTATTACTGAAAGTAAAGATGTTCCTATTGGAGATCAGCATAATATGGCATTTATGTCCACATTAGTAACCTATGGCAGAGGTGTAGGTATAGTAGTTAATACTGGAATGAATACTGAAATAGGTAAAATAGCTAAAATGCTTGATTCAGAAGATGAAAATACTACACCGCTTCAAAAAAAATTAGCTGAACTTGGGAAAATACTTGGCTTTGCTGCAGTTGGTATTTCAATAATAATGTTTATAATATCAATATTCCAAGGAAGAGATCTTTTAGAAATGTTTATGACTTCTATAAGTTTAGCAGTAGCTGCCATTCCTGAAGGATTACCAGCTATTGTGGCCATAGTATTAGCTCTTGGCGTACAAAGAATGATTAAAGAAAATGCAATTATTAGAAAATTGCCTTCTGTTGAAACCTTAGGTTCAGTTAATATAATTTGTTCAGATAAAACAGGTACATTAACTATTAATAAGATGACAGTAAAAAAATACTACGTAAATGGACAAATATATAATTTAGAGTCAATAGATATTAATAATAAAGAGACTGAACTTTTGATACATGGAATGATCTTATGTAACGATGCAACATCAAAGGATGGTGTTCAAACTGGAGATCCAACTGAAGTTGCCTTAATAGATGTTGGAAATAAAATAAATATATTTAAAGATGATTTAAATAAAGAATTTAAAAGAGTTAATGAAATTCCTTTTGATTCTGACAGAAAACTTATGACTACTGTAAATTCTTATGAAAATAAATATTATGTATTTACTAAAGGTGCTATTGATAGCATCTTAAAAATCTCAAACAAAATATTAATTAATGGTGAAATTAAAGAATTTACTAATAAAGAAAAGTCTGACACCTTAAACGCTTCTAACTTAATGTCAGATGATGCATTAAGAGTTTTAGCTCTTGCTTATAAACCTATAGATAATGAACATGTTCCAATAGATGAATTAGAAAATAATCTTATATTTGTTGGTCTTATGGGAATGATTGATCCTCCTAGAGAGGAAGTAAAAGGTTCCATAGAACTAAGTAAAAAAGCTGGCATTAGAACAATAATGATAACTGGAGATCATAAGAATACTGCTGTTGCTATTGCTAAAGAATTAGGAATTGTAGATGATATTTCTGAGGCTATGTCTGGAAGTGAAATAGATAGCTATTCTGAAGAGGAATTCACCAAGATTGTTAATAATTTTAAAGTTTTTGCAAGAGTATCACCAGAACATAAAGTAAAAATAGTTAAAGCCTTTAAATCTTATGGAAACATAGTTTCTATGACAGGTGATGGTGTTAATGATGCCCCATCCTTAAAAGCAGCAGATATTGGTGTTGCTATGGGGATTACTGGAACAGATGTAGCTAAAGGTGCTGCAGATATGGTATTAACAGATGATAACTTTACTACAATAGTAAAAGCCGTAGAAGAAGGAAGAAATATTTTCAATAATATTAAAAAATCAATATTCTTTCTACTAAGCTGTAATCTAGGTGAAATAGTTGCATTATTTTTTGCAATTCTACTGAATTGGCCAGCTCCGCTTTTACCTATTCATATACTTTGGGTGAATTTAATAACAGATAGTTTTCCAGCCTTATCATTAGGTGTTGACCCTGGGGATAAAGGAGTAATGGATTTACCTCCTAGAAATCCTAAGGAAAGTCTATTTGCTGGAAGAATGGGAATTTTATTAATTATAAATGGAATACTCATAGGTGCTACCACATTATTTGCATTTGTATTAGGAGAATATTTATATCCTGACTCATTAAGACATGCTCAAACTATGGCTTTTGTTGTTCTTAGTGTTTCACAACTATTCTATTCTCTTGCTATGAGAAATGAGACTAAATCATTATTTCAAGTTGGTGTATTTAAGAATAAGTGGTTAATAGCTTCATTAATATTTGGCATAGCAATACAATTTGCAATAATTACTATTCCATTTACAGCTAATATATTTAAGGTATATTCCTTAAGCTTTAAAGATTGGGGAATAGTAATATTAATTTCACTGATTCCTTTTGTAATTAATGAAATAGTTAAAATTTTCTTTAGAACTAACAATAAAGGAGCTGCTTAAGAGCAGCCCCTAATTATATTTAGAATTATTGATGTAATTTGAAGCAAATTACAAAAAATAAAAATAAATTAGAAACTCCGCAAGGAGTTTCTTCCTTAATTCTTTCATTCTTTCATTTTTAATTCTTTAATTATAAAGATTTCCACTTGTTAATCTTCCATTATTCATAGAGTAAATCTTATCTGCAACCTTCTCTGCAAAACTCATATCATGGGTTATAATTAGCATACTCATTCCATCTTTAGCTAAAGATCTTATTAGCTCTGAAACCTCTCCAGTTAATCCTGGATCTAAAGCTGATGTAGGCTCATCAAAACACATTAACTTAGGATTTAAAGCTAAAGCCCTACCAATAGCAACTCTTTGTTTTTGACCACCTGATAATTGATATGGGTAATTACTTATCTTATCTCCAAGTCCTAAAAAGTTTAAAATTTCCTTTGCATTTTTTACTGCTACTTCTTCTGATTGTCCTAAAACTCTTTTAGGTGCTTCAATTAAGTTTTCTAATACACTCATATGAGGAAAAAGGTTGAAATTCTGAAATACTAACCCAATTTCTCTTCTTGCCTCATTAAATTTATTCTTATCTTCATAGATTCCGTTCTTGCATAAATATTTTTTATCTATTTCTATAGTCCCATTATCACAGTACTCTAGTCCATTTACACATCTTAATAATGTAGTTTTACCACCACCAGAGGGTCCTACTATTACTACTACTTCTCCAGAATTTACTTCTAAATCTATTCCTTTTAAAACTTCTGAATTTCCAAATTGTTTTTTTAATCCTTCAATTCTTAACATAGTGTCCCTCCTACTCATAATAATCAAATTTTCTTTCTATTAATTCTAATATTTTTGTTATTAGTCCATTAAAAATTAAATATACAATGGCAACTACTACAAAAGGCATAATAGATGATATCCTGTTAGCTGCTATTTTAGCAATTTTCAACAATTCATCTAAGCCTACAACATATATTAATGCTGTATCCTTTACTAAAGTAACTACTTCATTTGCTACTGGTGGAAATATTCTTTTTAATGCTTGAGGCATTATTATTCTAAAAAATGTATCTTTCTTAGTTAAACCAAGAACTTCTGCTCCCTCAAATTGCCCTTTATCTATTGATAAAATACCGGCTCTAAATATTTCTCCAAAATAAGCTCCATAGTTCAATACCATTGCTAGTATAGCTGCTGGAAATCTTGGAATATTTATATTTATTAATGGTAGCCCAAAAAATATAAATAATATTTGAAGTAATAAAGGTGTTCCTCTTAAAACTAACACATATATTCCTGTCAATGATTTAATTACCTTAATCTTTGATATTCTTCCAAGTGCAATTATTACGCCTAAAGGTATTGATAATATTAATGTTATTGCAAAAATTTCAATTGTAACTTTTAGCCCTTCTATTACTTGAGGGAAAAAAGCTATTATTTCATTTATTAGTTCCAAAATGAACACCTCTTTTATTTAAATTATTTAGCAATAATATCTTCTCCAAACCACTTCTTAGATATTTCTCCTGCTTTTCCTTCATCTATTAATTCCTTAAATGCTTTATTAAAAGCTTCCACTAATTCTTTATCATCTTTTCTCATTCCTACAGCATAAGCTTCTGATCCAAAGTCTTCTTTTAATATCTTATACTTTTCAGCACCTCTTTGATTAGTATAATACTTAGCTAATATTTCATCAGCAACTACTGCATCTAATCTACCTGCTTCTAAGTCCATTAAAGCTTCATTGTTAGTATCAAAAGTTACAATCTTACCCTCCTTAAAAGATTCCTTTATATCACCATCAGCTTCTATAGCATCAACAGCACTTGACTGATTTTGTGCCCCAACTACAGCCCCTGCTAAATCTGCTTTAGAATTAATATTAGAATCTGCCAAAGTAATTATAACTTGTCTATTATTTAAATACGGAGTTGAAAACTCAACCTTCTCTTTTCTTTCTTCAGTAATACTATATCCATTCCAAATAAAATCTATATTTCCATTATTAAGTTCTGTCTCTTTCATGCTCCAATCTATTGGTTGAAGTTCAATTTCTTTTCCAAGTTTCTTTGATATTTCTTTTGCTAAATCTATATCAAAGCCTGCATACTCCCCATTCTCATCTTTAAATCCCATTGGTACAAAAGTATCATCAAATCCAAGTATCAATGTTTCTTTTTCTAGTGAATTTTCAACTTTCTTCTCACCACATGATATTAATGTAATTGATAGTATTGACATTAATGCTAATGATAAAATCTTTCTATTAATTTTTAAATTCATATTAAATCCCCCTTAACATTTTTCACTTATTGCTTTTCTTATTTATTACTTTATCACGATAAAGTGTTGAAGTCAAGAAAAATTATTATTTATTTTAATTAAAAAAGATAAATATCATATTCCTTCTGACTTCCTAAACTCAAAGTCAAAATCATATGATATTTATCTTAATCTACTATGAATATTATTTTATTTTAATCTAGTTCCTTCTGTTTCTTGAACTATTTTACCTTCTTTCATTAATCCACCAAGTGCCATTTTAAAGTAATTTTTACTAGTGTTAAAAGTTGCTTTTATATCTTCTGGTTTGGATTTATCATTAAAAGGCATAAAACCACCATTTTTCTTTAAATACTTTAATATATCCTCTTGAATTTTTTCTCTTTCGCTTAGTCTTGTTTGTCTAGGAGTTAATCCAATTACTCCATCTTCATATATTCTTTTAACTCTAAGTTTCATTTCAGTTCCTGGATATACTTCAGTATAATATTCATTAGGTAGAATTAATCCTCTATACTTTGAATCAATAGCAATGTGAACTGTTCCCCCTTGAGTTTTACCATATACTTGGCCTATTACTTCTTCTCCTACTTTAAATTCCTTACCTTCTTCAGTAGCATTTAAAATATAATCTTCAACATCTGTAGTTGCAGCTATTCTATCTGTTTTATCTAAATAAATGTAAAATAAATATTTGCTTCCAGTATGTAATTTATACCTTTGTTCTTTTAATGGTACAAATATGTCTCTATCTAATCCAAAATCTATAAAAGCACCAAATTCAGTTTGAAAAACTACTTTTAAATAACCAACATCACCAACTGTAACTAAAGGTTTTTTAAAGGTTGCAATTGGTCTATCCTTTGAATCTCTATAAACAAAAACCTCTAATTTATCACCTATATTAATTTCTTTTCCTTCTGTCATTGACTTAGGTAATAAAACATCAGTTTTACCTTCGTCTCCTAAATAATATCCAAATTCTTTTTCTCTTTTAACTTCTAACAAATTATATTTACCTATGTTAACCATTTTTCCTCCTGATTTTATAAGTATTTCCTGCTAATTTCAACATAATTCTTGGCAGATTGCTCTATGCTTGCAATTTCTTCTTCTGTAAGTTTTCTTACTACCTTCGCAGGACTACCCATAATAAGAACGCCTTCTTCAAATTCTTTATATTGAGTTACTAAAGATCCAGCACCTATAATAGTATTCTTTCCTATTTTTGCTCCATTTAGTATAATTGATCCCATACCTACTAGAACATTATCAGCAATAGTACATCCATGAATAATTGCTCTATGTCCTACAGTAACATTTTTACCTATATTAGTTTCACAATGGAAATCTACATGAACAACTGAATTTTCTTGAATGTTGGTGTTTTCTCCAATATGAATCTTACTCATATCTCCTCTTATAGTAGTTCCGAACCAAATATTAGCATTCTTTTCTATTACAACGTCTCCTATTATATCAACACTTTCTGAAATATAGCAAGTCTTATCAATTGATGGTTTAATTCCATTAAAATCTAAAATCATTTCTCACCCTCCATATTATTTCATTTAAAGTTATTTTATCACTACTTAATATTATTGTCATTATTTATACTTATTAAATACTATATATATAATATAACAATTTATTTAAAGGGGCTTAATTTGGGAAGAAAAAAGGGTAAGGATATAGATAATTTCGATAAAACTAATATCAAATATTACTATGGAATAGCAAATTACGATACTGCCTATTCAACTGGCAAGATTACTCCTATAGATGCTTATGAATATGCATGTAAGATTGGATTAAATTTTATGTTTACTACAGATCATAATTCATATCTTTCTGATGAAGTATATCTAAAAGAAAGTAAGTATTCAAAATTTCAAGCTAGTAAAATTTATGCAGCTAGAATTAGAAAAAAGTACTCTGACTTTATTCCTCTAGTAGGTTTTAAATGTAGTACTAATTCATATAGTGATATAAACATAATTAATACTAACAACTTTTTTACTAATACAATTGGAGATTTTAAAATCCTAACATTATGGATGCTTAATAACATAGATGCTTTTATAACCTTTAATTATTCAAATAAAAGCACTAAAATACTTGATTATAATGAAGTTTTAAATAAAATAATTACTTCAGTAGAAGTTAATAGTAAAATAAAGCGAAATGACAAATATTATTATAATTTATTAGATGCTGGTTGGATGCTAGGTGCAATAAGTAAAAATAATAATAACATACTTAATTTAGGTGATTCAGAAAACTTAACTGTTTGCATTTGTAATAACCTATCAACTTCAAATATAATCTCAGCTTTTAGAGAAAGACGAACTTACTCTACTGAATCTAGATATCTAAAATTTTATTTTACAGTAAACTCTGAGTTTATGGGAGAAGAAGTTTTTATATCATCATCTAGGATAAGATTTATGATTTATGCTGAAGATGTTAAGTACAAAATTAGAGAACTTCAAATAATAAGTAATAATGGAAAGAATATAAGAACCATTGAGAACATTAATTTAAATAGCATTAAATATTTATATGAGCATAAGAAGGAAAATAATGAAACTTGGTATATTATTAAAATAATTGAAGATGATAATAGAGTAGCATTTAGCTCTCCAATTTTTATAAGTGACAATAGCCAAAATAATTAAATAAATAAACATGACATTACTTTTCAGAATGCCATGTTTATTTATTTTCAAAGCTTTTATTTTTCTTGATTTTTCAAATGTTTTACTCTATTAGGCTTAGCCTTTGGTCTAATTTCAATTTTCTTTTCCTTTTGCTTAGGTCCACCTGTGTTATGGATATCCATAAACCACATAAAGAACCATAGTATAACTACAGTAAATAACATAGTTACCCAAACATTAGTAGATTTAACTAAGAATTGAACTAAAAATAAAACTACAGATATAGCTAATATAATCCATTTGTTTACTCTTACCTTTGAAAATACGTACTTTCTTCCAAATGTGAATGATAAAACCATTAATCCGATAGTAATAGCAATGTATACTATATAAAATAATATGTTGCCCACAGTATAACTCCTCCTTTGAAAGCTTCTATATTCTATATTAAAAGAAATACCATCTCTTTTCAAGATAAATTAATTTATTTATAATTTATTTCATTTATATATTTCTATTTACGAGTAAAAATTTAGCAAAATAATAATATTTATTATTATTTTTATTAAATTTATCAAAATACCCTTCTATTTTAAATAATTATTTGATAAAATATAGTAAGCAATTAAAAAATGTTAAAATGAGGTGATTTTATGAGTATAAACCTTACTAATCAATTAGACGAATTAGACTTTCAAATATTAGAATTATTAATAAAAGATTGTAGAACTCCTTACTTAGAAATAGCTAGAATATGCCACGTTAGTGGTGGTACTATTCACGTTAGAATGAAAAAAATGGAAGAGCTTGGTATAATTAAAGGGACAAGAATTTTATTAAATTTACCTAAGCTTGGTTATGACGTATGCTGTTTTGTTGGAATATATGTAGACAAGACTTCTTCTTTCGATTTAGTTTTTGAAGAATTATCAAAAATTAAAGAAGTGGTAGAGTTACATTTAACTACTGGTACTTATAGTATTTTTGCTAAGGTTGTATGTAAAAATATTTCAGATCTTCAAGACATATTACTAAATAAAATTAATTCAATTACTGGAATACAAAGAACTGATACTATTATTTCTTTAAATCAACCTATAGACAGAAATATAACTATTTAATGTATAAATCCTATTTTATTGGTTAAACTATTCTCATAACCAATAAAAGGGAGGATTTTTATGAAAGTATTAGATTCAATCGTTCTTATTTTAGTTATTGTTGGAGCTGTTAATTGGGGCTTAATTGGATTTTTCCAATATAATCTAGTTAACAATTTATTCGGCTTCATGCCTGCTTTAGAAAGAATAATATATGCATTAGTAGGTATTGCTGGACTATATTCACTTTCATTTTTTGGAAAAAATAGATATATTAGCTCAAATGAATAATATAGATATAAAGGGAGTAATTAATTACTCCCTTTATATCTTTTTAATATCAGAAAATCTATATCCTAACTCATTTGCTGTATTAACTATCTTTTTTAAAATGGAATCTTTTTTATACTTATATAGTATATTACCATTCCCATCCACCCATATATCTATACTTTTAATTTCTATGCTCAAGTGATAAAAAAAGCTAAACTCTTTACTATCATTATTATTCTTTATTGAATTTATAAGTTTCTCACCAGTATCATCATCTACATAACCTAATGGAGTTGGAATGTACTTAGTATACTCATTATTCTCACTAGTTATAATCTTATCATTATAAATCCCAATAGCTGGTTCATATATTATTTTAAAATACTCTTCAAATATTTTTTGTTGTTCAGCAGTTGTTTTATAATGTGGTGTTTCCCAATAACTAATTGGTATATTAAGCTTGCTTGCTACAGCTAATGCACTCTCTACTCTATTTCTAATATCTTCTGGATTATTATATCCATCATCTCCAAACTCAAAACCTGTTACACTATTACTATCTTTATATTGATGTGTATAACCATGTAAGCCTACTGAACCACCTCTATTAATAATATAATCTAATGTAAATACAAAATTTGCATTTTCCATTGATTCTTTTTTGGAAATATCATTATCAATATTTGAATCCTTATTTATATACCTAGGTATCCAAGAAATGCTAAAGCCTTCATTATCTTTATCCATATAATCAACAACTAATCTTACTTTTTCTAAAGCACCCTTAGCAAGATAAACATCTCCTGCTGTAAAATCTTCAAATCTAATATAAGCTTTTTTATCATTTTCATTTTCTTTTTTATTTTGAATATCATTATCTATTTTATTATCAATATTAATTATATTATTATCATAATTCCAAAAAGTAGTAAGATCTAATATTTCACATAAGTCAAATAAAGAAATATAATATTCACCATTTTCTATAAATAAATCACCTCTTAAAGAAATTTTATTATTATTTTTTTCAAAAGATTTTTCATTTATATCAATTATTACTTCGTTATTAATTATTATATTATTATCTACAAGTATTTCTTTGGAATCCAGCTTATGTATAATGTCTTCTAATGCAATATATATTCTATTACTTTTATATAAAACCTTGCTTTCTAAATTTATTTTTCTATTTTTATAAATAAAACTTAAATTATAAGGTAAATTTTCTCTAATATTACTTTCAGCTTTATCATTAACTAAGGTTCTTATAAATTCTTGCCCTGGTGTATTATAGTATGCTTCATTCACTGCAAGGCTGATATAAGCTGGAAAGTTAAAAAATGAAATAATTATAGAAAATAGCACTATGTTAGAAAATATCTTTATATTTCTTTTCACTTAAATACATCTCCTAATACTTTAATATTACTATTTTATACCTAATAAAGCCTACTTTAATAGTAGGCTTTATTAATTATTTATTTCATTTTTTTAATAATATCAAATAACTCTATTGCAGCTTCCCTTGGTCCTTCTTTTTCTTTTCCTTCTAAAGCTAAACAAGTTTTAATTTGTCCGACTTTAACCTTTCCATTAAACATAGCATCAAAATATCTTTCGATTAAAATATTTGTTTCTTCCTGCTTTTGTGCTGGTCCAAATGGATTTGCAAAGAAACTTTCAACTAGTCCCTTTTCTGATGTAGTTCCCTTAGCCATTCTAGCTCCTGATTTAAATACCTTTATAGCGTCTGATGGAGTCTTAAAGTATTCAATTGATTTTTCTCCTTCTTTCACTTCTGTATAATTATTAGCATAAAGGAATAAATCTACTTCATAACCTTTAACAATCTCCTTATATGGTGCAACCGGCATTACCAATCTTGCATTAATTTTGTCTGGATTCATAAATATACTTCTATCTATTTCTTTAAATGCATAGCCTTGATCTAAATCATCTAATCTTACAAATGCACCTATTTCAGTTCCATATCCATAGATTTTACCATCTATGTCTTTAAATGTTCCCATATCATCAAAAATTATAGTCATGTTACTAATGTAATCTTCACTTAGGGCTCTAAATGCTTCTAAGCTTTCTGACTTACCTGCTCCACTATCTCCCATGATAACTACATTAGCAGTTTTTCCGTCCTTAAGCTCAATATTAACCATAGCCCCATGTATTGGTAAATATCCTCTCTTAATCATAACTAAATTATGAAGAGTTAATGTCATCTTCTTCATATATCCAAAGTAGTCTATCTCGTCAGAGTGATTTACATATCCAACCATAATGTCATTTTCTTTATCATCATAGAATACTGTTTTCTTTTCTCCACTATCATCTGTTCCACCAAATACATAAACTAAGTCTGGTTTCTTACCTCTGTATTCTTCTAATCTTGCCATTTCGAATAAATTACATAATGTTATTCCATGTTGCATAAAATCTCTATGGAAATAAATAAATGCAATTAATTCTCCAACTTTTGCAGGATAGCAGAACCAATGATCTTTATTTAAATAAGTATGAAGTAATGGGTTAGTATTAACTTCTGTAAACATTCCACTTCTAGTATTTTTCTTAGGATATGTTATGAATGGAGTTTCTAATAATATACTATCTATAAATTCAATATCTTCAAGCACTTCGTATCCCTTTGGCAATGGCCATAAAACTTTATTAATTATAACTGAAGCGTTACCCCCAACTGGAATTTGCCTAAATACATTTGGTTTATAACCTAATATATTCTTTTCGATTTTTCTGTATAATTTTAATATTAAGTTAGATAATGAGGAATTTGCTTGTGTAAAACTAACTGCTGATAATCCATCCTGAAGTTTATTGCTGTGTATAATAGTATATCTTTCTAGTCTTCTCCAGAATAAATATAAGTCTTCAATTAAAGCTATGAATTTATCTTTATCTACAAATAAATCATTGTATTTAGGATTAGTTTGTACTATTTCTTCAATATTCATAACTGTAAAATACTTAAATATCTTAGTTAGATTAGCTGTTATTTCATTAATATCTTCTGTTTTTAAACTTTCCTTTAAATATCTCCAACTTAATGTAACTTTTTTCTTTGATTTTTTCAAATAAGTTTCTACTACCTTTGTAAACCCCTGACTTTCAACTAACTCTTCAAATGTACTACAATATTTTGCAGTAAAATTTATTAATACTTTATCATTGCTTAGAGAAAACTCTTTACGCATAATTTGCCCCCTTTTTGAAATATATCTTATTGAAAACTTTCATTTTAGCGTTATTTTTATATATTATATCATATAATATGCAAGATTTAAAAGAAAGTTTTTTCATTTTTTGCAAACTTTACGAGTTTTTTATATTTTATATTAAAATAACCATAATCAAGAGTTTTTTTACATTTTTTTTTGAAAATTTATTAATTATACGAATATATTAAGTATAATTACTGTGATTGTTTATACTAATTCGAACTTTATTTTATATTTCTAATTTATCATTTACATTTCAAAGAATCTACAACAAATTATAAATTTAGAAAATAAAAAACTCCCTTAGGAGTTTTCAAAATCAAAGTTTTAGCAATTCTGAAGAAATTATATAAATAATTCTATATTTAGAATTATTATTTACTCTATCCTTGCTACAACCCTTTATCATTATATTCTAATTAAGATTTTTTGCTACTACTTCTCTAACTCTTTCCATTAATTGCTTTTCTTCTTCTCTAGTTAATTTATCAGTATAAATGGGTTCTCCAAAAGTTACTGTTATATCTATAGGCTTAAATTTTCTATCTATTTCGTAAGCTCTATATGCTCCATTAATTGAAACTGGAACCACAGGAGCTTTAGCCATAGTTGCAAGCTTAAGACTTCCTTTTTTGAACTCACTAAGCTTTCCATCTTTACTTCTAGTTCCTTCAGGAAATATTGCCATGCTATAACCTTTTTTAATATTATCAGCACCTTCTCTAATGACCTTAATTGCTTCTCTAGCATTTTCTCTATCTAGTGGTACACAATTATATTTTTTCATCCAATATCCTAAAACTGGTGCCTTAACCATTTCCTTTTTTGCTACAAAGCCCATACATTTACCAGCTGAATCAATTAATAAAGGTATATCTAATATACTTGTATGATTTCCAATAAAGCAACATGGTACATCAGGTATATTTTCTTTTCCAACAACTGTAACATTCATTTCCAAAGTGTTATGTATAGTATATCTTGCCCAATCTTCCCCTACTTTACCACTATAATCAACAGCAGCCTTTTCCCCCTTAGTTTTTTCTATATACCAACGTTTAATTGCTTTACACTGCATAAATAACATATAAAATGCATAATTTATAACTTTATAAAACTTCATTTCATCCACCACCTATATCATCTTTTATATTACTCTATTATAAATGGTAATTTCCCATTCTTCAATTATATTTTAATTATGTTATGTCTATAATATATATATTGCATAAACTTTTAAATATACTTATATTTCATATTAAGGAGATTAAATGATAAAAAAATATAAATTACTAAAAAAAGCTCAAAATATATTTATTTTTATTTTAGTACTACTTAGTATCTTTTTATTAATAGCATTAATTAAAAATAATAATACTTCACTTACTTCTTATGAAATGAAAGTTCATTATATAGATGTGGGACAGGGAGATGCTATTTTAGTCCAAGTTAACGATAAAAATCTACTTATAGACTCAGGCCCCAAAAGTGAAAAAAAGAAATTAAATGAATACTTAAATTCACTCTATATTCCTCAATTAGATTACGTAATTGCTACTCATCCTCATGAAGATCATATTGGTAATATGAGCTATATCATTAATAACTATAAAGTAATTAATTTTTACTCTCCTAAAATTCAAAATAATACAACAGCATTTGAAAATATGGCAGAATCCCTATCTAGAAAGAATATTAAAATTAGAATATTGAAAGCTAATAATAAAAGTATAGACCTTGGAGAAAATACCTTAGTTGAAATTTTCTCTCCAAACTTAGATATCTATGATAACTTAAATAATTACTCACCTATCATTAAAATTTCTTATGGAAATAACTCTTTTTTATTTACAGGAGATGCAGAAGAAAATCTTGAAGAAGAAGTGATTAGTAAATCCTTCAATTTAAAAAGTGATGTATTGAAAATTGGCCATCATGGCTCCTCAACTTCAACTAGCAGAAATTTTTTAGAGAAAGTCAATCCTATAATAACAGTAATATCTGTTGGAAAAGATAATAGTTATGGACATCCAACTAAGGAAACTTTAGATAAAATTAAAGGTACTTCTATATATAGAACTGATATTAATGGTTCGACAATTATTACTTCTGATGGTAAAACATTAAAATCTTCTTTCAAATGATAGATGCTCCTAATTCTTTAGGAGCATCTATCATTTAAGAAGACAATTCTTAAACTAATATATAAATTTATATTTATTCTCCTACCGCATCTTCTTGGCTAATTAAATTTTTTTCTTTACTTATTTCATTTATATCTATAATTTCACCATTAACAGTATCTAAGAATTCCTCTTTTAGTTCTTTTTCCTTACTTTGATTATCCTTTGCTTCAGTTTTTTCATCATTATTATTCACATAAGCTTTCCATAGCATATATATATTATATAGATTAGTTACATCTTGTTCATTGTATAAAAGGATAGTTTCTATTTTTTCCTTAGGCATCCTTAATATATAGTCTTTATCTTTTAATACTTTATTAAAGGTTTTAGCAAGGTTTGATCCACTTATTACTTCCCCTTCTCTATGGATATTAAAATCTTTTTCTAAATTCTTAAGGCCTATTGAATGTTTCATTTCCTTTTCATATTCTCTTTGAATATCTATATCTTCAAATTCCTTAGAAAAATTAAGTTCAATTCCATATTTTTTAAATAAATAATTAATTACTGTATAATCATTATTTCCAGAAAAGGTGACAATAGCTTTTTTTCCTTTATTTTCCATCTTTAAAAAATATTTTTTTGCTAATTCTAATATTTGTATTGATTCATATTTGTTTTCAATCATATATTGTGTTACAAATAACTTGCCATTTTCAAACACACAAGCTCCAAATACTCCTATGCATTTAGGCTTTTTATAAACATAGTGTTCTAAGTCAAAAAAAATAAGCTCTTCAGGTTGCCTACTTATATCAGCTGTTTTCAGCATAAATTCTCTGTTTATAGAGTCTACCTCTATTATATTCTCTCTAATAATCACATTACCACTCTTTCTTCCTTATCATTATCACCTTTTAATTCCTTAATTTATCTTATAACATTATACCACCTTTTATAAGAATATAGAATAAATTTCTAAGGCTCTTTACTCATATAACAGATATTATATAATTACAACTCTTTATATTACATAATATTATATAATTTATATTATGTTCATAAAATTAAAAGTTAAGTTAAGAAAATAATTTAAGCTAAAATTATACAATTGACTATTATATAACAGTTTGATATCATTAAATTATGATAATGATTTTCAATATTAAAATTATACAATAAATATTCTGATTACAATACTAAATATTTATTTGTTGTATCATATCTAAAATTTAATAATATAAGAAGAAGGTGTTCTCATGGAAATAATAATCACTTTAGCCATTGTTTCTTTAGCAGCGTATATATTATTTAATACTTTTCATAAATCTTCTAAAGGCAGCTGTAGCTGTAAAAGTTGTTCTGACCATTGCCCAATGTATGAAGATAAATCTAATATACTAAAGATAGAAAAAGCGCAAAAAAATGCATAACTTATATCTAATGTCATTTAGATAAGATTTATTTCTTAACTAAATGACATTTAACTTATAGTTATGCATTTTTATATTAACTTTTTTCTGCATTTTTAATTATTTCTTGATTTTTCTTCATTAACCTTTCATAATATATCTTTAAAGTAGCTACTGTTGGAGATGCAAGAAGCATACCTATGGCACCAAAGAATCCACCACCTATCAAAACAGCTACTATAATATATAAAGGTCTCACTCCAACCTTATCACCTATAAGCTTTGGATCTAAATACCATCCATCGAATAGTTGAAGTGCTAATAAAACTAAGAATACAACTATCCCTTTAGTGGGTGATACAAATACATTAAACAAGAAGCCAATTATTTCTCCTATAAGTGGACCAAAATAAGGAATCATATTCGTTATACCAACTATCACAGCAAGTAAAAATGCATATTCTGATTTTGCTAAACTTAATAACACTAGTGCCATAACAGCTATAATTGATGAGTCTATTGCCTTAATTCCAATATATTCGCCTATCATCCTATGATAAATTCTAACAAATTCAATTAGCTTCCTAGCTATCTTTTCTTTAAAAATTAAAAAAGTTATTTTTTTACTTTCCCTGATAATTCTATCTTTATCAATTAATACATAAATTGAAATTAGCAAACCTAGAAATAACTTTACTAGTTGACTGGAAAAAACAAATATATATCCTATTGTGCCTTCTAATAAGGTTATGGCCATAGTTCCAAATTGAGAAACTAATTCATTAAGATTATTCATAACGTCTGTATTAATTATAATTTCATGTATTGAATTAACATTTAATATTCCATCTATCCATCCTTGAGCTTCTTTAATATATAAAGGAACATTAGATGCAATGTCTATTGTACTATTAATCATATTAGGTATTAAGAATATAGATATCACTATTATCAATACTATTAATAATAAATAAGAAGATAATATAGCCATTCCTTCTTTTATTTTAAATTTTTTCTTTATAACCTTTACTAATGGGTTTAATATATACGCAATAATAAAGCCATAAACTACAGGTAATAATAAAGACCATAACTTTTCTATTATCTTAAAAAAATACGGATAATTTTCCACTAACTTATATCCAATTAATCCAACTAATATGGCACAAATAATACTTAGTAATAAATCTCTATACTTATTATCTTTAAAAATACTATCTACTCTCCTTACAATTTTTATTAATAATATATCATATCTTCAATATATATTTGTATGTTTTTTATCATATTTCCACAAAATTAACAAGTTGTTAATTAAAATAATTTAAGCTTACAGCTAACTATTAATCAACTGTAAGCTCAATAATTGTTTTACATCTTATCTACTACTTCTATTCCAATTAAAGCTAATGAATTCTTAATTACTTGACATGTAGCTCTAACTAAATTAATTCTAGCTTCTTTTAATCCTTCATCTTCCAAGTTCAACACAGAATGTGCATTGTAGAACTTATTGAACAATTTAGCAACTTCTATAGCATATCTAGTAATTATAGACGGCTCTAATTTTTCTGTTGCTTGATGAATTTGCTTACCAAATCCTTCTAATGCTTTTATTAATTCAAATTCTTCTTTAGTATTTAATTTAGAATAGTCTGCAACTCCTTTTACTTCACCAGCTCTAGTTAAAATACTATTTGCTCTAGCATATGAATATTGAACATAAGGACCTGTTTCTCCTTCAAATGAAAGCATTTCCTTCCAATCAAATACAATATCCTTTTCTCTAGAGTTCTTTAGATAGGTAAATACTATTGCACCTACTCCTATCTTCTTAGCAACTTCTTCTTTATTCTCTAAATTAGGATTCTTTTCATTTATTACTTCTAAAGTCTTATCTACAGATTCTTTTATTAAATCATCTAGTAAGATAACTTCACCCTTTCTAGTTGAAAGTTTTCTATCTGCAAATTTAACTAATCCAAATCCTACGTGAACACAATCTTTAGCCCATTCATGGCCAGCAAGCTCAAGTACTTTAAATACTTGTTTAAAGTGTAAAGCTTGAGGTGTTCCAACTACATATATACTCTTATAGAAATCATAGGTTTTCTTTCTATACATAGCTGCAGCTAAATCTCTTGTTGCATATATTGAAGCTCCATCACCCTTTAACACTATGCATGGTGGCATATTATACTCATCTAGCATAACTACTTGAGCTCCATTACTTTCAACCAAAAGATTTTTTTCTTTTAATTCATTAACTACTGCATCCATCTTATCATTATAAAAAGCTTCTCCAGCATATGAATCAAATTTAACATCAAAAATATTATATATTCTTTCAAATTCTTTTAAGCTTAGATCTCTAAATCTCTTCCATAAAGCTTCTACTTCTTTATCACCATCTTCTAAAGCTTTAAAGTAAGCTCTTCCCTCATCTTCTAATGCTGGATCTTTTTCTGCTTCATCATGGAATTTAACATATATTCTTAAAAGTTCATCTATAGCATTCTTTTCTAATGCTTCTTCATTTCCCCATCTCTTATATGCAGAAATAAGCTTTCCAAATTGAGTTCCCCAATCACCTAAGTGGTTAATTCCCTCTACAGTATATCCTTCTTTTTTAAATAACTTATAAAGTGAATTACCTATTGCTGTAGTGAACAAATGTCCAACATGGAAAGGCTTAGCTATATTAGGTGATGAATATTCTACGCATATAGTTTTTCCATTTCCAATATCACTTGACCCATAATTTTCAGCTTCAGATAAAATTTTATTTATAGTATTTTTGCTGAACTCACTTTTATCAACAAAGAAATTAACATATGGTCCTATATTTATTATTTTTTCAAATCCCTCACCATCAATTTTCTCTTTTAATTCTTCTGAAATCATATTTGGAGCTTTTCTAAAAGCTTTTGCTAATTGAAAACATGGAAATGCGTAATCTCCCATTTCACTTTTAGGTGGTATTTCTATTA
Organism: uncultured Clostridium sp.; assembly: GCA_934746015.1. Classification (GTDB taxonomy): domain Bacteria; phylum Bacillota; class Clostridia; order Clostridiales; family Clostridiaceae; genus Clostridium. Next base: position 142,856 of record CAKVEW010000005.1, read on the forward strand.
ACTTTTCAATACTTTCAATATCCATATCCACATGTTTACTTATAACCTCAGCAACCTTCTTCTTATAATCCATTTGTATCCTCCTTAAAATTTTTAAGCATATTCTAATTTTCAAATCTTATAAATGAAAAGCTAAAGTGCCTATTTTTTTTGAAATATATTATCTATTATTATTTCCCAGAAAATAAAAAAACGTCTCTTAAATAAATAAGAGACGAATAAATCCGCGGTACCACTCTGATTGCAATAAATGCCACTCAATGCTTTAACGCAGCAAACGAACTATCCTAATTAATTTCAGTAGTTATCTCCAAGGCTCTCTTCCTATAATTCTATCTTATAAGGCTTACACCATTCCTTACTCGCTAAAAAGAATCAAATATAGTACTCTTCTTTTCATAGATTTTAATATATTCATATATAATATCAACATTATACATAAATGAAAGATTTATTGTCAATATAAAATAATAAAGCTTATTTATACTTTGTTATTAGTTTTTCATTGCTTCACTGCTTTTTTTAAAAGAATATTCCTAAAAATACTTTAGCAATTACAAAAAATAAATTGTATATAAGAGCAACAGGATAAGTTAAAATGTAGCTTCCTAAAGCTACGACAGCTACAAGAATTAATATTTGATAGTCATACATTTTACTTCCATATTTATAGAAATTCTTAGGACTAAGTTCTCTAAATAAATCGAAGCCAGCAAGTCCTGGTATAGGTAATAAATTAAATATAAATAGACTTATATTTATAGTACAAATACTCCTTAGCATCATTCCTATAATAGAATATGTTGAAGTTGGCACTAAATTATATGCAATATTCATCCAAACTTGAAATATAAACATACCTACAAATGCAACTATTAAATTAGCTAGTGGTCCTGCTATTGTTACCTTTATTTCATCCTTATAACCTCTTTTTAAGGCACTTGGATTAATTTCTACTGGTTTAGTCCAGCCAAAGCCTGCTATTATAATCATTACAAATCCAATTAAATCTATATGTGCTAATGGATTTAAAGTTAGCCTTCCATTAAATTTAGGTGTTTTATCTCCTAATTTATCAGCTACTTTCGCTCTTGCATATCCCTGTGCAACAAAAGCAATTAGTATTGCAGGAATTGTTATTATCTTCATTAATATTTGATTTTGCATTCTAGTCCTCCTTATTGGCTTTTTTAAGATTATACCATATATATATATTTAATACATTATATACTTACCAAAAAGTGGAATGAAAATACATATCATTCCACTTTTATTACTTTCTTATAAAGCTTTATTGATTATTTGATGGTGTTGCTTGATTTTGTTGACCATCTGGTTTTGTTTCAGGTGTTGTCGGTGTTGTTTCAGGTGTTGTCGGCTTTTCTACCTCTGGTGTTGTTGGTTTTGTCTCTGGTGTTGTTGGTTGAACTGGTGTTGTCGGTTGAGCCGGTGTTGTCGGTGTTGTTTCAGGTGTTGCTGGCTTTTCTACCTCTGTTTTTGGAGGTGTAGGTGTTGTTTGTTCTTCTTTATTTTTATCATTATAATCTTCTGGTTTTATATTATATAAAGAATTATACCTAGCTTCTTTAGCATTATATTCTGCAGCTACATTTAATACTGAATTCAAATCAAATTCATCTGAATTTGGTAACTTATTATCAAATATGAACTCACGCATTATCTTTGAACTTTGTTTAAGATCTATAAGTAAGCACCAACCTCTATCCTTATATAAATTATCCCTTGCAATAAGTTCCGCCTGTGGTATTTGTAATTGCTCAAAGTCTAAAGATGGTAATTTATATATTGTATATGCTAGATTTAAAGCTTCTGGTATATCAATATTAGTTTTTACTTGCTTTGATAAGGTATTAGCAATAGAAACATATTTTAACGGATTAACTTCCTTTAACTTATTAGCAATTTGGAATAACACTTTACTTTGTCTTTCACTTCTTTCAAAACCACCATTCCCTACATATCTTATTCTTGCATAAGAAAGAGCTTGTTGGCCATTTAAAGTTTGTAGTCCAGTTTCTGTTATTGGAGGAGAATTTACTCCAGTAGATTCACCTATATATTTATTAACTTCATCTATTTCATAATCTTTTATATCTGCTTCAATTCCACCAATTTCATCTATTATTTCTTCAAATCCCCAAAAATTAACTATAACATATTTATCTAAATGAATATTAAAGTTGTCTTCTATAGTATTCATAAGTAAATCTGCTCCGCCTTCAAAACCTCTTAGCTTTCCATCATCATTTAATTCTGAAGATCCATAAAAAAAGGCAGCATTTATCTTATCTTCACCATACTCTGGAATATCTACTACGGTATCTCTAATTATTGATGTCAACTTAACTTTTTTATTGTTATTATCTAAAGTCGCAATAATTATAGAATCTGCTCTAGCAGCTTCATCCTCTGTTCTACCGTCAGTACCTATTAATAAAACATTTGTAATTCCTTCTACTTCTTCATAGTCAATTTTATTTTCTTCAGCAGCTTTTGGTGTAGATTTAATATAAACTCTATTTCTAATTTGATTATAATATCCTAATGCTACTGCAATAAATATAGCTAGTACCCCTAAAATTGAAAATAATATAATTTTCTTTTTTCGTTTTTTATTTTTTTTCTTAGCTTTTATTTTCTTTAATGATTCATTTTCACTCATTCATAATCCTCCCTTTACTTTCCTATTATACAACGATTATCATATAATCCTCAATAGCATCTTCTCTATTATACAAAAATTCAAATAAATTTTCATTACAAAATAATAACAATATTATTTCTTTTTATTTCTACATTAATATAATAACCAATTTAAAGTTTTTTAGAAGATTTATGTTTAATTTATCTAATTATTGTCAATAATCTTATAAAGGAGTGATAAATATGGATAATATGAATAATAATTCTTCAAAAGAAAATTTAAATAAAAAACAAAAATCTGCAATTTTAGTTGCTATAGTAACATTATTAGCTATCTCTTTCTGTGGAAGCTATTTTATTACTGATTACTTAACTAGAAATAAAAATGTTGAAGCTAAAAATGAAAATGTATTTTCAAATAATGAATATTTAAATGATGATATTTTTGTAACCTTAAAAACAAATGATAATATAGATATGGTAGATAATTTTCTTAACATAAAGAAAAAATTAAACTTAAAAGAAAAATTAACAGAAGAAGAATTATCTGTAGAACTTTCTAAAAATGGGTATAAGCTTTCCGAAAAAGATGAAACCAAGCTTACATATACTCGTGATAAAGAAATAAAAAGTGATTCTTTTGAAGCTAACAAGTATTACTTAGGAGAAGATAATGGATATATTTCTATATTTAAAACAGATAAAAATGGAAATGTAATTGAGTCTGAAAAAAAGGTGTATACTGACTCTAAACCAATTAATAATCTTCCAGAAACAGATCAAAACTATATAAAAGAGCATAAATTCTCTTTTGATTCAAAAGATGAAGCTCTACAAAAACTTAGTGAAATGATATCATAATGAATGGAACTGCTTAGCAGTTCCATTTTTTTATAATCTTTCTAACATATTAACTGTGATATCTACAGCTTCCTTGATTTGTTCTTGTGAACTAATGGTGGCTTTATTGTCCCCTTTTTGCTCACCATAGCTTCCAAATTGAGCATGATTCCCCCCATTAATTTCAAAGAACTCACTATTATTAGATAATCTAGAATTTTTTATTTTTTCTAAATCAGCAACTCCATCTTCACTACCATATATGCTTACCACTTCTATATTACTATCTTTAAGTTCATCTCCAATAGGATAAGAAGCGTATAATGCCAATCCCTTTATATTATCATTTTTGCTTGCAAATTTACTAGCCATTACACCTCCTAAGGAATGTCCCCCAATGGCCCAAATCTCTATGTCACTATATTTTTCAATAACCTTTTCAGCTTTATTAGGAGATAATATTGCTAAATCTAATGGCATTGGAACTATAACTACTAAATAGCCTTCTTCCGCTATCCCCTTTGCAAGTAAGGAATATGCTTCTTCACTAACCTTTCCCCCAGGATAAAATATAAAACCTTTTTTCACTTCTTTATCCTTAGGAATAAACGTTATATACTTATCTTCACTTATATCAATTGTCCCTTCATTATTTAATATAGACATGGCTTCAGCAGTGGGTTTATAATTATTATTTGCCCATACTATTAAAGATATTACTGCTATTAATATAATACTAACAACAATTTTGATACTTTTTAAAATTTTGCTTTTTTTCATAAATTACTCCTTCATATATTAGTATATATATTGTATTAATTTTTAATATAAATTTATAGTTTATATATTAAAATTTAATATATAATTAATGGGTCATTATTGTAATTAAATATATAAAATAAAATTATTTTTTAATTATTATTACGAATTATCACATTTTCAGACAAATTTTATATTAATATAACATGTGTTTTTTAATTTTTATTAAATATTCATAAAAAAAATAATTTTTGAGCAAAAAATTTATTTTTTTATTTACATATTCAATTTAAGCTATTAATATATATTTATTGCCCTAAAAATTATTATTCAATTTGGAGGTTTGTTTTATGAATATTAGTATTATTGATATGCCTCTGTTCTATGGATGTGATAATCCTGGAGTAGAACAAGGGCCAAAAATTTTAAGAGAGAACAACCTTCTAGATATCTTTAATAAAAGCCATAAAGTCTGTGATATGGGCGAAGTTCATGTAAAAAATGTTTCTTCAAATGATAAATACGCAGCAAACGCAAAAATGAAGTATTTAGATGAAGTTGTGAGATCAAATATTGGACTAGCTGATAAAGTTTATAATTCCCTAAAAAATTCTTATCTTCCAATAACTATAGGCGGAGATCATGCATTAGCAATTGGAAGCGTTGCAGGTTCTAGCAAATTTTTTAAGGAAGATCTTGCAGTTATTTGGGTGGATGCTCATGGTGATATAAACACACCTGAAACTTCCCCATCAGGAAACATTCACGGAATGCCTTTAGCAAGCTCTATGGGAATTGGATATGAAGCTTTAACTGACCTTTATTTCCCAGCGCAAAAGGTTAAGCCTGAAAATGTATTTTTATTAGGTTGTAGAGACTTAGATTTAGGTGAACTTGAATTAATCAAGGAATATAATCTAAATGTATGGACCATGAAAGATATTAAAACAAAGGGCATAAAAACAGTATTAACAGAGTTATTAGAAACTTTAGCAAAGAATAATGTGAAAAATATTCACTTTAGCTTCGATATTGATAGCTTAGATCCAGCTTATGTCCCTGGTACAGGAACACCAGTAGAAGATGGTTTATCCTTCTCTGAAGGAAAAGAAATAATTGAAACTATAATAAACACTTCTTTAGTAAAAGCTATGGATTTTGTTGAATTTAACCCTGTATTAGATGATAATCAAAGAACTTTAGAAACTTGTCTTGAATTGTTGAAGGTTATTTCTAAATCCTTTGAAGGGAAGTAATATATAATTTGGAGCTATCACGATAGCTCCTTTTTGATTTATTATATTTTTATGTTATTATATAACTTGTAAAAAATATTTATATTCAATTACATCAATTATCATTGATTTGATATTATTAAGAATATACTAATTTAGAATATTAATTAAAAAGTATGTAATATATAAAAACTAGGAGGATATAATGAAGCTATTATTTTTCGATACAGAAACTACAAGTATAAAACCAGGAAACATTTGCCAACTGAGCTATATAGTAGTAGATGCTTCAACTAAGCCGCAAAAAACTACTGGTAAGAACTTTTTCTTTACTGTAGACAGTATGGATGAAGGGGCTCAAGCTATTCATGGTTTTTCCTTAGAGAAACTTTATGAACTTTCTGATGGAAATGAATTTATAGAGTTTGTTCATGAATTTATGCCAGACTTCTTTGATGCAGATTTCATCATAGGTCACAATGTTCAATTTGACATAAAATTTTTAAAGCATGAATTACAATTATTATGGGAAGCTGGTCTTATAGATACTACTTGGGAACCTAAAAATACTTTTTGTACTATGGCTTACTATAAATCCATATGCAATATAATTAATCCTTCAGGATCAATTAAAAACCCAAAACTTTCAGAAGTTATAGATTTCTTAGAAATTACAGAGGAACAAATTGCAAATAAGGCAAATGAACTTTTCGAAGGAAGTGGCAACTATCATGATGCTAGATTTGATACTGCTGCAACTTACTTAACTGTAATTCAAGGTATGAAAAAGGGATTAATTCCACCTGGATACTTTACAAAGTTACTTAAATAGAAAATAAAGAGAAAAATATAATGTTAGCTGTTCCGTCGCAAGCTCCAAGTCACACTAACATTATATTTTTCTCTTTTTATACTAAAGGAAATAATTCCTCCCTCACTCGGAATTATATAATATTTTTATAAATTCCTAAAAACTCATATATATTAATATTCACTAAAGAACTTATCTTTAAGCTTCTTACAAAGGTCTTTATCCATTGCTGGAACCCCATCTAATCTATACTTTATCTTCATATTTTCATATTTACTTACACCTAATAAATGATATGGTAGTAATTCCACTTTTTCAACATTTTTTAAAGAGTGAACAAATTTCTTTAATCTTTCCATATAAGCTTCACTATCTGTTTTTCCTGGTACAACTACTTGCCTTATCCATAACTTAGTGTCTGCTTTTTTTACAGCTTCTATGAATTTATTTGTTTCATGAATTTTACTTCCTGTCATATCCAAATAACCTTCTTCAGTTAAATGTTTTACATCATATAGAACTAAATCTGTATATTTTAGTATTTCATCATAATCTCCAAATCCAACTCCAGAAGTATCTAAACAAGTATGTATTCCTTCTTCCTTACAACCTTTTAAAACTTCTAAAAGAAATTCTGGTTGTCTTAGTGGGTCTCCACCTGAAAAAGTAACTCCTCCATTTGATGCTTGAAAATAACTTTTAAATCTTTTTATTTTCTTAAGTAAATCTTCAGTACTATATTCAGTACCTTCCTTTTCACTCCATGTATCAGGATTATGGCAATATAGGCATCTTAATTTACAACCTTGAAAAAAAACTACAACTCTTATTCCTGGTCCATCTACCATTCCCATAGTTTCTATGGAATGAATTCTACCTTTTATCATATAATCTTCCCCTTTGTTTTCCACAATTAAAAGCATCTTAAATTTCTTAATTTATTATAATGTGTATACAAAAAATTGTCCAATATAAATAATTAATATTGATATAAGAATCCAATTTCCCTAGCTATCTTATCAGAAACTTCATATCCAGATATTTTTTTAATTATATTTATACATAATTTTATATTTCCAATTAGATTGTATGAGATCATTATTTTCCCATTATCAACAAAGTCTTTATTAGCTATGTTAGATCCATTTATTATATATTTAGAACTTGGTATAGAGATTCCCTCCATGTTTATTAAGTCCTTTAATAAATATATTCCATTAGAAAGTGTTGCTATATAATCACAATGACTATAAACCTCATTTAAATATTCTACTAATTTCTTATCATCAACTATGTTCTTAATTCCACTTCCACCAGGTATTATTAGAATATCAGGTAATATATTATTATAATTAATATTATAATTTATATCCATATATCCTTCTCTAGTTTTAATAGAATCACAATTAGCTACTGAATATATATTAAAATAATCTTCTTTTAAAATTTCATTTACTTTATTAAAAATATTAAAAGTTAAAGAATATTCTGCTGTATCAACATTATTATATAACAAAATGCCGATTTTTATATCATCATTAACTTTACAACTTATAAACTTATTTTTTGTTAATTTATATGTTCTTTGATCTCTAATATTATTTAATTCTTCAAATCCAATCTTCTTTAATAAGGCCTTACTTTCATCATTCTTTACTGAGTCTATAATAGCTTTGCCTCCAAATTCAAAAAAATAATACTCTAGTAACAATCTTAAGGCTTCTTCTCCATAGCCTTTTCTTCTATATTGATAATGTACCTTTATATTTATTCTTGCAACCTTAGTGGCTGAATTATATCCATGAAAGCTAACTTCTCCTATTGGATTATCATCTAAATCGTAAATTAAGCAATAAAAATTTTTCCCATCTGTTGGGTATACCATCTTCTGATAGAACATTTCCCATTTTTCTTTTGGAAAGGAATATACTTCTCCAAAATCACCCATATTCTTTTTATTTCCCCATAACTCTTTTACAAAAGCTAACTCATTAAATTCTGGCATTTTAATATAAATTAACTTTCCATTCCTTCTATATAAATTAATTTTATCATTCATTATATCACCTATAAATCTTTTCTTTTTCTTAAAGTAGATATATTATTAAATATCTCATAAAATAATATATTAATCAAGGAAGAAGAAAGATATAAGCAGATTATGTAATTAAAAATTAATATTTTATTATCTATACTAATTACATTTATCAAATTAGTTTTTTTATGATATTGATTATATCTATTATTCTAAAGAACAACGAATTTTCTAACAATTATTTCAGCCAGAAAAAAATTTAGTATTACTAAACTTCTGATGTTGTTTTATTAAACTATTTTTTAATAATCCTTCTTCAACTCAATAATATCAATGATTTAAGCAGAAATATTTTTTTACACTTTTTATAAAAAAATGTTGATTTTTTCTTTCGAACTATATATAATTACTATTGTTTGTTTAGTAATTTTAAACATAAGGTTTAGTATTAGAAAATATTAATATGGAAGGTGTAATTGTGGAGATCGGTGAAAAAATACGTAGACTACGTATTGAAAAACAATTAACTCAAGAAGAACTGGCTAATAGATGTGAATTATCTAAAGGCTTTATATCACAAGTAGAAAATGATTTAACTTCTCCTTCAATAGCAACTCTAATAGATATATTAGAGATTTTAGGAACTAATTTAAGAGAGTTCTTTAGTGATGCTAGTGAAGAAAAAGTTACTTTTACATATGAAGATATGTTTGAAACTGAAAATGAAGACTTAAAATACAAGTTAATGTGGCTTATACCTAATGCACAAAAAAATGAAATGGAACCAATTATGATAACCTTAGACCCTAACGGGCAATATATAGAGGAAGAACCTCATGAAGGTGAGGAATTTGGTTTTGTCTTATCTGGGACAATAATATTACATTTAGGTAAAAAGAAATTTAAAGTGAAAAAGGGAGAAAGTTTCTATTTTAAGCCTAGATCAAATCACTATATTTCAAATGCTGGAAAAACCCAAGCTAAAGTAATTTGGATAAGTACTCCCCCATCATTTTAAATCTATAGAAAGAGGTGTTTATTTTGGAACAAAATATTATAGAAATTAAAGGTGTTTCTAAAACTTATGAAGATAACTGTGTTTTAGACAACCTTTCATTAAACATTAAGAAGAATGAATTTTTGACATTGCTAGGCCCTAGCGGATGTGGAAAAACAACAACATTAAAAATAATTGCTGGCTTTGAAGAAGCAGATGAAGGTGAAATTTTATTTAATGGAAGTGATATTTCATCCCTACCTCCATATAAGAGACAGGTAAACACCGTTTTCCAAAAGTATGCTCTATTTCCTCATATGAATGTTTATGATAATGTAGCTTTTGGATTAAAAATAAAGAAAACTCCAAAAGATAAAATAGACTTAAAAGTTAAGGAAATGCTAAAGTTAGTATCTTTAGAAGGATTTGAAAAAAGAAAAATTGAATCTTTAAGTGGTGGTCAGCAACAAAGAATTGCAATTGCTAGAGCCCTTATTAACGAACCTGAAGTACTTCTTTTAGATGAGCCTTTAGGTGCTTTAGATTTAAAACTTAGAAAAGAAATGCAAATAGAACTTAAAAGAATACAACAAAGATTAGGAATTACCTTTATTTTTGTAACTCATGACCAAGAAGAAGCATTAACTATGTCAGATACAATAATCGTTATGAACAAAGGGAAAATCCAACAAATGGGATCACCAGAAGATATATATAATGAACCAGCTAATGCTTTTGTTGCTGACTTTATTGGTGAAAGTAATATATTAAATGGAAAAATGCTTGAAGATTGTAAAGTTGAATTCTGTAATAGAATTTTTGAATGTGTTGATAAAGGCTTTAATGACAATGAATTAGTTGATGTTGTTATTAGACCAGAAGATATAAAAATAGTATCAGCTGAAAAAGGAATGTTAAAAGGAAATGTAAAGTCAATTATATTTAAGGGAGTTCATTATGAAATAGAAGTTGAAGAAGGAGATAATACGTGGATTCTACACAATACTAAATATGCTGAAGTAAATTCTATAATTGGTTTAGATATTTACCCTGAAGATATTCACATAATGAGAAAGGTTTCTGACAATGAGTAAATCAAAAGGAACTAGAAGAAATCTAGCTGCTTATCCATTTATATTTTGGAGCTTTCTATTTATTGTAATTCCTTTATTAATAGTATTATTCTTCGGCTTTACAGTTTCATCTCCTGATGGAAGTTATTCCTTTTCAACAGAGAATTTTTTAAGATTAATTCAACCACAATATATTAAAGTTTTTGAAAGAAGTTTATGGCTTGCTCTTCTATCAACTTTTTGGTGTTTAATTTTAGGCTATCCTGTTGCTTATATAATTTCAAAAATGAAACCTTCAAAAGGTAATATTTTAATTATGTTATTTATAGTTCCTATGTGGATGAATTTCTTACTTAGAACTTATGCGTGGCTACCTATACTAGGTAAAAATGGCTTTATTAATAATATACTTGGGTATTTAGGTTTTGGGCCATTTAATTTCTTATATAATGATGGTGCAGTAATATTAGGTATGATATATAATTTCTTACCATTTATGGTTTTACCAATTTACACTGTGTTAACTAAAATAGATAATGACTTATTAAATGCAGCATCTGATTTAGGTGCTAACAGAAGACAAGTTTTTATGAAAGTAGTTCTTCCTTTAAGTATGCCTGGAGTGATTTCAGGTATTACAATGGTATTTATGCCAGCAGTTTCTACCTTTGTAATTTCTAGATTACTAGGTGGTGGACAATATATGCTTTTAGGTAACTTAATTGAACAACAATTTACAACAATGGGTGATTGGAACTTCGGTTCATCAATTTCAATATTTATGATGGCGATTATTTTAATTTGTATGGCTATAATGAGCTTATTCGATAACTCAGAAGCTAAAGAAGGAGGCGGACAATTATGGTAAAAGGTTTAGAAAATTTTATTAAAAAGTTTTATTTAGTATTAGTTTTTATATTCTTATATATGCCTATTGCTGCCTTAATAATATTTTCATTTAATGATTCAAAAACTATGGGGAAATGGTCTGGATTTACTTTAAAATGGTATGTTGAATTATTTAATAATGAAAATATTTTAAAAGCTCTTTTCTTCACAGTAGTTATTGCTGTTATTTCTTCTTTAGTTGCTACAGTTATTGGAACCTTAGCAGCTATTGGAATTAATAAGATGAAGGGGCCAAAAAAAGCATTATTGTTAAATATAAATTATTTACCTGTATTAAATCCTGATATTGTTACAGGTATTGCATTAATGAGCTTATTTATATTCTTAAGGCCTCTTACTAAGTTAGATTTTGGTTTTACTACAATGTTACTTGCTCATATTACCTTTAATATACCATATGTAATACTTGCAGTATTACCTAAGCTTAGACAATTACCTGAAAATATTGAAGAAGCCGCTTTAGACTTAGGTGCCACACCAACTTATACTCTAAGAAAGATTATATTGCCTCAGATTAAACCTGGTATCTTTGCTGGTATGCTAATGGCATTTACTATGTCAATTGATGACTTCGTTATAAGCTTCTTTACAGCTGGTCCAGGAGTTACAAATCTATCAATTGAAATCTTTGCAATGGCAAGAAGAGGTATTAAGCCTGAAATCAATGCCCTTTCTACATTGATGTTTGTAACAGTCTTAACCCTTTTATTAATAGCTAATAGAAAGGAATTTACAAGAGGTGATAAAGTTGAAAAAGCTTAAAAAGTTTGTAGCTATATTGTCTTCATTAATATTTATCTCTTCAGCTTTAGTTGGTTGTAATAATGATAATAAAAATGGTAAAAGAACTTTAAATGTATTTAATTACGGAGATTATATAAATGAAGATTTAATAAAAAAATTTGAAGCTGAAACTGGAATAGATGTTATTTATGATACTTATGAATCTAACGAAATAATGTATCAAAAGGTTAAAAACAGCCCTGGTACATATGATTTAATCTTCCCTTCTGACTATATGGTTGAGAAAATGAAAAAAGAAGATATGTTAGAAAAAATCGATTTTAACAATATTCCTAACTATAAATACATTGGAGAAGATTTTAAAAATCTTCCTTATGACCCCAGCAATGAATATTCTATTCCATATATGTGGGGAACAATTGGTATTATTTATGATGCCGATAAGGTTGATGATGTTGTAGATAGTTGGGACATATTATGGAATGAAAAATATAAGGGTGAAATTTTTATGTTTGACTCTATAAGGGATACCTTAGCAATATCCTTAGTTAGACTTGGATACTCAATGAATTCTACAGATAAAAATGAATTAGATGCTGCTGCAGAAGAATTAATAAAGCAAAAGCCTTTAGTTCAATCTTATGTTATGGATGAAGTAAAAGATAAGATGATAAATGGCGAAGCAATATTAGCAACTGTATATTCTGGAGATGCTATCTATATTCAAGAGGAGGCACCTGATTTAAATCTTGAATATGTTGTTCCTAAAGAAGGTTCTAACAAATGGTTTGATGTTATGGTTATTCCTAAAGGAGCTAATCATAAAACAGAAGCAGAAGAATTTATAAACTTCTTATCTGATCCAGAAAATGCTAAGGAAAATGTTGAATATATAGGATATGCTACTCCTAACTCTGGAGCTTATTCTCTCCTTGATAAAGAAACACAAGAAGATGAATCTGTTTATCCTCCTGAAGAAGTTTTAGACAAATGTACTATATTCAAAGATTTAGGAAATGATATTAAATTATATGATGATGTTTGGCTAAAAGTAAAAATAAATTAAAAAATAAACTACCATATTGACTATATCTAATTAATTTAGGATATTTCAATATGGTAGTTTTATATTATTAAAATATAAGTTACTTTATTTCTTTTTTAATCCTCTCCAAACCATAATTTTATTTCTCTTTTAGAACTTTCTAAACTATCTGAAGCATGAACACAATTTTCTGTTTTATTACTTGAAAAACTTTTCCTTATTGTGCCTGCTTTGGCCTTTTCAGGATCAGTATTACCATTTATTTCTCTAATTCTTTCTATAGCATTTTCACCTTCTAAAACTAAAGCACATAAAGGTCCACTAGTTATAAACTTCAATAATGGAACATAAAAATCCTTTCCTATATGTTCTTTATAATGCTTACTTGCAAATTCTTCAGTAATCTTTTCCATCCTTAAGTCAATAACCTTTAGATTATTCTCTTCGTATTTACTAATAATCCTTCCTATTAAATTTTTCTTAACAGCATCTGGTTTTATAAGTACTAGTGATTTTTCCATACTTCTTCCTCCCATAATAAACTCTCCTCTAAATTATACCATTTATTTACACATTTTATTAGTGTAAATTTAGTATATTAACTTTTTATGTTAAAATTATGATATAATTTTTTTATTAATATATAAGGAGTGATATAGTGACTAGATATTATATTGTTGTTGATGGTAGAGTTCAAGGTGTAGGCTTTAGATATTATTGCCAAATGAACGCATCTAGCCTTAATTTGACTGGTTGGGTACATAACATGTCAAACGGAATGGTAGATATGGAAGTACAGGGATCTGAAAGTTCAATTCAAAAATTTATAAGCCTTATTAGTAAAGGTAACTATTTTATTAAAGTTACATCTCTTTCCAAAAAAGAAATATCTATAATTCCTGATGAAAATAAATTTAAAATCAAATAAATATAATAAAGATAGTATATTGCTTGTTCCGTCGCTTCGCTCCAAGTCACCACAATATACTATCTTTATTATTAGTACTGAAGGTAATAATTCCTCATTTCATTCGGAATTATAGAACTCCTTTGTATAACTTTATATACTTTCAACTATTATTTCTCCGCTTAATCTTCTGTCACTAGCTCCAAGTCACCGCAATATACTATCTCTATTATTAGTACTAAAAGTTATGATTGTTATTTTCTCTCTACATTTGTATCGTAAAACATCAAGTTGTTTTCTTGAATAACTCTTATTAATTTATCTGCATATATCAAGTTTCCATCTTCGTCTTTTGCTGTACTGTAGCCTGCATCTTCTAGTGCCTGTGCTTGATCTATATAGGTTTTACCTTGAAATAATCCATTTGCTCCGTATCTTTCGTTTTCATATAAAAACTTTCCATGATCTTCAATAGAAGAATTAACATTGTCATATGCTCTAAATGCTCCAACTATTACATCATCATAGTTTTCCTTAGTTTCCATTTCTACTTTTTTACCATTCCACCTGCTATCAGCCTTAATTCCGAAAAGATTATTATATTTAGATGATAATGTAGATTCTCCCCATCCTGATTCTAATATTGCTTGTGATATAGTTATTGATGGTAAAATGCCGTAATTTTTATAATTATCTAATGCAACTGCAGAAATATTCTCAATAAAGCCTAATTTATTTCTATCATTAATTAGTTCTTTATTAATATAGTTACCTTTTATTTTTTCTAAATTCTCCTTTGCTAAAGCTTCCCTTTCATTATCTAAATCTAGGTTCTTTATTGCCACTTTAAAAGAATTAATTCCTATTATGTTTCCTTCTTTATCTTTTTTAAAAAATGAATTTGCTATATTATTAATATTTTCATTATTAATTTCAAAATTTCCATTATTTAAAGCTGAATTAATTGATGCTACTTCTTGCCAATTTAATTGATATCCAACTTCACTTAATTTATCGGTTATATCTATATAACTTTTAATTTCTTCCTTTGACAAAGCAATATTATTTTCAAACTTATTTAATAGTTTAAATGTAGCTAAAAACATGGTAATGATAAAAACTATAATAAATACTAAGGATAAACTTATTTTTTTTACCCTATTCTTTGCCACTTTCCTCTTTATGTTACTTACCCCTCTATAAGTCCCTTTATATTGCAAAGCTTCACCTCCAAGTTTACTTAATAATATATTATAATAATATTACTAATTTATAAATCTTATTATCATTATTTTAAGTAATATTTAAGAAAAAAAGATAAATATCATATTCTTTGCGACCTCGTAAACTCCAAGTCACCTTTATATGATATTTATCTCTTCAAAACTAAAGATAATAATTTCTATGCAATTAATGATTCTTTTTCATTTTCTTTTAAATCTTCAAAGTATTGTTCTGTTTCTTCTATTACCACTTTTCTTAATCCAATTAAACCTACTAAATTAGGGAATGCCATAAGACCATTTACTATATCTGCTATTATGAATATCATTTCTAGTGGTAAAAATGGCCCAACTCCCACTAATACTATAAATAATATCTTATATGGTTTTATTCCTTTTATTCCAAATAAATACTGAATACATCTTTCTCCATAATAATTCCAACCTATTATAGTTGTAAAAGCAAAGAACATAAGGCCTACATTAACTATATATTTTCCTACTACTGCTATTGGTAATCCACTTTCAAATGCTGCAGTTGTTAATGCTGCTCCCTCTAAGCCTACATTATAGCTTCCAGTTAATACTATTACTATACCTGTCATTGTACAAACAATTATAGTATCTAAGAATGTTCCTGTCATTGAAATTAGTCCTTGTTTTACTGGAGAATTTGTTTTTGCAGCAGCTGCTGCTATCGGTGCACTTCCTAGTCCAGATTCATTAGAAAACACCCCTCTTCCAATACCCCTTTGCATAGCAATTGATACCGTTATTCCTGTAGCCCCACCTAAAGCAGCTTTAGGATTAAATGCACTTTCTATTATTAATGAAAGTGCTGAAGGTATTTTATCATAATTAAAAAATAATACTAATAAAGAACCAATTATATACAAAATCGCCATAAAAGGAACTACCTTTTCAGAAACGCTTGATATCCTCTTTATTCCACCTAAAGTTATTAGAGCAACTACTATTGTAATTACTATTGTTGTTGCTACTATGGGTATATTAAATCCAATTTGTGCTGCATCTGCAATAGATTTAACTTGTCCAAAAGTTCCTATTCCAAGTAAGGCAACACCTACTCCAAATATTGCAAATAATTTTGCTAGCCAATTTAAACCTAATCCATTCTTTATATAATACATTGGCCCCCCAGCCATTTCTCCATTTTCATCAACTTCTCTATACTTAATTGCAAGTAATCCTTCAGCATACTTGGTTGCCATTCCAAAAAATGCAGCCACCCACATCCAAAATAATGCCCCAGGTCCTCCAGCTGTTATTGCTGTTGCAACTCCAACTATATTTCCTGTTCCAATAGTTGCTGATAATGCTGTACATAAGGCTCCATAACTAGATACATCTCCTTTAACATTCTCATCATTATTATCTTCCTTAGAAAATATATACTTAAATGCTAGTGGTAATCTAAATACTTGTAGTAATTTAAGTCTAAATGTTAGATAGATTCCTGTACCAACTAATAATATAAGTAATGGTGGTCCCCATATAATGCTGTCTACAGCACTTAAAATAGATTGAATTTTGTTTAACATAAAAAATCCCCCTTAAAATATATTTATGGAGGAGAATAGATAGTAAAAGCTATAACAATAAAACTATAGCTCTATCATATCCCCTGTCCTTTTACCTGAGAGTTTCAATAACTTAAAATAAGTTATCTTGCTCCTTCGGTGCTCTTTTTATTGAGTCTCTCCAGAGGTTCGTCCAATAGCGGTCCTAATACCTGAAAGATTTACTTCTTCGGTGGATTATTAAAAATCGCTCTCCCACTACCTTCAACCGAACATTATTAATTTTTAAATTTATTATATACGTATTTATTCGCTATTTCAAGAAATATTTTCATAAAATTATATTAGCTATATTATCAATTTATTAATTTTCTTTCTTTATAAATAATATATTTTTTCATTTTTTCAATGTATGAATCAATTATTTCACTTCTTGTATTTTTTGCAAGAAATCATTGATTTTTTATTTTCTAGTTATATACTAGTAATAGACGATTAAATGTAAAGGAGACTACAATGGACATAATATTGAACAAGGACCACTTAAAAAAACTTTATGGGAAAATAAGTCCCTTCGAATTTAAAGATAAGCTAATAAGTTTAGCTAATCTAAATAAGGAAAAATTCAATGGAACTGTTTTAGATGCTGGAAGAGGAAACCCTAATTGGATTTCTGCAACTCCTAGACAAGCTTTCTTCACTTTAGGACAATTTGCTGTTTCCGAATGTCAAAGAACTTTAAGTATAGAAAACTTAGCTGGAATGATAAAAAAAGAAGGAATTTATAATAGATTTTTAAAATACTACACTGAAAATATAAATCTACCTGGTATAAAACTTTTAAAGGATATAATAGATTATTGCATAAATGAATTTAATTTTAATAATGATGAATTTTTATTTGAAATATGTGATGGAATTATAGGAGATAATTATCCTTTTCCAGATAGAATGCTTTTACATATAGAAAAAATAGTTAACAAATACTTATTAAAAGAATTATGTGGTGATAATAACTACAATAATGAGTTTGATGTTTTTGCTGTAGAAGGTGGTACAGCTGCAATGTGTTATATATTTGATTCTTTAGCTGCAAATAACTTATTGCATAAAGGTGATAAAATAGCATTAATGACACCAATTTTTACACCATATTTAGAAATACCTCATTTGCCTGAATATGATTTTAATGTAATTAGAATACATGCAAATGAATTAGATGAAAATAATATTCCAACATTCCAGTATCCATTAGAAGAATTAGAGAAGCTTAAAGATACAGACATAAAGGCTTTATTTATAGTTAATCCTAATAATCCAGCTTCTATTGCCTTAAATGAAAATACTATTAATAACTTGATAAATGTAGTTAAAAAACATAATCCTAATTTGATGATTATAACTGATGATGTTTATTGTACCTTTATTAAAGATTTTAAATCAATCATCTCATATTTACCTTATAATACTATAGGTGTTTACTCTCTATCTAAATACTTTGGTGTTACTGGTTGGAGGCTAGGTACTATATTACTTAATAAAAATAATGTATATAATGATAAAATTAAAAATCTTTCACCTGAAGATAAAGAAAAATTAAATAATAGATATAAACATATGAATTTAAATCCAGAAGAAGTACCATTTATAGATAGATTAGTTGCAGATAGCAGACAAGTTGCTTTAAACCATACTGCAGGACTTTCTACTCCTCAACAAGTTCAAATGGCCTTATTCTGTGGATCAGCTCTTGTAGATATAAAAAATAATTACAAAGAACTAACTATGGAAATATGTAAAAGGCGTAAATCAATATTATTTGAAGGTTTAGAATTAACTCTTGATGAAAATCCTATGGATGCATCTTACTATACTGAAGTTAATATTATAGATTGGGCAAGAACTTTATATAATGAAGATTTCTCTAATTATATTGCTGATAACTATACACCTTTTGATATACTTTATAGCTTAGCTAGAAATTATTCTGTTGTTTTACTAAATGGTGATGGTTTTGCCTCTTCTGAATGGTCCTTTAGAATTTCATTAGCTAATTTAAATGATAATTGCTATTATATTATAGGAAAAGTTCTAAAAAAGGTTTTAAACGAATTGCTTCTTGAATGGAAAAAGGAAACTTGGACAAATGCTAATTTAATTGAAAAAGCACAGTAATATTAAAATTGGAGCTATTATTACAGCTCCAATTTTAATATGTAGAATGTAAAATGTAGAATGTAGAATTATTGATGTAATTTCAAAGAAATTACTAAAAATTAATATATTTTAGAAACTCCTTAAGGAGTTTCATCCTAAATTCTACATTTTTAATTCTTCATTCTACATTTCTTTATATAGTCTATTTATAGCACTAAAAACTGCTTTAATAGAAGCAATAGTAATATTACTATCTACTCCTACACCAAATGTAGTTTTTGAATTATCTAATCTCTTCATTTCTACATAAGCAGCTGCTTTAGCTTCTGAGCCTTCTCCTAATGAATGTTCTGCATAATCTATAATACTAGTTTCTACTAGCTTACTATTAACCAAGGCTTTCTTTAAAGAGTTTATTGGTCCGTTTCCTTGAGCAACAAAATTTTTCTCTTCTCCATTATATAAAACAGTAATATTTATAGTAGTTTTATCTACATTATTGTCTATATTATCATTATCTTCTACTTTAAATTTAATTAACTTAAATGGTCCCCCTACTTCTAAATACTCTTCAGTAAACTTGTCCATTATAACCTTAGGAGATATTTCGCCAACTTTTTCTGTTACTCCTTGAATTATCTCTCCAAATTCCTTATGCATTCTCTTTGGCATCTTATATCCATAATGACTTTCAAGTACAAAGGCTACGCCACCTTTACCTGATTGGCTATTAATTCTAACTAAAGCTTCGTATTCTCGTCCTAAATCTCTAGGATCTATAGGTAAATATGGTACTTCCCAATATTCATTATTTCTTTCCATATATTTTTTCATACCCTTATTAATTGCATCTTGATGAGATCCTGAAAAAGCAGTAAATACTAATTCACCAGCATAAGGGTGCCTTATATGAACAGGTATCTTGCAACACTTTTCATATGTATCTATTACTTTATTAATATCATCAAACTGAAGCATTGGATCAACCCCATGTGAAAACATATTGCAAGCTAAATTTATAATATCCACATTTCCTGTTCTTTCTCCATTGCCAAATAAAGTTCCTTCAACTCTATCAGCTCCTGCTAACATAGCTAATTCTGCAGCTGCCACTCCAGTTCCTCTATCATTATGAGGGTGAACACTTAAAATAACTCTTTCCCTATCAGAAAAATGCCTGCTCATCCATTCTATTTGATCTGCAAAAACATTTGGAGTATCCATTTCTACAGTTGAAGGTAGATTAATAATTACTTTTTCATCCTCAGATGCACCCCAGGTATCTAATACCGCCTCGCATACTTCCAATGCATAATCTACTTCAGTTCCTGTGAAACTTTCTGGAGAATACTCTAAGTATATTTTTCCATTAAAATCTTTGGCATATTCTTTAACTAATTTAGTTCCCTCAATTGCAATATTTTTAATTTCATCCTTACTCATATTAAATACTACATCTCTTTGAAGTACTGATGTAGAATTATAAATATGAAGAACAGCTTCCTTTACTCCCTCTAAAGCTTCAAAAGTTCTTTTAATTAAAT
>CAKVEW010000006.1 GCA_934746015.1 uncultured Clostridium sp.
CCCTTAAATATTTCATTACTGATATTCCTTTATATTTTTTAAAACATGTTGAGGCATATCCTACTGAAATATTTAAAGTTTTACATATTTCTTCTAGGGATATATGGTTTTCAATATTTAAATGTAGGGCTTGTAGAAGCTTATTCACTGTAAAACTATCTGTGATTTCTGTATCATTAATTAGCAATTCCATATATTCATTTATCATATCTAATTCTATTTCTTGCAGTACATTTATAGAACTTGCTTCTTTAATTCTTCTATAAAACTTATTATAAATTGGGTGTAAATACTTCTTTGCTATTCCATTTCTTATTATCTCTCTAGTATAAATAGCATTCCATATAATAAGGTCGTCCATTTTATGTTCTTTGTCCACCTCATCATAAACTTCAGAAGAATGTTTTTCCTTAACAATTTTTATTATTTCTTCTTTATTTCTGGAATCAATTAATAATGACATCTTATTATTAAAAATATTAAAGTCAGACTCAAAGCTCTCATATCCATCATTCATAAATATACACTCCCTATATACACAATAATAATTATATACATATTATATTATATATACTAAAACGCCTTCAATCTTTTACTAAAATTTTACATTCTATTAATTAAACTATATCTTTATTGAAAATATTATAGTAATCATTATCAATTTTATTAATTTCTCATAAAAAAATAGACAGATAATTTATTTAATAAACTACCTGTCTTATTATATTTTTAAGGTTTTATATTATTTTGTTGCTGCTGTTAAAGCACTATTTACAGCATCTATTACTCCCTTTGAAGAGTTTGTTGCACCTGATACTGCTTCAACTCCCTCAGTTCCTTGCTTTTCTATTATTTCTGGAACTAAATTATCTTGAACACCTTCAACTAATGTTTTAGTTTCATTATGTTCAACAAGGTTAACTTCAGAAATCTTACCCTTTGAAACTACTACTTCTACTTTAATTACACCTGATGCTCCTTGTCCTTCTCCTTGGTATGTTCCATCAGTATACTTTCCGCCACCACAGCCTACTAATAATGAAGCTGATATTGAAACAGCTCCTATAATTGCTATTAACTTTTTCATGATTATTCCTCCTACATATAAATTAAGTTATTTTATGAATGCTGCTGCATTTTTTCCAGCTGTTCTACCAAAAGTTACGATATCAGCTAAAGCATTACCACCTAATCTATTTCCTCCATGGATTCCTCCAGTAACTTCTCCTGCAGCGAATAATCCTTGAATTACATTTCCATCTGTATTTATAACTTCAGCATTAGTGCTTATTTTTAATCCACCCATAGTATGATGAACTGCTGGTGTTACAGGAATAGCATACACCTTACCTTCATTTAATTGTCTTGGAATATCTTCTCTATTAAACTCTGAATCTTTATTTGCTGCAGCTGCATCATTATATTTGTTGATGCTTTCTACCATAGTATCTTTATCTATTGATAATTTTTCTGCTAACTCTTCAACTGAATCTGCTTCTGTTACTAATCCCATATTGAAGTATTCTTCAGTAGCCTTTAAACTATTTCTTAATCCTTCATCAAAGAAAAGATAAGCAACTCCATCTTTTTGTTCTAATATTGCTTTAGAAACTACATCTCTAGTTAATAATTCATTAGTAAATCTCTTACCATCTTTATTAATAAGGATAGCACCATTTCCTCTTACAGCTTCAGTAACCATTACAGCTTTTTCTGGAACAACTGTTGGATGAGTTTGAATTTCTTTAATATCAACTAAATCTGCTCCAAGTTTTTCTGCTAAAACTATTCCATCTCCAGTAGCTCCACTGTGATTAGTAGTAGCAAATCCTTTTAATTCTTCTTTGTAGCTTACAACCATTTCTTGATTAGCTGAGAATCCTCCAGCAGCTATAACTACTGCTTTTGTGTTAATAGTATATTCCTTACCTTCTTTATCTGTTGCTTTTACTCCTGAAACATTACCATCTTTATCTAGTATTATTTCCTTAGCTTCGTTCCAAAGTCTTAAATCTACTTTTTCATTTTCTGCTGCTGTCTTTAAAGTATCAACTAAGTGAGCACCTACTGCTGCACCACCAGTAGGTCTATGTGTTCTGTAATTTGTTGATCCAGCCATCTTACCTACGTCTGAAAGGTCAGCTCCAAGTTCAGTTAACCATGCTACTGAATCCTTTGCTTCATTTGTTAATTTTTCTACTAATTCAGGGTTATTTTTATTATATCCCCCCTTCATAGTATCATCATACATTGTTTGTATAGAATCTTCTATGTTCTTGTTTTTTTGTTGCTCTGTTTCTGCTGCATTTAAACCACCAGTAGCTCTATTAGTGTTACCACCTACCATAGGCATTTTTTCTAAAAGAATTACATTTTCTACGCCTTCTTGTTTAGCTTGTACAGCTGCTGATAGTCCTGCTCCACCTGCTCCTATAATAACTATATCAGCAGTTTCTTTCTTAGAACCACAACCAACTAGTGCTGTAGGAACTAAAATTAAAGCTGACATTACTAATGCTAAAGCTTTCTTTTTCATTTAGTATTTCTCCCCTTGTTTTTTAGTTTTTTATAGCTTTAGTATATTTGTTAACTAATAAACAATCAATATTGTGGTCTTATTGTTTATTTTGGTCTTTTTGGTCTCATTATTTTACTTTATAATAATTAGTTGGTCTTCCAATCTTTCCATACTCCTGATATATTTCAACTTTGCTTTCTTCTACCATTTTTTCTAAGTATCTTCTTGCTGTGACTCTTGCAAGTCCACTTCCATTAGCTATTTCTTCAGCTGTCAACTCCTCATTTATTTTTAATTTCATAAATTCTATTATCTTATTATAAGTTTTTATATTTAATCCCTTACAAAGTTCTTTTTTTTCTTGTTCTACATTTATATTTACTATATATTGATCTATATGTTCTTGATTTATATCTTCAACATTATTTAATTCTAAAAACCTATTCTTATAATTAATTAATGATTCTTTAAACCTTTCAAATTTGAATGGTTTTATTAAATAATCTATAGCTCCATATTTAAAAGCATCATCTACAGATGCTTTACACTTATCTGCTGTAATCAATATTGTATCTAAATTTATTTCTTCTAATCTAATCCATTTCAACAACTCTATTCCCTTACCATCAGGTAAAAAAACATCTAATAATACTAAATTAGCTTTACACTTTCTTAATTTAGTTTTAGCTTCTTTTATAGAACTGGCATCATCTATCACCTTAAAACTACCTATTTTTTCTAAAAACCTTTTGTTAATTTCTTTAACCATTGGGTCATCTTCCACAATAAAAACATTAATTATATTCATTAAATCTTTGCCTCCCATATTGTCAATTCATCTGATGTTAATTTCAAATCTCCATTTAAAGAATTTATTATACTACTAATATTATACAATCCTAATCCTCTAAAACTTCCTTTTGTGCTAAATCCCCTTAAAAATATTTTTTCTTTTAGTTTATCATCAATTTTATTTCCATTATTTTTTACTATAATATTTATTTTTTCCTCTTGGAAGATACCTATGTATATATATCCGTCATCTCTTCCCTTCAATTCTTCAATAGAATTTTCTAATAAGTTTCCTATAATAGTTAATACATCTTGTATCATAATATTTTTAGGTATTTCTTTTAAATTTGAGTTTTCATCTACTTCAAACTTTATCTTAAGTTCATCGGCTTTATTATATTTTGAAAAGATTAAACCTTGTATTGATGCTTCTCTTATCTTCTTTAATGAATCAGTTATTACTCCTCTATTCTCAGTTGTTTCAAAAATATATTCTAAAGCCTTCTCACTTTCATCTAATTGAATTAGGCCTGCAATTGTATGTAATTTATTCATAAACTCATGATTTTGAGCTCTTAAGTTCCAAGTTAACTCCTTTACTCCAGTTAATTCTGCAGCCATATTATGAACTTTTGTGAAATCCTGAAAGCTAGCTATTGCTCCTACTATTTTTCCATACTC
Source organism: uncultured Clostridium sp. (assembly GCA_934746015.1). Taxonomy (GTDB): domain Bacteria; phylum Bacillota; class Clostridia; order Clostridiales; family Clostridiaceae; genus Clostridium. The sequence continues at coordinate 3,992 of CAKVEW010000006.1, forward strand.
ACCAATAATGCTATAAAAATTCCCCATAATTATTACATTATTATGCAGCCTGATTTCCTTATTAAAAATTCTACTTCTTCTATACATAACTTCATTTAACAAGTTAATTATCTTATAATCAATAATTCTATTAGAATTGAGCTTTAATATCTCATAAGCTTTACTATTTATTACAGTTATTTCTCCCAAATTATTTACTGCAATAAGTCCTTCTTCAATGTTATTAATAATAGATTCCTTTTCCCTAAGTTGATTTGCTATTTCTTCTGGTTCTAATCCATAAATATCTGATTTTATATTTTTAGCTAATTTCTTTGCTAAAAATATAATTATAATTAAAACCCCAATAAAAACAGGTATTAAACCTCTAAAGAATTCTCCTACTTCACTTCTTATATCTCTCTTTAAAACTCCTACAGCTACTGCTCCAACTTGTACACCATCCTTATATATTGGTGTAAACCCCCTAACAGATTTCCCCAAATGTCCTTCACCTTCTGAAACATAGGTTTCACCTTCGGTCAATACTAGTTTTTCATCTCCCCCTAAAAATTTTCTACCTATATTTTCCGGAATTGGATGTGAGTATCTTATTCCTTCATTATTCATTACCGTTATAAATAATAATCCTGTTTTTAGTCTTACTCTTTCTGTAAAGTTTTGTACTTTATAATGGGTTGGATCTGAGCCATCAGCTAGCTCTTTTTGTATCATAGGATTAGAAGAGACAACAAAAGCTATATCTATTAAGCTCTTTCCTACCGTTTCCGATACTTTAGACTTTATAATAGCTAATGAAAATATGCTAATTACCATTATAACAGTCATAAATATCCCAATAGTTAATCTAGTTAGTTTCTTTTCTAAGATCATTTTTACCTCTTTTTTCTTTATTATTACTTGACTATTATATAATAAAACATAAATATTAATAAAAAAAGAATCATCTTAAATGATTCTTTTTTAGCTTATCATTATTTTTTTCTAATAATATCTAATACGTATGTCTTAAACTCTTCAAAACTTCCTTTAGTTATTGAAGCACCCTTATTAATCTTTTCACTTGAGAAGTTGTATTCAGCTGAACCATAGTTAAAACTAGCACTTGATACAATTATACTAGAATCCGTAACTCTATAATTTATATCTGCTAACATAACATCTTTACAGAATTCTATAAATTCATTTGCTTTTTCTAAATCGCCTTTACTAACTTCATTCAAAGTAAATTTAAATAAACCATAGCCACCAATTAAAGGAACCATTTGACCACTCGCCATATAAAATACTTTTCCCATATTATAAAAATATTTCATATTTCCATAAGTCATAGTCCTATACTCGTTGTTTATTTCTAAATCCTTATTATCTAGGTCTTTAAATTTTTCAACTATATCATCCCAAGCTTTTGCTTCAGCTGATTTATTATTACTTATTACACTTTTAAATTGTTCATATGCTTTTTCTAAATCATTTCCCTTATTTATAATTGAATTATTTACTTTAACCACATACTCATTATTTTCGAATACTAACTCCACTTTACTATTCATAACTAAACTCCCTTACTTATATAATTATGTATTATTATTTAGTAATAATTATTATAACATAGTATAATTGATTTTCAACCAATTAATTATTACTTAACAATTTCATATGGCCAATCTTTTATGCCACCAAAATCATATACGTTATTATATCCCATTTTAGCTAATAAATTTGCTGCTGTACTACTTCTATTCCCGCTTCTACAATATACTAGTATTTTTTGTTCTTTATCCTTAAGTATATTTCCTGCTTCTGATTCTATTTCATCTAGTGGAATTAGTATACTATTTTCTATATGTCCATTTTCATATTCTTCTTTAGTTCTAACATCTAATATTATAACATTTCCTTTATCCATTTCTTTTTTTGCTTCTTCGGCAGTTATTTCAATAACACTACTTTTATCATTATTTACATTGGTATCCTTTACTACTGTACCGCAACCAGAAATTATAAAAACGCTTAAAAATATAGTCAATATAACGTAAATTTTTTTCAATATTATCACCTCTTTATTATTATAAAGAAATAAACATACTAAGTTTGTGACTTTATCACAAACCTAGTATATTTACTTATCAAAAAACTTTGTTCCTGGTAATACCACTTTAAAATAATCATCCTTAATAGAGTTAATAAATTTAACCTTTCGACTATTATTAAAAGATTTTTTAATTCTTAAAAAACCTTGGCCATTATTTAAAAATCGCTTATTATTATCTATTGTAATTAACTTTTCATATAGCCAAATATTCCTCTTGCTTTGGTTTATGTTGTTAATTGATCTGTTATTTCCAGTTATGGCTCCTGGACTTGTTATAATAATTTCTTTGGTTCCTATATAAATATCTATGATCTTATCAAAGGCAGAATAATCTCTATATAGTACTGCATTATTTATTGCTTCACCTATTGCATTTATAGGATAATCCTTTGGTAAAATATCTAAAACTTCTCTAATAGCTTTATCAATCATATTTAATACATTACCTTGAACTATTATAACTTCATCCTTAGCAGGATTTAGCTTATTATTAATTCTTATAATATTATGTGGTAACCAAAGACTATTAACATTTGAAAATATTAATAATCCTCCTAATGTACAATAAAATTCTCCACTTTCCTTATCCCTTGATATAATTCTTGAAGTTTCAAGTAAAAATTTTTTATTTTCTTCATTTATTTCAATACCTTTATTTTTAAAATAATTTTTATATATCGATTCATCTAAAAAGCTTATATTACTTTTTACTATTCTAGAAGTTTCTATAAAGAAATCTAAATTTTCTTCAAAGGATTCTAATAATTCTTGCTTTCTCATAGTGTCAGTAGTTGAACCTCTTCTAACATAAAAAGCTCCATTTTCTCTAACTTGGTATGGTTTTTGTTCTCCATCATATATTGTTATAACAGAAACTTTTTTATTCTCTATCAATAAATTATCTACAGAAATTGGAATTGGCGGCTCGCATCTTGAAGTAATTATTTGTTGAACTTGCTCTTCATTAATAACTTCATTATCTTCTAATCCCACTATCCTTTTTGACTTATCTTCAATTCCTATTATTATGTAACCTCTTCCTCCCCTTGAATTTGCTATTGCGCAAACATCCTTTGCTAACTCCTTTTTGCTACTCTCCTGCTCTAAGGATAGCTTTAATTTAAAATCTAATTTTACGCCTTCTTCTCTTTTTATTAAACTAAGAACTTTTTTGCTATCCATTCTCTCACCCCACTAATTTATTGCTATATAAATATTTTACTATAAAAATAGAGAGAGAAGCTATAATAGTAGCCTCAACCTCTCTTAATTTAATTATTTTATTATCTTTTTAATATTGTCAAAAAGTGTATTCTTATCTATTAAGCCTTCTCTATCATAAGTAATTTCCCCAGCTTTATTTATAAAAATAGTTCTAGGAATACCCATAATATTATAAGTATTGGCAGCACTAAGCTCTTTATCAAATACAACCTTCATCTCTAAATTATTATCCTCTAAAAACTTTAATGCCCTTTCTTTTGTTTCTCTTTTTCCATCAGTTAAATTAACCATTAGTATTTCTACATCATCTCCATATTCCTTTATTACTTCTTCAAAATATGGCATTTCTTCTTGACAAGGTCCACACCAACTAGCCCAGATATTAACTACTACTGGCTTTTTATCCTTAAAATCAGATAATTTAACTATATTCCCATCTTCATCATATACAGTGAAATCTTTCGCTTCTTTTATTTCTGTTTGTAAGGAATCACTATCATTAGGCATATATGCACCAGATAAGTATCCATATCCAAATTTTACAATAACTATTAATAATATTAAAGAAACTATTAACACTACTATTTTCATTTTATCTTTCATAAATTTAACCTCCTAATTAAATGTTAACCAAGATAATAATAAGTTTAAATAACCAGTCATCATCATTAATCCTATTACTATAAGTAATATTCCTGACACAGTATTTATAATCTTATAATTTCTTTTAATAAATTTAAAAACACCTTTAATATTCTCAATTAATAGAGCTGAAATTATAAATGGTATACCAAGGCCTAAGCTATAAGATAAAAGCATGAAAATCCCTTTTAAGGTATCTTGTGAATTAGCTGCAATCATTAAAGCTGCCCCTAGAAAAGTTCCTACACAAGGAGTCCATCCTATTGCAAATATCATACCAAATAATATAGATGAGGTTAAATTTAATTTATTTAAATTTGTTTTATTCTTTAATTTAAGACTCTTTTCTAAAAAAGCAATTTTGAATATACCAATGTAATTTAATCCAAAAACTATTAATAATATACCTGCTATTATATTAAATAGTTTCATATACTTTTGTATAAAAACTCCAAAGGTTCCAGCTGCTGCACCTAAAATTGTAAATATTACTGAAAACCCAATAACAAAACCTATAGAATTAAGTAAAGCTTTGTTATTATTTTTATTATCATTTCCTCCCATGAAATAAGATATATATATAGGTATCATAGGTAAAATACAAGGTGAAATAAAGGTGATTATACCTTCTAAGAAAAGTATAAAATAATTCACTAAACCACTCCTTTCCTTTTTTATTAATATATCACAATATTCAAATTAATTGAATAAGGTACTTTTTTGATACTATTATGCAAATGAAATATCATATAGTTTTAAAAACTATATATTGTCTTTATATGTATTTTATGATATCTTATTAATATATTTAAAAAGAAAGGAATGTTATTATGAGTAAAATTGCTTTAATTACAGATAGTACTTGTGGATTACCTAAAGAATATGTAGAGAAATACAATGTTAAAATTGTTTCTTTAAAAATATTATACAAAACTAAAGAGTATATTGATGGAGTTACTATTACTCCTGAAGAGGTTTATTCTAAATTACCTAAGGAACTGCCTACTACTTCAATGCCTTCCGTTGATGATGTTTCTATTTTATATGATGAATTAATTAGAGAAGGCTATACTCATGCAATTGTTTTACCTGTTTCTTCTGGTTTATCTGGAACTATAAATAGCTTCAGGCTTGCAAGTGAGAATTACAAAAGTATTGATACATTTATTTTTGATACAAAAATATTATCTATGGCTGTAGGCTTAATTGTAATAGAAGTTGGTAAAATGATTGAAGCCAATAAAAGCTTTGAATACATTTGTAATAAGATTCCGAAATTAAGAGAAAATTTATGGATGTACTTTACAGTAGATACATTAGAATACTTAATAAAGGGCGGAAGAATTGGAAAGGTATCTGGCGGAATTGGTGAAATGTTAAATTTAAAGCCTATAATCACTATGGATGAAAATGGAGCTTATACAACCTATACTAAGGTAAGGGGATCAAAACAAGCCTTTAATAAACTTACTTCTTTAGCTTCAGAAATATTAGATAAAGGAAAAAGTAAAGTAATTATAATGACTGGTACCATGCATGAAGAAGCAGAAAAACTTAAAGAACTTCTACAAAAACATAAAAACACTACATTTATTTATAAAGGAACAATTACTCCTGCTGTTGGAATACATTCTGGTCCTAGATTATTAGCTGTAGCTGTTATGAATGAAATATAGGGGCTACTATTAGTAGCCCCTAATGTATAATGTAGAATGTAAAATGTAGAATTATTGAAGTAATTTGTTCCAAATTACTAAAAATATATCTTTTTATAAACTCCTAAAGGAGTTTATTCCTTTATTTTACATTCTACATTTTTAATTTTACATTTATTCTTCATGTTCGTATTCTTTACCTGATTGCATTGCCATCTTTTCAGCTACTAAATTCTTTAGTAAGACATCTACTGTCCATTCTTGAGATGTTTCTGTAACTGCAGCCTTTAAAACATTATTAAGTCTAAACTTCTTTAGATTATTTATAAGTAATCCAATTTTAGCCCCTGGAATATTATTAAAAATTATTGCTTTACTTTTTATTCCATCTTCAGCATCATTTAATATGTTTCCATTTATAACATCTTTCACTAAAGTATTTCCATTCTTATAACTTATTACAACCTTATCTCTTATTCCAAGCATAGCTGCTAAATTACTTAAAGTTTTAACTTCTTTTAAGTCAAAATTACATAATATTATGCAGCTTCTCCCATCATTAGCTTTTGTTTCTTTTGTATCTAATAATTCAAATGACATAGTATTCTCCTTTTATAAATTAATTTCTTAACTATATCATATAAAATTACTATGAATTAAGCAACCTTGTTTTTTTAATATTAATCTTAAGACTTATAGTATAAATAAAATCTATAATCATAATTAATAATATTATAATATTAGATACTCTAAATAAATTTTCTAAACTTACATAAAAGTTATTAATAGTTGGCTGAAAAAATCTTATGCCAATATAGCAAAGAACAGCCCAATAAATTGTAAATTTCAAAGTTATTAAACCCATAAAATTAAATTTCAAATCTGAATAGTCCCAATATCTTTCATTAAATATTTTTAAAAGCAAATAACCACTAATAAATTCTATAGAGGTTGGTACAATTAAATATACTATAACTCTAGTTAAAATACTTAAGTTATAATAATAATCTAATAACACTAAAATAGTAAAAGCTATTCCATACATTGGCTTATAAGGTCCCTTTAAAAATCCTTCTTTTTTAAAGGTCCCATTAATAATATAGCTATAAACTCCTTCAATAAAAAAGCCTACTACAGAATAAAGTATAAAATTAAATAAAGTAAAATTCATTATTGTCAAAACTAAACACCAGCCTTTAATAAATTTCATCATTAGTTTATCCAATTGAATTTCATAAATACCTATAAATCTATATAGCAACTTTTAAGACTACTTAGAATATTATAAAATGTAGTATTTAAAAGGAGGAATTGAAATCGAAACTAGCTATATAAAAGTAAAAAAAATCCTAGCAATTCTTTTATTAGCTAATTTATTTGTTGCAATTTCTAAAATCATAGTGGGCTTTGCAATTAATAGCTCTAGTGTTATGGCTGACGGATTCCATTCTATTTCTGATAGTGCTTCAAATATAGTAGGAATCATAGGAATTACCCTAGCTTCAAAGCCTAAAGATACAGAGCATCCTTATGGACATAAAAAATTTGAAACTATAGCAAGCATTATTATTGGATTAATGTTACTTATATTAGGCTTCAATGTTATTAAAACTTCAATAATCAAGTTATTTGTTCCATCTGTTATGAATATTACCATTGAAAGTTTAATCATAATATTAATAACCTTAGTGATTAATATATTTGTTGCAATATATGAAAATAATCAAGGTCATAAACTTAATAGTAATCTTTTAATAGCAGATTCCCTTCATACTAAGAGTGATATTTTTGTTTCTATGGGAGTTTTAATTGCACTTATTACAGTAAAACTTGGCCTTCCAACAATAATAGACGTATTAGCCTCATTTATAGTATCATTTTTCATTTTACATGCAGCCTATGAAATAATAAAAGATAATATTTCATCATTAACAGATAAAGTTATGATAGAAGAGGAGATAATAACTAATATTCTTAAAGAATTTAAAGCTGTTGAAGATGTTCATAATATAAGATCTAGAGGTTATGATGATTATATTTTTTTAGATATGCATATAAAAGTAGATTCAAATTTAAATGTGGATGAAGCCCATACTCTTGTCCATGAAATTGAAAGTACATTAAATACTAAGCTTAATAAAAAAGTAGATTTAATTATTCATGTTGAGCCTAATTTAAATAAGAGATAAATATTATATTCTTCGCTACTTAATAGTCACTCTAAGTAGCTATGATATAATATTTATCTCTTTCTCTATAAAATGTAATAATTATTTAAAGGTTAACCTTTTTAATTTCCATAGAAAAATTAAAAATATATATTACTTGGTGGATTAATTTTTATATATTCATCTACTTCTAAGTAGTATTCACCATCAAAGGATATTTTACCTAATACCTTTATCCACTGCCCCTCTTTAAATTTATCTTTTGCCAAGGTTTTAACTCCTATAATATATGAATCTGCTGCACAGCAATTCATTTCCTCTCTACCTAAAATAAATTTTTCTCCTTCATACTTATAAACAAAGCCTGTAAAAATAATATATTTATTTAAGTATTCTTCTCCATCACCTTCTAAATCTTCTAAAATATGATGAGTTTCATGATTAATTTCTATAGCATCTTTAGCAAATATATTATTAAAACTTGTTAAGTTGTTATTACTGTCCTTATACATATACCCTCTTAATAATAGTAAAACACCTATAATTAGAGTAAATATTATTGGCATAAATTTTAATGAAGTATCTACTCTTGAATTAAAGCTTACTACCTTCATAGCTTGAACAATAATAAGTATAGGTAAAATAACAATAACTATATATAAATTTTTTGCAGTTTTTACACTTAAATAATTGTAAACTTCTCCAGATAAAATTAAATAACCTATATAAGTTGTTAATAAAATTAATATCAGTAACCAAATAAATTCTTCTACATTAAATTTTCTCATACTAACCTCCTAAAATATAAAACTTAAGCTTATTGAGAAAGCTAGTACAATTAATACTATTAGAGTAATTATTTTTACTGTAAAGGACTTTTTAAAATATGATGATATAATAATAGCATTTTTCAAATCTAACATAGGTCCTAATATTAAAAAGGCTGATACAGCAGTAATTCCAAAATATTCTAAAAATTCCTTAGCTATAAAAGCATCGGCTTCTGAACATAATGATAGTAAAAAGGCTAATAGCATCATTATAACTATAGGTAAGATTATACCTTTTGAGTATTGTTCTATAAAATCTTCCTTAACTATTACAACAAACAAACTAGATAAAAATGATCCAAATATGTAGTATCTTAATATATTTAAAAATTCTTTATTAGCATGCTCTAAACATAATCTAAGCTTCGATTTATTATAAAAATAATCTATTGTTTCACATCCACAATCACATATATTTTCATATTCACTTGTACTTTTAATAACTTGTTCATTTCTCTTAGTAAATATTTCAACTAGTAGTCCTATTATTATGGCACAAGTAATTCCACCAAATACTCTTATTAATACTATATTTATATCCTTAAAAGCATAAAAAGTTGAAGCTATAACCACTGGATTTACTATTGGAACCGTAAGCATAAAAACAACAGCAACTGCAATAGGAATACCTTTTTTCATTAAGCTTCTAGTTATAGGAACTATAGCACATTCACAAATTGGAATAAAAAGTCCCATAAAAGCTGCAAAAAGTATTGATATAATTCTACTTTTAGGAAGAATTCTTTTTACTATATCTTCAGATACATATATTTGAATAACAGAAGAAGCTATAGATCCGATCAATATAAAAGGTAGTGCTTCTAATATCATACTTATAAATACATTGGCCCATTTTATCATTTCACTACCTCCCTTTTATAAATCATAGATTTTATTTTTTTTATTGAAGCTCCTTCTTTAAAATATTTAGATGATATTACTTCCTCTTCTAAAGTATCTAAGGATTTTGAAAATAATATAGGTGCAGTTTTATTTATCTCTCCAATATACTTAATTAATTCTTTTTGTTCCTTTGAAGGTATTACTGATAAATTATTTAAAATAATAAGTTTGCTAGATTGAATAAAAGGTATTATAATTTCTCCCAAATTTTTAAGATAAACCTTTAAATTTTTGCTGTTACCAATATAATAATTTCCATAGAAACTAAGCTTCTTTCTTATTTCTTTATCTTCAAAAACTTTACCTATTATACATAAATTCATTGTTCCATTAAATTCTACTATTACTCTAGAATATTGTTTTTTTGCTATTTCTTTAAGTAATAGATCTTTTAAATACTCTATTTTTTCTAAGTATATAACTTGTATTTTTTTTGAATTACTATTAATACCTTTAATGCCTTCTTCTAAGAGAATTATTAATATATCTTTTTCTAAACAAATTTCAGTATTTAGATAAGCATTAATAAAGGATGTTTTTCCTGAGCCTAAAAAACCACTTACAATTTCAAGTTTAGCCTTCATTTATTACCTCAAAGAAATAGCTTTTCTATTTCTTTTTTATTTAGATTAACACCTATAAATGAAATAACACTAGAGATGCTGTTATTTATTTTTCTAATTTCAAACTCATCCTTTACAAAATCAAATTGACCAAAAGTATCATCCTTTAACCTAATTATTCCCTTTGCCCTTATTACATCTCCAAAGCTCCTAGAACTAGAAATAAACTTAAACTTTGATATTAATTCTAGCTTTGAATAATTACAACTTGGATAAATTGCAAAGCTTTCAAAAACATCCTTAGCTTTAGAAGTTTCTATAGTTTTTAACCTTGGCTTTATGCCTTTATATTCATTTATATTTAAAGAATTAAATTCTATCTTATCTAAAATATCAATTCCTTTTATTTTTTGCCAGTCATAACTTATTATTACTGCTCTTTTATTAACCCTTTTAATTTTTGTAATTATATTATCTAAATCATTACTTTTTATATTTTGAGTTCTACTTAAAACTATTTTTTTTGTATTTAAAATTTGATCTTCATAGAAATCCTTAAAATTTTTAAAATACATATCAAATTTTTCAGGATCTATAACAGTAATTATATTATCTATTTCTACTTTATCTCTTAGCTTTGATTCTTTAAAAATTTTAATTATATCTGTAAGCTTTGCAACTCCAGATGGCTCTATAATTATTCTTGATGGATTATATTTATTAATAACTTCTAAAATAGCTTCCTTAAAATCTCCAGTAACTTCACAACAAATACATCCTGAATTTATCTCCTTAACTTTTATGTTAGAATCTCTTAAAATCAATGCATCTATACTTACTTCTCCAAATTCATTTTCTATAATAGCAATATTTTCATTATAGGCACCCTCATTAATAAGTTTTTTAATAAGAAATGTTTTTCCCGCTCCTAAAAATCCTGAAAAAATATCTATTTTTGTTTTCATTTTTCACCTCTATATAAATCTTATTATGTTCTACACATTTTATGATTTATATAATAGATTTATTCCAAAAAAATAATGAGGAAATATACTATTGCACAATAGATATTTCCTCATTATTATTTAATCTTTAAAGACTCTATTCTTTATTATTTATACTTAAGTTTTCAAAGGAATTTGTTAATATATATTTTCCATCTCCAACTTTTATATATTTTATCTTAATTTTATCACCTATAGAGCTTAATGCTACTTCTCTAGATGTTTCCGTTGAAACTGAAAATATATTATTATTTCCTTTTATTTTTATATCATATATACTAGTTCCATCTTTAACCACTAATCCAATTCTCTCAATTTCTCCTTCTAATATTTCTTCACTGTTACTACCTTCAAGAGAAATATTAGTATTAGTTAATCCCTCTAAATATTTATTTAAAGTTGATTGTAATGTATCTCCAACTCCAACTATATTATAATTTTTAACATTTACCATAGCATATTGTTTAACTAGTCCATTAGAGTCCTTTAAGGTCATAAAATATGTTGGTTCATTTTGTATATTTATTAAATATGGTAAAGTTGCTTTATATCCATATTGTTGAACCTTACCTTCTGCTGATTTCATACTAGCTGTTTCTGTTGCACCTGATGTTTTATATAAGCTTGTTTCCTCAGTTCTTGTATTTGTTAACATAAAGCCTACTAAACCTTCATCATTTCCTACTGATGTTACTCCAGTATAATAATAACATTCATTGTTATTAAAAATTAAATTCATTCCATCTGTAGAGGTTAATTTATCCTTATCACTGAAATTAAATATTCCATGAACAAGCTCTCCCCATTTGTCTATATAATTTCTTATATATTTTTTAGGTTGTATTCTATCTATCCAGCTTGGTGCATCTTCTATATCATAAATTTCAGAATCACCAGTTTCAGCATTTAATACTAACACTCCTATAGCCTTTTCTTCTGTTATTCCAATGGCATTATCATACCTTGTAATAATCCAATATGGATTTCCTTCATCATCTAATTCAAAGGTAAAATCAGTATGACCAGCTTTCATATCTCTAAAATAAGCTGCTCTTCTTAAATTACTAAAAAGATAAGCTGAATCTAAATATTTTATCTTAATATCTTTTCCATTTACTTCTGTAACTAACTGAACATCATTTTCATTTGTAGCACTTACCTTTATGTATCCTGTTGTTCCTTTTCTATTGGTAAACCACTTAAATAATGATGAATGTTCTAAAGGTGCAACATAATAAAGTTGTCCTTTTATACTTTGTAATGTTAAATCTCCAATAGTTACCTGACTACCTAAACTAGGTATCTCCCCTAATTTCTTATCTGCTAATTTATATGCAACTTCTTTATCTATAATAGGTAATTGCTTTAAATCTATATGCTGAATTTCATTACTAAATTCAACGCCCTCAACATCTCCAATTAATTGTCTATGAGCTTTATAATTAAATATAGGACTAAATGCTATTAAAGAAATAATATATACTCCAGCTACTAGTAATGCTACTAATCCATATTTTCTATTAAATGTTAAAAAAGCATATACTGCTGTTACTAAAACAAATACTCCTACAATATAAGATGAGCTTAATGTTAAGTCTAATATTAAGCTATTATTAATGACTAAAAATATTCCAACTAAAATATAAGCTGTCACTAGCCATCCTAAATATTTAAAAAAAGATCCTTTTCTCGGTGTAATATTTTTTATATTTTCCATGCTTTTCTCCCCTAAATAACTTCTACTGTATTATAGAGTATATATTACAATATAATATAATTTTTGTAAATACATTTTCAAAAAAATATTATACACAAAAAAGTAACTGGATAAAACTATCTGATATGCTCCCATTATAGTAGACAGTTAAAATAATAAAACTGTTCTATAATGGGAGGATTTTTTTATGTCAAGAAAGTCAAAAGTATCAACCGAAATAAAATTCCAAGCTGTTGAAGATTATTTGGGAGGCGTAAAAAGTTTATATAAAATAAGTGATGAACTAAATGTAAATAAAAGCGCCGTTTCAGCTTGGGTCCGTAAGTATAAAACCTTTGGTAAGGAAGGTTTATTAAATAGAAGATATAACACATCATATGATGTTCAAGTTAAAACTAAAGCAGTTATTGATTATCTTGATGGCAAAGGATCATTAGATGATATTTGTATTAAATATAAGATAAGTGCTATTGGTATTCTCCAGCAATGGATTAAGAAGTATAATGGTCATAAGATATTTAAATCTCATTCAAATAAAGGAGATAAAATTATGACTAACGGAAGAAAAACAACTTATGAAGAAAGAATTGAAATAGTATCATTTTGTATTGCTAACGCTCACGATTATAATTTAACTGCTGATAAATTTAATGTTTCATATCAACAAGTTTATACTTGGGTAAAAAAATACAATAAGGATGGATATAACGCGCTAGTCGATAGACGCGGTAAAAATAAAGACTTTGAAGAATTAAGTGAAGCAGAAAAGTTCTCTGCACAATTAAAGCTTTTAGAAGCAGAAAATAGACGTTTAAAAATGGAGAATGATTTCTTAAAAAAATTAGAAGAGATAGAAAGGAGGTAGATAAATACACTATTTCATCTACAAATAAGTATATTGCAATTAAAGAATTACATGAATTAGGGTATTCAATATCTGAACTATGTAAATGTGCTGAAGTTGGGCGTGCTTCTTATTATAAGTGGTTAAATCATTCCGAAACTGAAAGAGATAAAGAAAATAAAGTTATTCTAGATGAAATTATTAAATTATACTCAGAAGTTAAGGGGATTTATGGCTATCGCCGTATAACGTTAAATATAAATAGAATACTAAATTCAAACTATAATCATAAGCGCATATACAGGCTTATGAAATCTGTAAAACTTACTGCTGTTATTAGAAGAAGAAAGAAAAGATATATTCAAAGTACTCCTCAAATTACAGCTGAAAATATATTAAATAGAGAGTTTGTAGCTGATAATCCAAATGAAAAATGGCTAACAGATATTACTGAATTTAAGATAACTAACGGAAGTAAAGCTTATTTAAGTGCAATACTAGATCTCGGAGATAATAGTATTATTTCGTATGTATTAGGTAATTCTAATAATAATAAATTAGTTTTTGATACCTTAGACAAAGCTGTTGAAGCGAATCCGACCGCAGCGCCACTATTCCATAGTGATCGCGGATTCCAATATACATGTAAAACATTCAAGATCAAACTAAATAAAATTAATGCAGTGCAAAGTATGTCTAGGGTAGGTAGATGTATTGATAATGGACCTATGGAGTCTTTTTGGGGGACTTTAAAATCAGAAATGTACTATCTAAGAAAGTTTTCAACCTTTGAAGAACTTGAACAAGCTATTGATGAATATATAAAGTTTTATAATACAAAAAGATTACAAAAGAAACTAAAAGGTATGACTCCTATTGAATATAGAAGCCACACCTTAGTAGCATAATTTTATATTATTTACCCTGTCTACTTGACAGGGGGCGGTTCAATCCAGTTACTTTTTTGCCTTATAAATTTTAAAAAGTTAATTGACTATTATTTTCCCCATTGATTATTGGTAGCAGTTTTTTCAGCACCGTGGTGACAACTACAGCCAGAATCATATTTTTTACCTTCATTTTTCTTATTTTTATTTTCACATCCACATTTACTCATTTCAAACACCTCCTACAACTTACACTATTATTATTTGTTTTTTAAAAGTTTTAATGTTATAAAAAATGTTGAATATATGGATTAATAATTAATGAAATCTTTTAATTTCCAAACTAATTTCTAAAAATTATATAAATAATATAGCTTATATATATTAAAACTAAGGTTAAACCTTTGCTTCTACCTATATATAATTTTTCAGCCTTTCCTTTAAACATAAAAATACCAAGTAATATAGATATTCCTATTAAGAAAACAATATCTACAAATAACGCTCTAGAAATTATAATAGGTGAAATACTTGAAGAAACTCCTAATATTAATAATATATTAAATATATTTGATCCAAGAACATTACCTATTGCTATATCATTTTCTCCCTTTGTTGCAGCTATCATAGAAGTTACCAATTCTGGAAGAGATGTTCCTATAGAAACTATAGTTAATCCTACTAATTTATCACTTAATCCAAAGGAATATGCTATATTGGAAGCCGAATTTACTACTAAATTCCCGCCTAAAATTATTCCTATAATTCCAAATAAAATTTTTAAAATAGACGGAATAAATTTTATTTTTTCATCTTTTTCACTATCTACACTTTCATCTTTAGAGACTTTAATTAAATAAATAGAAAATGCTATACATCCTATAAGCAATATTATCCCAGAAATTCTGCTTAAACCCGGCTCTCTATTAAATAATGTTCTCCCAAAGGTTAAAACCAATAAGGAAATAGTTACTAATATATTTACTATATAATCTTTAAAAACAGTTGTTTTTTTTATTACTATGGGCATTATGATTGATGTTAATCCAAGTACCATCAATGTATTAAATATATTAGAACCTAGTACATTACCAATAGTAATTCCATTACTACCTTGAAGGGATGAGATTAAGCTTACTGCAAGCTCTGGTGCACTAGTTCCAAGGGAAACAATAGTTAATCCAACTATTATAGATGGAATTCCGAACTCTTTTGCAATATCAGAAGCACCATCAACAAATATGTCTGCTCCCTTTATAAGAAAAATAAAGCCTATTATTAATATTATGTAATTCATTTTGTCTCCTTTATCTTTAGTTCAATGAATAAAATAATTTACTTCGATATATGTAATATTAAAGAAGAGGCTGTACAAGCAGCCTCTTCTTTTAAATTTTAAATGTATAATCAAAATATATTTATTAATTAATTCTACATTTTCATTATTAATTTTATGTTCTGCTATAGCCTTTTATTTAATTAATAAGTAGAATTTGATTTTGTTCCTTCACAAATTGCAATTGATGCAGAAGCACCTATTCTAGTTGCTCCATTTTCAATCATAGCCATTGCATCTTCTAAACTTCTTACTCCACCAGAAGCTTTAACACCAAGTTCTGGACCTACTGTTTCTCTCATTAATTTAATATCACTTGCAGTAGCTCCACCTGTACTAAATCCTGTTGATGTCTTAACAAAATCTGCTCCTGCTTCTTTAGATAATTTACAAGCTGTTACTTTTTCTTCATCAGTTAGAAGACAAGTTTCTATAATAACCTTTGTTAAAGCTTTTCCCTTAGCAGCATTAACAACAGCTTCTATATCCTTCTTAACATATTCTAAATTTCCATCTTTAAGCTTTCCAACATTGATAACCATATCAACTTCAGTAGCACCTTTTTTAATAACATCTTCTGTTTCAAAAGCCTTAACTTCAGTTGTAGTTGCTCCTAAAGGAAATCCTATTACAGTACAAACCTTTACATCACTACCTTTTAATAATCCAGCTGCTTTCTCCACCATTGATGGATTAACACATACTGATGCAAAATTATACTCTAAAGCTTCTTTACATAAAATTCCAATTTCTTTTTCAGTAGCTTCAGCTTTTAAGATAGTATGATCAATCATTCTTGCTAAATCTTTCTTGTTCATAAAAGATATCCTCCTCTATAGATAATTGTGTACCAAACAATCTCATTATATAGTAAAATTAATAATAATTAAAGTAATTTTAGAATAAAGTTAACTGTTCTACAGTATTTTCCTTAAATGATGATACTGTTACTCCTATTAATCTAATATATTCATTTATTTTTTCATTATTTAGTATTTCCTCGCAAACCTTATATATTTCTTCAAAATTATTTGTATAAAAATTTAAGGTTTTACTTCTTGTATGACTTTGGAAATCTTCTGTTTTATATTTTACTGTTATAGTTTTACCTTCAAGATTTTGTCTTATTAATTGATTACTTATTTCCTTTGAAAAATCATATAAATATTCTAATAAATCTTCTTTTTCTTTTGTATCTATTTTTAGAGTTCGTTCTCTACCATAGGATTTTCTATCCCTTTGTGCTTCTACTTCTCTATTATCTATTCCTCTTATTCTATCATAGATTTCTAAACCATATTTACCTAAGTATTCAATATAGAATTCCTTTGGCATATCATAAAGGTCTTTAACTGTAAAAATACCCATATTATTCAACTTTTCAACTGATTTTTTTCCTAACCCATAAATTTTAGAGACTGGAAAAGGCAAAAGAATATTTGGAACCATATCCTTTGTTATTACCTTTATACCATTAGGTTTATTCCAATCAGAAGCTAATTTTGCTAAAAATTTGTTATAAGAAATTCCTATTGAAATTGTAAGTCCAACTTCTCTTAAAACTCTACTTTTTATATAATTAGCTGCTTCAATACCCGATTTAAACCTACTACTAGTAATATCTAAGTAAGCTTCATCAATAGATAGTGGCTCTATAATATCAGTTACATCTTTTAATATATTAAATACTTGCTTAGAAACTTCCTTATATCTATACATCCTAGTTCTTAAATATACACCATGTGGGCATAATTTTCTTGCAATAAAAATAGGCATTGCAGAATGTATCCCATATTTTCTTGCTTCATATGAACATGTTGAAACAACGCCTCTTTCACTTACTCCGCCAACTATTACTGGCTTTCCTTTAAGACTTTTATTATCAAGTTGCTCTACTGATGCAAAGAAAGCATCCATATCTACATGTAATATCAACCTATTCATTATAACTCCCTTAGGCTAATGCTGCTTCAAACATTCCTTTATTTTTAGATTTTATTAAACTATATATTCCTTGTGCTAACAATTCGTCTATATAATTTCTTTCTTCATTAATTGTAGTAAAAGATATTATTGTAATAGCTATAATAGTCCTAAAGCCTTTATCCATATAGTATTCATATTCACTTTCTTCCTCACATAGAGTATTAATTACTCCATCTATTAAATTGATAGTTTTTCTAACATCCCTATTAGATAATACTCCTAAAAGAGGCAAGAACTGTTGGGCAATTTTCATATCCTTCTTTTCTAGTTGTAATATAAATTCAATAGTTTTATACATATGTCCTGAAGAACCATTTAGCATTATTGCATTTGTTAAGCTTTGTATTCCATTTTTAGACTTTATATTTAAATTCGTCATATAATTATAAATGGTTTCTATAAATTCATCTATTGTTTTAATATCAATATCATTTAAAGCCCATAATGCACATACTAAATAATCATCTTCCCCAGTTATATTATAGTATTTCTCTTTTAGCAAGATAAATACAGACTTCATCTTTTCTGCAACACTATGTTTATCTTTCTTTGTTCCATACTTAGCTAAAACAAAGGAAGTTAAAACTAAATAATCACCTTCATTAAACCCTTGTTCCTTTAATATTTCTTCAACTTCATATATATCAGTAATTAACTCTTTTTCATTTCCATCTTCTAATGCTATTAATAAGGATAAAATATAAAGTATATCTCCTCTAAAAGATGATACCCTAGAAGATGATGCCTTTATATATTTTCTAATTTCTTTTACTTTATCAAAAGGTATTTCCTTTTCATAATGAGCAAAAATTAACGATGCAAAATGATTAATTAAATCTCCATCATTTCTCAAATTTATCTTAGCATTCCTGTAGTTGTTAATGGTCTTATAAATTCTGTCTTCCAGAAGTTTCTCCATGTTAATACTCCCTCACTTTACTTAAGCATTTTATTTCCCCAATATTATTATACTATAAATATTGTGTCATTTTCATATCAAAATAAAAACATTAAAAAATATAAATAAATTAGCCAAGGTAAGAAGATCTTATCTTGGCAATAAAATTTATCCTTTGTAGTTTGTATCTAACAACAGAATAATAAAGCAAGTGCGGCTAAACCAAATAAGCCACAGCCACAGCCACAATTACCACCGAATCCTAATCCGCAGCCGCAGCCGCCTCCAAATCCACAGCCACCTCCGCAGCCTCCTCCAAATCCGCAATTTCCTCCGCAATTATTTATACATTGTGGTGTAAATACGCTACCATTTTTATCGAAGATAATTATTAATTTTATAGTGTTGTCACAATCACTTATAAACATTTGAGGAAATTCACAAAAAAATTGTGATATCCTTGGATCAAATGACCTAATGATTATTGCAAACTCTTGTGTTTCAAATCTTTCTGATAAAAAATTCTTATCACTATTACAACTATCTTCAAAACTTTCCATATTAAAAATAGATCTCTCATTATCATGTCCATCACAGCAAGATTCATGCTCATTTTTACAACATGGATTTCTTCTTATAACTCTAATAGGACTTGAAATAGAAATTAAATCGTTGCATGGTAAAGCTGGTGCTTCTAAAATACCATCGCATCCAGTGACTATTATATTTATCTTTATTCCATCACCGCATATACACTTTGGTAAATTTCTTCTAATTCTTCTGCCTATACATCCATCTGCACAAATAATTAAATTAAATTCTTTACAGGAAGACATATTATTTACTCTTTTTAAACATATTTTCATTTGTATATTCTCCTTTTATCTAATTGTATAGATAATACATAATATGTTTAATAAAGCTATTGTTTCACTAAAATAAATTTTTATTGAATAATATAAAGTAAATATGTCAAAAATATAAGAGGATACGATAATTAGTATCCTCTTAATATTATGGAGAAAGAATGGGTTTTCTTTGAGCCCATTCTTTTTATTAATTCATCTTATAAACCCCTTATATAAAAACCATTATTATAAACTTCTTTATCATATTTTATCTCAATTCTATCGCACAATCTCTCATCTTTTTTTGCAATTACAAAATTAACTCCATTTATAACAAATTCAAGATCTTCTTCTGAAACATAATCTGCATAAATGTCATAGGCTGGTTTTCCACATCCAACTGCAACTACTTTTATTCTTATGTTATTATTTGTGCTTTTTTCTAATACTTCTAATAAAGCTGATTTTGTTATTTCGTTAAATATTATTTTCAAATTTATCTTCCTTTCTAAATTAAATATAACAAATTATATCATTAGATTATCTTCTTTCATATAATATAATACTAAGTATTTAATGGAGATGATATATTGAAAAGAGATTATATAGACTTTAAAGAAAGTTGTTCAATAATGCTACCTTATCCTGAAATTGATATTAAAGAAAAAAATTTATCTTATGCAAAATTAATAAAAGAATGTTACTGTGGAATATATTCAGAATTAACTTTAATAAATCAATATAGCTATCAGTATTTTTTAATGGAACCTCACTTAAAAGAAATATTAAAAGAAATCTCAAAAGTTGAAAAAGAACATTTAGATATACTTGGGAATATAATTATTGCTTTAGGAGATGATCCTTCCTTTAATTTTGAAAAAAGAAATAAATATTTTTATTGGACTGCTAAATATATAAATAAAGATACATCCCTTAAAAATATACTTAAGAATAATATAAATTCTGAAAGAGAATTAATTAAAGAATATAGAAAAATTACTACTATTATTGAAAACGAAAGCATAATTGCTATTCTTAATAGAATAATTTTAGATGAAGAACTCCATATTAAAATATTTAATACCATTTATAAAAACGAGATTAAATAATATTAATTTATTTTTTTGTTTTACTAATTTACTAATTATGTTATAATGGGCTTGATATTATAATTGTTTATTTAACAATATTTCTTAAATAGAAGGAGTTTTAATTATGGGTTTCAAAGATAAAATGAGTAAATATTTCACAGATGCATACATGGAAAAATACGGTGATAGAATGACTAGCACAGCAGGTACTGTACTTTCTGTGAAAATAGAAGAAAAGAACATACTAGGAATTATAAGAAAGTTAACTGCTCATATTTTAATTAAGCCAGATATGGGAAAAGGTGTAGTTAAAACTCAATATAAAGTGAGAAAATGGTTTAAAAAGCCTACTTTTATTGATGTTAAACAAGGCCATAAGGTTATAATTATGGGAGTTGAAGGTGAAAAAGGAAAAGCTGATTCAGAAGTAATTACAATTTCGAATATAGCTAATTTAACTACTAAGAAAGACCTACAACCCTTCGATCATAGTCAATTAAAGAAAGCTAGACAACAAGCAACGAGAATGAGAACAAGATAAGATACAAATTTTATTTAAAATACAAATAAAAAATAACTGCCTCATAATTATGAGACAGTTATTTTTTTAGTTAAATACTACAAGTTCTGTTTCATCAATTGCCTTTTTAACTAATTCTTCTATATTTAAAGTTTCTTCTGATTTTCTTATTAAATCTAATCTTGGTTTAGTTTTAGGATGCTTTGGAACAAATATTGTACAACAATCTTCATATGGTAATATTGATGTTTCATAAGTATCTATTTCTCTAGCTATATCCATAATATCAGTTTTATCCATAGCTATTAAAGGTCTAAATACTGGTCTATCAGCACAATCATTACTTACTATTAGCCCTTCCATAGTTTGGCTAGCAACTTGACCTATGCTTTCTCCTGTAGCTACTGATTGAATTCCATACTTTTCAGCTAATGAGCATGCTACTCTCATCATGAATCTTCTCATGATTATAGTTAATTCATCCTCTCTACAACCATTTATAATAGCCATTTGAATTTCTGTAAAAGGTACTATATGTAAATTAACTCTTTCAGTATAATTTGATAGTATCTTAGCTAAATCCTTAACCTTATCCTTTGCTCTTTCAGAAGTATATGGGTGACTATGATAATATACACAGTGTAGTTCTACCCCTCTTCTAGCCATTAAATAACCAGCAACTGGTGAATCTATCCCACCTGATAGCATAAGCATAGTACTTCCATTAATTCCATATGGAAGTCCTCCAACACCTTTAATCTTATCTTTAGTTGTATAAATATATGCATTTTCTCTAATTTCAATATTTACTAAGCAATCTGGATTTTTAACTTTAACTTCTAATCCATTCATATTATAAACTACAAAGGCCCCTACTTCTTTAGATGTCTCTAAAGAATTCTTAGGAAAAGCTTTATTAGCTCTATTAGTTTCTATTTTAAAATTCTTAG
Organism: uncultured Clostridium sp.; assembly: GCA_934746015.1. GTDB lineage: Bacteria > Bacillota > Clostridia > Clostridiales > Clostridiaceae > Clostridium. Next base: position 26,153 of record CAKVEW010000006.1, read on the forward strand.
GATTAGCTTCTTTAACCTTTTTTAATGCTTCTTCTTTTATAGCTTGCATATCTCTAGGAACTTCTGTTACTATACAAACTTCAGCTACTCCAAATACTTTTCTCACTCTTTCAGCAGCTTCTTCAATGTTATCTGCCTTAATGAAATATCTACCTTGATCAGAGATTAAAGAATATTCAAGACCTTTTAATTTTCTTTTTATATTATCTCTTAATTTCTTTTCAAATTTATTTCTATTTAATCCCTTTAGAAATATTTCTGATGCATATTTTACTAATATTAATTTATTCATCTTTTAACTCTCCTCAAAAATGTTAGTGAACTTTTTAGTACTTCTATAACTTTATCAACTTCTTCTTTTGTGTTATTTTTAGAAAATGAAAATCTAATAGCACTTTCAACTTCAGCTTTGTTTAATCCTAATTCTTTAATAACATAGCTTCCTTGAACTGCACTTGTTTTTGAAGTACAAGCTGAACCTGTAGCAACATAAATATCATTTTCTTCTAATAAATGAAGTAATACTTCTGCCTTAACTCCTATGAACGATACATTTAAAATATAAGGGGTAAAATCTTCTCTTAAAGGACTATTTATTCTTATATTTTTTATTTCTCCCAATCTATCTATCATATATTCTTTAAGAGCTTTTACATATTCAAAATTAGAATTTATGTTTTCCATAGTTATTTCTGCTGCTTTGTAAAGACCAATTATTCCAGGTACATTATGTGTTCCGCCTCTTATTCCGCCTTCTTGGCTTCCACCATTTATTAAAGGATTTAATACTATTCCCTTTTTTAGATAAACAAATCCAACACCCTTTGGTCCATGTATCTTATGTCCTGCTGCTGTTAACATATCAATATTCATCTTTTTTACATCTATGTTTAACTTTCCATAGGACTGAACAGCATCTACATGAAATCTTGCTCTAGAACTTTTTTCCTTTATTAACTTCCCTATGTTTTCAATATCTTGAATTGCTCCCATTTCATTGTTTACATGCATTATTGAAACTAAAACAGTGTCCTTTGAAATAGAGTTTTTTAATTCTTCTAATGATATTTTTCCTTCTTTATCAACATTTAAATATGTTACTCTAACACCATTCTTTTCTAGCTCTTTATATGTCATTAATACTGAATGATGCTCAAATACAGTAGTAATTACATGATGCCCTGGCTTTACTAATCCCTTTATTATTAAGTTATTTCCTTCACTTCCACCTGATGTAAATAATATTTCATCCTTAGAAGCATTTAAACTCTTACCTATAAACTCCCTTGCATCAGTTATTTTCTTTTCAGCTTTAATTCCTATTTTATGGAGAGATGATGGATTGCCGAAATATTCCTCCATGGCTTTTGCTGTTTCTTCTATAACTTCTTTATAAGGTTTTGTAGTTGCACTATTGTCAAAATATATTTCCAAAGTTTATCCCTCCCTTTAGCGTTTTACAATAGATTTACACTTAATATAACAAATTTCTATAAATAAATAAAGGTCAAGAACAAAAAAAAGAGATAAATATCATATTCATTTCCACCTCCTAAACTTCAAGTGGCCCTCATATGATATTTATCTCCTTAAAAATTGAAGGAAGGAATATATAAAAAGTTATTCACTAAGAAATTTTTTTATAAATTCCAAAAGATTTCAATTTTTTTAGGTAACCTACTCCATTGCTATAAAATCGACTTTTTCAACATCCTTAATTTTAGATAAGCCTTCCATTAAAGTGGTTAAGTCTCCATTAATGGTTGATATATTAATAGTTAAGCTTACATTAGCTTTTTGATTCATTGGTATACCTTGATTAATAGTTATTATACTACCACCTTCCTCAGAAATATAATTTAATATTTCTGAAAGTACACCCTTCTTATCATTAATAATTAAGTTTATTGTTACCTTCTGCCCTTGATCCGTTTCTGCTAAATCAAAAACAGTTTCTTTATATTTATAATATACACTTCTACTAATATTAACAGTTTTCGCAGCTTCAGTAACATCTTTTACCTTGCCTTCTTTTAATAATCTTTTAGCATCTACTACTTTTTCATAAACATCTGGTAATGCTCTTTTATCAACAATCAAATAATTACCCTTCATTAGTATCACCTTTATATACTATAGCCCCCAAATTATCTATATCAAGTTCTTTAACCTGCCAAGTAATATCTTCATCTCTTAAAAATTCTTTTATTTTATTAATTATTTCCTTCTCATCATTTTTTATAAGAACCATAATAGTTGGTCCTGCCCCACTTAAAAAACAACTTAAGGCTCCTAAAGATATACATTTATTATAAACTAAATCATAATTCTTTATTAATGGACTTCTATATTTTTCATGTATGGCATCCTTGCAACCACATCTTAACAAATCATAATTACCATTTGCAAAGGCGGAAATCATTAAAGATACCCTACTTATGTTATATATTGCATCTTTAAATTCAACTTCCTTAGGTAATACCTTTCTTGCAGTTGATGTAGCTAATTGGAAATTAGGAATTATAGATATAAAACTAATGCCCTCTTTTATATCTATTTTATTATATATTGCCCTTTTATCTTCCACTAATGATACAACCATTCCCCCAAAAAAAGCTGGAGCTATATTATCTGGATGTCCTTCTATTTCAACTCCAATTTTAAATAGTTCATCAATACTTAATGGGTTACCCATAATATTATTTGCTCCTAAAAGTCCAGCTACTATACAAGCAGAGCTTGATCCAAGTCCTCTTGATATAGGAATATCTTCTCTTACTAAGCTTATTTTTAATCCTGAAGGTTCATAACCACACTTTTCAAAACAAATTATCATAGATTTATAAAGGATATTATCCTCATTAGAAAACTCTTCTCTAAAACCAAAGAATTTAATTTCTGTACCCTCTTCTGAAAATTCAAATTCATTATACAAATTAAAAGCTATTCCTAATGTATCAAAGCCTGGCCCAATATTCGCAGATGTGGCTGGAACTCTAACTCTAACCATTATTATCACCTAAAAAATTTAATAAAGCCTCTTTTAATTCATTAGCTTCACAGGTATATTTATGGATAATTTCTTTTTCATCTAGTGCTTTTAAATTATTGGGTACTTCAACCTTTGAATAATCATATATCTTATCTATTGCTTTGAAATCGTTAGCTTCCTCAAGTTCTAGTTCTAATGCATTTACAATGCTTCTTGGGAACTTATATGGACTTGCTGTAGAAGCAATTAAATATGGCCTTCTATCATTAGTATCACTTATGTACTTATTTAAGACCACATAAGCAACTGCAGTATGAGTATCAATTAAATAGCCCTTTTTATTATATAATTCCTTTATTGCTTTATATACTTCTTCTTTATTAGCATAATTACCGTAAAAATCCACTAAGCCCTCTTTTATTTTTTCATTGACAGTATATATGCCTTTAGAACTTAACTCTTCCATTAAGCCCTTTATTTCATTATAGTCCCTACCACTTGCTTCAAATAAAAGTCTTTCTAAATTAGATGAAACTAATATGTCCATAGAAGGTGATTCAGTTAAAATAAGTTCCCTTCTTCTGTCATATACTCCCATATTAAAAAAATCAGAAAGTACATTATTTTCATTAGATGCACATATAAACTTTGCAATAGGAAGCCCCATTTCCCTTGCATAATATGCAGCAAGTATATTCCCGAAATTTCCAGTAGGAACTACTACATTTATTTTATCCCCTCTTTTTATTTCTTGCTTATTTACTAATTGAAGGTAACCGTAGAAATAATAAATAATTTGTGGTATTAACCTTCCAATATTAATTGAGTTGGCAGAAGATAGTATGAAATTCTTTTCTTTTAACTCTTCTTTAAAATCATTATCCCCAAATAATTCTTTTACTCCTTTTTGAGCATCATCAAAATTACCATTGATTCCAACTACACTTACATTATTCCCATCTTGTGTAACCATCTGCATTTCTTGTATAGGACTTACACCCTCCTTAGGATAATACACCATAACTTTAAATCCATCTAAGTTTTTAAAGCCTTCTAGTGCTGCTTTTCCCGTATCACCAGAAGTTGCTGCTAAAATTACTATTTCATCTTTTATATTAAGATTCTTTTTTGCTAAACTCATAATTTGCGGAAGAAATAATAATGCTGCATCTTTAAAAGCTGAAGTTGGCCCATGATATAACTCTAAAAAACCATCTTTTTCTACTACATTAAACCTACCTGTATATGCCTTACTTATAGCAGTCTTAAGTTCATCAATATTAAAATCTTTAAAATATTCTTTTAAGACCTCTAAAGAAAGTTCTTCATAAGTTATATTTGTTTTGTCTTTAAGTTTCTCAAATAAATTTGGAAAACTTGTAGGAACATATAGTCCTCCATCTTTAGAAATTCCATTAATAATTGCTTGTGAAGAAGATATATCTACTTCTCCTCCCCTGGTACTAATAAACCTCATAAAATCACCCCAAATCTTGGTTTATATTCCTTTATTTATAGTACCATGTTTTTTATTCGTATACAAGTGTTTTTGTTATAACTACAAAAATAAGAGAGCTTTTAATTAATCTTAAGCTCTCTTATAAATATCCTATACTGTTTATTATTTAGACTTAATAAATAGATAAAGACTATTTATTAAGAATATTACACCTGAATAAAATAATACAATTGCCCATTGGCCTATTGTTAATGGTATTGTATTAAATACATTCGCTAAGAAAGGTATATATAAAATTGCCATTACCATAGATATTGAAACTAATACTGCCCCAACTAAATATGGATTACTAAAAGCCTTAATTTCAAAAATAGAATGTCTTTCAGATCTACACTCAAATACGTGTAAAAGTTGAGACATGACTAATGTAATTAAAGCAAGGGTTCTACAAGTAGCTAAATCCATCCCATATAGTCTTCCTGTCATAAATGATAATAATGTGCATATTCCAATTAAACAGCCTCTAATTACTATTTTTGACCACAATCCTCTTGCAAATATACTTTCTCCTTTTTTCCTTGGTTGTTGCATCATTATATCTTTATCTGGAGGATCAACTCCAAGTGCTATGGCTGGAAGCCCATCTGTAGCTAAATTTACAAATAATATTTGAATTGGAGTTAGTGGGTTAGGCAAATAAAAAATAGAAGCTAAAAACATTGTAAGTACTTCTCCCAAGTTACAAGATAATAAGTATCTAATAAATTTTCTTATATTATCATATATTATTCTACCTTCTTCTACAGCTGATACTATAGTTGCAAAATTATCATCCATCAATACCATTGATGCAGCTTCCTTTGTTACATCTGTACCTGAGATTCCCATAGCTATTCCTATATCTGCTTCTTTAATAGCAGGTGCATCATTAACACCATCTCCTGTCATTGCTACTATATTATTTTGTCTTTTAAATGCCTTAACAATTCTTAGCTTATGATGTGGAGATACTCTAGCAAATACCCTAATATTTTTTACTTTTTTTATTAATTCTTCATCACTAATTTTTTCTATTTCTTCTCCAGTAATAGCTTGATCATCTGTATTACAAATATTTATTGATTTAGCAATAGCTAATGCTGTGTTCTTATGATCTCCAGTAATCATTACTGGCTGTATACCTGCAAGCTTACATTTTAAAACTGCATCTCTAACTTCAATTCTAGGTGGATCAATACTTCCTGCAACTCCTAAAAAAATCAAATCCTTTTCTAAGTCCTCTCCTCTTGTTAAACCAGTTTCTTTATAAGCAGATGCAATACATCTAAGAGCTCTATTTGACATAGCTTCTATATATGAGGCAACTTGTCTTTTCTTTTGAGATGTTAAGGGCTTAACAACTCCATTTTCTAAAATCTGTGTACATCTTTCTATTACTCTTTCTGGTGCTCCTTTCACATAGCAAGCTTCTTTGCTACCTTCTCTTACTATAACACTCATCATTTTTCTATTTGAGTCAAAAGGAATGTCGAAGGTTCTATTAGTCTTTGACATAAAGTCTTTCAAAATATTTACTTCATTAAAAAAAGCTTTTACTAAAGCAGTTTCAGTAGGATCTCCTAAAAGAGCCTTATCTATGTTTTTACTATTGAAATCATAATTAAAATCATTACAGTAAACAAAAGCCTTTACTAAAGTCAAATGATTTTTCAATTCATCCTTATCTAAGTCATAAATTCTTCCATTAATATATACTTCTTTTACTGTCATTTTATTTTGTGTAAGTGTTCCTGTTTTATCAGAGCATATTACAGATGTACACCCTAATGTTTCTACAGCTGGCAGTTTTCTAACTAATGCATTTTTCTTTAACATTCTAGATACTCCTAATGCAAGAGCAACTGTTACTATAGCGGCTAATCCTTCTGGTATTGCTGCAACAGCTAGTGAAACTCCAAGTAAAAACATTTCAGTAATTTCATTTCCTCTAATTATTCCAAGAATAGTAACAACAGCGCATATAGCTAAGCAAAGTACTACAAGAATTTTCCCTAGTGAATCTAGTCTCTCTCTAAGTGGAGACTTTTCCTCTTCTATATTATCTAAAAGATTTGCTATCTTACCCATTTCAGTCCTCATTCCAACACTATCAACAAGTAATGCTCCTCTTCCTTTTAATATAGTAGTTCCCATAAATCCTTGGTTTTTCCCCTTCTTTGAGTCCTTTGAAACACCAACTGATTCTCCTGTTAAAAGTGATTCATCTACCATTATTCCTGATGATTCAATAAAAATTCCATCAGCAGGTATTCTATCTCCAGCTTCTAAAATTATTAAATCTCCTAAAGTAACTTCTATAGAATTTATTACTTTTAAAATTCCATCTCTAACAACCTTACAAGTAGGTGCTGCAAGTTCCTTTAAAGCTTCTAGAGATTTTTCCGTTCTATACTCTTGTATAAAGCCCATAATTGCATTTACAACTACTATAATTAGTATTGTAATAGCATCAGCCATATCTCCCATTAGCCCTGATATAACTGTAGCTGCTATTAATACCCAAACTATAAAATCATTAAATTGAGATAAAAATATTACTATAGGTGATGACTTTTTCTTATGGAATATTTCATTTAATCCATAGTTTTTTTGTCTTTTTTCCGCTTCCTTTGTAGATAGTCCCATTGATATTTCTCGCTCCTGTATCACCGGTTGTCCTCCTTATAATAGTTTCTATATATTATATTTAGTAAATCTATATATATGATTTTTTTATAAATTTTAGCTAATATTTTATTAATATCTTAGAAAATGTTTAGTTTAAATATATAGAATTCTACACATACTTTTATTAGGTCTCTTTACAAAATTAAAATATAAATATAGAATATGTATAGATAATTAATAAACTAAGGAGGGTAATAACTTGAAAGATGTAATATACGTAACTGGACATAAAAATCCAGATTCAGATTCAATATGTGCTGCATTTGCATATGCTGAATTTAAAAATAAGACAGGCAATATGCCTGCAATTCCTGTTAGACTTGGTAATGTAAATAGGGAAACACAATATATTTTAGATTATTTTGGAGTTGAGGCTCCACAATTATTAAAAACAGTAAAATTAAAGGTAGGAGATCTTGATTTTGATAGAATAACTCCTGTATCACCTGAAATATCTTTAAAAATGGCTTGGAACATAATGAGAGAAAAGAACATAAAAACTCTTCCTGTAGCTGATGAAAATAATCACTTACTAGGAGTTTTAGCTATTTCAAACTTAACTTCTTGTTATATGGATATATGGGATAACAAGATTTTAGCAAAAAGTAATACTACTTTTAATAACATAGTTGATACTTTATCAGCAAAAGAAATTTATACAAATTCTAATACAAATAATTTCCCAGGTAAGATAGTAGTTACTGCAATGAAACCTGAAAGTATGAAGGATCATATAGAAGCTGGAGATATAGCAATAGTTGGAGATAGAGAAGAAGTTCAAAGTGCATTATTAGACATGGGAATTTCTCTTATGATAATAACTGGCTCACATGTTCCAACTGAAAAAATAGTTGAAAAGGCTAAAAAGGCTAATATAAGTGTAATAAGCACTCCTCATGATTCCTTTACAGCCTCAAGACTTATAGTTCAAAGTATCCCTGTTGGATATGTTATGATAAAGGATAAATTAGTTACTTTCTCAACTGAAGAATTAGTTGAAGATATAAAGCCTGTAATGATTGAAACTAGATTTAGAAGCTATCCTGTAATAGATGGAAATGGAAAAGTTCTTGGTACTATGTCAAGATATCATTTAATTTCAAATTACAAGAAGAAAATAATTCAAGTGGATCATAATGAAAGAAGCCAATCAGTAGATGGATTAGAAGAAGCTGATATTTTAGAAATCATAGACCATCATAGAGTTGCTGATATACAAACTAATGGTCCATTATACTTTAGAAGTGAACCTATTGGAAGTACTTCTACTATAGTTGGTAAATGCTTCTTTGAAAATGGAATTAGACCTTCAAAGCAAGCAGCTGGACTTTTATGTGGAGCAATTATTTCTGATACATTATTATTCAGAAGTCCAACATGTACACCAATAGACAAGCAAACTTGCTTAAGACTTGCTGAAATTGCTGGAATAAATGTTGAAGAGTTTGCTAAAGAAATGTTTAAAGCTGGTACTTCCCTAAAAGGAAAAACAGTTAAAGAAATCTTTAATCAAGACTTTAAACCATTTGCAATTGGAGATACTAAAGTTGGTATAGCTCAAGTTAACACTATGGATATAGAAGGATTTATGCCTTTAAAAGAAGAAATGTTAACATATATGAATAACAAAGCTAAAGAAGCTGGTTTAGATATGACTTTACTATTATTAACTGATATTCTTAATGAAGGATCTCAAATATTAGTAGCTGGTGATAAACCTGAAATTGCTGAAAAAGCTTTCAATGTTACTTTAAAAGATAGCACTGCATTCTTAGATGGAGTACTTTCAAGAAAGAAACAAGTTGTACCACCAATAACTTCAGCAATAAACGGCTAAAGTGGAGCTAACACATCAGCTCCAAATGAAAACTTTAAAATTTAAAATGTAGAATTATTGATGTAATTTCTTCGAAATTACTAATATTGCATTTTTTAGAAACTCCTTTATGGAGTTTCTTTTTTTATTCCTTATCTTTTAATATATTGTAAGTCACTGATTGAATCTTATATTTACTAATTGATTTAAAAAATTCAATAATAGATACTTAAATGAAACATATCCAAATAAAAAAACTCCTTTCGGAGTTTTATCATTAATTTTTCATTTTACATTCTTAATTATTTATCTGGCTCTCATGTTATTAATCATTCCCCACATTTCATCTGCTGTTGTTATTCCTCTAGAACTTAATTGAAATGCTCTTTGTGTAAGTATCATATCAGAAAACTCTGTAGCTATGTCTACATTAGAGCCTTCTAATGAACCTTGATATATATCAAAATCATTAATTCTTTGAACTTCTACCCCAGGGGAAGGAGTAAATAAGTTATCTCCAACAGAAGTAAAAGCTCTATCTCCTATAGCTGAATATACTGGTATTTCAGCTACCTCTGTAAAGTTGCCTCCATCTTTTATGTATACTTGTCCTTTTTTATCAACTAAAAAATTATTCTTATTAAAAACAACATTATTCTCAGAATATCCATTTAAATAATTTAATGCAACTTTATTTCCTCTATTATCTACTAGCGTTCCATTACCATCAATGGCAAATGCTCCATCTCTAGTATATAATTCATTTCCCTCTGAAGTAATCACTTTAAAATAGCCTCTTCCATCTATTGATAAATCAGTAGTTAATAAGGTTTCTTGTAGATATCCTTGAGTATTATCCCTATACCATTCTGAAGTTTTTGTACCTGTTCCTATTATAGAATCCTTATCATTTATAGGGTTTCCCAGTCTATCTAAAGATTCAGATAAAAGATCCTTAAAGCCTACTTCTACCTTCTTATATCCCATAGTATTTGAATTAACTATATTATTGGATATAGCATCTAATTTATCTTGATTGGCATTCATTCCAGTTTTGGCTGTCCATAAAGTCCTTAACATAAATCCTTCCTCCTATTATCTAACTGATCCTATTTCATTTGCAGCTTTTCCTAAAGTTTCATCAATAGTTTGTACTATTTTTTGATTAGTTTCAAAACTTCTCATTGTTGTAATCATATTTACCATTTCATTAGTTATACTTACATTAGAACCTTCTAAAGCACCTTGGCTAACATATACCTCTGCATTAAAAATTGGATTATTTCCACTATAGTAATTATCCCCCACTTTTTCTAATGAATTATAATCTTGAAAATCTGCTGTTGCAAGTGCATGTGTTGCAACATTACCAACAAAAAGGTTGTTATTTTTATCTAAAAGAATATTATCTGCTCCTACAAATATAGGTTCCAAATTTCCTGTATTTTTATTAATTCCTAATACTCTATCACCATTTGTAGTCATTAAATATCCATTATTTCCAACTTTAAAATTACCATCCCTAGTATAAAGAACTTCATTACCATTATTATTTTGTTTTTCAATTGCAAAAAAGCCTCTGCCTTCAATGGCAAAATCCGTTTTCTTATCAGTATTTTTTAATAATCCTTGAGTAAATGCAGTATCAACTGAATCTATCTTAGCACCTAAGCTAATAGTCCCTAACTTTTGTTTTACATTTCTTCCATTAACTACTTTATCTCTATTTTGTATCATAACTTCATCAAAACTTTTTATTGATAAGTTATCACCTTTAAATCCAGTAGTATTTGCATTAGTCATATTATTAGTTATGGTATCTTGTCTATTTTCTAAAGTTATTAACCCTGATACAGCAGTATATAAACTCCTAATCAACTTTCTCATCCCCTTTAAATAATACTTTACATTCATCACTATAATGCATTCCAAGAGCTCTTGCTTTTTCCTCAATCTCACTATTTGATAATTGGGTTCTATTGTTAAATCCAAATAAAATAATAGAAGTAAGAATCATACCAATTCCTATTCCCATAAGTATTTTCATATCAGTTAAGAATTGAAATAAACTAATTATTTTATTAATAAATTTTTTATTAATAATATCTCCCCCTTACCAATAGATAGTTTTTCACAAATTTCATCATCTGATAAACCTTTATCCAAAAGAACTTTTACTTTCTTTTGCTTCTCACTTCTCATTGATCCTTCTTTATTCTCATCTATTTTATTTGAAAAATCTATACTAGATATAACCTCTTCCTTTAGTTTTATTTCATTAATATTGAAATTACTGATATTACTTTTATTATCGTATTCAATATAACTTTTCTTTATAGAACTTATAGATAATTTTAAATCTTCAATTTCCTTCTGAAGTTCTAATACAGTTTCGGCCATATCTTTTCTTATTTTGATTATTTCAACATCATAATCTCTATTATTAGTATTTTCTTCTCTCTCTAATACTTTTTCGAAAGATTTGTCTTCTTTTTTTATAATTCTATAACTTAATAATATTAATACAATTCCTAATATAATAATAAATATAGGAAGCATAGACATCCCTCATTTAACTAAATATAATTCTTTTTCTTCATAATTTCTCTTAAATTCCTAATTGCTCTACTATGTAATTGGCAAACTCTAGATTCTGATACTTCTAAAACTTGTCCTATTTCCTTTAAAGTAAATTTTTCGTAATAGTATAAGTTTAATATAAGTTTATCTTTTTCTTTTAACTTTTCTATAGCTTCAGATAAAATTTCAAGTTTCTCATTATACTCTAAGGATTCTTCTGGTGATATTGCATTTTTATCTTCTAAGGTTTCCATTATAGTTACATCATCATCATCAGAATAAATTACTGATTCTAAAGAAAGTATAGACATATAATTAATATAATTTTCAACTTGTGATACTTCTGATTCTGTTACATTCAAATCTATAGCAATTTCTTTTATAGACGGCTCCCTCATAAATATATTTTGCAATCTCTCAACAGATTCGTTGTACTTAGCTAGTTTATCCATTGCTCCCTTAGATATGGGTCTATTTTTTCTTATTTCATCTATCATAGCCCCTTTTATCCTTAGTGTTGCATAAGAAGAAAATTTCATTCCCTTAGATGAATCATATCTATTAATTGCATCTAAAAGCCCAACAATCCCGTAGCTTACTAAATCCTCATATTCAATGTACTTAGTTTTACCTAGCATTATTCTTGAAGCTAAATATTTAACTAATGGTATGTACTTTTCAACTATTTTTTCTTTTTGAATTACAGGGCTTTGACATTCCATTATTATACCTCCCTAAACAATTTCCCTTTGCTTACGCATAATTTTAAAAACAATTTTTATTATTTTTTCTCTTGTTGAATTATCTATATCCCTAAAGGCTATCCCATATATATATCTTTTATCTTCAGTTTTTTCTATTCTTACAACTCTTCCCTTTACAATTATTTTTTCATCCTCATAATTTAAATTCGAAATTATACTATCATTAAAATCTAGCTTTTCTTTAGCTTTAACTCTCATTCCACCACCACTTAGGTCTAAAAGTAAATCATTTTCATAGTTTTCTTCACTTCTTATATCTTTTTGTAAATCTACTTCTTTAATATAATTGATAATTTGAACTACATTGACTCTAAAATAATCTCTTCTTTGTATTTTTTTTATATTATAAGGCTTACTTACCCTATAAAATGGTATTGCCTTCTCTGTATATCTTCCAATAACTTTCGTTTTATATGTATAAAAATTACCCTTTTTATCATAAAAAAATTGTTCAATTTCAACACCTTCATTTAGTGTTAGATAAATACTATCACTAACAGGAATAGTAATTAAAATCTCATTTTCTGTAATATCTTGAACACTTGATTTATAAATTTCTTCTTCCCACAAAATAGTAACTATAGAGTTGATTGTTATATCTAAATTTACCATATTTACCCCCTAAGAAAATATACTAAACAACCTTTTAAATAAGCCTTGTGCTCCACTTCCACTAATCTCATTGCTATCACCTAATATTTTTATACTTATTTCTTCTATACATTTAGATGCATCACAATAAGGATATCCTATAATAAAAGGCAGTTGATTTCTAACTGACATAGTAATTTTTCTATCATCAAAAATACATCCTAAATAATTTACATCTACAGATAAAAATCTATTAACTGCACTTTTCATCTTTAAGAAAGTTTTATCTCCCTCTTTTTTTTCAAAAACTTTATTAACTACAATATTTGCCTTGCTCTTTATTTTAAAATGACTTACTGCTTTTAATAAGCTATATCCATCTGTTAATGAAGTTGGTTCTGGAGTTGTTACTAGAATCACTTCGTCAGAACATGAAATAAAAGCTAATACACTTCTGCTTATTCCAGCTCCAGTATCAATAAATATATAATCAAATCCCTCAAGCATTTCAATTTTTCTTAAAAATAACTCTCTTTGATTTTGTTCTAAATCTTCTATATTATTAAGTCCACTTCCACCAGGTAGCAATTTAACCCCTTCTGGTCCAGACACAATAATGTCTTCTATTTCTAGTCTTCCATTTATTAAATCTAATACACTATGTTTAGGATATATGCCCATTAAAACATCATCATTTCCCATTCCTATATCTGCATCAAATATTAAAACTTTTTTTCCCTTTTTAACTAAATTGATGGCTAAATTAACTACAAAATTACTTTTTCCAACTCCACCTTTTCCAGATGTAATAGTAATAATTTTAGTTTTCTTCCTTTCAGTAAATAGAGATTCACCATTTGCTAGTTTTCTTAAGCTTTCAGCTTGATCTAACATATAGCTTCCTCCCCTAAGATCAGATTACAAATATCCTCTTTTGAAGGGGTTTTTATATCATCTGGAACATTTTGTCCTGTTGATAAAAAGGTTATTTCCTTCTTAGATTTTTTGATAATATTATATATACAGCCATAAGAGTTTGTTTCATCTAATTTTGTAATTATTATATTTTCATAATTAATTTCTCCATATCCCTTTAATATGGTATCTATATCTTTATTTTTAGTAGTACCACTAATTACTAAAGATATATTATCTGCATTTACTTTTTGAATAAATGCTCTTAATTCTGATATTTGCATTGTATTTTTACTACTTCTTCCTGTAGTATCAATTAATATTACATCACAATATTCTAATTCTTTTATGGATTCCTCCATTTCTTTTAAAGTTATTACTACCTTAAAAGGTATATCCATAATTTCTGCATAGGTTTTTAATTGTTCTACTGCACCTATTCTATAGGTATCTATAGTTATTAATCCAACCTTCTTTTTTTCAATTAAAGATAATCTTCCTGCCAGTTTTGCAATGGTGGTAGTCTTACCTACTCCTGTTGGTCCTATTAAGGCTATTTTACCAACTAACTCTTTTTCATTAACCTTAATATCCTTATAAAGTATTTTTTTAAAGTCTTCTTTAAAATCTTCGATTTTATGGTATGAAGTAATATCTAACTCATCTATTAAAGATTTATCTACATCTATTTCATTTAAATAACTTTCTACTACATTGTCATTTTTTTCTTTGTTTGTATTTTTAATAACCTTATTTAATAAATCCTTTATTTCCTTTACTTCTTCCTTTAAGTTTTCTTTAGGCTCTTTTGATTTATTATTTTCTTTTTCTATAATATCCCTAATACTATTTAAAGAAGTGCTAAAGCTATCTACCTGATTATTTTTATTAACTATATTATTTTTTCTTTCTAGCTTATTATTTTCTAACGCTGCAGTTACTTCAATTAGCTTTGGTTTAAAATATCCTTTAAACCCAGTATCTCTTACTTTCCTCTGACTAATTATAATAGCTTCCTTACCTAATTCATATCTCATCCTAGTTAAGGCTTCATTCATGTTCTTTACTATATACTTCTTTATTATCATTATAGTGATATAACTCCTTCTGTTCTTATTTCTACATCGTTAGGAATTTCATTTAATGATATTATCATAACATGTGGAAATACCATTTCTATAAGTTTTCTAAATACTGGCCTTATGTTAGGAGATACTAATATAATTGGTTGGTTATTATAAAAATAAACTCTATCTAAAGTATCTCTTATACAATTAAATATCTTAGTAGTAATATCTGGATCTACTGCTGGGAAAGAGCCTTGTATTGATTTTTGTGTATTAGTAGAAATTATTTCTTCAATTTGTGATGATAATGTTACTACAGTTATTGCTCTATCTTCATCTATAATTTGATTACATATAGTCCTAGCAAGAGAAAATCTTACATACTCTGTTAATAGTTCTAAATCCTTAGTTAGCCTTGAATTATCAGCTAAAGACTCCATTATAGTAACCATATCCTTTATAGGAACCTTTTCTCTTAAAAGATTTTGTAATATCTTTTGAAGTTCTCCTATTGTCATAAGATCTGGAATAAGTTCATCAACTACTGCACTATACTTTTCTTTAGTATTTTCAACTATTAACTGAACTTCTTGTCTTCCTAATAATTCATATGAATGTGATTTAATTGTTTCAGTTAAATGAGTTACCATTACAGTTGTTGGATCTACAACAGTTAAACCCTTAATTTCAGCTTCTTCTCTTTGATCTTTATTTATCCAAACTGCTGGAAGATTAAAGGTTGGCTCTACTGTTCTTATACCTGCAATTTGTGAATTATCACCAGATGGATCCATACAAAGTAACATATTTGACATAAGCTCTGCAGAAGCAATTACTGTCCCTCTTATTTTTATTACATATTCATTTGTTTTTAATTGCAGATTATCTCTAATTCTAATAGGTTGTACAACTATACCCATTTCTATTGCACATTGCCTTCTAACTGAAGCAATTCTTTGTAATAAATCTCCTCCAGTAGACTCATCTGCTAATGGTATTAATCCATATCCAATCTCTACTTCCATAGGTTCTACAGCAATTAAAGTCATAACATTTTCAGGTTCTTTTCTTTCCATTTCTGTATATTCTTCTTCAACTCTTGCAAGTTCCATTTCTTGAGTTTTTTCTTCCTCTTTTATAAGCATATATGTTGAAACTGCCCCTGTAATTGCTGCTAATAAAAATGGTATCATAGGCATACCAGGTATTAATGCTAAGAAGAACATTACAGCTGATACTATTCCTAATGCTATAGGAAAAGCAGTAAGTTGTTTACTAAAAGTCTTACCGAAGTTATCTGAACTTCCTGATCTAGTTACTAATATACCTGAAGCAGTTGAAATTAATAATGCTGGTATTTGGCTAACTAAACCATCTCCTATTGTAAGCTTTGTATATAATTCTCCAGCTTGAAGGAAATCCATACCACTCATTACTCCAATTATTATCCCAGCTATTATATTTATAATAGTAATTATAATACCTGCAATTGCATCTCCCTTTACGAACTTAGAAGCACCATCCATTGATCCATAAAAGTCTGCTTCTGATTGTAAATCTTCTCTTCGTTTTCTTGCTGTTACTTCATCTATTAATCCTGCATTTAAATCTGCATCTATGCTCATTTGTTTTCCTGGCATTGCATCTAATGTAAATCTAGCAGAAACTTCTGAAACTCTACCAGCACCGTTTGTTATTACCACGAATTGAATTATTATTATAATTAAAAATATAATAATACCAACTACATAGTTTCCTCCAATAACAAATTCACCAAAGGCTTCTATTATTTTACCTGCACTTCCTTCACTTAATATAAGTCTTGTTGAGGAAATATTTAAACCTAATCTTAAAAGAGTAGTAACAAGTAATAGTGTTGGAAAAACTGATAATTGTAAAACATTCGTTGTAAACATTGTAATCATTATAATTAATGCAGATAATGTAATATTAAAGGCTAATAAAACATCTAAAAGGGCTGCTGGAAGCGGTATAATTATCATTAGTACTATACCTAATACTCCAAAGGCCACCAAAACATCTGAATTTTTCTTTAAATTTATTTTATTATTAACAAGCAACCTTATCCCATCCTTTATTATCTAGTACCTTTTTTCTTTTTATCTAATTTATATACCATTGCTAATACCTCTGCTACAGCTTGATACATATCCTGTGGAATATCTTTGTCTATATCAACTGTTTCATATATCAACCTTGCTAAAGGCTTATTTTCTATTATTGGAATCTTAGATTCCATAGCTTTTTCTTTTATCTTAATAGCTATATTATCAGCACCTTTTGCAACAACCTTTGGTGCTTCCATTTGGCCCTCAGTATACTTAATAGCAATTGCTAAATGAGTAGGGTTTGTTATTACTACAGTAGCTTCTCCCACTGATTGCATCATCCTTCTTTGAGATATTTCTCTTTGCTTTTGCTTTATTTTTGATTTAATTTGTGGGTCCCCTTCCATTTGCTTATACTCTTCTTTGATTTCTTGTTTTGTCATTCTTATATCCTTTTGGAATAATCTATATTGAACTATGTAGTCTATTATAGCTACAACTACAAGCAATACACATATCTTCACAAAAATCCCTATTAATAAAGATTTAACTTCAATACCTAATGAAGGTAAATATAAATTACCAATTTGCATTATCTTATCAAAATTATCTTTTATATAGTTGTAAGCCATAAATATTATAATAGATATTAGAATTAAATTTTTTACGAGTTCTACTAATGATTTTTTTGAAAACATATTCTTGAAACCATTTAAAGGATTTAACTTCCCAAAGGAAGGTTTAATAGCATCTTTAACTATCAAAAAGCCAGATTGAATTAAACTAGCCGCTACCCCTGCTATCATAATTGGTAGTATTACAGGCATAATAGCAATTGCAGCCTTACTTAATACTAGTAAGTTTATTGATTTTAAACTATTTTCTGTTAATTCCATAGTTCCCATATCACCCAGGAAATAAATTGTATTACTTCTTAATATTGAAACTACAAAGCTGCTTAAAGCTGCTATTACTAATGTAGTAGCTATTAAAGTAATCGCTAGTCCGATATCTTTACTCCTAGGTACTTGACCTTTTTTCCTTGAATCGCTTTTCTTCTTCGGTGTAGCTTCTTCAGTTTTTTCGTCTGCTCCAATTAAAAATATTAATGGTACCGTGTTTATAATCTTCCTATATATATCTGGTAAATAACTAATATTACTTACAAATACTTTTATTATAATTGGTAGAGAAACTGATATTGCTATAATTCCAATTAACATTTTTACAGGCATTCCTAAAATCATTACATTTATTTGCGGAACTGCCCTTGATATTAGTCCCATAGAAACATCTGCTAATATTATTATCAATACTATTGGTATTGCTATTTTCAAGCCTATTACAAAATAATTTGCTACAATTTCAATCATAGTCATCATAGTATCTCCATGAAATAGCCCTTTTCCAATAGGTAACAATACAAAGCTCTCTATAAGAGATTTAATTAACATATGATGTCCATCTACTATAAAGAATATAACTAGTGCAACATAATGAAGTAAGTTTCCTGTTATAGTAGTACTTGCCTCACTGTTTGGATCTATAGTATTAACCATACTAAGTCCTATATGTACATCTATTAAACTTCCTGCCATAAGTAATACTTCAAATGCTATACTAGAAATTAATCCAAGTATCAATCCATTTGTAACTTCAAAAAACATATAAATTATTAAATAATAATTGCTGGTTATTTCTTTAATGCTTTCATAATCTATTCCTCCTAATAAGGCAAAGGCAAATATTAATGAAAACATAGCCTTTAGCGTTTTTGGAGTTCCTTTTGGAAAGAAAACATTTGTTATAACAAAAAATGAAGTTACTCTTAAAAATATTAAAAATAGTGCCAAAAAGTAGGCTGTATTTATCATACTTTACCTACCTCCCTAAGTAGATATTCTAATTATTAATTCGAATATTCTTTGTGTGAAACTTACTAATGTATGAAGCATAAAGTTCCCTAGTAATAATCCTACCGCTGCTATACCAATAAGTTTTGGAACAAAGGTCAATGTTTGTTCTTGAATTTGAGTAGTTGCTTGAAATATACTTATTATTAATCCTAGTAAAATTGATACTAATAAAATTGGTCCTGCTACTTTTAAAGATGTTATTAAAGCATCTTTTACTATTCCTATTACTAAACTTTCACTCATTTTCTTTACTTACCCTCCAAAGCTCATTATTAAGGATTTAACTATTAAGTACCATCCATCTACCATAACAAATAATAAAAGCTTAAATGGCAAAGCTACCATAACAGGTGGTACCATAAACATCCCCATAGACATAAGAACACTTGCTACTACCATATCTATAATTAAGAATGGTAAGAAAAGTAAAAAGCCTATTTGAAAGGCAGTCTTTAACTCACTTATTGCAAAAGCAGGTATAACTACTGTTAGAGGAATATTTTCTTTAGTTATTTCATCCTTATCAATTCTTGAAGCTTCAGCAAATAATTCTAAATCCTTTTGTCTAGTTTGTTTTAACATAAATTCTCTTAATGGTTTACTTCCAACCTCCATAGCTTCTTCCTGTGTTATCTCATTTTTCATAAAAGGCTCAAAGGCCTTTTCATTGATTTCTGTATACACAGGTTTCATTATAAAGATAGTTAAAAACAATGCTAGTCCAATAAGAATTTGGTTAGGAATTGATTGTTGTGCTCCTAGTGCATTTTTTAAAAAAGAAAATACTACTATTATTCTTGTAAAAGAAGTCATCATTATTATTATTGATGGTAATAGTGTTAGTATAGTTAATACTATTAACAACTTTATATTATCAACATAATTTTGAGGTGATGAATTTTCTCCTCCCACTGAAATATCAACATTTGGTATATTTATAGGCTCTGCCCTAACACTTTTATTAAATGTAAATATTAAAGCCATTACTACAAATATCATGAATACATATTTTTTCTTCTTCATATAAATCTTCCCTTTTAGTTATTTTTCCTCTTAAAGCTATTAATTTTAGATTTAAGTCCTGATATTGCAACATTATATTGCTCATTTATTTTTTCTTTTTCTCTTATTTTATCTTCTTCAATAATAAGTATTTCTTCTTTAGATAATTCATCTAACTTTTCAATTTTATTATTGGATATGCTTAAAATATAGCCCTTATTTCCAACTTTAACTACTGCTATAGAGGACTCTTTTGATATTTGACTTCTCTCTAATACTTTTATATATTTATTATTATTAATTTTACTAAGCTTATCTCCACTTAACTTAAAGGTAAGATACATACTCCCTAATACTACGACTAAAGCAAATATTAATTTTAAAAATAAAAATGCAAAATCCATATCTTATCTCATCTTTCTCTACTGTACTATTATTTCACTTATATATAAGTCCTTTAGTACACCACTAGTAAGTTTTTGATTTATTCTAGAAATCAAATCTCCCTTTAAAATCACTTCATTAGAAGGCTCAAAATCTTTAGCATCACAAGATTTTACATAGAAATTGGCTACATCTCTAATTACTACTTTTTTATCCTCTATTTCCTTAGATAAATCTTTATTAGATTTATCATAACTAACAGACATATTAAGCTTTACATATCTTTTAGTTCCTTCATCACTTAAGTTTACAAATATTTCTCCAATTTCAACAAAACCTTCTTTAACAAATACTGGCCTTGCAGCATTGCCTCTACTCATGTAGAAATAGGCACCTCCAAAGGTACCCCCACCTACCAAAATTAAAAGAATCACCACAATTAAAATTGTCTTTTTATTATTTTTATTTCCACCAGCCATTTTTAATTTTCCTCCTTGTCAGATGTCACTATTAATATATCTACTCTTCTATTCTTAGCCATACCTTCATAGCTATCATTTGGTGCTACTGGCTGGAATTCTCCGTAACCTATAGCTGAAAATCTCTTTGGATCTTGTCCCATTCCTTCTACAAAATATCTAACTACATTAACAGCTCTATCTGCAGATAATTCCCAATTTGAAGGAAACTTAGAAGTCTTTATAGCTCTGTTATCTGTATGTCCTTCTATTAATATAGGGTTGTCCATTGGTGAAATAATAGTTAATAATTTATTTAATATTTCTTTACTTTCTTCCCTTAAATCAGAACTTGAAGTTTCAAATAATATATTGTCTCTTAGCTGCATTGCAACTCCTCTTTCATCATCAATAATTTCTACTACATCCTGCAAATTATTGTCAGAAACAAACTTTTTAAGATTATTATATAATTTTTTCTGTTCTGTTAATTCTTTTCCACCTTCAATATATTCTTCAGTTTCTCCACCAATTAAAGGGACTTCTCCATTATATAAATTATATTCTAATATACTATTTCCACTTTCCCCACTCATCATAGATGTAAAGGCATTAGATATACTTTTTGTTTTTTCAGTATCTACTGAAGACAGTGCATATAATAATACAAAAAATGTAAGTAGAAGAGTTACAGTATCTGCATAGGTTGCCATCCACTCGTCCCCTCTTAGTCCTCCACTTTTGTTTTTCTTATTTCTTGCCATTAAATAACAACTCCTTCTCCATTTTCAATGCTGTTATTTAAATATTGTAATTTCTCCTTAGGAGGTAGATAAGTTATAAGTTTTTCTTCTACTATTCTTGGATTGACTCCAGATTGTATAGCAAGAATTCCTTCTAACATCATTTCCCTTTCTCCTACTTCTTTAGCACTTTTTTGCTTCAAGTTAGTTGCTATAGGATTACAGAAAAGACTTGCAATTATTGATCCATAGAATGTTGTTATTAAGGCTTTACCCATACCAGATGCTATATTAGCTACATCAGTTAAATTTGCTAGCATTTGTATTAATCCTATTAAGGTTCCAAGCATACCAAAGGCTGGTGCATAAGCTCCCCATGATAAAAATATACCTGAGTTTCTTTCGTGTCTACTCTCCATTTCACCAATTTCAAGTTCTAATATTTCTCTTATTGTTTCTGGTTCAATACCATCAACCACCATTTGTAATCCCTTTTTTAAGAAAGGATCTTCCATTTCTGAAATATCATCTTCTAATGATAATAATCCTTCTCTTCTTGCCTTTTTTGAAAGAACACTAAATTTTTCAATTATATCTTTCCCGGAGGAACTTTTTTCTTTAAAAGCTTCAACAAAGGATTTCCCCATATTCATTACTTCTTCTAAAGAATATGTAATTAAAAGTGCTGATATTGATCCTCCTCCAGTTATTAATACTGATGAGAAATCCCAAAATATTTTAAGGCTACTTCCCATAAGCATTCCATAAAGCATTAAAATCACACCTAATATTAAACCTACAGAGGTTAATACGTCTGACTTTTTCATATACTATTCCCCCCCATTACAATCTATAATTAACTATTTTATTTTTATATTTAATTACTTTTTCAACTACCTCTTCTACTCTTTCAAGGACTATATACTTTTTCCCATTAGTAAGTGTTATTAGAGTTTCAGGAACTTCTTCAATCTTTTCTATATGATCTGCATTTAAGATAAAAGCTCTATTATTCATAGCAGTTAAATCTATCATTCTCTATCTACCCTCTTTATCTTATATTTTAATTAAATTCTAAAACTATTTACTATTAAGAGCTGAATTAACAACTCTTAATAGTAAATGTAAGGTTTAAAATTATTCATGTAATTTGAAACAATTATTAAAAATATATCTATTTTAATTATCTATTTTAAATTACTCTATACTCATTATCTCTTTAAGTTTATAATGTCTTGTAGTATTTCATCTCCAGTAGTAATCATCTTTCCTGATGCTTGGAAGGCTCTACTTGAAACTATCATGTCTGTAAATTGTTCTGCTAAATCTACATTTGACATTTCAAGCATACCTTGTAAATTATCTCCATAACCCTTTGAGTTATCATCATTTAATGTTCCAACACCACTTTTAATTACTGCTTCTCCAGAGTTAACTGATGAGCTATATAAATTTCCACCAAGTTTAGTTAATCCTTCTGGATTTTTAAAGCTAGCCATAGCAATTTGTCCAAGTGCTGCTACTCTACCATCTTCTAAGACTCCATTAATTATTCCATTTTTATCTATTGTATATGTTTTAACTCTAAGTTCTGTATCTGTTCCAGGTATTCTAACTTTATCTGGAATCTTTAAAGTTTTAAGTTGCCCATCATAGGATTTTAAATCTTTTGTTCCATCTACAAAGTTAATACTTCCATCAATATTCATACTTTCTACAGGAGTTCCACCATAGGTTTCATCTGAAGTAACACCACCAATTTCCATAGGTTTACCACTAGCTGTTATCCCTTGATTAATTCCTTGTGCTTCTAAAGCTCTTGTTAATGCATCTTGAATATTTTTTGCTGTAATAGCATTAGTAGTTACAAAATCACCATTTATTGTTATTGTTTTACTTTTTGCATCAATAACAGCTGAAGTTTTAGTTCCTTGTGTTATTGCTCCTACTTGGAACTTATAACCGTTAAGTGCTGAACCTGCATCAAAAGTTAGTTCCACTCCTCCTACTGTTACTTTTGCAGGTGATTTATCTTTTTCACCGCCTTCAATATTGTCAGATGTTAAACCTGTATATGCCTTTGATGTTCCTGATACCTTAACTTTAGGTGAGTCTGTAGTATGAACCTTAGCTAAAGCCTCATTTATTTTATCTTCTAAATCCCTTGATGAAACTTTCTTAGTAAAATCCCCTGTTATAACTAATTTAGGTGTATTACTTCCAGATGCTGCAGTATAAACCACATTTAATCCTGGTTCATTAATAGAAGTAATTTTAAATTCTACATTATTTAAAACTGTTCCTTTTGGAAGTTCTACGTTTAAGCCAGCTATATTAAGAGCTTTTGGAGATGATTCTGTAACACCTCCTTGGAATTTAACTTTGTTTGTTATACCTGTTGAAGTTATACTACCTACAACATTTAATTCAGTTTTAAGTCCATTTGCCTTTAAAGCACTATTTAATTTAGATTCCAACTCTGTATTATTAAATTTAGCTGGTGTAGTATTAAAGTCCCCATTAATTATTATATTTCCACTTTCAACAACTACTGTTAATGGAGTTCCAGCTACACTTTCTCCTATAGAAATAGTATAATCATTAAGTTCTCCATCACCTTTAGTTCTATATGAAAAATTAAATCCTCCAATTGCTTTTGCTCCAGTTCCATCATTTGCATCTACTATTTGTGCTGGTATGCTAATTTTCCCTGAATCATCTGATGTTCCACTTATATTGCTTAATGTTGCCGGTGATCCTGTTACTTTAGCCTCTTGATTAAATCCTGCATCTTTAAGTTCCTTATTTAAATCTTCTTGTATACTTGATGCATTAAATGATTTTTCTATAAAATTTCCACTGATTAATATTTTTTTTGTTCCCTTTTGTAATTCAATCTTTAAAGGTTCAGTACTAATTCCATTTATTTCAAAACTATATCCATTTAGATCACTACCTTCACTAAATTGAACATTAAATCCACCAATTGAAACTAATTTAGGTGCTAATGCATCTGTACCACCAACTACTGAATCAGAACCTAAGCCTTCAAAGCTAATTGGCTTTCCTGACACAAATACTTGCTGAGATATTCCAGCAGAGGATAACCCTTTATTTATTGCAGATTCCACTTGTGCTGTAGTTAGAGCCCCAGTACTAGAAAAATCTCCATTTACAACTATAAGTTTTTCAGCTTTATTGATATCTGCTGAAGTTACTGTTCCTGGCCCAATAGAACCTAGAACAACCTTGTATCCATTTAATTGAGATCCAGGTCCAAATCTAAAATCTAATCCAGCAGTATTTACTGTATTAGGAGATAATCCTGTTGCCAGCTGAGCACTATCATCATTAGTTAATGAATATCCCATAATTCTAAATCCATCACCAGTTAATAAATTACCTTGCTCATCTAATATAAATGAACCATCTCTTGAATACATAATTTCTGAACCAGAATTACTTAATGATTGTTCAGTTATATTATGTGATCCTGCTCTATGATTTACTTCTAGTGTGCCACCATATATTGCAGGACCTTTACTTACCATAAAGAATCCATCACCATCTATAGCAACATCTAATTGTCTTCCTGTTGGTTGCATCATACCTTGTGTCATTACTGAATCAATACTTGCAAGTTGTACACCTAGTCCAACTTGGCTAGCATTTACTCCACCTTGATTATTAGATGGTGCCATAGCATCAGAAACATTTTGACTAAGCATATCACTAAATCTTGCCCTTGATGATTTAAATGATGTTGTACCTACATTTGATATATTATTACCTATAACATCTAATTTTGTTTGATTAACTTTCATACCGCTTATACCGGAATACATTGATCTTAACATTATTTGACCTCCAACCAATTATTTTTTCTTGTATCTATCATTCAACAAGAATTAAGCCTCCTAATTAGGTCCAGCTTATAAAATCACAACGCTATCAATATTTGTATAAATATTGTCTTTTGCTCTCTCTTTCTCTATAGCTGTAATTACTGTTTTATTTTCTATGCTAGCAATTAAAGCTACATCCTTATATATCATAACTGAATTTTTAGAACCCTTTTCCTCTGCTATTTTAAATCCTTTTCCAATTTCTTTCATATCTGCTTCTGTAAACTTTATTTCTTTAAGTCTATCTGCAGCATGCTTTGATAAAGTATAATCTGAATCACTCTTATTTATTTCATCTTGTAAAATATCATTAAAGTTATTTTTCTTATTAACAGGCTTTCCACTTATACTTTCATTTGGTAATTTGAAATTTCCTATTGGATATGCTTGTCCATTTATTACTCTAAATCCCAAAATATCACCTACTTTTATTCCTAACTTTCAGTTTCTTCTGGTTTAATATCTTCCTTTTTATTGGAAGCTTTTATAACTTTCTCATAAGTAAATTCTTGTATATCCTCACTATCATGTAGTTTTACCCTTACTTTAACTACTCCTTGATCCTTAACTATTCCTAAAACTTCACCTGTTTTATTATTACTGTTTTCATCTTTTTCATTTAATTCAATATGTTTTCCAATAAAGGATGAAGCAACTAAGAATGACATATTTCCATTAATATTATTTATAGATGGTAATGAATAATCTGGTACATCTAAAACAGTAAGAATATCACTTACATCAAAATCCTTATATGTATTAGTTCCATTTTCATTAACTTCTACTGAAATAGTAGTTTTAGAAGAATTAGTAGCTACAGATTTAACTATGCCAGTATAATTAACCCCTTGGCTATCAACACTCTTTAATGTAACTCCCTTACCTACTAATGAATTATTTGCATAACTACTCATTGTAGTATTTAAATTAGTCATTTGCTCCATAGATGCAAATTGTGCCATTTGAGTTACATATTGAGTTGAATCATTGTCACCCATAGGATCCATATTAGATAATTCTGCTGATAATATTGTTAAGAAAGCATTCTTATCCATTTCTTGACCTTGCTTTAATATTTTAGTTCCTCTATCTGTTGCTCTTGCTCCATTATAACTATTTATTACATTAGACATTTACACACCTCCTAAGCTAATAAATTTACATTTCCTTCATTAAGTAAATCTTCAACAATTTCCTCTTCATCTAAAGATATATTATTAATTTTACTTATTTTTTGATTTTCAAATTCTTCTTTTGAATTTTCCTTACCACTAAAGAAAGTAGTATCTTCATTGTAGATTCCTATATTAACTTCATGAATTCTAATATTTTGATTTTCTAATGTCTTCTTTATATCATTTAAATTAGAATTTAATAAGTTATAAGTTTCTTTAGATGTGGCCTTTATTTCAGCTTTCATTATTCCTTCCTGAGAAATTAGTTTTATTGTCATTTCACCAAGTTCTTTTGGATAAATCTTAACATTTAACTCTTCTACTGAATTTTTAACCATATATTTTATATTTTTAATGAAATCTAAATTAATAGTATCTTTATTTATAACTACTGGTTCCTTTATTACTTCTATAAATGGATTTGTTTTATTTAATTTATCATAGTAATTTAAAACCTTAGAAAAGCCTTTATCACCATCATCCTCCAAAATTTTCATAAGAACCTTTTCTTCTTTATTATCCACCTTATTTTTTGAAGCTGTATTATCATTAAAATTACTTTCTTTAAAATCATCCCTTAAAGCAGAATTTAAATCATTTTTGTTTATATTAGTATCAGTATCAATTAAAGCACTATTATCATTATTTTCTACTTCTTTGTTATTGAAATCATTTTTTGATTCCAATATTAAAGTATTAAATATTTCTTTACTAAAATCAGTACTTAAATTTTTTTCTACTTCTTTTACTGTTTTCTCTGGAAGAATATTAACTAGGTTCTTCAGTTCCTTTAATAAATCAACTTCTATATTATTAATTGATAGATCTTCACTTAATTTATTAGAATTTGCATTATCCAATGCTTGAGCTAGCAAGTTATTGATGTTATTTAATACTTCCTTAGTATCTTTAGTAGAATTTCCTTCAATAGGATTTAAAACTAAATTAGTATCTTCTTTAAATACTTCATTATCAGAATTATTTATAAAACCTAATTTTGATAATTCTTCTATTAATTCTGATTTATCATTACTTATTTCTTCTGGATTAATTGTATTCAAATCTTTCAAATTAACTTCTATAAGATTTAATAGTAAAATAATGACTTCATTTAAATCCTCATCTAAAGAATCAACATTAGAATCTTCATCTTTTAATAGTTTCTCAAGTTTTTCTGAAATTTTAGAAACTAATTCTTTATTAGAAACCTGAATTTCCCCAGAATCTCCATTATCAACACTATTTTTATTAATGTTATTAGTATTTTTTGAAGTGTTTAAGTTATTTTCTGAGGTACTATTTTTCACCTCTTTAGATAAATAATTCTTAAAATCAAATTTATTATCAATATTTTTATTATCCGATTTATAGTTTGATTTCATCTCTTTAAGTTTACTGTTTAAGTTAACCAATACAGACGTATCTACCACCTATATCACCTCCTTTCAATGATTCCTTATGTAAGCATATAGAGAAAGTTCATCAATTAAAATTTGTTCCTTTCTCGATTCTTCTTTTGTGTATTCTGTATATTTTCTTTCTTTCAATATATCAACAGTCTTCCTATCTACTTGCTTTTTTATTAAATCTTCTCTTCGTATTTCTAATTCTTTATTTTTAATTACTAAATTCTTCTCTGTTTCAGATATACCCTTATCTAGTGCGAATAAATAATTACGTTTTATTTTTTGATAAACTACAGTTTCTCCCTCTTTAATTCCATTGTATTTTTGATAACTTTCTTTAAGGCCTGTAAGTTTTATTTCAGTCTCTTGTTTTTCTCTTTGAGTCTTTGTAAAATTTCTTTTACTTTCGTCCTCTTTTTCTATTCTTATTTCTAGAAGCTTTTCTAAACTAAACTTAAATTTTTTTGACATAACTATACATCCTCTTAACTTCTAAATATTGAAACTAATCCACCTAAAGAAGTATTAAAATCTGATTTTTCAGTAATAGACTGCTTTAAATATTTATTTAACTTATCATTAAATTGAATAGATAAATCTATTTTCTTATTACTGCCTCTAACGTATGCTCCTAAGTTAATCAAGTCTTCTGCATCCTTATATGTAGCAAGTAAATCTCTTCCAAAGGAAGCTGCCTCCTTATGATCTTCTGTTGCAATATTAGGCATAAGTCTACTTATACTATTTAAAATATCTATGGCAGGATAATGGTTTTTATGGGCTAATTGTCTTGATAAAACTATATGTCCATCTAATATACCTCTAACAGCATCTGCTATTGGTTCATTAAAGTCATCTCCATCTACTAAAACAGTATAAAATGCTGTAATAGAACCCTTATCTGATGTACCTGATCTTTCCATAAGCTTAGGTAATTTTGCAAAAACTGATGGTGTATATCCTTTTTGAGCTGGTGGCTCTCCTATCGCTAGTCCAACTTCTCTTTGAGCCATGGCAAATCTAGTTACAGAGTCCATCATCAATATAACTTTTTTACCCTTATCTCTAAAATACTCTGCTATAGCTGTAGCAGTTAATGCTCCTTTTATTCTTATTAATGCAGGCTTGTCAGAAGTTGCACATACAACTACTGACTTTTTCATACCTTCTGGTCCTAAATCCTTTTCAATAAATTCTAGGACCTCTCTTCCTCTTTCACCAATAAGAGATATAATATTTATATCTGCTTCTGCTTCTCTTGCTATCATTCCTAAAGTAGTACTTTTCCCTACTCCTGAACCTGCAAATATTCCAATTCTTTGGCCTTCTCCAACTGTTAAAAAACCATCTATAGCTCTTACCCCTGTTGGCAATATTTCAGTAATCCTCTTTCTTTTAAGAGGATCTGGAGGTTGATTCTCTATTGGATACGTTTCTCCCTTTATTAAAGTTTCCTCTTCTAAAGGATTTCCAAGTCCATCTAAAACCTTTCCTAATAAATCCTCTGAACATTTTACCTCTAGTGGTCTTCTTTCTGGTACAACTCTACATCCTGGTGCTATACCAATAAGTTCTCCTAAAGGCATTAATAACACTGCATCTTCTCTAAAACCTACAACTTCACATTTAATTGGATGTCCCTCTTGATTGTAAATAGTACATAACTCTCCAACAAAGGCTTTTACTCCTTGTACTTCTATAGTTAAACCTATTACTTCTTTTACACTTCCTTCTAAATAGCTAGTATTAATTTCTCTTATCCTCTTATTAATTGAATTAAAATCTACTTCTATCATATTTACACCTATTATTTAAACAATGCATTTTCAAGTTTTTCTAAGGCTATATCTAAGCCAACTGTGGCTTTACCAGTCCCTTTATCAATTATTGCATTTCCAGGTTCCATAAGTTCATCTTCTAATATAAATATTTCTCCTTTAATGGCATAGGCTTTCTTATAATAGTCAGCCTTCTCTTTTATTGCTTTTACATGAACATTATTGCATCGAATAATTATATTTTCTTCACCTTTAGCTTCTTCTAGAACATTTTCTACTAAAGGAAGCATACCTTCTGAAAGCTTTAATTCACTTTTAGCAATAATCTTTGCCATATCAAATGCAAGCTTTAATATTTCCTTTTCCTTACTAAGTAAGTATTCTTTATATTCCTTACTTGCTTCTTCTAAAATATTTTCAGCTCTATCTATTTTTTCTT
This sequence comes from uncultured Clostridium sp., assembly GCA_934746015.1. Classification (GTDB taxonomy): domain Bacteria; phylum Bacillota; class Clostridia; order Clostridiales; family Clostridiaceae; genus Clostridium. The sequence continues at coordinate 56,339 of CAKVEW010000006.1, forward strand.
TTACTTCCTTTTCTGTTTCTAATTTAACCTTTTCAATGGCCTCTGAATATCCATTTTTATATCCATCTTCATAACCATTTTCTTTGCCTTGATTGTATCCTTCTTCATAGGCCTTTTTTTCTACTTCATATGCTATTTTTTCAGATTTCATTTTAATATCTTCTGCTTCTATCTTAGCTTTCTTAATTATATTAAATCCTAATGCTTCATAATTCTTTCTAAATTCATCTTCTATTGAATATACTTGCTCCTCAATTTCTTCTTCATAATTAGATATTTTATAATTTGTTTCAATAATCTTCTTTGAAGCCTCCAAAGCTGAAGCACTTTTAATTAAATTATATGATGATTGCATCTTCTCCACCTCTTGAAATAATAATTTCTTGAGCATCGTCTAATCTTCTAATAATAGCAACAATTTTTTGTTGAGATTTTTCAACATCCATAAGCCTTACTGGTCCTAAGAATTCCATATCTTCCTTTAAAGAAGCAGCGGCTCTCTTAGATTGATTTCTGTAAATTGCAGTAGCCACTTCATCAGAACTTCCTTTAAGAGCAAGGGCAAGTTCTTTACCATCAACTTCTCTAAGGATTCTTTGAATAGATATATCATCAAGAGTAATAATATCTTCAAATACAAACATTGAGCTCTTAACAATATCAGCAAGTTCTGCATCTTCTCTTTCTAAGCTTTCAGTAATATTCTTTTCAGTAGTTCTATCTACTTGATTTAAGATATCAACTAAAGATTCAACTCCACCTAAAGATGTCATTTCACTTCTAACAACAGTACTTAATTTGTTTTCTAAAACCTTTTCTATTTCTTTAATTACCATAGGAGATGTATTGCTCATTGTAGCTATTCTATAAGCAACATCACTTTGGGTATCTTCAGGAAGTTCAGCAAGAACTTGTGCCGCTTTATCAGCTTGTAAATAGCAAAGAATTAAAGCAATTGTCTGTGGATGCTCGTAACTAATTACATTTAATAGTTGATGAGCATCAGCTTTTCTCGCAATAGAAAATGGTCTATATTGTTGAGTTGCTTCTGTTACTTTGCTTAATATTTCATTTGCTCTTTGAGTTCCTAAAGCTCTAGATAATAAAGTTCTAGCGTAATCAAGACCGCCCTCTATAATATAGTCTCTAGCCTTATTCATCTCTAAAAATTCATCTAAAATACTTTCTCTTTGATCTGCTGATACTGTTGATATATTGGCTATTTCATATGTTATTTTTTGAATTTCAGATTCTGGCAGTTTTTTCAAAATCCCAGAGGATGCCTCAGGACCAAGTGTTATAAATAATATAGCTGCCTTTTTTACTCCATTTAATTTAACTGCTTCTCTTGCCATATTATCACCTCTCACTTTCGGCTAACCAAGCTTTAATTATATCTACAACTTGATCTGGTTTATCAGTAGCATATTGCTTTATTTCATTTTCAATGTGTATTTTAGGATTAATAGTATCAAAGTTAATACTTGGAACTTCATCATTTTCATTATCAGAATTTCTATCATCAATCACAACGTCTAATAGATTTTCCTTTTCTTCTTTATTCTTTTTCTTTCTTCTAATAATCATTATAATTGCTGCAACTAAAATCAAACCTATAAGTCCTAATATAGAATATAAGATAATCTTATTTCTATTATTTAAAGCTAGTCCTCCATTATTAGATTCCGTGCCTTCTCCTGATCCTTCCTTACCAATTGGATCAAATGTAATTCCTACTACTGAAATACTATCTCCTCTATCAGTCTTTATACCAATAGCATTGGCTACTGATTTTTCTAAAGCCGCTTGTACATTCCCATCAATATTTCCATCAATGAAAACTGAAGCTGTTAATCTTTTAACTTCACCTGGAGCACTTATTGTCTTTGTTTCAGTCTTTCCAATCTCATAATTTGTATTTACTTCTTGTCTTGAAGATCCATTATTATTAGTTTCTTCATCTATGGTATTACCCATATTGTTATCTACAGGGCTAGCACTTGCTTCACCAGCATCACTGCCATTTATTTCTTTTATTACTTGTTGACTTACTATAACTTTATTAGGATCTATTACTGTTTCTGTTTTTTGTCTTGAATCAAAATCCAAATCTACATTTACTGAACTTTTAACCTTATCTTTTCCTACTACAGGCTCTAATAATTCAATAATAGATTTTTGAAGTTCATCTTCATACTTCTTTTCTAATGAAAACTGTTGACCTACTGCATCAGAACTTACTGCTACACTATCTTCATCAAATAAGCCTTCTGTTAGTAAATTCATATTATCATCTACAACTTCAATATTTTCCTCTGGAACATTTTCTGTACTTCTTGAAACAAGAGCTACTATTGACTTAACTTGTTCCTTGCTTAATTTATTTCCAGAAGCTATTTTTAAGTAAACAGCAGCCTTGCCTGGCTCCTTATCTTCTACAAATACCGAATCCTTTGATGGTGTTATATGTACTCTTGCAGTTTCTACTTGAGGAAAACTTTTAATAGTCTTTTCTAATTCTCCCTGCTGCATTCTTAATTTCTTAAGTTTAAATTCTTCATCAGTCATTCCAAAGGAACTTCCTGAATCCATAAGTTCATATCCAGTGCTTCCATTTGATAACTCTGGAGCTAATTCTAATCTTAACTTGTCCACTTCAGATTTTGGTACTAGTATTGTATCCCCTTCTATTTTCATATCTACCTTTTTCTCATTTAGCTTATTAATTACAACTTGTGCGTCTGTTGTATCTAAGCTAGAAAATAAAACTTTATACTTAGTAGCTGAGCTATAAAAGAACATTGATATAACTGCAATGATAAAAGTAACTATAGTTGCAATTATTGCTATTTTTATACCCTTATTAAATGTCTTAAACCTTCCCCATAACTTACTAAGATTTTCTTTAAGCTTATCCATTAATAATAGCACTCCTTCGTATTACAATTGCATTCTATTTAATTCTTGAACTGCCTCCACAACTTTATTTCTTACTTGAATAGCTAGTTGAAGTGACATTTTCGCCTCCTCCATACTTAAGATCATTTCATGAACATCTATATCTTTTCCTAAAACAAAATCATTAGTTATGTTATCTGCTTCTATCTGATCTTGATTTACTTTATCTAGATTTTCCTTTAATATGTTCTGAAATGAATTTGAAGAATTGTTATTATTAGTGCCAGTTATATTAGTATTTTCAAAAACCTTTTCTACTGGAACAAAATTATTAATTATCAATATAAGCTACCTCCCTAACTCTAGTGTCTTTGTAAACATGCTTTTTGTTGCATTAAGTGTATCTATATTAGCTTCATAGGACCTAGAAGCTGCAATCATATCTGCCATTTCATTTAGTAAATTAACATTTGGCATAGTAACATATCCATTTGCGTCTGCATCTGGATGAGTTGGATCATAAACCTCTTTTAATGGAGATTCATCTTCTACTATTCCAACAGCCTTAACTCCATTTAGTCCTTTTTCCTTATCTAAATTTTCTTGAAAAACAGCAATTTTTCTTACATAAGGTTTTCCATCTTCTCCTCTAGTAGTTGTTACATTGGTCATATTAGATGTTACAGTATCCATTCTAAGTCTTTCAGCAGATAATCCACTTGCACTTATTCTCATGGTATTAAATAATCCCATAATTAAACATTCCCCCCTGATATTACAGCTTTAGTCATATTAAGCTTTGAGTTTGCCTGAGTTATTAATGCATTATACATTAGAGTATTTGAAGCTTGATTAATTTTTTCTAAATCCATATCTACATTATTGCCATCTGTCCTCATACTCGTACTCTTATCCTCTTTTACAGAAATTAAAGATTCATTTAATTCCCCATTCAAATGCACATTTTTAGTTCTTTTTAAATTAAACTCATTGGTTGCATTAGTCAAATTCTCTTCAAAAGAAACATAGGATTTTTTAAAATCTTCAGTATTTATATTAGCCATATTATTAGCTATAACTTTACCTCTTAATGCTGAAGCATCTAATCCTAATTTAATAAATTGCATTGAAACATCATTATTAATATTCATAAACTTCTCCCCTAATCGACATTCAATTTTTTACAGTTTATTTCTTTATTTTTATTTATTATTTTATTTTTTATAAAAAGTATAATTATTCCACCGATTGTATGCAAAAATTACCTGTATTTACATTATAATTTAATATAAACTATTTTTCTATAATATTTTCATATAAAATGAATATAATTTTTCTACATTTTTCGTATTTTTATTAATATTTTTAAATATTTTATTTAACTTTGTATTTTAATACATTTTTTACCTGTCAATATTAAATTATTAAAATTTAATTAAAATTATCAAAAAAGAGAAGTTCTAAGAACTTCTCTATATAAATTTATTTCATATTCTCAAGTATTCTTAATATTTCTTGTGGAAATCTGTTAGTTTGTTGCATTAATGCAATTGAAGTTTCATGTAGGACTGATGTCCTTGCATACTCTGCCATCTCTAAAGCAATGTCAGTATCTCTTATTCTACTTTCTGCATTTTCTAAGTTAAATGAAGATCCATTTAAATTTTGAGCTGAAGTATCCATTCTATTTTGTATAGCCCCATATCTACTTCTTACAGAATTAACTGTACTTATAGATGATTCAATAATTTCTAAATTCTCATCTAACTTTTTACTATTTGTTACATCTAATAACTTTAAAGGATTTCCTTTATTATCAGTAAGCATATCTGTGGTTAAATTAAATACTGGGATATCAATTTCTTCTTGTGAGTTAGCACCTACTAAATGCTTTAAATATTTAGGATAATCATTAGTAGTCACTCTGTCTGAGTTTAATAATTTTACACCATTAAAATCTGAATTATTAACTGTATAATCAATATGTTCCTTAAGCTTACTTATTTCATTTTGAATTACTTCTAAATCACTAGCAGTATTAACACCACCTGCTTGCACAGTTAATTCCTTTATTCTAATTAAAGATTCACTAACAGTAGATAATGCTCCATCTACTGTTTGCATCATTGATACTCCATCTTGAATATTTCTTTCTGCCATTTGAAGACCTCTAATTTGTAATCTAAGACCTTCACTTACTCCAAGCTTATTAGGATTATCTTTTGCTGAATTTATTTTTTTCCCACTACTAATTCTATCTAAAGTTACAGATTGAATAGATACATTATTCTTATAATTTCTGTATACATTTAAAGATTGCATATTCTGATTTAATCTCATAATATTTTCTCCTATACTCATATTAATTTATTTACTATATTTAAATTATCGTTATTTTAATAAACTTCTTAATTAAAAATAATAATTTTCTAATCAACTATTTAAAATTGTATATCAAATTTTATCAATATTCTCTAATATAAAATCAGAATAAAGTATTAAATATAAAATTTTATGTGATATTCATTTTTAATTATATTTAACTAAAACAAGTTTTCTCTAAAATATTATCCTTATTTAAATCACAGTATTTTATTTTTCTAATAATTTATCTGTACTATTTAAGTTATCTTCTAGTTATTATTAATTCCTTTTTGTTATATAATAGTCTCAAACAAATTACTCTATACTATTAATATTAATACAATTAGTTTTTGTGGTTTGATAGTTATGACCTGAATTTGAAACTGCTCCTTGCATCTCTATATTTTTTATATTATTAATACAAATTTTCTTATAATCTAAATTATTTTAAATTTAGATTATAATGCTAGTTTTAAAAATTATTAATTTCTATATTTTTTATATATTCTTCAAGTTGACTTTTAACTTCTTCAGATTCACTTACTATTAATGCTTTTGAATAAAAATCTACAGCTAATTTATATTTTTCTTTAATTTCATATAAGTAACCTAAGTTATATAATATATCAAAACTTTTATTATCAATTTCTAAAGAGCATTTTAGTGTCTTTTCTGCAGCTACTAATCTATTTTCCATAATTTCTACCACAGATTTCATCGAATATACTTCTATATCTTTATTATTAATTTTTAAACTTTCTTCTATTAGAATTTTTGCTTTTTCTAAATATTTATTTTGAATATATTCTTTTATATTAATTTTCATTTTTTCTAAATCTTCTTTTTTCTTATCCATAATTTCCTTAATCCTTTGCTTTGAAGGACCATAATCTTTACATTCATTATAAAAACCTAATGCAACTTCTTTAAATCCCAAACTTTCATAAATAACACCTATATTATGATTAGGATGATAGGAATTAATTCCTTCAATTTTCCCCTCCCTATCCCCAATACATCTTTTAAAATAGTCAATAGACTCTTGAAAATTCCCATTATTCATATATACTAGTCCCATTACAAAGCTGTAATCTGGTGAATTCACGTAATAAGTTTTATATTTGCTTAGCTTCATTGCTTCCTCATATTTTTCACATTTTATCAAAGTATAACCATAACTTTCTATTAAATCTTCAGTATATTCAAATTTGAAATCTATACATAATTCAATTGATTTTAGAAAACTATGATAAGCCTGAACATAATCCTTCTTTTTATAATAGGACTTTCCTATTTGATAATATAAATAAGGATCTATTGGGTTATTATTTATAGAATCAATTAACAAATTAATATTTCTATCTAATTTGTTAGTTACATTTATAACTTCATCTAAATAACCGATATGATTAGCTTCTATTTCAATAGATTTCATCTCATATTCACTATTATCTTTTGCTACTAATTGTTCATGTATAATTCCTTCATAATTAAAGTATTTTTTATTAAATAATCTATTTACTCTTTCAATATATTTTTTTATTTCTTTTCCATCTTCAAAAGGATTAATTCTTTTAATTCTACCTATAGTCTTATTATTATCTTTAATAAAGTTCTTTACTTTTTCTTTATCAAATTTACAAATAACTTCATCAGCATCTAAAATTAAAACCCAGTCATTCGAAGCCTTTGAAATAGAAAAATTCCTAGCTTTTGAAAAATCACCACACCATTTAAAGTCATATACTTTATTAGTATATTCCCTTGCTATTTCCCTGGTATTATCTGTAGATCCTGTGTCTACTATAACTATATCTTTTATATAATCAGCTATACTTTCAAGGCATTTTCCTAAATTTTTTTCCTCATTTTTTACAATCATACATAAACTTATCATAAAGACTTCTCCTTAATATATATTGATAACCATTTTAATAAATTTCTCTTTATCTTTATTTATCGTTTTTTGCGATAAATACTTTATAAAACAAAAAGAATCAGAAAATTAATTCTGATTCTTTTTATATTCATTTCAAATTTAAAATAAAACTCTTTCCCATTACTTCATAGAAATAATTTCAAATAATTAAATTTAAAAATTCAAACTATAGATTATCTTAATAATTGTAAAATATTTTGTGGTTGTTGATTAGCTTGAGCAAGCATAGCTTGAGAAGCTTGTTGTAATATGTTGTTCTTAGTAAAGTTCATCATTTCCTTAGCCATATCAACATCTCTAACTCTTGATTCTGCTGCTGTTAAGTTTTCTGAAGCATTATCAAGATTTTTAATAGTATGCTCTAATCTATTTTGGTAAGCACCTAATGTTGATCTTCCAGTTGATACTGATGTGATTTGAGTATTTATTGTATCAATTAAAGCTGTTGCTGTAGTATGATCAACAACATCAGCAGATGATAGGCTTCCAACTGCAGTTTCTATAGCTGATAAATCAATTCCAGCTATTGTAAAGTCTAATTCCATAGCTTGTCCTTTATTAGCACCAACTTGGATATTTACTTTTTGAGATGTACCATCTAAAATATTTTGTTCATTGAATTGAGTATTGTCCTTAATTCTAGATACTTCTTTTCCTAACTCAGTTAACTCTACTCCAATAGCATCTCTATCTACAGTAACGTTAGTATCATTAGCTGCTTGAACTGCAAGTTCTCTCATTCTTTGAAGTATTGCTTGAGTTTCTTGTAAAGCTCCTTCAGCTGTTTGAATCATTGATATACCATCTTGAGAATTTCTTGAAGCTTGTTCTAAACCTCTAATTTGTCCTCTCATTTTTTCAGAAATTGAAAGACCTGCTGCATCATCTCCAGCTCTGTTTATTCTTAAACCTGAAGATAACTTTTCCATTGACTTTCCTGAAGCTGTATTGTTAATTGACATATTTCTGTGTGCGTTTAACGCATTCATGTTGTGATTAATAATCATAATAAAATTCCTCCTTGATTTTTAATTTGACATCCTTGTCTTTTATTTATATGTAACAGATAAATCTGTTAATACCTTCTCTATATAGAGTTTAAGTTGCTTAAGCTTATATTATATATATCGTATATTTTTTCTATACTTTATAGTTTTTATAAACTTTTTTAAATTTTTACATTAAAAAAACTATTATTTTTTCTATTCCTCTCATAGGCGTTATTTGCACTTTTTATCTTATGTATATTATTTATCTCTTCTTTTACTTTATTTCTTTCTTTATCAATTGAAATCTTTAATTCTTTATCTAGATTCAATAAACCTTTCTCTAAGTATAATTCTCTTATTTTATATTTATTTTCTTCATTATTGAAAAGAGTATTAATCAATTCTTCTCTTTTCTCCATAAGATCCATTACTTCTTCATCATTGTTTATATCTTTAATTATTTTTTCTGTTATATCTCTATATTCTGCTAAAATTTTTTCTATCATAATTTTAACTTAAGCCTAATTGTTGAGATAAATAACTTTGTTGAGAGTTATATTTATTCATTATAGTTTCTAAATTAGCATACTTAGTATATAAAGCTTGCTCTTTTCTAGAAAACTCCTTTTCCATATCAGCCATCTTTTGCTCATATTTTTCAATTGATTTTGTTAATTCATTTGTATATGAAGCAGATGATCCTTCAATTCCTGCCTTTTGGATTAATGAAGATTTAATCGTTACAGTTTCCTTGTATAATACATCTTTAACTCTTTGCATTATTCCTGTTCTAGAATATTTTTGACCTTCAGATAAAGTATCATCCTTAGGTGCAGATTTCATAAACATATCCATAATTTCTTCTGAATTTTCTTCTAAAGCTTTAATTATCTTTGTTTCATCTATAGTAAAAGTACCATTTTTTGTTCCCTGATAATCTGCAACAGGTGATATTCCTATCTTTTCCAAATTTAATCCTGTTCCATCTACAAAAGTTCTCATAGCTTGTTTTAAACTATTGGATATTCTAGATAAATCAGTATCCCTAGAAAGCTGTCCTTTTTCAACTTTTTCATTCCATAGTTTTATTTCATCTTCAGACATCTCTTTCTTTTGATCTGCTGTTAAAGGGGAGAAACTTCTATTTCTCTTATCAGTAGTTAATTTATTTAATTTTTCTATTAAAGTATTATAATCATTGAAGAACTTAACTAAATTATCCTTAATTTCAGTTACATTTTGTTTACCATTAATGGTTACCCCTTCTGCTGGTATGTCTCCTGTAAATTTAAAGGTTACTCCATCTAAAGTTACTGTATTAGATATGCCTGTATGAGTATATACTCCATTATCGTTTTTAATTATAATATTTGCATCTTTACCTTCTTTTGCTAATGTTATATCATCATTAGCTGCTTTTACATCTATATTATATTTTTCCCCTGGTATTTTAGATGTTAGAATTATATTACCCTCTTTTATAGATGCAGTAATAGCTGTGCCTTGTTCCTTAAATACCTTATTTAAGTGATCAACTACTTCAGTATCTGAAGTTTTCCCTGTTAAATCTACTAAATTTCCATTTATAGATATTTTTTTGCCACTTATATTATCTAATTCTAAAGTATTTGTTGTTGCTTCACCATCAATACCTTTTTCAGGTAAGCCTATATTGTTATTATCTATTTTCACATCTATATTATATTGTGAACCTAGTTTATTAGAGTTTAATACTACTTTACCATCTTTTATAGATGCCGTAATAACTATATCTTTTTCCTTAAAAACCTTATTTAAGTGATCAACTACTTCAGTATCTGAAGTTTTTCCTGTTAAATCTACCAATTCCCCATTTATAGATATCTCCTTGTCGGCTATATCATTTAAATTTAAAGTATTACTTGCTGTTTTAGCATCAATACCAGGACTTACTGTACCAATACTATCGCCAAATTTTCCACCTATACTAAAATTGCTACTTTTACCTAAAACAGTTGATTCAAATATAAATCCACTTTGATTTTGATCATTAACTGTACTAGCAAAATCTGTATATCTTACAGTTACATTAATTCCTTCTTTTTTTAGTTCGCTATTTAAATAATTAGCTTTTTCTCTATTGGTTAAACTTTCATCAATAACAAATTCTTTACCATTTACTACTACACTGTTTACCTTAGTCCCATCAATAGTTTTAGACTGTAGCTCTGTTAAAGTATGAGTAGCAGCCTTTGCACTTTCACCTGTTACAGTATATTTTCCTGCTTTTGCCTCACTACCTGCAGTTACAGTTAAAACATCTTCGTTAGAAGAAGTAAATTTTGTAGTTGCCCAGTTTTTGCTTAATAATAAACTATCACTTTTAGTAATATCAAAATACTTATTATAAAGTTCTCTTGAATCTTTTATTACTTCTCTATAAAGCTTTTGCTTTATTTCAAGAATTTCTTTTTCTTGAGTCTTTTTTTCTATTTTAATTCTATATGGCTTCATGGAATTTTTTATAATTTCATCCATATCTAAGCCAGTTGATAATCCTGTTATTCTCATATAAACACCCCGCTTTTTAATTAATAATGTAAAATGTAGAATGAAGAATTATTATAAAAATTCATCTTAAAGATGGATTTAAAATAGATATTTTTTTTTTTAATTCAGCAAAGCTGAATTATATCTATCATTCTTTCATTACTTAATTTTTTTATTATTTCATTCTCTTTGAAACTTCGTATGCTTCATACCATGTATCTCTTATGCTTTCTATTACTGGCATAAGCTCCTCCATCATATTCACATCTTTCTTTAGATTTATTTCAAATAATCTAGTCTTAATAAAATCATAAACTTGGTAAATTTCTTTTGCCCAATCACCTGAACTTTGATCTAAGCTAACCATAAGTTCTGTAAATATATCTTGAACTTTAACTAAATTTTCATGGCTTTTTCTTATATCTTTTTCTGCCAAAGCTTCTCTTGCTATCTTTGCAAATTTTACTGCTCCGTCTACTAACATTAATAATAATTGTTCCTTTGATGCGTAGTTTACGCTATTATTTTTATATACATTAAAAGCATTATTGCCATACATTTATTATTTCCTCCTACTTTTTAACATCTAAAAAGGTTCCGTAACTTGTTGTATTTAAATTCTCTTCCTTTTCACCATTAAGACTTATAGTTGGCTTTTGAATTTTTGTAGCTTTGACAGTAATTTTACCTTTTACTTTTTTGCCTTTTTCCTCTTTAACATACTCATTAAAGAATTTTTTCTTTTGTTTTTCACTGTCCTTATTAATTATTATGTCTGACTTTCTATGAATCTTACCATCTTTAGTTTGTTCATATATTTTTCTTCTAATATCTATATCTATTTTATTAAGTAAGAAATTCATAGCTTTCCCTCCCACTAAGCTTTTTTATCTATTGCTATTCCAGCGAGTTCACACATTTTAGCTATTAAATCAAGAATCTTCTTTGGTGGATACTCCATAATGACTTCCTTGGTATTTTCATCAATTATTTTTATCATTATATCTCCAAACTTTTCATGTACAGAGTATTCAGCATAAGTATTTTCTTCTTTCAAAAATTTATTTAACTGTTCTACTGCCTTAGCCACATCTTCTTTACTATAACTCTTATCTTTAACATTTACAGCATCAACTACATCCTTGTTAGCTGGGACTTGCCTTGTTTCACTTACTAAGGGCGTACTTAGGTTAGCTTGTCCTCCTTGACTTGTAACCTTCAAATCCATTAAAAACACCACCTTATTTATTATTTCCTAAGATTTTTAATAATTCTATATTTACTTTTGTTGCTTCTTTATTTTCATTTTGTACTTCTTCAAAAAGTTCTTTTCTTAAAATAGTTTTTTCTTTAGGTGCTTTTATAGCCAGTTTAACGCTTCCATCTTCAATTTTAGATACTGTTATCTCTATATCATCACCTATTAAAATTGATTCTCCTTTTTTTCTTGTTATAACTAACAAACTTACACCCCTTTTACAATGCATAATTCATAATGGATAATGCATAATTTTTGATGAAACTCCTATGGAGTTTCTTATATTTAATTATAGCTAAAAACTTTATTAACTAAATATTTTTTCTTTTATTTTGTATGTATCTTTATCTATTATATATTGTTCTGCCTTTTTTGTATTTAAGTTTATAACTATTGGAGCTTTTAAATTTGCTGTTATTTCCTTTGTATTTGAACTTAATGTAACTATTGAGTATAATAGCACTTCATCTGAAGATGATATTTTTAAGTTATTGGTTATTTCTCCACTTAAGTTTATTTCATATTTATCGTTAACTAAAAATGGAGAGATTACTATAAAGCCAATTTCTTTTTCTTCTATTGATTGAAGTATACTAAAGGGAATGTCTTCCCCTACTTCTTTAATAACAAAGTTCTTTAAATTTTGGAATCCTGGTACTCCTTTTTCAAAGTTAATTATCTCATTTTCTTCATATACTATTCTTCCATGTATTGGTGATAATATTTCCATATTCATCTTCTCCTATCTTAGGAAATCTAAAAGGGATGGTTGTATAATTTTTGCACTTACTTGAAGTGATGCCATATATACACTTTGAGCTACTGTTGCTTGTATATTTTTTTCTGCAAAATCTATGTCTTCTGTTTGTGATAAAATATCTTTTAAATTAAAGTTTTGCTCATCATTTTGACCTGATGCTGATTCCATTCTATTTTGTTTTGCCCCTACTTCAGCTCTAATCTTTAAAAGATTTGTTATAGTTTCATCCATAGATTTTAAATATTCATTTGTTACTTTACTACTATTATCAGGATTTGAAGAATCTATATCATCAGTAATACCCTTTAAAAGATTCATTACATTTACATTAGCTCCATTTTTATCTTTGAACATCAGTATATCTGTAGCTGATACACTGTATTCCATAGTAACTCCTTGAGAAACTTCTACATTTAGCTTTTTACCTATCATATTAATTTGATTTTGTACATTTTCATCTAAATTATCTAATGAAAGAACTTCACCATCATTACCTGATAAGTTAATATAGTTATTTTTAGTTTCTATATTTCTACTACTACCTACTGGCTTAGAGTTAACTTTAGTTCCTCCAAATATATACTTTCCATCAAAACTTGAATTAAGTATTTGAGCTATTTCATTTACTTTCTCATTCATTTCATCTTTTATGGCTCTCTTTTCATCACTACCATAGGCTGCATTACCTGCCGAAACCATAAGTTCTCTAAATCTTTGAAAGCTATTACCAAGTTGATCTAAAGCTGTATCTGTAGTATCAAGCCAATTTGTAGTATCTTTAATATTTTCATTATATTGAACGTTAGCACCAATATCTCTATTAAGTTGCATACTTCTTGCAACTTTAAAAGGATTATCTGAAGGTCTCCTTATTTCTTTACCAGAAGTAAGCTGATCATTTATCTTTTTCATATAATTTTGATTTCTACCAAGGTCTCTTAGAAAGCTTTTAGACATCATTTGATTTGTAATTCTCATTTACATTCCTCCTATCTCTTTAACCCATTTACTATTACATCAAGTAATTCGTCTACAGTTGCTATTATCTTTGCATTTGCATTATAAGCATGCTGGAACTGTACTAAATTCGCCATTTCTTCATCTAAATTAACACCTGAAACTGAAGCTCTAGTTTCTTCGATACTATATAATAAGTCTTCTTGATTAGTTACCATCCTCTTAGCTTCTTGTGCTTGAACTCCAAGTCTATCTATAGTGTCTTTAAAATATGAATCCATTTTCATTCCTGATGTACTATTTTCAATTTTTAATCCATTATTGGAAAGTGTATTTCCACCTTTAAATTTATCAAACATATCTTTCCTAGATATTACAGTTTCATTTATATCTTGAATTCTTATTAATGAATCTCTTAATTGAGCAATTGATAAAGCTCTTGCTCCATCCCCATCTCCATCAATATTATTTTCATGTGTATATGCAAATAAATCATCGTGGGTTCTGGTTTTTATCTTCATTACATCTTCAAGAATTTCTGTATTCATGGAAATATTTTTTGCAGTTATTCCCTCTTCACCCATTAAGGTTTCATCTAAATTTGCCAGTAACCCATTTGTTCTATATTTAGCTATATTCTTGTTAACAAAGAAAGGTAAATAATCCTTATCTGCTCCTCCAGTATTATTTAAAGGATCTTCTATTCCACTATGGATAGCATTAACTGAAAAAGCTAAAGATTTTGCTAATTTATTTAATTGATTCATGTAATCTTCAATATCCTTTTGTACAGAAACTAATCCACTTGTACTTCCTGTTTCTGGTTTGAACATCATAAGTTCTGAATAACTTATAGTATCTCCATCTCTAATTGGATATCCATCACCTCTAGCTGCTTGTCCTGATTTATCTGCCCATATTATTCTATTATCCTGAATTTCTTTAGCTTTTTCTGCTGTTATTCCAGACACCTTTAATGTTTGCTTATTATATTCACTGTCCATATTACCATTTTTATAATATGTAACTATATATGTTTTACCTGATAAATCATTTTTATCTTGTTCTACATTTGTTACATAAGAAAATCTTGCAACATCTCCATTTGGTCTTGAGTTTACTAGTAATGCCGCCTTCATACTTCCAGTCTCAGTAGGTTTAACATCTATTCCATTAAATTCTTTTTTATCTACTTGAATACCAAACTTATAACTTAACTCATCTAATAATAAATCTCTTTTATCCATTAAGTCATTAGGTGCATTTCCAGATACAGTAACACTTATTATTTCTTGATTTACCCTATCTAACTGTTCTAGAATACTATTTACTTCAGTAACTGTACTCTTTAACATATCTTGAGTATTACTTTGAAGATTTTCTAGTTTAGTGTAAGTAGCATTTAATGCATCTGCTAAAGCTGCTGATTGTTGTGCAACTACTGTTCTTGAATTTGAACTATTAGGTTGCTTTGAAAGCTCTTGAAATGCGTCAAAAAATTTGCCCATTAAAGTTGATAATCCTGTATCTGATGGTTCATTAAATACACTTTCAACTTCATATAAATAATTACTTCTCATATCATACTTTCCAAGTATTGAATTTTCATTTCTAACTTGATAATCTAAAAAGCTATCCCTTACTCTTTCAATTGCTTGGATTTGAGCCCCCGTGCCAAGCTGTCCCGCTTGTACTGATGATCCCATAGATGTTCCCCCAAAAGGTCTACTAGTTTCTATTTTGGCTCTTTGTCTTGAATATCCAACTGTGTTAGAGTTAGCAATATTATGAGAAGTTACATCTATACTTTTCTGTTGTACATTCATTCCTCTTTTAGCTATATTAAATGTAGAAAATAATCCTGACATAATCTTTCCTCCAATTTTTTATTACCTTTTTACACTTCCATAAGAATTATAAGTGGCTACATCTTTCTTTGGATTTATCAAATTAAGTAACTTATTAGTAAAGCTTAATTGCTGCTTTATCAATAATTCATTTGTATCCTTCTGCAATATCATTTCATTTAATAATTTTTGAATACTTCTATATGAATTATCTAAATCATTACTATTTGAATTACTTATATAATCCCTTATTGAAGTATTTCCCAAGAATCTTCTCCTATTTACTTCAGATTCTGCAACTTCTTTATTCTTTACTCTTATTTCTTCTGCTACTGCTTCCATACCAAAAATATCTTTATCTAAAATTAGTTTATATTGTTTATCTAATAAAATTAATAGTTCTCTTAATTTTTCTTCTTCTAAAGTAAGAACTTCTTTTAAATTATTACTCATTTCTACTTCTTACCTTTCATTTCTTCTAGAATCCCTCTTGCTATAAGCCTAGCATCATAAGAATATGTTCCATTAGAAATTTCATTTTTCACTTCCATAACTCTTTTTTTATTATTATAATTATTATCTATTGAATAATCCTTTAAAGCTTTAGAAGCTTCTGATATCTCTATTCTGTCGTATACTTTTTCTTTTTCTATCTTATCCATTTTATTAGAAGTAACTTTGTTATAATAATTAATTCCATTTGTATAATTAATTCCTTTTATATTCATAATTTCCTCCAACAACATCTTATATCATATTTATCGTTATTATAAAGTAAAAGTTTAGTTTTTAAATTAAAAAACACTCCATAAAAATAGGAGCCGTCACCAGCTCCTTAATTAAAAATGTAAAATATAGATTTATTGATGTAATTCAAAACTAATTACTAAAAATATATATTTTTTAGAAACTCCTATCTGAGTTTCTTCATTAATTTTTCATTTTTTCATTATTCATTTTACATTGTGCCATAGCACACAACCTATGTATTACTATCTTAAAGATTTAATTCTTTCTACTCCACTAACAATACTTGTTATCCTAACTCCAAAGTTCTCATCTACTACTACTACTTCGCCATAAGCTATTTTTTTGCCATTTACAAGTATTTCTACTGGTTCCTCTGCCAATTTATCTAATTCTATTAATGACCCTGTACTTAAATTTAAAATATCCTTTATGCTCTTTTTAGTTCTTCCAAGCACTACTGAAACATCTAAAGGAACATCTAATATTAAATCTATATTTCTATGAGATTCTCCTATCCTGCCTTGAGTTAAAGAATCAAAGCTAGCATCATGTACTTCAATAGGCTTTTCTTTTATAGAATGTTCTTCTATATTTTCTTTATATGTTGAAGTTATTGCTGCTTCATTATATCCTGAGTTAAGAGTCTTTGAAGCAGTTTCATTTTCTGTTAATATAGCATTATTACTTTCTACTTTAACATCCACTATAGCTTCCTCCTTTTCATCTATTCCTTCTCCCATCATAATAGAAACTATTTTTTTAGCTGTTTCTAAAGGTAAGATTTGCATCATATTAGATTGAAGTAAACCTTCTATTGTTAAATCAAAGCAAATTTCAATAATTTCCTTCTCCTCTGGAATAGCTTCAGATATTTTTTCATTTATTTCTTTCCATATCTTTGATTTTGGAGGAGAAATATTTACTTCTCTATCAAACATTGTTGCCATTGAAGTAGCTGCAGAGCCTATCATTTGATTCATTGCTTCTTGAACAGCACTTACTTCTATTTCAGACAATTCTGTTGTAGATACTTTTCCATCTCCCCCCATCATAAGATTTGCAATTACAGCAGCATCAGTAGTCTGCATAATTAAGAGATTTCTTCCTGTAATACCTGAAACATATTCTACATCTAATATTATGTTAGGGTATTTAAAACCTTCTTTTATATTTTTCAAAGTAGTTATTGTAACTTTAGGTGTTGTGATATTTACTTGCTTGTTTATAAGCTGATATAGGGCTGTAGATGCTGACCCCATAGAAATATTACCTATTTCCCCTAGTAAATCCTTTTCTATTTCAGTTATTGTTTCTATACTAGTATCTTCCCCTGTTCCTTTTAATAATGAATCTATTTCTTCTTGAGATAAAAAACTACTACTCATTCTCAATCACATCCTTATATAAAATATCTAAAATTTCAACTCCCATATTCTTTCCTATAGATCCAGGTTTTCCTATAAAGCACTCATTTTCTTCTACAAATACCTTAACTGGATTACTGCATTGAGAATCTAATACTAAAACATCTCCCTTAACAAGCTTTAAAAAGTTATCTATTGTTATTTCTGTTTTACCAAGCTCTACATGCATATTTACTTCTACAGGGTCTATTCCTTTTTTAAGTTTTAATTGTGCCTCATCTTTAAGCTCATCATCATCAGTTTTAAACCAATATTGAACAACAAGCTTATCTAATATTTTCTCAACGCTCAAATAAGGAATACACAAATTCATATATGTTGTGCTTTTCCCTAATTCTACTAAAAAGCTAAGTAAAGCAACTGGTTCATTAGGTGCTAAAGTTTGATTTGCTGATGGATTAGTTTCTAATAGTTCAAATTCTGGTTTCACATCTAATATTCCATCCCAAGCAAGCACCATGGATTTTATCATTTCTGTGGTTATATTTGATAATATATTTTTTTCTATTTCTGAGAATTCCTTTGATTTCTCATACCTTTGTCCTGTCCCACCTAAAAGTATATCTAATATTTGAAATGAAAACTGTGGATTCATTTCAAGCAAAAGATTTCCTTGAAGTGGATTCATTTTAAATATTGTTATTATAGTAGGATTAGGAATAGAGTGAACAAACTCCTCATATGTAATTTGTTCCACACTTTGAATCTCAATTTTCACATGTTTTCTAAGTTGTCCTGAAAGATAGTTACTTACTATCCTTGCAAATGAATCATGAACCATTTCTAGGGTTCTTATATGATCCTTAGAAAACTTTTGTGGACTTCTAAAATCATATTTCTTAATTTTATGCTTATTTTCTTTATCTTTTAACTGCTCTGGCTCAACATCTCCTGTAGATAAGGCAGAAAGAAGAGCATCTATTTCACTTTGACTAAGTACCTCTGCCATTTCTATACCTCACTTTTCATTGATTAAGTAATTTTTCTATATTTATTACAGTTAACAATTTATCTTCTAAATGGATTATTCCTTTTATATTAGCTTCGCCATTATGAGTTTCTAGCTTTTGAAGCTTATTTTCTTCAATATCTATAACCTCTTCTACTTCATCTACAGTCACACCTAATTCTTCATCATCAACTTTAAGTATAATAATATTATTTTGTTTTTTATCTGATTTAATATTAAGTAATAAATTTAAATCAACTAATGATTTTATACTTCCTCTTAAATTAATTAACCCCTTTATATAATTAGGAGATTTTGGAACCTTAGTAATAATCATCATATCATTAATACTTAAAACTTTATCAGCTTCAACTGCAAAATGTTCTTCTCCTAATTTAAATATTACAAATTGCATTCAATCTGCCTCCTACCTTTATTTAACCAACAACCTTTCTAATAGCTTCTAAAACTCTATCTGCTTGGAAAGGTTTTACAATAAAATCCTTTGCCCCTGATTTAATAGCATCCATAACCATAGATTGTTGTCCCATAGCAGAACACATAATAATTTTTGCATTTGCATCAAAAGTTCTTATTTCTTTTACAGCTTCGATTCCATCCATATCTGGCATAGTTATATCCATAGTTACAACATCTGGTCTTTCTTTTTTATATAAGTTCACCGCTTCTATTCCATTACT
Source organism: uncultured Clostridium sp. (assembly GCA_934746015.1). Lineage (GTDB taxonomy): Bacteria > Bacillota > Clostridia > Clostridiales > Clostridiaceae > Clostridium. Next base: position 75,704 of record CAKVEW010000006.1, read on the forward strand.
AGCTTCTCCTACTACTTCAAAACCATTTTTTTGTAGTATATCCTTTATCATCATTCTCATAAAAGCAGCATCATCAACTATTAAAACTTTTTTCATTTTAAAACCTCCAACCTATTCTATTCCTAGTGACTCTAATATTTTTTCTAATGATCCTGGGGAAGGAACAAAATAAAAATGTCCTTCAATATTATTTTCTTCTTCTCCCAGGAATAAAGTTTCTATATCTAAAACATATTCTTGATATTGTCCTGTTTCTACAAATGTAGATACAAGTATAGCACTTATCATATCATTTACTACTGCTGGCACTGATGCTGTTGCTTTTAGACCAGTAAAGTCAGCAATAGAATTCATAAATGAAGATGCTATAATATTACCCATCTCTCCTATTACGGAAAATCCCATTTCAGTTAAGTTATCTTCTTGTACTAATGTCATCTTTGATATTATATTGAGTGCAACTTTTTCCTCGAAAACATATAACACACTCCCCCCTATATCATCTAAAATTTTTACTAGTACTGCTACTACTTCATTTTCTTTATAACTATCAAATAGTTCATCAAATGCTATTAAATTCATATTTGGCACTGACATATCTATTTTTGTTCCAAGAAGAATTGATAATGAAGTTGCTGCATTTCCTGCTCCTATATTAGAAACTTCTTTTAACGCATCCAATTGAAATGGGTTTAAATTTTGGTAATCCATAAAATCCTTCCCTTCTATATTAATGCTGCAACATCAAGTATTAATGTTACTAATCCATTACCTAAAATAGTAGCTCCAATATATTCTTTTAAGAACTTTAATGATTTACCTAAAGGTTTTATTACTATTTCTTGTTGTCCAAATAAGGAATCAACTAGTAATCCTACTGTCCTCTCTCCTACTTTGACTATAATAATAAACTTTTTATTACTATCTTTACTTTCAATGTTTAGTCTCTCATTTAGCCTAATTAAAGGTATAACGTTATCTCTATAAATTATAACTTCCTCACCATTAGTCTTTTTCACCATTTCTTCTTTATAATCTATAACTCTATCTATAAATCCTAATGAAATAGCTAATGTTTCATCTCCTATCTTAACTAATAAAGCTTGAATTATTTGAAGTGTAAGCGGTAATTTAATGATAAAACTTGTTCCCTTTCCTTCATTACTTACTACATCAACAGTACCTCCAAGGGATGAAATTTTACTTTTCACCACATCCATCCCAACGCCTCTTCCTGATATATCTGTAACTACTTTATTGGTACTAAAGCCTTGAGCAAATATAAGATTTCTTATGTCACTCTCACTTAATCCCTCTGTACTTATTCCAACTTCTTCTGCTTTTTCTTTTACTTTAGCAAGATTTATTCCAGCTCCATCATCACTTACTTTAATTAATGCTTTAGTTCCTTCTTGATAAGCTACAAGTTTAATTGTTCCAACAGGATCTTTGCCATTTTTTATTCTTTCTTCCTTGCTTTCGATACCATGATCTGCTGCATTTCTTAAAAGATGAATTAATGGTTCCCCTATTTCATCAATAACAGTCCTATCTAACTCTGTTTCTGAACCTTCTATTACGAAATTAATTTCCTTTTTAAGTTCCACAGATAGATCTCTAATCATTCTAGGAAATCTATTAAATACTACTTCTAATGACAGCATTCTTATTTTCATAACTAGATCTTGTAGGTCAGAAGTTGTCCTTTCTACTTGCTCTAGTGTTTCTATTAATTCTTGAGATTTATCGTCAATAACTATTTGTTCTAATCTAGTTCTATAAATTACTAGTTCAGATACCATATTCATAAGTTTATCGATTCTTTGTAAATCAACTCTTACTGATTGGTGAGTTCTTTTTGAAGCATTATTATTTTCCTTTTTAATATCTTTTGCTTCAATTATTTTGCTATCTACTTGCACATTTTTAACTATGTCTTTTACTTCATTTATAACTTCTTTATTACTTATTAGAGATTCATAGTGATCATCTACTTCAACATAAGAAATTTCCACTCTATAAACCTCTGAAATATTACTAATTAAAGTTTCTATTTCTTCTTTAGACTTTTTTGTTAATAACACAAAAATTAATTCTGTATCAAATTGCTCATTCTCAATATCCTCTGTAGATGGAAAGGATTTAATTATTTCGCCTTGCCCTTCTAGCTCTTGTACTATTAAAAAGGCTCTGGCTGATTTTAACAAAGTATCTTCTCTTAAATAAATTTTTATACTGATTCCATTATATTCATTTTTTCTAGCTTGTTTAATAACTGATATATCATATTCATTTAAAGGAACATTTATTGCGTTTTTAATTTCATTAATATCATCATTTACTACATTATCTACATCTTCTATCTCATCTATTTTAGCTACTTTTTCTAATTCTTTAATAATATTTGAATACTCTGTTTCCTTGTCATTTCCTTCTTCTATGTTGCTTACCATTCTTTCTAAAGTATCAAGACAATCAAATAATATAGTAACAACATTTCTAGTTACTTTGAGCTTTCCTTCTCTAAATTCTGATAAAACATCTTCCATTTTATGAGTAAGTTCAGCTATATTATTAAATCCCATAGTTGCAGCCATTCCCTTAATGGTATGAGCCACTCTAAATATTTCATTTAGCTTATCTATATCATTCGGTTCTTGTTCTAAATCTAACAATGATTCATTTAATGTTTGCAAGTTTTCCATTGATTCTTCCAAAAACATAGCCATATATTGAGATACATCCATATTTCCCACCCCTTTATACTTTCTTATAAATAAAAGTAGATACCTTTTCTAATTGAAAATCCTTATAATTATAGATACTTTCTGTAGCTCCTACAAATAACATTCCACCTTTTTTTAATGAGTCAGAAAACTTTTTGAATATTTCCTTCTTAACATCATTTTTAAAATAAATTATTACATTTCTACATACGATTAAATCGAAATTAGTATCATATTTATCTAATATTAAATCATGATTTTTAAATGTAACCATAGATTTAATTTTTTCACTAACAATATACTTATCATTTATAATATTAAAATATTTTCTTTTAAAAGTTTCATTTACGTTTTTCATCTCTACTGATTGGTACTGACCAAGTTCAGCCTTTTTCAAGATATTTTTATCAATATCAGTTGCTAATATATCTACTTTAAGCCTTGGATTTATATCATCAATTATCATTGCTATACTGTAAGGTTCACAGCCCATAGAACATGCAGCACTCCAAATCTTTAATTTTGAATTATTTTTGCTATACTCTCTTATAATTCCTTGTAATTCAAAAAACAATTCTGGATTTCTAAAAAATTCTGTAACATTTATTGTTACGAAATCCAAAAACTTTTCTCTTTGTTCTTTATTTAATAAAAGAACTTTCTTGTATTCATCTAAAGTTTCTATACCAGACCTTGACATTAAGCTTCCTATTCTTCTATTTAACTGCTCAGGTTTGTAAGCATTTAAATCAATTTTAAATTCCTTATAAATCCAATTATGAAAATCTATAAATTCCATATCTACTCCTAATTTTTCTTAATTAAGTCTTTTATCTTGAAAGCTATATCCTTTAATGGAATTACATAATCAACGCAACCAGTTTCATATGCACACTTTGGCATTCCATAAATTACTGAACTATTTTCATCTTGTGCTATAGTTATACCTTTATTCATTTTTACAACAACTGTTCCCTCAGCACCATCTTTGCCCATTCCTGTAAGTACAACAGATATAATTCTATTTCCATACACTGAGGAAGCAGATATAAATAGCTTGTCTACAGCCGGTCTAACGCCCCATATTGGCTCTTCATTAGTTAATTTTATAATTCCAGGTTCCCTAACTATCATATGATATCCACCTGGCGCTATATAAACTTTATTCTTTTCTATCCTCATGCCATCACTTGCCTCTAAAACATCCAAAGAACATTTCTTATTTAACCTTTCAGCAAAGGATTTAGTAAAGCCACTAGGCATATGTTGTACAATTAGTACTGCAACATTTAATTTTCTTGTCAATTGAGTTATTGTACTTTCTATAGCATTTGGACCACCAGTAGAGGCTCCTATTAATATAATATCCTTATTTTCCATTACTGAATCACGCCTCAATACTGCAAACCCCCTTCTAGAGATTTTTCAAACTACTTCCAATACTTCTAACAGTCACTAAGCCATCTTTACTTTCGATAATCATAGTTCTACCTTTATTACCGCCAATATCTTCTCCCATAATTGGAATTGATAATTTCTTTATAGCATTAATAACTGCTTCTCCATTTCTTTTTCCTATATCACTAATAACTTTTTTATCTGGGAAATTAAACATAGATGCTCCACCTGCAATTTTAGCTGTAATATTCTCTTTTTTACATCCATAAATTATCATTTCATTAAATAAAGTTTCAACACCTAAATCTGCATACTTTAATGGGTTTACTATGTTTTTAAACTGTTTACTATCTGGTAGCATAATATGTACTAATCCTGCAATTTTCTTTTCTTTATCATATAAAGCAATTCCAATGCAAGATCCTAGACCCATTGTAATTAGTTTATCTGGGGATGCTACTATTGCACTATCTGCTATTCCAACCCTAACCTCTTTTATGTCATTCAAGAATTTCACCCCTGAAAAATAATTTCTTCTTCTTCAACTGTCAAAACATTCTCTAAGTCAAGCATAATTATTATATTTTCTTTTTTCTTTATAAAACCTTTAATATACCTTTTTGAGATTAAAGTTGTAAGACTATCTGGCTTTTTAATTTCTTCATCTAAAATACTTACTACTTCACTAACACTATCAACTAAAATTCCAAACTTTCCATTATCCCTTTTTACAACAATTATCTTTTTATCTAAAGTATTTTCCACTTTCAATTTAAATTTATCTACAAGATTAATAATTGGTAAAACACTATTTTCATAGTTTATTACACCATCCAAAAAGCTTGGAGAATCAGGAAGGGTCGTTGGTTCTTCATATCCTAAAATTCTCTCTACCTCCATAATATCAGTTGCATAGAATTCATTTCCTAACTTAAAAACTAATATTTTTATTTCTCTCATTTCTCATATCCTCCTATAGAAGTAGCTTATCTACTGCTAAGTTACCATCTTTCTCAATATATACATGAATATTTTTTGATGCCTTGTCCAAAATATACTTCTTATTTCCAATTACAAAAGTAGTATTACGATAAGCAACATCAACATAAATATTTCCATGCTTACCTACTTCTAAAATAGTAGCTACTCCTGACTCACTGCCAACTATAGATGCCTTTATTAAATCATCAGCTTTTAAATATCCACCTCTGCAAATCACTTTTTCTGTAGTAAATATAATGCTTTTTGTTGCATACAGTTCACTTGTAAATAATCCTCTTCCAGATATATTAATACTACCAACTATATCAATTTTTGATTCTTGAGCATATTCCATATTTAAATTAGCTTCGATAATAACATCTTCCTCTAAGTCTAGAAGTTCTTCATCAATACAATAAACTATCTTTTCTATTTCAGAAACATCCTTTATACTACTTGGTGCAGCTCCTAAAAGTTTTGATTTCACTAATTTTATTACATTAGAATCCTTATCACCATCTATTGCAGCATTAGATATAGCCTTAATAAGTATTTTAGATAGACTTTTAAACTTCTTTTCTATAATTGACTTAACTAACAAACCAATAGACATATCATTTTTTATTAAATTATTTTGCTTTAAATAATTTAAATTTGATACTAATGAATCTAAAATTTCTTTTAATTCTTTTAAATTATTAACCCTATCCGACTTTACTAGATTAACTCCGCCAATCTTAATATTAGAATTAACTATATTCCCTAGTATATCGCTAGAATTTTTTGCTTCTATTTCTGCACTAAAAACTCCACCACGTATTAAAAGACTTCCACCTGAAACTACCTTCATCCCTTCAGTAACCTTCCCATTAATTTCTACATTGGCTGGAAAATTAACATTTCCAGTAGAAATAGTAACATCCTTATTTAAAATATATTGTGGCTCCACCCAAACTTTATTTTTACCGAAATTCGGTTTACCATCAATGGTAGCCATAATTAAATTTTCATCAATTCTTGTTCCATTTCCCCATGAAAAGTTACTTTTTTTCTTTTGTTTTCCTGGAATAACTTGATTAAATATATTTATACCTTCTATTCCGTTTTCCCCTTTTATAATTTCGGCCAATAAGTCATTAGCTTTAACACTTGTTATAGTATTAAATGATCTATAATCTATTTTTTCATTTTCTTCATAGCCTCTAATATTACTATTAAAAAAAATTTTTATTTTATCCTCTATTGGTGGTTTAGGAAGTTTTCCCTTTGATATCAATAAGTTCTTTACTTCTTGCATGTCTACTATTTGATTAATAATATCTTCATCTATCCCATAAGATATCTTCATTTTTTTTAATTCAGACATAATATCTTCTTTAGTAATATTAGGAGGAGCTTCCCCCTCCAATTCTATTACTTCTAAAGCTAAAGTAAAATTTTCATCCATATCCTTTAAAATATATTTTTTTTCTTTTTCATATTTTATTGAAATATAGGCTTCCATACCATCTTTACTATGACTTATTTCAACATTCCTTTTAGCTTCCATTTTTAATTCTTTAAATTCGATTATATTTTCTTCTTTTACTTTCAATGGTCTAGTTACAATTTCTCCATCAATATAAAGACTACCTTTTGATGGTGGAATAATTATAGAGAAATTACCATTTCCAATGGGATTTCTTACTATTATCTTATTTTCTTTTACACGAACACTTCCATTTTCATTTATTATTTTTTCACTTTCATGCATATATAATAGCTCCCTCTTATTATTTAAATACCTATAATAAATAAATAATATCATATTTTTTCATTATTTTGAATAATACTTAATTTATGATAAATAATTATTTTTTAAATTTATTTATATATTTATTTATTTCCTCATTAAATTCTTTCATAAGCAATTGCATTATTTTATTATTGATATTTAATTGAATATTATCTACACTTGATATTGGAAGTATTTTAGGTGATGTTCCAGATATAAACATAGCATCAAAATTTTCTATATCCTTATAATTAATATTCTCCTCTTCAACCTTTATCCCTAATGATTTGGCAAGAGCTATAATCCTCCCCCTAGTTACTCCAGGTAATACATCTTCTAATGGTGAAGTATACAGCTTATCTTCTTTAATCATAAATATATTGGATTTACTTCCTTCTGTTATGTATCCTTCATTATTTACAAGTATAGCTTCAAAAGCAGAAGCTTTATTTATTTCTTCAGTAACTCTTTCTCTAAAACTACTATCTACTACCTTAGCATTTGGATTTGTTCTTTCCCCATGAAATAATATAGTCTTTACACCACTCTTATATAACTCTATATCAGGATAATTATGTTTTATACTAAATACTTTCATAGTATCTGTTTTTATATCAAATGTTAACTTTATATTACCATTTTCTATTTTATTTGCTTCAATTAATCTAGTTAAATATTCTCTTATTTTATCATAACTATATGAAAAGGTCTTATCCATCAATCTAAAAGATGATTCTAACCTTTTAAGATGATCTTCATAAAACAATGGGACTTTATTAATTACCCTTATTACTTCATAAATTATCCTTCCACTCTCTGAAGAATCATTTGTATAATTTTTAATAGTTTCTAAATGACCATCCTCTAAATAATAATTTAAAATTGCTTCCATCTGTTTACCTCCTTATTACTTCCACTTCAATACTTCAAAATCACTTTTCTTTTTATAATTAATTAAATAAGCATTGCCAACTAAATCTAAAAGAGGTTTATCTGATAATGAATCTGAAAACATATATGAATTTTTATAATCAATTTCAATGTTCTTCTCTTTTAAAACTTCCTTTAACCTCTTTACCTTTTCTTCACCTTTACAATTTTCTCCATCCATTTTTCTAATGAATTTTCCACCTTCCATTGAAAATCTTGTTCCAATTACCATATCTACTTCTTTTATTGCATAAAATTCATTCAAATAAAATTCAGGAGATGCAGATATTAAATATATCATATACCCTTGTCCTTTTAGTTTCTTAATCATTTCTATTGCATCTTTATATAAAATTTTTTCTAAAACATCCTTATAAAAGTTCTTAACTAAAACAGCCAAATCCTTTTCATCTATTTTATCTATAAATTTAAGAAAGCATTCCTTTACTCTTCTTTCATCATAAACTCCTACTTTATACATAACTCCAGAATAAATAGCTCTAGGTAAAAATCTAATATTCTTAAAATCATTAAATATTACATATTTATACAATTGCATTAATGTTTCTTTTCGAGTTATAGTATAGTCTACATCAAATAATGCCAATTTATCCATTCTTTTTCCTCCTAAGATTATCACAATTAAATTATATACTAAAATTTACTATTATTAAACAAAAAAAGGAGCTAAATATCATCTTCTTAGCTCCGTCCTAAACTACAAGTGGCTATAATATTACATTTATCTCCATCTAAACTAAATGTAATAATGCCTCTTTTTATTTGAATTTTTCAAGATATCTTTCAAGCCTATTTAATCCTTCTTCAATATCCTCTTTAGATGTAGCATAAGATAACCTTATATAGTCATCTAAACCAAATGCTATACCTGGTATAACAGCTACTTTTTCTTCATCTAATAAACTCTTTGAAAATTCTAAAGATGAATTAATAACATTATTGGATATAGATTTGCCAAAGTATTCTCCTATATTTACCATTATATAAAATGCTCCCTTAGGCATAATATAAGAAATACCATTTATTTTGTTAAGCCTATCTACCATATAATTTCTTCTAACTTTAAACTCTTCTATCATTTTGTTAAGACTTTCTTGTGATCCAGTTAAGGCTTCTATTGCTGCATATTGAGAAATTGAATTAATATTAGATGTTACATGACTTTGAATACTACTCATAAGTTTAGCAATTTCTTTATTTGAAGCAGAATATCCTACTCTCCAACCAGTCATAGCATAAGATTTAGATAACCCATTAATTACAATAGTTCTGTTATATGCATCTTCTGATATAGAAGCAATACTGACATGCTTATTTTCATCATAAATTAGCTTTTCATATATTTCATCTGATATTATTATTAAATCATTTTCCTTTGCAAATTCTGCAATTTCAACAAGCTCTTCTCTTGAATATATACTTCCGGTAGGATTATTAGGACTATTTAAAAGTATTGCTTTAGTTTTGCTTGTAACTACTTTTCTTAAATCATCAATTTTATATTTATAGTCATTTTCTTTTAGGTTATGAACAAAAACAGGCACTCCATCCGCCAATTTTATAAGTTCTGGATAGCTAACCCAATATGGAATAGGAATTATTACTTCATCGCCTTTATTTAATATAGCTAAAAAAGTATTTGCTAAACTTTGTTTTGCCCCTGTAGATACTACTATTTGATTTGGCTCATATAGTAAATCATTATCATTTTTAAATTTTGTACAAATAGCCTTTCTTAACTCTAAAATGCCACTTGTAGGTGTATATTTTGTTTTACCATCCTTCATTGCCCTTATTGCTGCATTTATAATATTTTCAGGTGTGTTAAAATCTGGTTCACCTGCACTAAAACTAATTACATTTACTCCTGACTCTTTTAAAGCCTTTGCCTTAGCTGTAATTTCTAATGTTATAGATGGATTAATTTCCATTGCCTTATTAGATAAATCCATTGCCATCCCCCCCATTTATTTAATTAAGTTATTTAATTAAGTTAATTAATTTATTTAATAAATCTTCATTAATTCCATAGCTTCCTATTAAATTTTCCTTTAATCCTTCTTTGCCATGAAAATCACTACCACCTGTAATCAATAACTTATACTTCCTTGCTAAATTATAAAAATTATTACTTTGTTCTTTAGAATGACTAGGGTGATATACCTCTATTCCTTTTAATCCAAAAAACTTTAAATTTTTAATTATATTTTCTACTGCTAATGATTTATATATTTGTCCAGGATGAGCCAATACAGGTATTCCTCCTGCATTATTTATCACTTGTATAGCTTCTTTATAATTTAATTTATATCCTTTTACGTAAGCTTCTTTTCCTTTGACTAAATGATTAGTAAAAGCTGCTTTATAACTATCATAATATCCTTTTTTAACCATAGCATTAGCAACATGACTTCTTCCTACTGTAGCGTTTAAATCTACTCCTAGATCTTCAATATTTAAACTAATATCTTCTTTTTTTAGTTTAAACAGTATTTCATTAATTCTTTCTATTCTTTCCTTATTTAATTTATTTACAGTATTTATCAATTCCAGATTATTTATATCTATAAAATAGCCCAATATATGTAGTTCTATATCTTCAAATTCAGCACTTATTTCTATGCCTGGTATAACTTCAATATCATTATATATATTCTTAGTAACATATTGAGAAGAAATAGAATCATGGTCAGTTATGGAAATACTTTTAACCCCTAAATTTATAGCATTATCAATTATCTCTTCTGGTGACATGGTACCATCTGAATAGTTAGAATGAATATGTAAATCTGCATACTTCATATTAACACCCTATTTCTTAAGTTTATATTAAGAATATATCATTATTAATATGAAATGACAATAAGAAAGTTCCCTATGTAATCTTGCTTATGACCTAGGATTCACTCCAAGTCACAGTCATATAATATTTATCTCCGTATACACTAAAGAATTGAATTTATTAAAATAAAAAAAGACACTTTCGTGCCTTTTTATAATTCCTATTCTGATAATTCTTCACTATAGAATTTTGATACTCTGTCGAATTCATCTTCTTCTGGAATTATTAACTCTCCATCTTCTGTTGATCTAAATAAGTATACTGAATCCTCATTAGGATCTTGAGCTAAAATATATTCATTTTCTTCGAATTCAAATGCATCTATTATTGGACAAGAGATTACATTACCGTTATCATCTTCTAAATCTACTACAAAGTGTTCATGATGATCTTCGCCACATCCACATTCATCATTATGTTCATGTCCATGATCATGACCACATCCACATGTATTTTCTTCTTCATTGCATCCACATTTCTTTTCATTATCCATTTTAAAATCCTCCTCTTTAATGAGTTTAATGTTCTATTTAATTCTACCCTTAATTTATTAAAATTAAAAGTAAAACATTTAAATTTATTATATTATTTTTAAAAATAATATAAGTCTCACTCTTTAATGATATTGTCATCAAAGAATGAGACTTATTTAATATGAAAATTTAGTTATTATTTTATCTATGCTCTTTTTCTTTTAATAGTACAAAAAATCAAACCACTAGAAGCTATAATTAAAACTATATATAAAATTATATTAACAGAATCTCCTGTCTTTGCTGCTACTTGAGTATTTGTAGTTTGTGCTTTATATGTTTTTTCTACATTTTGATCTTTATTCACTTCCGTATTTGAGTTCCCTTTGTTTGAATCATCAACATTTTCTGTACCCTTTTTCTCTTCAGCCCTTTTAATATTAAATATGTATGTTGTTCTTTCTGAACCATCTACACTTACATTCTCAACAGTTATTATATTATTTCCTGTATTTAATGCAACAGAACCATTCCATCTTTCTAATGCATTTTTATTTAAATATATAGTGTTTCCTTTATCAGCAGGAATCATAGTGAATTGGAATTCAGTCACATCATTATCAACTTCTGCTGTATATTCAGTTATTTCCTTATTAAAAGCACTATTAATTTCATCTATATTACAAGTAAATTCTTCTAGATCAGCAGTTTTTTCATTAATTCTCCAAAGTTGAGCTCCATAAAAAGGATTGGCAGTTCCTAAATATAGACCATTACTTCCTACAAATAAAGTTCTACAACCATAATTATACTCATCATTAAATCCATTGATAGTAACTGTATCGTATTGCCTACCATCCTTTGTACAGTATAGTTCAAATCCTGGTGTATCATTTGCAGCAATGACATCAGATACTCGTACATAACAATCTACACCTTCTTGATCTACATTTCTAAATACGTCTAGTACGCTTTTCAAAGAATTTAATACACTAGTCAATGCTTCAATAATTTGATTATATCTATCTCCCTCAATTGAATCTTCTAAATCATTTATTTTATCTATAATATCCTCTATTGTGTCAGAAATAGAGGCAACAGCTCCCTCCTCTATTCTAATTCCATTAAGAATTTTAGAAACTGCTTCTGTAGTTGCTTCTCCATCTATATTACTATGAATATAAACTAATACATCTAGTAAAGCGTTAATTTCTTCTTCACTAAGAGCACTATCAGCAACTTTTCTTTCAGAATCTTCTTGGTTTTCTTCTAATATATTTACTTTTGAGGAAAACTCAGTTTCTAAATCATTATTTATAAATGAATTATATATATCTGCTGCTAGTTTTATTCTATCAGATTCATTATTACCTTCAGTGCTATTATCTATGTTATAGGTACCTATATTATTATTTCCACTAGAAATAAGAGTAATGAACTTAATAACATATTCTAATTGTTGTCTATATTCTTCGTCCTTCATTTCAAATAGATCACCATTTGTAAGTTTTGTTAGATACTTGTACATAGAATAAGCATCAAAAGTTCCTATGTATAACTTATCATTATATACTACTGCACGCCAATTATATTGAGTAGTACTATAATCATCATCATTAAATCCTGCTCCCAATAATGCTGAATATTCAATATTGGAAGGACAGTTTTTCTCATCTCCTACTACCATCTGCATCTTTCCATCAGATGTAAGCCTAAAGACAGATGTCTCATTGTCCATATTCGCTTCCATCATTTTAAGACTATTGAAGAAAACTTCCATATCAGGTTGTTCTGACATGAACATTGAAAGTAGTCCGTAGGCTCCATATATTATAGAGTCCATCGCATCTGAAAAAGTTATAAAATATAAGTCATTATTAAATATATAAGGGCTTGCTGCATAATTAAGGGAATTCCCAAAACCAGCACTGTAAATAGAATTTTCTGTTTCACCAACAATATCAGTCCAAACCCATCCATATTTATTGGCTATTTCACTTTCTGACTCAGAGGCTTTATGAGCTTCGTATACTATGGCTCCATGTAGGGTCATTAAAGTTAGATATAATGAACCATTGTATTCAACCATATCCCAAACATCTCCTCCTGTTGAGAAATAGCCTTCCTTCTCATACTGTTTAAAATCATTATAATCTGCTATAAGCTGATAATTATCTCCATCTGTAGTAGAATAAATATTTATTTTATATGCTGTAGAATCATCCATTACATTATCTGTATTTTTATCAGTTCCTCCAACATACATTGTCTCTTTATCGTTGCTTACAGTCATTGCACGCATATATCCTCCAGGTACATTAAATACAACCTCTGGAGTTTCTTGATTATTATTAGATATACGCCAAATCATACTATTACTTGTTCCATTAGCATTAAAATATAGATTATCCTTGAAAGACATACATGCACGGAAACCACTTACATAGCTATAGGCTCCAGAAGAATAGTCTGCTGAATCGAAATATTTTTCCATAGAATTGGTTTTTACATTATACCTAAAAATACATGCTTGTGCAAAACTTGCTGGAGAGGTATCAGTTTTAAGTTCTCCATTTGTAATTGTATCTACTAAAGATTTCATTATTTCCCTATTACCAGAGCTAGACATAAAACTACTTAATGCCGCATATAAAATATTTCTATTACTACCTATATAAATATAATCTCCATATTCGTCTTCCATCTCCTGCATAGACCAAGCATAAGAGTTTTCTCTATCACCTCCATTTTCCAATCCATCAGCCTGTCCTGAAACTGTATAAGGATTTGATACTTTTTCAATTAAATATTGCCCATCATTTCTGTAGATGTTAGCAGATGAATTTTCAGCACTTACTGGTACACTAATACCAGCAAGTGCTGAAAAACCTAAAATAAATGCTGTCAATAAAGAAATAACCTTTTTTTTCATAAAAATCCCCTTTCTTTACACATAATATTATTTCATATATTTAAGCAAATTTAAAACGTCTTCCCCTTAATTTTACAGCTATTATTCTTAATATTCAATATTTTCTTATAATTTTATAGCATTTTTATATCTTTTTTAATACATAAAAAAAGATATAGGCTTTAGTATTATTCATACTAAAAACCTATATCTCTATACTCTATTTATTTTTATTGTTGTTCAGCTAATCTCTTGTAGCCTGCTAATCTATCCATAGCATCTTTTTCTGTCTTTTCAAATAAAGCTTCTGCATGTTCTGGGAATGCTTTCGCAAGTGAAGCATATCTTACTTCTCCCATTAAGAATTCTCTGAAGCTTGCTTTTGGTTCTTTAGAATCTAATGAGAATGGATTCTTAGTTCCTTTTAATGTTGGGTTATATCTATATAATCCCCAATATCCACATTCAACAGCTTTCTTAGCTTCTTCTTGGCTATTCATCATACCAGTCTTAATACCATGACTTATACATGGAGCATAAGCGATGATTAATGATGGACCATTATAAGCTTCTGCTTCAGCTATTGCTTTAAGAGTTTGGTTCTTATCAGCTCCCATAGAAATTTGTGCTACATAAACATATCCATATGTCATAGCCATCATTCCAAGGTCTTTCTTCTTAGTCTTCTTACCTGATGCAGCAAATTTAGCTATAGCTGCAGCTGGAGTTGATTTAGAAGATTGTCCTCCTGTATTTGAGTAAATTTCTGTATCAAATACAAGTACATTTACATCTTCACCAGAAGCTAGAACGTGGTCTAATCCACCGTATCCGATGTCATATGCCCATCCGTCTCCTCCGAATATCCATTGAGATCTCTTAATTAAGAATTCTTTATCATTTAAGATTTCTCTTGCATAATCAGCATCAACATTTTGTAATACAGATATAACTCTGTTAGCTCTATCTCTAGTTCCTTCTCCACTGTTCATATGATCTAACCAGTCTTGAAGTACTGCCTTAGCATCTTCTGAAAGTTCTGTTTCTAAAGCCTTAGTCATATTATCAGCTATTCTTTCTCTTATAGCCTTAACTCCTAAGAACATACCTAATCCAAATTCAGCATTATCTTCAAATAATGAATTTGCCCAAGCTGGACCATGTCCTTCATGGTTTACTGTATATGGAGTTGCTGGTACTGAACCTCCCCAAATTGAAGAACATCCAGTAGCATTAGCTATCATCATTCTATCTCCAAATAATTGAGTTACAAGCTTAGCGTATGGAGTTTCTCCACAACCTGCACAAGCTCCTGAGAATTCGAATAATGGTTGTTCAAATTGGCTACCCTTAACAGTATTCTTATTCATAGGGTTCTTCTTAGGCGTAACATCTTTAATAGCATAATCCCATGCTTCAATTTGCTCTTCTTGAGTATCAATTGGTTTCATTATTAAAGCCTTACCTGGTGCTGGACATACTTGAGCACAGTTTCCACAGCCTGTACAATCTAATGGAGTAACTCCAATTGTATAGAATGTTGGTTCTTCTGTTCTTAATGCCTTTGCAGGTACTATCTTCATTGTTTCTGGTGCATTTGTCTTTTCATCTTCATTTAATAAGAATGGTCTTATAACTGCGTGTGGACAAACATATGCACATTGGTTACATTGAATACATTTATCTTGTTGCCATTCTGGAACATTAATTGCGATACCTCTCTTTTCATAAGCAGCAGTACCAGGTATAAATGTACCATCTTCCATTCCTTCAAATGCTGATACAGGAAGATCAAATCCTTTTTGAGCATTGATAGGTTCTACTATATTCTTAATAAATGCTGGGATATTACCCTTATCTTCTTTAACTTCATCCTTAGCATCTTTCCAGTCAGCTGGAACATCTACTCTAACTATAGATTCAACACCTTTATCTATAGCAGCAAAGTTCATATTAACAACTTTTTCACCTTTTTTACCGTATGAAGTTACAACAGCATCTTTTAAGTACTTAACAGCATCTTCAACTGGTATAATGTTAGCAATCTTAAAGAATGCAGCTTGCATTATCATGTTGATTCTTCCACCAAGTCCAATTTCTTGTGCTATCTTAACAGCATTTAATGTATAGAATTCAATATTGTTTTCAGCAATATATCTCTTCATTGAAGCAGGTAATTTTTCATTAACTTCTTCTGGAGTCCAGATTGTATTTAATAAGAATTTACCATTTTTCTTTAATCCTTCTAATACATCATATTTATATACATATGCTTGATTATGACATGCAATAAAATCAGCCTTATCTACTAAATATGGTGACTTAATTGGCTTCTTACCAAATCTTAAGTGTGATACAGTTATACCACCTGACTTCTTAGAGTCATATGCAAAGTATCCTTGAGCGTACATGTCTGTATGGTCTCCGATAATCTTAATAGCACTCTTGTTAGCACCAACAGTACCATCTGATCCTAATCCCCAGAACTTACATGCTTTTGTTCCTTCTGTAGATGCATCAATATCTTCTAGTTTTTCTAATGAAGTATTAGTTACATCATCAACTATAGAAATTGTGAATCCATCCTTAGGAGTTTCCTTAGTAAGGTTAGCAAATACTGCACCTATATCTGATGGGTTTGGATCCTTAGAACCTAATCCATATCTTCCTCCAACTATAACTGGAGCATTTTCTCTTCCATAGAATGCACTCTTAACATCTAGGTATAATGGTTCACCTATTGAACCTGGTTCTTTTGTTCTATCTAAAACAGCTATAGATTTAACTGTAGCTGGTATAACCTTAAATAATCTTTCTGCAGAGAATGGTCTAAATAGTCTTACTTTAACTACACCAACTTTTTCTCCTCTTGCATTTAAATAATCAACTGTTTCTTCAATAACGTCAGTTGATGATCCCATAGAAATAATTATTCTATCAGCATCTGGTGCTCCATAGTAATCGAAGCAGTGATATTCTCTTCCTGTTAGCTTAGTTATTTCAGCCATGTAGCTTTCTACTACTTCTGGAATATCATCATAGAATCTATTTACAGATTCTCTAGTTTGGAAATAAATATCTGGATTTTGAGCTGTACCTCTAGTAACTGGACTATTAGGATTTAAAGCTCTCTTTCTAAATCCATTTAAAGCATCATAATCTACTAAATGAGCTAATTCATCATATTCTAAAACTTCTATCTTTTGAATTTCATGTGATGTTCTAAATCCATCAAAGAAATTCATGAAAGGAATTCTAGTTTTAATTGAAGTTAAGTGTGCAACTGCAGATAAATCCATAACTTCTTGTACTGATCCTTCTGCAAGCATTGCAAAACCAGTTTGTCTTGCAGCCATAACATCTTGATGATCTCCAAATATACTTAATGAAGATGTCGCTAAAGCTCTTGCTGATATATGGAATACTGTTGGAAGCATTTCCCCTGCAATTTTGTACATATTTGGTATCATTAATAATAAACCTTGAGATGCTGTGTATGTTGTTGTTAACGCACCTGCTTGTAAAGATCCATGAACTGCACCAGCAGCACCTGCTTCTGATTGCATTTCCATAACCTTAACAGGTTGTCCAAATATGTTCTTTCTTCCTTGTGCTGCCCACTCATCAACGTGTTCAGCCATTGGTGAAGATGGTGTGATTGGGAATATAGCAGCTACTTCTGTAAAAGCATAAGATATATGAGCGGCAGCTGTATTACCATCCATAGTTTTCATTTTTCTCATTATGTTCGACCTCTCTTCCTTATATATAAATATAATAGTACTCAAATACAGATATTTAAAACTGTATTTAAAATTTAAGAATGAATTATTTAGTAATAAAAATTTATATTCTTCAATCGAAGTCTTAAGCACTTAACCCCTATATAAGTACTTCTTAAAAGTCAGTATCCTCTTAAAGAATTTCTTTTGTTAATTCTTCTCCAAGTTTTTTAGCTTCTTTTAAATCTTCTTCACTTGGTGATTCTTTAACGGCGATGCTTCCTACAACATTAAAGTCGTAATCCTTCATTCGTTGAATCCAATCAACCATGAACTTTCCATCATCCCATCCATATGATCCAAATAATACTACTTTCTTTTGTTTATTAGGTAGTAATTTAAATTGGTTTATGAAAGGCTCCATCTCCTGTTGTTCAATTTTATTGTTATCCATTGAAGGGCTTCCAAAAGCAACTGCATCTGCTTCATTTACATCTTCAATTGTTGCATCACAAACATGTTTTATGATTACTTCTGAATTTTTATTTTCAGCGCCTTCGGCAATTGAATTTGCAAGAACTTCAACATTTCCTCCATTACTCCAATAGATAATAGAAATTTTTTTCATTAATACATCACCTCATCCTCTGACTAAAAAGTCACTCCTTGGATATATATTACCTATTTTTACACTTACTATTTTATTATATAACACTATTTTTTTTTTGCAAGTTTTCTATGTCCCATATTGGAACAATATTATCCTTTTGAGTAAAAATATCTTATTTTATTTAGATAACCTTATACTGTTAACTATTACCTCTAAAATTGCTTCAACTCCGTTATTTATACCACTTTTCTTCATATTTTCAACCAAACTATTTTTCTTATTTTTAAGCTCTTTTAGTTTTAAAATTATTTTTTTATCATCTTCTATCATCTCATCCTCATCTAAAACAATAGAATAACCTTCTTTTTCAAAGGAATTTGCATTTAAAATTTGATCTCCTCTGCTTATCTTCTTAGATAAAGGTATTAACAAAGTTGGTTTATTTAATGCTAATAATTCAAAAATAACATTTGCACCAGCTCTAGAAATAACATAATCAGCTAACTTTAGTAAATGTGGTAACTCTTCCTTAACATATTCAAACTGAAGATAACCACTTTTCCCATTCAAATTTTTATCCAAATTATTTTTTCCACATATATGAATTATATTATAGTTTTTTAATATCTCATCTAAATTATTTCTAACTGCTTCATTAATACTTTTAGCTCCTAAGCTTCCTCCAATAACAAGTAAAACTTCTTTATTATCTTTAAATCCACATATTTCTCTTCCTTTTTCTTTACTTCCATTTAATATTTCTTCTCTAATAGGAGTCCCAGTTAGCACTCCTTTATTATCTTTTATATAATTTAAACTTTCTCTGAAAGTAACACAAAGTTTAGTACAGAAAGGAGCAGATAATTTATTTGCCAGTCCAGGAGTTAAATCTGATTCATGAGAAACCACAGGTATCTTTTTCATAGATGCTGCAATAACCACTGGTACTGCAACAAATCCTCCCTTAGAAAATATTACATTTGGCTTTTCTCTTTTTAATATTTTGTTAGCTTCTAGTACACCTTTCATAACTTTAAAAGGATCAGAAAAATTCTTAAAATCAAAATATCTTCTTAATTTTCCAGATGATATTTCATAATAAGGTATTTTTGCATCTCTAATTATTTCTTTTTCTATACCATCTTTACTTCCAATATACTTTATTTCAAAACCTCTTTTCTTTAGTCCTGGAACTAAAGCTAAGTTAGGAGTTACATGTCCTGCTGTTCCTCCACCGGTCATAATTATTTTATATTTGCTCATAGAAACACTCCTTTAAAATATAAATACTATATCAATATATCATATAATCATTTTTTATTTAATGTTATCTTTAAATTTTCTAAAAAAATTACTAGCATTATCTTCCTACCACTATTATGTCCAATTTCCTTTACTTACATATAATATTTATCTAAAATTTACACAAGCTATAATTACAAAGATGAAAAGGAGGTGTAAATATTATGGCAACTAAGTTAGTACCAGAAGCTAAAAATGGATTAGCTAAATTCAAAAATGAAGTAGCTAATGAAATGGGAGTTCCTTTTAGTGACTACAATGGAGACCTTTCTTCAAAACAATGCGGAAGTGTTGGAGGAGAAATGGTTAAAAGAATGGTTGAACAATATGAAAACACTATAAAATAGTCTTTAATTGTAGACCATTAAATTTATAAATGGAGTTGTCTTAAAATCTTGATTTTAAGACAACTCTTATTTTTACACTCAAAGAATTACAGAAAGATTATACTCTGGATAGATCTCTAGTTAATTCTTATGTTTTTAATATTAAGTTGAATATTTCTATTCCCATTAAACTCATTTATATTAGGATAATAAATAAGATCAGCTTTTAAGTTCAAATAACTGGTATTACAAGCTTCATCAAATTTTTCACTACCATACTTATGGATCACATCCTCTTTAAAACTTTCAAATTTGTCAAAACTAATTCCATCTATATATAGAAACCTTCCATTTGACTCAAACCTAAATCTAAGTTTTAGAAAGTTCTTTTTTTTCCCTAATAACCACATTCTCTCTATTAAAAGATCTTTAACAGCAAATAAAGGGCTAGGATTTCCTTTTCCAAAAGGCCTTAAAGTTTCAATTGTATATATTAGCTCTTCATCTAAATAATTTAAGTTTAATGGCAAATCTATTTTTACAATTGGAATCAGATCTTCCTCTGTTAGTGTACAATTTTCGTTTAATTTTCTTCTTAACGCTTCTATATTTTCTTCTTTTATTGATAATCCAGCAGCCATAGGATGACCTCCGAATTTTTCTATTAGATAGGAGCACTTGTTAAGTTCTTTTGTTATATTATAGCCTTCTATTGATCTTGCTGACCCCTTTGGCATTTCTTTACCTTTAGTTAGAACTATGCAAGGCATATTGTACTTTTCTTTAATTCTTCCTGCTACTATCCCAGCAATACTTTCATGAACATTTTCATCATATACTACTATAACTTTATCAGATTTATTTTTTTCTGCTTCTATCCTATTTATTATTCTTTCAGTGCTTTCCTTTGTTAAATCTTGCCTTATTGTATTTAGTTCACTTAGCTGATTTGCTAAAATTTTAGCTCTTTCTCTGTCCTCTGTAATTAATAGTTCTACTGATAGATCTGCTGTTTCTAGTCTTCCAGTAGCATTAATACATGGTCCTACAACAAAACCTAAATGATATTCTTCAATTTTTTTATTATCTAGTAAAGTAGCCTTCTTAAGCTCTTGAATTCCATAATTTTGGCTATTATTTAATAAATCTAAGCCTTTTTTTACTATTATTCTATTCTCATCCACTAAATCTACTACATCGCATACTGTAGCAATGGCTGCAAATTGAAACAAATCTAGAAATTTTTCATTATCTATATTAAACTCATCAAATAAGCACTTAGAAAATTTTAATGCTATTCCAGCTCCACATAGCATTTTAAAAGGGTATTTACAGTCCTTTTGCTTAGGATTTATAACAGCATCAGCCTTAGGTGCTTCTTCTTTTAATATTCCCTCTTCATCTTCTTTAAGAGGAATATCATGATGATCAGTAATTACAACTTCCATGCCAAGACTTTTAGCAAGTTCCACTTGTTCAAAGGCAGAAATACCATTATCACAGGTTAATACAACTTCATAACCTTCTTCACTTAGTTTTTTTATTCTGCCACTATGCATTCCATAGCCTTCTTCTTCTCTATTAGGAATATAATAACTATAATTGGCTCCAACAGCTTTTAATGCTTTATATAAAATAGTTGTACTGTTTACGCCATCGCAATCATAATCTCCATAAATAATTATTTTCTTATTATTTAAAATTGCTTTTTTTATAATACTTACACCCTTTTTCATATCCTTCATAAGATATCCATCATAAAGGTCTTCTACTGTTCCTTTTAAAAATCTTTTAGCTAAATTTATATCATCAATTCCCCTATTAGCTAATAATCTTAGAACTAAGGGATTTTCATCTAAAAATTCAGAGAGCTTTAAAAAGCTCTCCTTTTTATTTACTAATATCCAATTTTCTTTCATATTACACCTATTATTTAAATAACATTGCCTTTTTAACTTTATCAGCTTTTTCTTCTGAAATCTTAGATAATATTTCAAATGCAAAAGGAATTGAAGCAGCTGGACCTCTTCCTGTAATAATATTACCATCTACAACTACTAACTCATTTTTATAATTACAATTTCCTAACTCTTCTTCAAAGCCAGGATAACAAGTTATATTTTTCCCTTCTGTTAATCCTGCCTTTCCTAAAACAATTGGTCCAGCACAAATAGCACAAAGCCATTTATTATTTTTATTGAATTCTTTAACTAATTCAATAACTCTTTTATTATCCCTTAAATTAGTAGACCCTGGCATACCTCCTGGTAATACTAAAAAATCATAAGATTCAATTTCTCCATCCATAATATTCTTATCTGCTTTAAGCTTAATATTATGAGATGTAGTAACTTCATTGCCTTCTAATGCAAAAGTATTACATTCTACTTCTCCTCTTCTTAAAATATCAACTACTGTTAATCCTTCTAATGTTTCAAAACCATTTGCTAATAAAACAGCAACTTTCATTTAAATTACCTCCCAAAAATTTATTTTCATTACACTATATCTTTAATTTCATCATCTAGAACTATTGTCATTATACTACTACCCTTACCTGCTCTATTTTGAAGCTTAATTTCATCTAAAGAAACTTCTTTTTTATCTTTATTCTTGCTAATTAGAGTTATTGTATCATTAGATGTAATTGCTAATTCTGGTATAGAATTATCATTAGAATTTCCAATTAGCCTTCCATAAATAACTTCATCGCCTTCTTTTAAACTAATACCAGTAACACCAGAAGCAATTTTCCCCATTGGATTAATATTATTTGATAAAAATTTAATTCCCATTCCTTTTTTAGTTATTATTATCATTTCAACATCATTTTCATTATATTTCTCTATAGATATTAATTCATCATTATCATATTTAAATTTATAAGAAACTTGTAATAAATAACTTCCTTCAAATTCTTTAAGAGCAGTTTTCTTTACCATACCTCTCTTAGTAAAGAAATATATAAATTCATTTTCATTATAAGAATTAATTGACATTAACTTTATAATTTTTTCACCTTTTTCTAGGTTATCAATTATTTTATTTAAAGGAATTTCTCCCTTATCTACTCCTGATAATATAAATGCAGGGACTTTAAAGACCTTAGCCATATTAGTAAATAATAATATATCACTTAAAGAATTTGTATTAACTTTTAAATCATCGTTCTTTTTTATTGTATTAAAGGCTTTTATATTACCTTTTGAAGTTATGCCTATATTAAATTCTAAATATTCCATTGTTTCTATATAATCTACTTTCACAATTTCATCTTTAGAAGATAAATTAAACATCGATGTAGGTAATATATTTCTTGGAGAATCTTCAATGTTAGGTATTTGAAGACTAAAACTTAATCCTTCTTTAGTTTCAAATTTAACAAACTCTTTTCTTTCATCTTCATCTAATATAATTATACTTATCACTTCTTCAGTATCTTTTAATTTTAAAGCTTGAAGTTTAGAGTAATTAGTTTGGAACTTATCTAGAGAACTTCTCTTAATTCCTCCCTTTGATGTAATAAATTGAATATATCTATTAGGCATAAAGCTGGCTAATGATGTAGCATATATTATATTTTCTTCATCTAAACTAAGTGATTTTATAATACTATCTATTCTTTCACCTTTATCTTTCCACTTTGCTTCTGTAATATTTATACCCTTTGTTTGATACATATTACCTTTGTTGGTGAATAATACTATATTTTCTGTAGTATTAGAATTAAATAAGAACTTTAATTCATCACCTTCTCTATATTCTATATCTTCAGGTTTTGCATTTAACCTATTATATGTTTTTAATGGAACTCTCTTAATGAAGCCATCCTTTGATAAAGTTATCATTACATCTTCAACTATAATAAGTTCTTCAACATCTATCTTAGCTTCACTATCATCTTTTATTATTTTTGTTTTTCTTGGAGATCTATACTTTTCTACAACTTCATTTAGTTCACTTTTAACTACCTTTAATAATTCCTTTTCTTCAGATAGAATCTTCTTAAGCTTTTTAATTGTTTTTTCAAGTTCAGCATACTCTTTTTGGAATACCTTTATTTCAAGGCCTGTTAATCTATATAACATTAATTCTAGTATTGCTTCTGATTGTAACTCTGTAAATCCAAAATTATTTATTAAGTTAATTCCTGCATCCTTTTTAGACTTAGACTCTCTTATAGTCTTAATAATCTCATCTAAGACATCAATAGCTTTAATAAAACCTTCAACTATATGAAATCTTTTTTCTGCAATTTCTAATTCTCGTCTTGTTCTTCTAGTAACTATTTCTTTTTGATGATTAACATAATGCATTATTATAGTTTTAAGTCCCATAGTTTGAGGCTTGCCATTTGCTAAAGCTACCATATTAAAACTTAAGTTACATTGAAGATCAGTTCTTTTATATAAATACTTTAATACTTTATCAACAGATTCCTCATCTGCTGATTTTCTAAATTCTATAACAGCTCTTACACCACTTCTATCTGATTCATCCCTTATATCAGTTATAGACTCTAAAGCCTTAGCATGCCTTTTATCTCCAGTCATTTCTGATATAGTTTGTAAAAGTCTTGCCTTATTTCTTCTAAATGGGAACTCAGTAATTACTATTCCAAGTCTTCCATTATCAAGTTTTTCAATAGCAGTTTTTGCTCTTAAAGTTACTTTTCCCTCTCCAGTTTCATAAGCTGATAAAAGAGATTTTTCCCCAATAAGTATTCCACCTGTAGGCAAATCTGGTCCTTTTACATAATTCATTAACTCTTTAGTAGTTATTTCATTATTCTCTATGTATGCTAAAACTCCTTCAGCAACTTCTTCTAAGTTATGTGGAGGTATATTAGTTGCAAGTCCTACCGCTATTCCAAAAGTACCATTAACTAAAAGGTTAGGATATCTACTTGGTAATACCTTTGGCTCTAATTCACTATCAGAATAGTTTGGTACCATATCCACAGTATTTTTATCTATATCTCTTAACATTTCCATAGCTATTGGTGCAAGTCTTGCTTCTGTATATCTCATAGCAGCAGCTCCATCACCATCCATAGATCCCCAGTTACCATGACCATCAATTAAAATTTCTTTCGTAGAAAAGTTTTGTGCCATAATAACCATTGCATCATAAACCGAAGTATCTCCATGAGGATGATACTTACCTAGTATATCTCCAACTATTCTTGCAGATTTATAATAAGGTTTATCTGGAAAAGCCTTTAATTGATAAGCTCCATATAATATTCTTCTATGAACTGGTTTAAGTCCATCTCTAACATCAGGTAAAGCTCTATCCTTTGCAACTTCAATAGCATAAGGCAAAAAGTTATCAGGCATAGCTTCTTCTAAAAGAATAGGAGTTATATTATTATCCCTAGGTATTTCATTAACTTTCTTCGCCATATTTCTTCTCCATTCTATTACTAAAATTCTCCATACTTATAAATGTATGCTTTTCTAGGTTCAACTATATCACCCATTAATAATGAAACCATCTTTTCTGCTTTTGCTGCATCTTCTATAGTAACTTGAAGAAGTGTTCTAGTTTCTGGATTTAATGTAGTTTCCCATAATTGGTCAGGGTTCATTTCACCAAGCCCTTTATACCTTTGTATAAGTGCACCTTTTCCAATTTCTTTTTTAACATTTTCAAGTTCTTCATCACTATATGCATACTTATGAACTTCTTTACCCTTAACATTTTTATAAACTTTATATAAAGGTGGCTGAGCCAAATAAAGATGTCCATTTGAAATTAATGGTCTCATATACCTATAAACATAAGTCATCCATAAAGTTCTAATATGATATCCATCAACATCTGCATCACTCATAATTATAATTTTATCGTATTTTAAGTCTTCTTCCTTATAATTATCTAAAGTACCTGTCCCTAATGCAGTATTAAATATTTTTAATTCCTCAGAAGCTAATACATTTTCAAGCTTTTGCTTTTCTGTATTCATTATTTTACCTTTTGATGGCATAATAGTTTGGAATCTTCTATCTCTTGCTTGTTTTGCAGACCCACCAGCTGAATCTCCCTCAACTACAATAAATTCATTAACTGTATTATCCTTCAATGTACAAACTGCAACTTTTCCAGCAAGAGGTGCTGCTCCTTTTCCTACCTTTTTCTTTTCTGCTTCATTAATTTTCTTAATTTTTTCTCTTCTTTGAGCAGCTTGAAGAGCATTATTTATTATCATACTAGCAATTTCTTTATTATCTTCTATCCATTCACTAAACTTAGTATAAGTTAAGTCATTCATCATAGTATATGCTTCAGCAGATCCAAGCTTAGTTTTAGTTTGCCCTTCAAACATAGGATTAGTGATTTTTATTCTTACTATAGCAGTCATACCTTCTCTTAAGTCATCACCTTCAAATTCCTTATCCTTTTCTTTTAATAGGCCAAGCTTTTTAGCACCTTCTTTAAATGCTCTTGTCATTCCTGTTTTGAAGCCTGTTTCGTGAGTTCCTGCTTCAGTTGTAGGAATGTTATTAACATAACTTGCTATATTTTCTGTTGTTGAATCAGTAAATTGAATGCATACTTCTCCAAACATTTGAATATTGTTTACTGTTTTTTCTCCTTCAAAATAAATAGGTATTTGATGAAGAGCAGTTTTACTTTCATTTAAATATTCTATAAAATCTAAAAGTCCTCTTTCAGAGTAATATTCTTTTTTAAATTCTTCATCTCTTCTTAAATCTATTAATTCTAAGTGAATACCTTTATTTTGAAAGGCTAACTCTTGTAACCTTTCATCTATTATATCAACCTTAAAATCAATATTTGAAAAAATTTCTTTATCAGGCATAAAGGTTACCTTTGTACCAGTTTCCTTGCTTTTTCCTATAATCTCCAGCTTAGTAACTGGAGTACCAGGCATTTCCTTCTTTAATTCCTTATCATAAGCATATTCAAATCTTTGCTTATATATATTACCATTTTGATATACTTCTACTTCAAGCCAAGAAGATAATGCATTAACTACTGCCGCACCAACTCCATGTAATCCACCAGAAGTTTTATAATTCTTATTATTAAACTTTCCACCAGTATGAAGTTCAGTAAAGACCATTTCTACTCCAGATTTCTTCTTAGTTGGATGAATTCCTGTGGGAATTCCTCTTCCATTATCTATTATTGTTATACTTTTATCTTTATTTATTATAATAGTGGCCTTGTTACCATAGCCATTAGAAATTTCATCTATAGAGTTATCTAAAATCTCCCATATGCAATGATGTAAGCCCTTTGTTCCTGTTGAACCAATGTACATCCCAGGTCTTACTCTAACTGGTTCTAATTTTTCTAAGGAAGTTAAATCTGTAACATCATATCCCTTCACTAAATCTGTACTCATACAAACCTCCAAAATAATTTTTGCTATCTAATATAAAATTCTTTTTGCTTAGTTTAACCATCCATGCTTATTATAATCTTTTTAATTTTATCATAATTAAACTATAAATAAAAATATAAATCTTTCTTCTTTAAAAGTCAAACTAATGTTCGATTTAATATAAAATTAATGTTAAAATAATTTATAATATAAAAGACATAGCTTTCGCTATGTCTTTTATATTATACATCACAGATTTCTATATTTCTTATATGTTTAGTTGGATTCCATTCCTTATTATTCTTTCTAAGCATTCCTTCAACTGTTATTGGTATCCAAGTTAAAGTGTATAGGCCATATAATAAGAATCTAAAAAACATTATAAGTTTCTTTTTTCCTAAGAATAGTGCCGTTGCTAATAAAAAGGCTAAATTATAAACTACATCTATTATTAATACTTGCAAATAATTATCTGCGTAATTTGCAAATATAGGCAATACAAATACATTAGATGTATAGAAAATTAGCATTAAAAATAATCCTGGTGATATTTTCTTGTCTAATTTTAACATTAACGGTGTAACTAAGAATTGAATTACGCCTATTAATTTAAATGTAAAATCACCAGTTAAGTAAGATATAATAAATATATGACTTGGAGTCATACTTTGGATAAAACTTAAAATAGTTGATATCCCAATCATTAAAGTAAAGAAAGGTTGTATTACATATAAAGCACAATCTAAAATAAACCATTTTCTTTCTTTAATACCCTTTTTAAGTAATTTAAAGAAATATCTCGATGCTACATCTGTAAAACCTTGCATCCATCTTCTTCTTTGTACCCAAGATTGTTTTAATGTTAATGGTTTTTCATCATAAATAATTGCATCATGAGCCCAACCAACTTTTTCTCCGTTTAAAATCAACTTACAACTGAACTCTAAATCTTCAGTTAAGCAGGTTGCTCCCCAACCAAACTTCTTTAAAATATCAGTATCAATAGCAAAACCTGTTCCACCTATTTGATTAGATAATCCAACGTTTGCTCTAGCCAACTGATACATTCTATTTTGAGTCCAAAAGGCTATAGAATATGAAGCTGCTATCCATGAATCATTTGGATTTTTACTATCTATGTATCCTTGTACAACTTTATATCCTTCAAGCATCTTTGAATTTATTTCTTTACACCAATTTTTTGAAACTAAATTATCAGCATCAAAAATTGCTATTGCATCATATTGCTTTTTCATCTTAAAGATTTTGTCAAACATCCACTCTAAAGCATATCCCTTACCTCTTTGTTCTTTATTGAACCTTTCGTAAACATACACTCCATATTTTCTTGCTATTTTTGCAGTATTGTCTGTACAGTTATCAGCAATAACAAAAATATCAAAAAGTTCTCTAGGGTAATTTTGATTTAGCATACTTTCAATTAATTTACCAATTACTACTTCTTCATTATGAGCAGCAACTATCATTGCAAATTTCTTTGTTGGTGTATAATTTTTCTTTTCATTTTTTCTCTTAAATCCAAAAAACGCCAGTATAAAATAATACATCATTATTGCAAATACAACTAATTGAAAAACAGCCGTTATCGCAAAAACAAATTCTTTCATTTAATTCACTCCTTTAAATAAAGGGTATTTTCCTATATTTCTACTTATAATTTCCCTCTGATATCACATTAAATAATATTCCAATAGGGGTAAAAAATCAAGAGTAGAAATCTTAAAATTATATTAATATTATTTAGTCCTTTTTATTACTCATTATTATTATTTTATCCTACATAGATAAAGATATTATAAATTTATATCAGTAATAAATTCCTAAAAGACAAAAATTAAGAAGTTCTTAATATTAAAATAAATATAAAGAACTTCTTATATAAACTCAAAATAGGGGTTGCTATTTTTGAGATTTACGCTATTATACTATTCCTTGAGCCATCATTGCTTCTGCAACTTTTAAAAATCCTGAAATATTAGCTCCCATTAATATATTTCCTGGGTCACCATATTCTTCAGCAGATTTTTTTGAATTTTTATAAATATTAATCATAATTTCCTTAAGCTTTAGGTCAACTTCTTCAAATGTCCATGATAATCTCATACTATTTTGTGACATTTCTAAAGCTGAACAAGCAACGCCTCCTGCATTAGCTGCTTTAGCTGGCCCAAACATAATTCCAGCCCTTTGTAATTCTTCTATAGCATCTAAACTTGTTGGCATATTAGCGCCTTCTGAAACTACTTGCACTCCATTTTTTATTAAAGTTTTAGCTGCTTCTATATCTATTTCTCCTTGTGTTGCACAAGGAAGTGCTATATCACATTTTTCTTTCCAAATATTTTTGTATCCTTCTACATATTTTGCATTAGGTACCTTATCTAAATATTCTTTAATTCTTCCTCTTTTTACTTCCTTAATTTCCTTAACTATTTCTAAATTTATTCCATTTTCATCATATATATATCCATTAGAATCACTTAAAGCTACTACCTTTGCACCTAGCTCTTGAGCTTTCTCACATGCATAGATTGCAACATTTCCTGATCCAGAAATAATTACTTGTTTATCTTTAAAACTTGAATTATTATCATTTAACATTTCTTCTGTAAAGTATACCAACCCATATCCAGTGGCCTCTGTCCTTGCTAAGCTTCCACCATAAGTTAAGCCTTTTCCTGTTAGAACGCCTTGATCGTTAGCATTTCTGATTTTTTTATAATATCCATACATATAGCCAATTTCTCTTCCACCAACACCAATATCTCCAGCTGGAACATCAGTATCTAATCCTATATGCTTACATAATTCTGCCATAAAACTTTGACAAAATCTCATTACTTCTCTATCTGATTTCCCTTTTGGATCAAAATCAGCTCCACCTTTACCACCACCAATAGGCAGTCCTGTCAATGAATTTTTGAAGATTTGTTCAAAGCCTAAAAACTTTATTATACTTTGATTTACTGAAGGATGGAATCTTAATCCTCCTTTATATGGTCCTATTGCACTATTAAATTGTACTCTAAAGCCTCTATTAACTTGTACTTTTCCTGAATCATCTACCCATGGAACTCTAAAAAATATTTGTCTTTCAGGTTCTACTAATCTTTCTAATATTCCTTCTTCAATATATTCAGGATGTTTATCAAATACTGGTATAAGAGAATATAGTACCTCCTTAACTGCATCTAGAAATTCACTTTCTCCGCTATTTCTTTTTTCTACTTCATAAATTACTTTGTTAATATAATCTTTTCCTGACACCATTGCCACCTCTTTTTCATCTAATATATATATAATACAATAACATAGCATTTTTTACTATATTTTTTTAAAATATTCTGAAATTTTATTAATTTATTAAAATAATATGGCATTTTATATATTTTTGGAAATACTAAATATTATAACTCTTATAAAAAAAGAGCTGCTAAGCAGCTCCAGATAAAAAATGTAGAATGTATTTTACCAAATCACTTTTTTATAAATTTAATATTTATTTTCTTCAATCTCATTAATTATCTTGTTGATTATATTTATTTTATTAGTTCTGCTATTAATATAAATTGGAATAGCAGTTATTAAGCCAACAACAGTTCCACATATAATATCCCACATTGTATCATTTAAACTATTGTTTTGGGCTGTAAGACCAAATAATGAATCAGTTGTAAACTCCCAAATTTCCCATGCTCCTGCTGCTGCTGTTGCAAAAAGAATTACAAATATTGCTGGAGTTAAAGGATTCATTTCTTTTCTTGATATATCATTAGTTAAGTATATAAATAATCCATAACCTATAACAGCTATAATTGCTCCTGATAAAAGATGTAAAAACTTATCATAATTAGGTATTGAATAAAAATTCCATACATTTGCTAAGTACATAGCTAAAAAAATAAAAGTCATATTTATATAATAAATTATTCTTGCACCTTTAAGAAAAGTTTTTATAAATGTTAAATAGACTAATACTACAGTCACAAAGGTGAGCCCTATTCTAAATAGTTTTTCTCCATCCCTAGCAAAAAAATCATAAATTGCAGTTATAATAAGTATTACTGTAAATATTGCTGCAATGATGAATTCATTATTACTACGTTTTTCTTTCAAAATAATCACTCCTAAAATATAAAAATCACTATTATTATATTATAACCCAAAATTAATATATTCCTTTTTTACTTTTTTATTGTTAACTGAATATTAACTTATTAAAGATTTTTTATTAAACACAATAAATGATATTAGAGCTCCAATAAGTAACCCTCCCATATGAGCAAAATTATCTATATTGGGTATAGTAATTCCTATTATTACATTTAAACCTATAGTTTCTAAAATATTTTTTACATATCCCTTGCCTATTTTTTTTCTTTCCTTAATTCCAAATACAAGCATTGCACCTAAAAGTCCAAAAATAGCTCCAGAGGCACCAACAGATATGCTATTAGGTTTAAATAAATAACTAAAAACATTCCCTCCTAAAGCTGATAATAAATATATTATTAAAAACTTTTTACCACCATACACATTTTCAACTTCTCTTCCAATAATATTAAGTGCACTCATATTAAAGAATATATGAAGAATTCCCCCATGTAGAAAGGCTGCAGTAATAAGTCTATAATACTGACCATGATTTATAAGGACATTAATCTTAGCTCCCATCTCTGCTAAAGTGTAAATGTCTATATCTATAAAATTCCTAGACTTAATTATTTCAAATAAGAAAATAATTAAATTAATTAACATAATACTATAAGTAAACTTATATTCTTTTATTCCTTTAGTTTTCTTACTATCAGTCTTTAACATATAATCTATTACAGGTATAAATGCTTTTGACCCTTCACTACAGTAAATAACCTTTCTTTCCTTTAAAGAAAAAACTAGTTTATTGTAATAACTATCTCCATAGCTTATGTAATCTCCTGAAGCTAAAACTATTAAGTTAATAATAAATGGTTTATTTAATATTCCAGATAAATATTCTTTAACTTCATTATATATTATCTCTTCTTCAGAATCTCTAGCAATTACAACAGCAACATAAGCTTTGTCAATATCTAATAATGCTATCCATTTGTTTTCATTATTATAATCACTATAATAATCCTTCATAAAAAACTTCATTTCTTTAGTTAAAATATTAAAAAATACCTTTTCAAACTTCTTCAATTAACATCCCCCATTCAAAAAATATTAATGGGCTATTGTATAATTTTACTTATACAACACCCCATTTTAATTAGTTTATCTCTTTATCTAGCATATCTAGCAATTCATTAAATCTTTCTATTGTTGCTTCTAGAGGCTTAGAAGTAGTCATATCAACTCCAGCATTCTTTAGAATTTCTATTGGGTAATCACTTCCACCACTCTTTAAGAAATTAATGTACTTTGGAACTGCATCTTCCTTACCTTCAAGAATTGCTTTTGCAAAAGCAGAAGCTGCTGCATATCCTGTTGCATATTGATAAACATAAAAATCTGAATAGAAATGTGGTATTCTTGCCCATTCTATATCTATTTCATTGTCAACTACCATATCTGGACCAAAATACTTAACATTTAGATCATGCCAAGCCTTATTATAATCTTCAGCTGTTAAAGGAATTCCCTTTTCTAAAGACTCATGAGTATAAAGTTCAAACTCTGCAAACATTAATTGTCTGAATACTGTAGTTCTTATTTGTTCTAATTCCTGATTTATTAAAAATAACTTTTTATTTTTATCTTCTTCTTTATTTATTAAATAATGAATTAATAGTGCTTCGTTAGTAGTTGATGCTACTTCTGCACAGAACAAAGTATAGCCTGCATAAATATATGGTTGTTCTTTTCTTGAATAATAAGAATGTATTGAATGTCCCATTTCATGTGCTAAGGTTGAAACATCATTCAATTCATAATTATAATTTAAAAGAACATATGGCATGGTTTTATATCCACCCCAAGAGTAAGCTCCACCTCTTTTACCTTTATTTTGATAAATATCTATCCATCCATTTTGAACTCCAGATTTGAATATATCTAAATATTCATTTCCTAAAGGATTTAAGCCTTCAATAACCATATCTACAGCCTTGTTAAATTCTATATGTTCCTTAGGTATTTCAATAACTGGAACATATAAGTCATACATATGCATTTCATTAAGTCCTAATAATTTTTTCTTTAATGAAACATATCTATGAAGAGACTTTAAATTTTCATCAATAGTATTAACTGCATTCTTATATACTTCAACTGGTATATCATTTGGTTTAAGAGAGGATTCAAGAGCTGAATTATACTTTCTTATTTTTGCACCGAAATTAAAGTTTTTAATTGAACTACTTAATGTTGTTGCAAAAGTGTTTTCTAAATCCTTATATCTGCCAAATAAAGCTTCAAAAGCTTCTTTTCTAACCTTTCTGTCCTTACTCTTTATAAATGAAGAATAATTACCTTCAGTAAGTTCAACTTTTTCTCCATCTTCATCTATAATATCACCAAACTTCATATCTGCATTAGTTAACATATTATGAATAGATGATGGAGCATCTAAGCAATCAGAAACTGAAGCTAAAAGTTCTTCTTCTGACTTACTTAATATATGTGGTTTTTCTTTTAAGATATCTTCAAACATGAACTTATAAGTTTTAAGTTCTTCATTATTATTTATTATATCTCTTATAAGACTTTCATCTTGGCTAAGTATTTCTGGAACAAAATAAGCTGTATAAGAAGCATATTCAGCCATATATGCATCTACTTTATTCATCATAGCTTGATATTTAGAATTTGAAGTATCTTCATCACATTTTAAATGTGCATAAATATGTACAGTTTCAGCCTTAATTCCTAAATCTACATACTTATCTAAAAAAGCTTTTATATTTTCTTTATTATTTAATTTACCTTCAAAATCCTTAAGAGATGGGGCTTCTTCTTTTAGATTTTTAAAAGCTTCCTCCCATTCACTATCACTATTAAATATCTTATCTAATTTCCATTTATATTTATCTTCTATTTCTTCTCTTTTTTTCAACACCTTTAAATCACTCATAATCTACGCCTAAAATAGGCTCTCCTTTCTAAATATATTCTTCTTCTTTTCCTTCAATATCCTTGAACACATCTTCCATAGATGATTCTATTAAGCTTACGCACTTAGTTATTCTTTCTTTCATAAACTCATAATCATCTACATAATTAAATTTAATTAAGAAAGTTGGATTATATTCATCTAATACGTCTTCTATCTCAAATTCTTCCTTAATAAAAGTTTCATAATTAAATAAATCGTATATAGCTGAGTATTCCCATTCTTCTACATCTTTATTTGTATCAAACAATAAATTAACTTCTCCATTTATAACAAATAATTTTTTTACAAATAAAGCTCCTTCAGAAACTTGAAAACTTCCTAATTCTTTTGTTACAAATCCTGTATCCTTATCCTTTTCCATTAAAACTAAGCTCGAAAAATCCATTTATATATCCTCCAAATCTTCACTTTTGTATTCTTATTTATATTATATGTTTTATTCATATTATATAGCAATATATGTATTTATTCTATGTGTCAAATTATATTATTTAGTAAATAATACTTAATATATTATTATCATATAAAAAGTAATTATTGCAAATCATTTGCATTATCATATATAATTAGTCTAGAATATTTAGGAGATGATTTAATGATTGATATAAAAAACCTATGTTTTTCATATACAAATAAACCACCATACATACTTGATGATATTAGTTTAAACCTACCTCAAGGAATTTATTTATCTATAGTAGGTGAAAATGGAAGTTGTAAAACAACATTAATAAAATTAATTTTAGGATTACTAAAACCAACCTCTGGAAGTATTGAAATTAGTTCAAATTCTATAGGATATGTTCCTCAAAGATTAGATTCATTTAACTCTCAATTTCCAATTACAGTTAAAGAGGTTTTATCTTGCCACAAAAAGACATTAAAAAATAACTCAATTGATATAGATTCAATTCTTAAAGATGTTAATATGTTAGATTTTAAAAACAGACTTTTAGGAATGTTATCTGGCGGTCAGCAACAAAGGGTTTTAATTGCCCGTGCTTTAATGGGAAATCCTGATATAATTATATTAGACGAACCTTCAACAGGTGTTGATGAAAATAACCAAAAAGAAATATATAATATTTTAAGAAAACTAAATAAAGAAGATAAAAAAACAATAATATCAATAGAACATAATCTAGATATAGCAATAAACAACTCAACTCATATTCTTAAAATTGAAAATGCTAGTACAAGATTATTTACTGTTAATGAATTTAAAGAATATAAAAAAAAATAGTTTTAAAGATTAATTATTAAGAAAGGTTAGATTATATGTTTCAATTACCATTTATGCAAAATGCTTTTATGGCAGGCTTAATGATATCTATTCTTTGTCCTTTCATAGGACTTTTTTTAGTACTTAGGCGATATTCCATGATAGGAGATACCCTATCTCACTCCTCCTTTGCTGGAGTTGCCATTGGATTAGTTATTGGTGTTAATCCATTAATAACAGCTTTTTTATTTACAACTTTATGTGCAATAATTATAGAATTATTAAGAGAATATTATAAAAAATATGCTGAATTGGTTATGTCTTTAGTACTAACCTTCAGCTTAGGTATAGCCATTGTATTAATTAGCAGTGGTAAAGCTTCTGCTAAAGTTAATTCATTCTTGTTCGGTAGTATTCTAACAGTTTCTTCCGAAGATATACTTTTAATATTAATAGTTGGTATGATTTGCTTATTCACTTTAATATTCTTATATAATAAGCTTATATATATAACTTTTGATGAAGAAGGGGCTAAAACTTCTGGAATAAAGGTTAAGCTTATTAATTACATTTTCACAATATTAGTTGGTGCAACTATTTCAATGTCCATTAGAGTTATGGGGATATTAGTAATATCATCTATTATGATAGTTCCAGTTGCTACAGCTATGCAGCTAAAAAAAGGATTTAAAACTACTCTTTTATCCGCTATAGGATTTGGAATATTCGATATTATGGTAGGCCTCGGTTTATCTTATTATATTAATAGTGCTCCAGGTGGTACAATTGCTCTTACATCAGTATTTACTTTAATACTAGTAATAATTCTAGAAAAATTTATTAGTTCAAGATAAAATAAGGTGTATTTTCTATCAAAAGAAAATACACCTTATTTCTTATTTAAATTTTTTGCAGTCATCACATATACCATTTAACTCTAACTTATGCTTTGTTAAACTAAAGCCTACCTTTGCTTTAATAGCTTCTTCTATTTCTTCCATTGGACATGGAATTTCAACACATTTATGACATATATCACATTGTAAAATATGCTTATGATTCTCCTTTTTTAACACATATATTGCAGGGCCATCTATATTTATTTTCTTTATTACATCTTTTTCTTCTAATATTTCTAATGTTCTATATATAGTACTTAAATTTAAGTTATTATTTTGCTTTTTACATTCAGTATATATACTTTCTGCAGAAAGCCCTTTATCTGAAGCACTAATTATATTTAAAATTGAAATTCTTCCTGCTGTGATTCTAATTCCCTTTTCCTTTAAATAATTTTTCCAGATCATTTTATTCTCCTAACGCTATAACCTTTATATAATTATATCACTATTATTCAAGTTATTAAATAAAAAAGGAGCTAAATATTATATTCCTTGTGACCTCCTTTTCCTCCAAGTCACCATCATATAATATTTAGTTTCTTCAAATTTTAGGAAATTATAACCATATAAAATGATAGAGAATTAAAAGAATATCATTTCAAGTCCAAGACCTAATAAAATCAATCCACCTAATATATCTGCATATTTACATATAAAATCTACTCTTCTAGCATATCTACATAGGAAAAATCCCGTAGTACATAAAAATAATGTAATAAGGCCAACTAGCACAGCATCAACAAATATCAAAATTTGATTTACTTCATAAAAAGCTGTAAATCCTACTACTAAAGCATCAACACTAACAGACATACCTAAAATAATATACATAGATTTTTTTATTAGTATTGAATCATCTTTATCACTATTCTTAAATGCTGAAACTATCATTATAAGACCTATGAATGAAATTATAATTCCACCTATTGAACTGGGTATGGAAATTATATATGTATCAAAGAATCTACCAGTTATTCCACCTAAAAATAAAAAAACAAATTGAAAAAAAGCAAATGATAGTATAAACCTTATTTTATTTCTTTTTACTAAGTATGGATTTATTCCAAGACTAACAGTTAGTCCTAAAGCATCCATAGACATTGCTATACCTATTAATATTACATCTTTTAGTTCCATCTTATTATAATACCTCCAAATATTATATTCTATACCAATTTATAAAGTATAGTATTTATGTATATTTTTTAAAATAAGTACTTTTATTAAAATAAAAAATGTTGTATATTATTAAATAGAGTATATTATATTTTAAATAGCATATATTATTATGTTTTTTATAAAGGAGAGAAACTTAATGGCAAATTGTATAATAGCACAATCTGGTGGTCCAACATCCGTAATTAATTCTAGTGTTGTAGGTTTATTGCAGGCGAACAAAGATATCAAAGCCTTTAATAAAGTATATGCAGGTTTAAATGGTATAGAAGGAATTTTAAATGGAAACATTATAGACTTATCTTCTTTTTCTGACAGTGAAATTAACAAATTTAGATATACACCTTCTTCTGGGCTTGGTTCTTGTAGATATAAGATGAAAAATATAGAAGAGTCTACTGAAGAATATGATAAACTTTTAGATATATTAAAAGCAAATGAAATAAAAGCATTTTTCTATGTTGGTGGAAATGATTCTATGGATACTATTGCAAAACTAGGAAAATATGCTAAAGAAAATAATATAGATATTAAATTTATAGGAATTCCTAAAACCATTGATAATGATTTAATGTATACAGATCATACTCCTGGTTTTGGTAGTGCAGCAAAATTTATAGCAACTACAGCTCTTGAAACATATCTAGATTCTTCAGTTTACATAAATAATGGTATATTTATACTAGAAACAATGGGAAGAGACACTGGATGGTTAGCTGCTTCTGCTTGTATTGCTAGACTTAATAATAAGCCTATTGCAGACTTCATATATTTACCTGAAGTTGCCTTTAATATAGAAGAATTCCTTTTAGATGTAAGAAAGAGATTTGAAGAAAATAACAAAGTTTTTATAGTAGTTTCTGAAGGTCTTAAGAATTCTGAAGGACAATTTATTACAGAAATTAAGAGTCACGCTCACGATAATTTTGGGCATGCTCAATTAGGCGGAGTTGGAGCTTACCTTAAAAACTTAATTATATCATCTGGAATAACAAATAGAGTTAAATCTTTAGAACTTGGTATATTACAAAGATGTGCAATTCATTGTGCATCAGATATGGATTTACAAGAAGCCTTTGAGGTAGGATATTCAGCATTAAAATTTGCTTTAGAAGGCCATAGTGGATATATGGTTTCTATTCAAAGAGATTCAATTTCACCTTATAAGACTTCACATACCTTAATAGAAGCTTCTAAAATTGCTAATAACGTTAAGTATTTTCCTAAGGAATTAATTAATGAGAAAGGTAATCATATTAAGGAAGAGGCTTTAGATTACTTTTTACCACTAATTTCAGGATCTCCATCCCTAGTAATAGAAAATCATTTACCAGAATTCAAAATCATAGAAAAATAAACTCCTTAGGGAGTTTTTTTCTTCCCTAATTTTTTCATTCTTTCATTTTCATTATTGAATATTTGCTTAGATAAAGGCCATAGAGTATAATGAAATTATTATTTTTGAAATTATGTAAATAAGTATATATACCTTATTTTAATATAGGAGGACAAATGGTAGTTTTAAGTTGTAAAGATATATCAAAAAGTTACGGAATACAAGAAGTATTAAAAAATGTAACTTTTTCTATAAATGAAGGGGATAAGGTTGGTATTATAGGTGGTAACGGAGAAGGAAAATCTACCTTATTCAAAATAATATCTAAAGAAATCACTCAGGATGATGGAGAAATATTTATAGATAGAAACAAAACTATAGGTTACTTATCTCAACATGTTGACTTAGATTTAAAAAACGCAATATATTCTGAGCTAAACTTGGTATTTAAGGATCTTTTAGATATTGAAAATAGACTCCACACCTTAGAATTAAAAATGGCAGAACCATATGATGAAAATAATGATAGCTATCATCAAAAAGTAATTAAAGATTATACTACTCTCCAAGACCTTTATACTAATAAAGGCGGATATACCTATAAAGGTGAAATATCAAGAGTATTAAAGGGGCTTGGCTTCTTAGAAGAAGACTTTAATAAAACTATTCATACATTAAGTGGAGGTCAAAAGACTAGAGTTTCTCTTTGTAAGTTGTTATTAAAAAATCCTGATATTCTTTTATTAGATGAGCCCACTAACCATTTAGATTTAGAAGCAATTGAATGGCTTGAAGAGTATTTAAAAAACTATAAAGGAACAGTTTTAGTAATTTCTCATGATAGATTTTTCTTAGATACTGTAACTAATAATACCTTCGAAGTAATTAATGGTCATGTTAATTGTTACAATGTTCCTTATACTAAATTCTTTGAACAAAGAAAGAAAAATTATGAAAATCAATTAAAGGCTTATAATTTGCAACAAAGTGAAATAAAAAGACAAGAAGCTATAATTGAAAAATTTAGAAGCTTTAATAGAGAAAAAAGTATACGTGCAGCTGAAAGTAGAGAAAAGGCTTTAGAAAGAATGGAAAAGATAGATGCTCCAGATAAAGAAAAAGAAGCTTCTAAAATCAAATTTGAGACTTCAGTAAAAAGCGGATATGACGTTCTTCACGTTGAAAACTTATCTAAAATCTATGGTAATAATAAATTATTTTCAAACCTTAACTTAGATCTTAAAAGAGGTGAAAAAGTTGCGTTAATAGGTGAAAATGGCCGTGGTAAAACTACACTACTAAAAATAATATTAAATGAAGTTCAATCTGATAGTGGTAAAACTATTTTAGGAACAAATGTTAATTTAGG
The DNA here is from genome assembly GCA_934746015.1 of uncultured Clostridium sp. Classification (GTDB taxonomy): domain Bacteria; phylum Bacillota; class Clostridia; order Clostridiales; family Clostridiaceae; genus Clostridium. Next base: position 116,199 of record CAKVEW010000006.1, read on the forward strand.
ATATTATGATCAAGAACAATCAGATTTAAATTTAGATAAAAGCATAATAGATGAGGTTTGGGATGAATTCCCAACACTAACTACCTCTAAATTAAGAGGGGTTCTTGCTTCCTTCCTGTTTACTGGAGATGATGTTTTTAAAGTAATTAATACCTTAAGTGGTGGAGAAAAGTGTAGAATAAATTTATTAAAATTAATGCTTTCAAGGTTTAATATTTTATTACTTGATGAACCTACTAACCATTTAGATATAATGTCTAGGGAAGCTTTAGAGGATGCTTTATTAACTTACGATGGCACTTTACTAGTTATATCTCATGATAGATATTTCTTAAATAAAGTAATTAATAGAATACTTGAGTTAAACGAAGATGGAGTAAAAGAATTTTTAGGTAACTATAGCTATTATCAAGAGAAAAAAATTAATCCAAATAGATTTGAAATTCTTGAAGAATTAGCTAATGGTAAAACTAAGACTCAATTGAAGGAAGAAAAAAAGAAAAAGAAAGAACAAGAAAAAGAAGAAAAAGCTTTAAAGGTTAAAATCAAAAAAATTGAAGAAGATATAGCTAAAAATGAGGATAACTTGCTATCGCTTCAAGAACAACTTTGCCTTGAAGAAATTTATTCTAATCCAATAGAAAGTGAGAGAGTTAGTAAAGAAATTAAAACTTTAGAAGAAAAAATTACATTACTATATGAAGAATGGGAAAGCTTAGCTTAAGCTCTCCCATTCTTTTTTATCTCCTTCCAGTAGTTCCAAATCCGCCTCTGTCTATATTGCCAAAGGATTCTACTTCTTCAAATTCTATTTCAGGCATAACTTCCATTATTCTAAATTGACCTATTTTATCACCTTTTTTTATCCATGTTCCCTTTGCTTCTATATCCATTCCTTTTAAACAAAATACAGGCATATGCCACTGATCATTATCACCTATATAAGTATCATCTACCACTCCCAATGAGTTTGTTTGTATTATTCCCCAGCTCTTAAAAGTTGAGCTCCTTGGTGCTAGATGTCCTTCCCATCCACTTGGTAATTCTAATGCGAAACCTAGTGGTATCATTGCTCTTTCACCTTCTTTAACAAACATATCTTTATTTGCATAAACATCAATCCAATTTCCCTTAGATATTTTTTTTAATCTAGTTGCATCTTCAAAATATTTTATTCTAAGCTTCATATGTATCTTCCCTTCTGCTATCTTCTATAGTTATAATTACTAATACTATTTTAAATTAATTAAGCATAAAAATAAAGCTTATAATAATAGATAATTCATAGTGTATACTGTGTAATGCGTAATTATGGAAGAAACTCCTTTCGGAGTTTCTAAAATAAATATATTTATTAAGTTATTAGATATTATCTTTTATAGTATCCTGGCTTTATTCTATTTACTACTAAAACATTATCCTTCTTGTTATTTATATCTATTGTTACTTCGTTCCAATTATAATAAACTGGTTTTTCAAAAAATCTTCTATCTACAATTGAAATTACTCTATAGCATCCATTTGATAAATTATTAAATTCTACCTTCCCCTCTTCATCAGAGAATTTAGAATCATAAAGCTTAGGAGAAACTCCATTTAATAGGTATAGATTTATTCTTGCCCCTTTAATTTCTACTCCTTCTTTACTTTCAAACTTTGATAATACTGTTATACTACCCTTTTCTTCACTAACCTTTTTTTCCTCATATTCGCTATATATAACCTTTTTATCAAAGTTATCAACTTCTACTATTTCATTTGCATTTGCATATTTTTTTTCTAAATTATTTTCTATTTCTTCATAAATACTATTATAATTTCTAGAAAACTCCTCATCTTTCCATGGGTTTTCACTACTTATTGTATTGCTTAGTATAGGTTCTTCTACCTCTTCAATTATTGCTCCAGCATTTATATTGTCTTCATCCTCATGTTCATCTACAATATTAGCATTTTCCTTCAATTCAGCAAAATCATTTTCTACACAATCATTACTTTCATTAAAATTTATGTTATTACCATCTTCTAAAGTACTCTTGCTTACTCCATCCTCTCCAATATTGATAAATAAATCAATATTTCCATTTTCATCTACTGTAAATTCTTTATTTTCATCACTATGATATTGGTCATCAATCATAATTTTCATTTTAACCTCCAAAGTACAATATATTTACATAATATGATTCTTATATCTACTTTGTGATTAATTTTTTATATAAAGTTATTAGGAAAAATATATAGCAAAAGGTTAATTTAAATTTAGAATCATTTTACTAATATCATTAAATTCTATAGGCTTACTAAAATAATATCCTTGTATAATATCACAGCTACTTTTTTCCAAGTACCCTAATTGCTCTTTAGTTTCTACTCCTTCTGCTACTACTAAAAGATTTAAGTAATGTGAAAGTTCTATTATGCTATTTATAATATACTCGCTCTTTTCCTCTATTAATATTCCATCTATAAAACTCTTATCAATTTTCAAAACATCTATTGGCAAAGTCCTTAAATAACTTAAAGAAGAATATCCTGTACCAAAGTCATCTAAAGCTAATGTAACTCCTAAATCCTTTAATTTTTCTAAGGTTTTTATATTCTTTTCTGCTGACTTCATTATAATACTTTCAGTAATTTCTAATTCTATATAGCTAGCATCCAAATTATATTTACTTAAAGAATTTGCAATATAATCAACTATTTCATCATCTCTAATTTGAACTTCTGATAAATTTATAGCCATCTTAAATTTTTTATCAGTACTTAAAGAAATCTCCTTACACTTTTTAAAACTTTCATCTATAATATACTTCCCTATTGGAATTATAAGTCCTGAATTTTCTGCTATAGGTATAAATTCTTTAGGAGAAACTATACCCATATTTTTACTGTGCCATCTTACTAGTAATTCAAATCCAATTACTTCTCCTGTATCAATTTTAACCTTCGGTTGATAAAGGAATTTTATTTCCTCATTATCAATAGCTATTCTTAATCCTTTTTCTATCTCAAATTCTCTGTCTAAAACTTCCAATAATTTTAAATCAAAAAACTCATATCTATTTTTCCCATTAATTTTAGCTAAGTACATTGCCATATCAGCTCTTTTTAATAAAATACCAATATCCTTACCATCAAAAGGATAAATACTAACTCCTACACTAAGAGTAGAATAAATTTCCCTCTCCTTTACAATAAGTGGATTACTAAGCTTTTTTATTATAGTATCTAATATAACTTTAATTTCATTTTTTCCTTCAATATTACTTTTAACAAGTACAAATTCATCACCACCATACCTAGCTAAAAAAGAATCTTGAATTTTCATTTCTAAAATCATTCTACAGAATTCAAGTAATAATGCATCACCATAATCATGACCATATGTGTCATTTACATATTTAAAATTATCTAAATCTATAAAAATAAATGCTATATTTTTATTAAATGATTCTTTTATTAATGTACTAGCTTCCCTCATAAAATACCTTCTATTAGGAATTCCTGTTACTTCATCATAATAACTTAAATAGTTTATTTCTAGTTCTTTCTCCTTCCTATTAGTTATTTCTGAAATTGCACCATGAATAAAAATATCTCCATTTTTTTTAATAGTTTTCTTTCCTTTAATTTCAATCCAATAATTTTTATTATCTTTCCCTAGAATTCTATATTCTAAAGTAAAAAATTCATTTTTCCCAGAATTAATAATCTTATCTATTTTATTTCTATACTCTTCTATGTCTTCATTAATTATGTAACTTTCCCAAACTGATTTTGGAATTAATATATCACCTTCACCAGATAAGTTTATATACTTTTTTATATCACTGCCTATGGAAATAATATTTTCAGTTATATTCCACCAAAATACAATATCTTTAGAACCCTCCAAAGCAAGTTTATTTCTATATTCATTTGCTTTATTAATATTATCAAGTTTTCTTCTTTCAGTATTATCAGTAATAACACCTGATAAATAAAAAATATCATTCTTTATATTACCCTTACCTTGAACATTAATAATTAATCTATTGCCTTTAGCATCTATTACACTATATTCTAAAATAAAATTATCTAATATCCTTTTTTCTATTGTATTTTCAATAAAGATCCTTATATCTTCTCTTTCTTCTTCTATAATAAAAGATAACCATTGTTGAAAATCACTTATATCTCTATCTATCTTAAGCATTGTTTTAACTTTTGGAGATATAAAAAGTTTATTTTTATCACTACTCCACTCCCAAATTGCTCCATCTAATGCTTCTATCGCCATCCTATACCGTCTTTTATTGGCTTCAGCCAAATTATATAATTTCTTATATCTTTTATTTTTATAGGCTAAAATCATAGTTAATATAAGAATTATAAATAGCATGAAAAAGTATGAGATAGTACTAATATTAAATCTCCATGAAAGGAATAATATGCTCAGAAATGAAATAATAAATACTAAATTATTTATTAGTTGCTTTTTATTCACTATAATCACCAATACCTTCTAAAATGTCATATAATATGAATATTTTATCATATTCTTCCACATATTAACATATTTTTATTAAAATATATTAAAAAAAATGCACAATATACTATTTACTGATTATTTATATTAATTTTTTATTTTTTAATCCCTTCTTATTTATATTATTTCATTAATTTTAGATATAAATCACATACTTACCAATTAATATACAATTTATTTTATTTATATTTAGAAATACTAATAGTGTTAAACAATTTTGGGAGGTGATTGACATTAAATTAAATAAAAGATCTATATTTATATTTTCTATTATTTTTACACTTTTACTGTCTTCAACGAAGGTTTTTGCTATAGACATAAATGAAGATTCATCCTCTGAGAAAAATAAGGATAAAATTGTATATCTCACCTTTGATGATGGTCCAGGCGGAAAAGTTACAAAAGATATTTTAGATACTTTAAAGAAAGAAGAAGTTCTAGCTACATTTTTTGTAATAGGATCTGAGATTAAAGGACAAGAATCAATTTTATTAAGAATAAAAGAGGAAGGTCATAGCATAGGTTTACATAGTTTTACTCATGATAGAGATAAACTTTATTGCAGTAATAGTAACTTTCTAAATGAAATGATAAAATCTCAAGAAGTTATATATAATGTAACTGGAGAAAAATATAATATTTTAAGATTCCCATTTGGATGTAATAACAAAAGCTATAAATTAACACAAAGCTTAATTGATATTCTGCATAAAAATAACTTGAAAATTTATGATTGGAATGCAGACAGTGGGGATGGAGCAAATTATAAATCCCCTCCAGAAAATATTATTAAAAAAGCCTGTAAAAATGAAGACACTGTTGTTGTTTTAATGCATTGTGGTTTTATAAATAAGAATTCTGCTAAAGCTCTTCCATCTATAATTAAATATTATAAAGATAATGGATATACCTTTAAAACTATTGATGAAACTACACCTGAAATATATAAGGTTACAAGAAAATAAAAAGATGCTGTCGAAGATTAATTTTTAAATTCTGCGACAGCATCATATAAAAATATATTAGTGGGCACTTTCTATTTACTAACTAAAGATCCTGTAGCTTTTAATGCCATTACTATAGCTTTATATAATATTGATCCAAGAAAAATATTCATTAGAGCTGCAGGTAATACAATTACCATTACTAAAGTAATGAAGCTACCTGGAAGTCCAACAATTATACTAGCGGATGATAAAAAAGCTAGTCCACTAACTACAGTTCCGAAACTTAATGCTGATAATATCTTTATATTATCACTTACTTTATTTCCCATAGCTTTAAACATAAAATAAATTACATGTCCAGTTATTATCTTATCTATTATATTAGGTAACTGTCCTCCTGGGAATTTTGTTGTTAAAGCAGTTATAATACCCATAATTATGCTAGATATTAAAGTAGTTTTATAATCTTTATTCATTAATATAATAATAAATAACATAGCAATTGCAAAATCAGGTTGCATTGGTAACCCTAAAGCTGGTGTAATTTGATGTAATAAAGCTCCTATAGCTATTAATATAGCATTTAATATCATTTTTTTAACATTCATATTTTTTTCCATAATATCTCTCCTTTTTATTATAATATTTTCATACTTTACTATCGCCTGTCTTTCATAACATAATTACCAGCTCCTCTTAATTTATTTAAATAAAAAAACGCCCTATACAAAATGTATAGGACGGTATTATCCGCGTTGCCACCTAAATTGCTTAAATAAGCCTCTCTTATCAGGTACTAACATACCCTATTCCCTATATCGTGGGAATTACGGATCAACTACTTTAATAAAATTTCGTATCACTCCTCAGAGGCCCATTCACTATTTGCTATAGTACTGAAATCTCACCATCTTCAGCTCTCTTAAACCTTACAATATAGTTACTCTCCCTCATCAATGGACTTATCTATCTTCTATTTATTAAAATGATATTACTATAGAATTTATTTGTCAATAGGCATTAGAAATTTTTTTCTATTTGGTATTATAATCATAAAGATAAACAAATTGAGTAAAATTAGACCTTTAATTATACTAGTACCACTAATACTCCACCAAATACCATTAAGACCTAGTGTTGCAATACCACTTAAAAACATTCCAATAGGTATTCTAAGTCCTGTTAATATTATGCTTACCCAAGAAGGAGTTACTGTATTACCTAATCCATTAAAAGCTCCTGCTGTAGTAATTTCAATACACATAAAAAGTTGTGAGAATCCTAAAATTCTAAGATAAGTTCCTCCAGCTTCTATTGCCTCTGCCTCTGGAATAAATATTGAAAATATATTTTTTCCTGCAAATATTAAAAGCATTGTAGCAAACACTCCTATGCAAGCTGAAAGTATCATAGTAACTTTATATCCTTTTAATATTCTATCCCATCTACTTGCTCCATAATTTTGTCCTACAAAGGCAGTTAATGCAGCTCCAAAACCTTCTGCAGTCATCCATGATATTGCTTCTATTTGAGACCCTACTTTTTGTACAGCTATTGCTACCGGCCCCCAAGAAGCAATCAATCTACCTATTATCATAGCAAAAAATGAAAAACAACAATTTTGTAGTGCTGTTGGTACTCCTAGCTTACATATTTTAAATATAGTTACCTTATCTATGTACTTTCTATTTTTGAATCCCAAACTATATCCATTTTTAATAAAAGAAATAACAAAAATAAAGGTTACTATAGCTTGTGCCCCTACTGTTGCTATCCCTGCTCCAACAACCCCAAGGGCTGGGAATCCAAATAATCCAAAAATAAGTATTGGATCAAATACAATATTAATTATTAATCCTATTGTGTTAATAAGAAAAGGAATTTTACTACTTCCAGATGCATTAAAAATTCCTGTAAATAATGGATTTAAAAAACTAAATATCATACCTAGAGAAACAACAACTAAAAACTTAATAGCCATATTATTAATTTCAAAATCTCCTAGTTTAAAAAATCCTACTAATTGTTTTCTAAATACTATTAAAAACGCTGTGTAAATTAAAGCTATTGCTATATTAATTAATAAACTATTATAAATAAATTTATTTCTTTCTTTAATATCTTTTTTCCCTATAGCTTGTGATATTCCTATTTCTGCACCTATCTTAGATATAAAAACTAAAGAGTTTCCAAACCATGTAAAGAAACCTGCTGTTCCAACGGCTGCAACTGCATTACTCCCAATTCTTCCAACCCAAATCATATCTATCATGTTATATGCCATTTGTATAAAGGAGGTCCCTAAAATAGGTAATGATAATTTAATTAAAGTGCTACTTATATTCCCTGATACTAAATTTACTGATTTCTTCATATTTCCTCCTTAAAAATAAATAAAAAAACTTCAAAAATATTGAAAAAAAGTTTATGCTACAAAATTTTTATTTAATGTAATTATAAACTTTTTTCAAATTATGAAGTGTTTTCTTTATCTTCTTTAATTATTAGTTTATTTATTTAACATAGTTATCACATTTTCAAAATTTTGAGGCTTACTGTAATAATATCCTTGCACAGTATCACATTCCATCTTTTTTAAATAATCTACTTGCTCTTTTTCTTCAACACCTTCTGCAACTACAGTAATTCCTAATTTATGAGATAACTGAATTATTTTTTCTACTATGTATCTACTTTTATCATTTTCAATCATATCAATTACAAAACTTCTATCTATTTTTAAAACATCAATAGGAAGTTTTGTTAAATGATTTAATGAAGAGTAGCCAGTACCAAAATCGTCTAGAGCAATTGAGGCACCTAAGTCTTTTATTTGCATTAGATAATTTATATTTCTATCCACTGATTTCATTATCATACTTTCAGTAATTTCAAATTCAATATATTTAGGAGAAATTTTAAATTCTTCAATTAATAAATTAAAGTACTCAAGTAAATCTCCTTCTCTTAATTGAATTTCTGATAAATTAACTGCAATTTTAAAATCATCATAGCCTTGTGACAGTAAGTACCTTATTTTAATAAATACTTCCCTTAGCACAAATTTACCTATTGGAATAATTAATCTTGTACTTTCTGCTATTGGAATAAATTCAGATGGACTTACTAAACCAATCTCTGAACTATTCCACCTAAGTAATGCCTCAAAGCCATCAATTTCATTATCCATTAGTCTAACCTTTGGTTGAAATACAACAAACATTTCATTATTATTTAATGCATTCCTTAAACCTCTTTGAATTGAATAAATTCTATTTATTTCTTTTGAAATATTGCTATTAAACATTTCCCATTTATTTTTACCGTTACTCTTAGCTAAATACATAGCCGCATCAGCATTTTTAAGTAATAATTCAAATTCTTCTCCATCGTCAGGAAAAACAGCAACTCCTATACTTGCAGATGCAAAGATCTCATTATTATTTATATTGTATGGTGATTTTAAAATATCAGTAATCTTCATTACAACTTCTTTTATATCACTAAAATTAGAGATATAGGGAATGAAAATTATAAATTCATCTCCACCAAATCTACATAATAATTCATTAAAATTTAAATGTTTCTTTAAATCATCTGAAAAACTTTTAAGAAATTTATCTCCACAATTATGTCCATATGAATCATTTATAAACTTAAAGTTATCTATGTCAATTATCACTAAGGCCCCCCTACTTTCTAGTAAAGTATGATCCTTTAATTGCTTTTCTATTATAGCTTTAAAGTTTTTTCTATTATTTAATCCAGTCAATTCATCATATGCATTAATATATTCTAATTTTATCTTTGAATCCTTTTCATTACTAATATTATGAATATATCCTTCAAACTCTAAAAATTTCCCGTTATCATCCTTCTTAGTAAAGCCACTGATTCTAACCCAGACTTCTTGTCCTAAAATGTTTATAACTTTTATTTCTATATCTTCTGTACTATTATTTAATTCATAAATGAAAGTATCAATATAATCATTATGTATAAATTTTTTCACTTCATTAAAATTAAATACAATAAATTTATCTTCATATCCAATAATTTCTTTATTATTCCCGTAAAATATTACTAGGTCTTCTTCTCTATTCGCATAAATAAAAAGTCCTTTTATAGAATTTATAAAGGAATTCTTAAATCTCAATAAGAATTCCTCCTTATTTCCATCAAAAACATTTTTATCTTTTATCTTAAGGGAATCAATATTCTTGTTATAATCATTTTCCCTAATCATAGCAAAATCCTCTTAAATCTAATTTTGTTCTTCTTCAATTATATCTTCGGTCTTTCTATCTTTTTCTTTACTATCATTAATTAAAGTTGCTACTAAAGCTGCTCCTGCTGCTAATGCAACTGCTAATTTCCCCATTTTTTTAATTTTCATCCTTACTCCTCCTAACATATTTATCTAAACTGATTAATAGTTTCGTCGTAGCTGTATCCAATTTTATTAAATATTTCCTTTAGAGCTTCTTCACTAACTTCCATATCTTCACATAAAGAAGCTAGATTAGTATAAAAATCTCTAAGCTTCATATTTACAATACTTAATAAAATATTAGGATCCATAGATATATAATTTGGTTTATCCATGCTATTTCTCCTTTTGCATAAATATAACTTATTCTATATAAAATATACCATATATTGTTTAATAAAAAAAGTAACTTTTAAAATTAGAGCTACTTTATCAAGTAGCTCTAATTTTAAAATATTATTTACTTAACTTCTGGTACTTTAGAAGCTTCACTTTTTTTAGGAGACTTATATCTCTTTTTTTCCCAACTTGCCTCTTGATTTTTTTTAGCCATAAAATCACCTCCGCTATACCATTAGTATAAATAATATAGCTTTATTTATTCTTCATCATAAACTTCTAAATATTTAGTTTTTATTCCATCCTTTTCCCAACCTAAAATAGAATCTAAACTAACATTTTCAGCAGCCTTAAATATAGATTTATCTACTCCATCAAAGTTCTTCTTAAGTTCTTTAATAAGTTCTTTAATTTCGTATCTCTTATTACCTATCTTTTCTGCTGCTACCATGCAAGCACAATTTAATGGCCAAATCCCAGCATTATTAGTAAATCTCTTAATGTATTCCTCTTCTACGTAATATAATGGTCTTATAAGCTCCATATCAGTAAAGTTTGCTGCTTTAAGCTTAGGTAACATAGTCTTAAAATTACCAGCATAAAGTACATTTAAAAGAGTTGTTTCAATAACATCATTATAATGATGTCCTAATGCTAATTTATTACATCCAAGTTCCTTTGCTTTATTATATAAAGAACCTCTTCTCATTCTTGCACAAAGGTAACATGGATAATCTCTTGCCATTTTATCAACAACTTCAAATACCTTTCCTTCATATATATGTACTGGTATTCCTAAATGATCACAATTTTCTATAAGTAACTCTTTTATTTGTGGATGATATCCTGGATCCATTGCAATAAACTCTAATTCAAAGTTCATTTGGCCATGTTTCTTTAACTCTTGGAAACACTTGGCCATTAACAATGAATCCTTTCCTCCAGAAATAGCTACAGCGATTTTATCTCCCTCTTCTACAAGATTATAATCCTTAACAGCCTTTACAAACTTCGTCCATATATGCTTTCTATATGTTTTAACAAGGCTACGTTCTATTTCCTCTAAAGGCTTTTTTTCTTCAGTAGGAACAAGTCTTTCGCATCCTTTACCTGCTATATTAATCAATTTATCACCTCATTCAATAATCTTTATCAATTATATCACCATTTAATATATATGTCTTTAGTATAACCCTTAACTTTTTCCTCTAATAGCTTGAGGATAATTAAATACATTTAAAGGATCATATTTAGATTTAATCTCTCTTAATTTGCTTATATTTTCACCATAATACTCTTTCTCGAAATTATCTAATTCATCCAATGGAAAATTAACAAAGGATCCATTAGTTATGTTTTTAATTATACTAAAGTTTTCTTTTACCCACTCTTTATTAACTTCAGCATAAATATCATCTTCCCAAACAGACTGTATTCCAACTATAAAATTAGCATCCCTATAATAATAAGCTGTAGATGACTTGTCCACATCAGAAATTGCTCCACCTGCTCCATAAAGAGATATTGCTGTATAATTAAAGCCCTTTGATGGATTACTAATTATCTTTATAATTTTTTTAATTTCTTCATTTGTTAAATCTCTATTTATGAATCTTCCAGTAGATTTATATTTTTCATAATCTGGATGACCATCTTGAATCCTTCTATTACATTCTAAAATGCTTTTATATTCAATATTCACTTCAATATTTTCTGAAATATCTATTAATGGCTTTAATATTTCTTTTGCTTTTATAGAATTTCCATAAAATAAACCGGTTAATTTAACTCCTATACCTTTTCCATAAGAATTATATATAGCTGTTTTCAAATTCATCCTTCTATCTAATACTTTATACAAATTTTGAAGTTCCATAATAACCTTTGATATAGTATCTGAATTTGCATTAGGATAATTTATATATATTAAACTTCCCATATCCTCTTTTTTCTCTATTTTTAAAGTCATAGATGTTATTACTCCAAAATTACATCCACCACTACCCCTTATAGCCCAAAACAAATCTTCTCTCTCATTTTCATTTACAATTAACTTTTCACCTTTGTAATCTATTATTTCAGCTTCTAGTAAACTATCAGAAGCTAATCCAAGGTATCTAGCTGAATAGCCCCATCCGCCCCCTAATATTAATCCAGGTACACCAACAGTTGGACATCCTCCCCCAGGGAATGGATACTTTATTTTTCCTAAAGCTTCATAGGCTTCTCTATTTCTTACACCTCCACCTATCTTAACATATCTTTTTTCTTCATTGATATTGATATAATTAATATTACTTACATCTATCACAACTACATCATCACCAGTAGAATATCCTTCATAACTATGTGAACCTGATCTTACTCTAATTTCTTTTAAGTTTTCTCTAGACCACTTTATTGCATTTATAACATCTTCTTCATTATAGCAATATACTATAACTAATGGGTGCTTATTTATAGCTCTATTCCAAGCTTTAATGCTTTCATTATAATCTCTATTTTCTCTGGTAATTATTTTTCCAGTTAATCCTACATAATTAACAGTATTCATTAAATCACCTTCTGTAAAACATATTCTCTATAAGATAATATCACATAGAATTTTAAAATCAAATAATTATTATTAAATAAAATACTGTTAACCTAATCTTACAATTTAATTGACTTCTACTTATTTTATTATCACAAATACCTTATTTTGACATAGTTTATTATTAGAGTTTAATAATTGAAAGGATGTTTTTTATGTACTATCGTAAAGATGATGATTGCGATAAATGTAAAGACTGTATAAATACTCCTGGCAAAGATTTTTGTAATACTGTATGTGAAAACAAAGATAAAAATTGTTATGAATCCTATAAAGTTTTTAGCCCTAATGTTTATGGAAAGGCTTTTGTTAATTTACAACCCTATGGAAACTTATTTACTATAAGTGATGCTTTTGCTGCTGGAACCATATTTAAAGATCTATTTAACCCTTATTGTGATGTTAAAAAATATATAGGAGGTCAAGAATGAAAAGGCATCAATATTTAGAAGTAATACAAAAGCTACAGTTTTTTTTAGTAGATCTTAATTTATATTTAGATATTAATCCTTGCTGCGAAGAAGCTATTAATGACTATGAAAAAGTATCTAGTGAGCTAAAGAAAACTATTTGGAATTATGAAAAGGAATATGGTCCATTAACTAACTTTGGAACTGCCTATTTCAATAATCCTGATGACTGGGTTAATTCTCCTTGGCCATGGGAAAATATAAAAGGAGGTAAAAATTAATGTGGTATTATGTTAAAACACTACAACACCCAGTTAATTTAAAATCTACTGACATAAGAATGGCTAAACTTCTAGTAACCCAATATGGTGGTCCAGATGGAGAACTTAGTGCTGCATTAAGATATCTAAATCAAAGATATTCAATGCCTACTAATAAAGCAAAAGCTTTGCTAACTGATATAGGTACTGAAGAACTTGCCCATGTTGAAATTATGGGAACAATGGTACATCAAATAATGGAAAATGCTTCAATTGATGAAATTAATGCTGCTGGATTAGATGGACATTATGCTGACCATGGTAAAGGGATATTTTATAATGACGCTACTGGTAACCCTTGGAGTGCAACTTACATTCAATGTAAAGGTGATGTAATAGCAGATTTAACAGAAGATATGGATGCTGAACAAAAGGCTAGAGCTACTTATGAATGGTTAATGAATTTAACCGATGATGTTGAAATCAAAAAAATATTAGGCTTCTTAAGACAAAGAGAAGTTGTCCACTTCCAAAGATTTGGTGAAGCACTAGTAGATGTACAAGATAATACTAAGCTAACTGATTTCTGCAAATAAAACTAATGTATAAATAGCATAGTGCTGAGCTCCGTCGCTTTGCTCCATGTCGCCACACTATGTTATTTATACTTTATAGCAAACTGTATTTTATTCTAAACTTTCTTTGAATATTATTTTTAATAATTTATATGGAATCTTATCATTATGAAATATTTGTAGCATACCTTTAGGAGTTATCTTATATTCTGATAATTCTTCCTTATGAGTCAGAATTGCTTTGGCCTGAATATTAATGTGGTCTTTAAATGGAATAAGACGGATAAATTTATCGTGTACATAAAATGATGGCAACTTAGCCCATAGTTTTTCATTAATATCTTGTAAAGTGCTTTCGTAAATTATTTTATATATTATATTAAATCTTTCTTTAGTTAATTCTTCAAAATTATCTATGTAATTATATATATCAGATTTCATCTTAAAACCTCTTTCAAATATATTTAATATTAATTCTATTCAAGAAAAATGCCTACAATGATAATATATTAAAAGTTATATCTATTGTAACATATTTTTCCAATAAAAGGATTAATAAAAAGAATATCTATTTTTAAAATAAAGTGGTTATCCTAAATTCAAAATAGATATTCTTTGTAAATTTTATTATGGAGTTATTCTTGTTCTATCCCTTGGAATTAAAGTTGCTTCTCTTATATTGTTTAAATTTAATAACTGTGCTGTAATCCTTTCTAAACCAATTCCTAATCCTCCATGCTTTGGCATTCCATATTTAAATATTTCTGTATATCCTTCATACTCCTTAGGATTTAGACCCTTTTCTTTCATACTACTTATTAACATATTGTAATTATGAATTCTTTGTCCACCTGATGTAATTTCAACTCCTCTAAATAGTAAATCAAAACTTCTAGTTCCTTCTTTTCCTAAAGGCATTGTATACATAGGTCTCTTTTCCCTTGGATAATTAGTTATAAATATAAAATCGCAACCTAATTCTTCATTTGCATATTTACAGATGAGTTTTTCTGCTTCAGGATCTAAATCTCCTTCTAACCCTTTCTTCTTATACTTATTTTGTATTATTTTTATGGCTTCTTTTAATTCTATTTTAGGTATATTGCCTTGAATCTTAGGTAATTTAGCATTTAATAATTCTAAATATTTTATTCCCTTTTCTTCTACTGAATTTAGTATATATTTTATAAGTTCCTCTTCTAAATTCATTATGTCATATTCATTTTCTATAAATCCAAATTCTAAATCCATACTGACATACTCATTTAGATGCCTACTTGTATTATGCTCCTCAGCTCTATAAACATGAGCTACTTCAAAAACTCTCTCAAATCCTGCTCCCACCATCATTTGCTTATAAAATTGAGGACTTTGAGCTAGGTAGGCTGTTTTTTCAAAGTAATTAACCTTAAAAAGTTCTGTTCCCCCTTCTGCTCCTTCCGAAACTATTTTAGGAGTGAAAATTTCAGTGAATCCTTTTTCTATTAAAAATTCTCTAAAACTTTGAACTATTATATTTTGTATTTTAAAAATCGAATTTACCTTTTCATGCCTTAAGCTTATTGCTCTGTTATTTAAAGTAGTTTCTAAGTTAGCATTATAGTCCTTTTTATTGATTTCTATTGGGAGTTCTTCTGATTCACTAATAACTTGAATTTCTTCAATTAATATTTCAAATGGATTTAAAGCATTTTTACTTATCTTTACTTCTCCAACTACACTTACTACTGACTCAAGATTAATATTATCTATATTTATAGATTTATTTTCAATAACACATTGAACTAATCCACTTCTATCTCTAAGAATTAAAAAAGTTATTTCTTTAAGCTTTCTTATTCTATAAACCCATCCTTCTACTTTTATCTTTTTGTCTATAAAATTATTAATTTCATTAACCATAATTCTTTCCATTATAAATCTCCTTAAATAAAAAAAGTCCCCTTAAGCACGTCTGCTTAAGGGGCAAATAATAATTCGCGGTACCACCCTTATTAGTCTTAAATAATTATAAAAGCTATTAGAATATACCTACTGAAAATTGGTCCCTAAAATAAAAAATCCTTCACTCCAAAAATAGGAGTGAAGTCTTAGTTCACGGTACCATCCTAATTTAGCTTAATATAATAATATTAAAACTATCTCAAATCTATTAACGCTAGAACACGTCTTATCCTACTTTATTTCAGATAAGCTTCTCCAGGATGTCCTTCGATACTACTTCATCGTGAAGCTTTCACCCTCCTTCACTCGCTAAAGATTTAGTATATATCTACTCTTCCCTTCTTTGAATTTACTTTTTATATATAATATTCCTTTTATTTATAGTTGTCAATATTAATTTAAAAACATATTAAAGAATATTTTATTATCATTGAGTAATACTAAAATTGGAGGTGAATAATATGACTTCAAAAGAATTATTATATATAGAGGACGGTTTAGGGCATGAAAAATTCATGGAAACAGTTTGTAAAGAAACTGCTACTAAGCTGCAAGATGCTGAACTAAAAACCTTAGTTACTCAGTATGAAGCTAAACACAAAGAATTATTTGGAAAGCTATTTTCATTATTATAAAGGGAGGTATACACAATGGATGATAAAGGTTTATTTGAAAACATCCTTCAATTAACCAAAGGGGCAGCAGATTTATATTTACATGGCAATATTGAATCTTCTACTGAAAATGTTCATCAAGTATTCTGTGAATTATTAACAGAAACTTTAAAACTTCAACATGAAGTTTACAAAAAGATGGAAGCTAAAGGTTGGTATCCAGCTGAACAGGTAGATGAACAAAAGATTCAGCAAACAAAACAAAAATATACAATGTCATAAAAAATTTAAGTTTTGAGATCATATTCTTATTATTTTTTTGATTATATTTTGAATATTAAATTTTATTCAAAACTAATAATAGAAAAACCCTCTGTTTTTAACAGGGGGTTTTCAACAAATTAAAGGCTGAAGAATACATTAATTAAAATGGATATCAGCAATCGAAATACCCATTCTATCAATTACAGCATATATTGATATTGTATTTTCAGTAACATTTGTTTTCTTATATATTTCTAACAAATTTTCAGTAAAATATATTATTTTATCTTTGTACTCTTCCAGCTCCATCACTTTTTACTAAACTTTCCACTTCTTCAAGTGTTGTATAATTAATATCTCCAGGAATTGTATGTTTTATTGCTGCTGCAATAGCAAATTCAAGTGAATACTCAATGCTATATCCACTTAATATACCATGAAGGAACCCAGCTGCAAAGGCATCACCTCCACCGACTCTATCAACTATATGAAGATTATATTCCTTTCCTTCATATAATTTATTGTTAGCATATACGGCTGCAGACCATCCATTATCAGATGCACTAATACTATTACGTTTTGTCGTAACAAGGCAAGCAATAGAAACAAACGTATCATAATAAGTGCTCCAAATTAGAGACTATTCAGACAAAGTTGTCGCAGCCATTAGTTTATCCTATCTTGACTCTGACACACCAAAAGAAAATATTCCTAAATATATTTCTATTGTTAAAGAATATTCTAAATTAATTTCTAGTTTATTAGGGTGTAAAGATATATAAAAATTTAGTAAAATACATTTAGTAAAATCTAATATAAAAAGAGGTATATCAGAGTAGACTCTGATTAAAGTGGACCCTATGTCAAGGACACAGTAAAAAAAGGTTATGAAGCTAGTAAAAGATGATTTCTATATTGAGTAG